>NZ_CP042911.1:4800000-5499866 GCF_008065095.1 Gemmata obscuriglobus | reverse complement strand
GTGGTGCTCCGCGTGGCGCCCGCCGGTGGTCGGCGCGGCTCACCGCCGCGTGTGGCGGTGGTGGGTGGCCTCCGGTGGGCCGGGACACGGCGCGCGGAGTCGGTGGTGCTCCGCCCGGTCGCACCGGTGGCCCGGGCTCCGCGGATGCGCGGCGCGGAGCGTGTCGCCCGGAACCGCGGACGGCAGCGAGCCGAACCCGGCGCTGCACCTGACACCGCCCGCTGTATTGTGACGCACCGCTCGTCCGATGATGGCGGTGCAGGTGAGCTTGTTGTTCGGCAACCAGAGGGGCGCGCGGCGAATGTCGAAACACCTCCTGACCCGAGACTGTGGTTTGCTCGTCGGGCGAACGGTCGGCGAAGTGCTGGTGGCACTGGGCCTGGAGCCCAACGAGTGTCAAGTGTTTGACGAACCGCCCGCGGTCGGGCGTGGGTTGCGGTGGAACGGGTTGGGCGGTCCGAGCGTTCAAGTCTGGGTCACCAGACAGGCGGGCATCTTTCGGTCATCCCGGAACTGGGCCACGACGGAGTTCCTCTCCTTTCGCGCCGTGGGTATCATCGTGGTTCAGAACCAAGCACCGTGCCCGGGAGCCGCCTCCGGTCAACCGCCCAACGTTGTACCGCCTCAGTTCCGTGAGTGGTGGGCGGGAGGCAGTCGGTTCAGTCCAGACTCCCAGCGCGAAGCCGCCGAACCCGGCGCTGCACCTGACACCGCCGGCTGATTCGGAACGCACTGCTCATCGAGACGGGCGGTGCAGGTGAGCTCATTGTTCGGCCGCCCGAGGTAAGCGTGGACGATAGCCTGATCCGCGACGGAACGCTCGGGCCGGTCCTCTGGGATGAGGAATGGCGGTGGTGGAGATTTCGTGTCGGGGCATTTGGTGGGCGGCGTGTGATGGGGTACATCTTCCCCACCGATCAGGCGGTGCCGATGT
The DNA here is from genome assembly GCF_008065095.1 of Gemmata obscuriglobus. Classification (NCBI taxonomy): domain Bacteria; kingdom Pseudomonadati; phylum Planctomycetota; class Planctomycetia; order Gemmatales; family Gemmataceae; genus Gemmata; species Gemmata obscuriglobus. Next base: position 5,498,932 of record NZ_CP042911.1, on the reverse strand, counting down.
CCGGCGTCGAGTTCGAAACGATTCGAGGGCACGTCGCGTGGATCTGCGAGAACGAGCCCACAATGCTGAAACTCGTAGTAGATCGGATGTACTCTTGGTGGGAGCGGACAGAATGGGCTGAGGAGTTAAGATCGTCCATCACCAACCCGGAATTGTTCCGAGAGCAGCTCCAATTGGAATGCGTCCACTTCAAAGGTGACGTGGCCGAGGTGGGTTATGGCACGGGCGACCTGATGAATGCGCACTCGTTCTGGATCATCTTCAACCAGCCCGGCTTGCTGCCAGAAAAAGTAATGTGGGGTTAAAGCGCGCCGAACCCGGCGCTGCACCTGACACCGCCATCTGATCTGCGTTGTGTTGCTCACTCGATCCTGGCAGTGCAGGTGAGCTTTATGTTCGGCCACCCGGGCGTTCAGGAACACGCGGGCGGCGGTGCGAGGCGTGTGGTCCGCGTGGGTGAACCGTGCGTGTGGTGCTCCGCGTGGTGCCGTGGGTAGCGGTCGCGGCTCGTCGCCGCGAGGTGCGGTTGGGCGCGGCCAGCCGCGCATGGGGACACGGCGGTTCGGATCGGTGGTGCTCCGCGTGGCGCCCGCCGGTGGCGGGCGCGGCTCGTCGCCGCGTGTGGCGGTGGTACGCGGCCTCCGGTGTGCCGCGACACGGCGCATCGGGTCGGTGCTCCGCACGCCCGCACCGGTGGCCCGGGCTCTGCGGAGCCGCGGTGCGAGGCGGGTCGCCCGGAACCGCCGAGGTCAGCGAGCCGAACCCGGCGCTGCACCTGACACCGCCGGCTGATCCGGAACGCACCGCTCATCCGATGATGGCGGTGCAGGTGAGCTTTATGTTCGGCCACAGAGGGCTTGCATGTGAACGAGCGACTGCGGCAACTCCTTGTCGCGGCGTGGCACGCCTGCCCTGAGGAGGAACGCCACCCGCCGGCCGCCGAGGGCGACCTGCGGGCGTTCGAGGTCGAGTTCGGGACGATCCCGCCAGCGTTCCGCGAGTACCTGACGGTGTGCGGCGGGCGCGTGGGCGGTGACGGCGAGTGGATCGACGGGCTGCCCGAGTTGGCCGATTCGCACCGCCAGTTCCGAGCGGACAACGAGTTCTGGCACATGCGAGGAGTGTTCATCATCGGTTGGGATGGCGGCGGCAACCCGTTCGGCATCGAGCTCTCGTCCGGGCGAGTGCTGGTCGAGGATCACGACTTTGGCGGCATCCACGAGATGGCCCCTTCGTTCCCCGCGTTCCTGGCCGCCGGGTTATCCCCAAACGCCGAACCCGGCGCTGCACCTGACACCGCCGGCTGATTGGGGGCGCACCGCTCATCCGGTGATGGCGGTGCAGGTGAGCTTTATGTTCGGCGGCAGAAGGAGACGGAGGCGCGAAGGTGGCGATAGACGGCAACCTCTTATCTCTCCTGCACGAGTTAGATCGCTCATCCGCGGATGCAGTGATCCGCTTCTACGACGGCGAGGCGTATGGGGTGCGGGTCATCTCGACGGCTCACGCGGATGCCGGCGGCGATGTCATTGCCGAGATCCTGACTGTCGCGGCGGGTTCCATCCCGGTTGGGGCGTTCATGAACTTCGCGCTCACGGATGTGGCCGAGGTCAGGGTGGGTGGGACCTGTGCATTCGCTGCTCCGAGCGGCTGAGTTATTATGGCCGGGGACTCACACCGGCGTGCCGGTCCCGCTCCGCGGATGCGCGGCGGTGGGCGCGGTCGCTGCGGATGCGCCATGCGGGCGCGGGCTACGCAGATGCGCGACGGTGAGCGAAGAAGCCGAACCCGGCGCTGCACCGGACCGCGGTCAAATACGTACTTTCCCGACCGTGTCGCGTGGTCCCGCGGCCGGTGAGCTGTATGTTCGGCCACCCTCGCGTGCATGAGTGCGCGTGCGGCGCGCGTGCGTGTGGTCCGCGGGGCACCAGACGGTGGTGGCTCCGCGTGCTGCCGGTCGGTGGTTGGCGCGGCTCACCGCCGCGAGTTGCGGTTGGGCGTGGCCGGGGGCGCGTGGGGACACGGCCGTTCGGGTCGGTGGCGCTCCGCCGAGACCGGTCGGTGGTCGGCGCGGCTCATCGCCGCGAGGTGCCGTGTTGGGTGGCCCCCGATGTGCCGCGGCACGGTGGTGCGTGTCGGTGGTGGCTCCGCGGATGCGCGGTGCGGGTGCGGGCTCCGCGGAACCGCAAATGCCAGCGCAGAAGCCGAACCCGGCGCTGCACCTGACACCGCCCGCGGGTTTGTGACGCACCCCTCATCCGGTGGTGGCGGTGCAGGTGAGCTGTTCGTTCGGCCACCCTCGCGTTCTGGAGCGCGCGTGCGGCGGCGCTGAGCGTGTGGTCCGCATGGGTGAACCTCGCGTGTGGTGCTCCGCGTGGTGCCGGTCGTGTCTGGCGCGGCTCATCGCCGCGAGGTGCGGTTGGGCGTGGGCGGAGGCGCGTGGGGACACGGCGCGTCGAATCGGTGGTGCTCCGCCGATACCGGTCGGTGGGCGGCGCGGCTCATCGCCGCGCGGTGCCGTGGTGGGTGGCCCCCGGTGTGCCGCGGCATGGTGGTGCGGGTCGGTGGTGGCTCCGCGGATGCGCGGTGCAAGCGCGGGCTCCGCGGAACCGCACATGCCAGCGCAGAAGCCGAACCCGGCGCTGCACCTGACACCGCCATCGGCCGCAGTTGTGATGCTCACTTCATCCTGGCGGTGCAGGTGAGCTGTTCGTTCGGCCACCCAAAGCCGCGCGAGCGCCCGTGCGGTGGTGCTGGGCGTGTGGTCCGCGTGGGTGACGCCCGCGCGCCGGGCTCCGCGTGGTGCTCGTGGGTGTCTGGCGCGGCTCGCCGCCGCGAGTGGCGGTTGGGCGTGGCCGGGTGCGGGTGGGGACACGGTGGTGCGGGTCGGTGGCGCTCCGCGTGGTGCCCGTGGGTGGTTGGCGCGGCTCGTCGCCGCGTGTGGCGGTGGGCGTGGCCTCCGGTGTGCCGGGACACGGCGGGTCGTGTCGGTGGTGCTCCGCGTGGCGCCGTTGGTGGCGGGCGCGGCTCACCGCCGCGAGGTGTCGGTGGTGGGTGGCCCTCGGTGGGCCGGGACACGGGGCGCGGAGTCGGTGATGCTCCGCAGGGCCGCACCGGTGCCGCGGGCATCCACGGAGCCGCGGTGCTCGGCGTGTGCCCCCGAACCGCGGTGGTCAGGGAGCCGAACCCGGCGCTGCACCTGACACCGCCGGCTGATTGGGGGCGCACCGCTCATCCGGTGATGGCGGTGCAGGTGAGCTTTATGTTCGGCAACCATCGCGTGCAGGAGCGCGCGTGCGGCGGTAGTGGGCGTGTGGTCCGCGTGGGTGAACCCCGGGTGTCGGGCTCCGCGTGTGGCCTGCTGGTGGTTGGCGCGGCTCGCCGCCGCGAGGTGCGGGTGGTCGTGGCCCGGTGTGGGTGGGGACACGGTGGTGCGGGTCGGTGGTGCTCCGCGTGGTGCCCGTGGTTGGCGGGCGCGGCTCACCGCCGCGGGTGTCGGTGGTGGGCGGCCACCGGTGTGCCGCGGCACGGTGGTGCGGGTCGGTGGTGGCTCCGCGGATGCGCGGCGCGGGCGCGGGCTCCGCGGAACCGCGACGGTGGGCGCAGAAGCCGAACCCGGCGCTGCACCTGACACCGCCGGCTGATTCGGGAGGCATCGCTCATCGGGACGGGCGGTGCAGGTGAGCTGTTTGTTCGGCTACCATCGCGTGCCGTGAGCGCACGTGCGGCGGTGGTGGGCGTGTGGTCCGCGTGGGTGAACCGCGCGCGTCGGGCTCCGCGTGGTGCCCGTGGGTGCGGGCGCGGCTCACCGCCGCGAGGTGCGAGTGGGCGTGGCCGGCAGCGCGTGGGGACACGGTGGTGCGTGTCAGTGGTGGCTTCGCGTGTGGCCCGTGGGTGGGTGGCGCGGCTCACCGCCGCGAGGTGCGGTGGTGGGTGGCCACCGGTGTGCCGCGGCCCGGTGGCGCGTGTCGGTGGCGGAACCGCGACGCGGGCGCGGGCTCCGCGGAACCGCACATGCCCGCGCAGAAGCCGAACCGGGCGCTGCACCGGACCGCTGTATAATGCGCTGTTTGTAGACCGTGTCGCTCACACCGCGGCCGGTGAGCTATTTGTTCGGCCGCCCTCGCGTGCAGGAGCGCGCGTGCGGCGGTGGGTGTGTGGTCCGCGTGGGTGAACGGCGCGTGTGGTGCTCCGCGTGGTGCCGGCGGTGGCGGGCGCGGCTCGTCGCCGCGAGCTTGCGGTGAGCGTGGCCGGCGGTGTCGTGGGACACGGCGGTTCGGGTCGGTGGCGCTCCGCGTGGTGCCCGGGGGGGGGCGGCGCGGCTCGTCGCCGCGAGGTGCGGTGGTGGGTGGCCCCCGATGTGTCGGGACACGGCGCCGTGGTTCGGTGGTGCTCCGCCCGGTCGCACCGGTGGGCGGGCATCCGCGGATGCGCGGCGCGGATGTGAGCGAGCCGAACCCGGCGCTGCACCTGACACCGCCGGCTGATCAGGAGCGCATCGCTCATCCGGTGATGGCGGTGCAGGTGAGCTTTACGTTCGGCAACCCCAAGGCGCTCGATCGCGCGTGCGGCGGCGCTGAACGTATGGTCCGCAAAGGTGAACAGTGCGTGTCGGGCTCCGCGTGGTGCCCGCGAGTGGCCGGCGCGGCTCATCGCCGCGAGGTGCGGTTGGGCGTGGCGGGCAGTGAGTGGGGACACGGTGGCGCGAGTCGGTGGGGCTCCGCGTGGTGCCGATCAGGGCTGGCGCGGCTCGTCGCCGCGGGTGGCGGTTGGTGCCGGCCTCCGGTGGGCCGCGGCACGGTACGTCGGATCGGTGGTGCTCCGCACGCTCGCATTGGTGGCACGCGCACAGCGGATGCGCGGCGCTCAGCGTGAGGCCCGGAACCGCCGAGGTAAGCGAGCTGAACCCGGCGCTGCACCTGACACCGCCGGCTGACTTGTGACGCATCGCTCCTCGGGACGGGCGGTGCAGGTGAGCTTTATGTTCGGCAACCATCGCGTGCATGATCGCCCGTGCGGCGGCGCTGACGGTATGGTCCGCGTGGGTGAACCCCGTGCGTCGTGCTCCGCGTGGTGCCGGTCGGGGCGGGCGCGGCTCATCGCCGCGAGCTGCGGTTGGGCGTGGCTGGTGGTATCGTGGGACACGGCGGTTCGGGTCGGTGGTGCTCCGCGTGGCGCCCGCCGGTGGTGGGCGCGGCTCATCGCCGCGAGGTGCGGTGTTGGGCGGCCTCCGATGGGTCGGGATACGGTGGTGCGGGTCGGTGGTGCTCCGCTCGGCCGCACCGGTGCCGCGGGCATCCGCAGATGCGCGACACTGAGCGCGCCCGGAACCGCCGAGGGCATTGAGCCGAACCCGGCGCTGCACCTGACACCGCCGGCTGCTCTGTAACGCATTGCGGCCTGCATCATGGCGGTGCAGGTGAGCTTTATGTTCGGCACAAGAGGGTTCACGGATGGCGAAGCCCACCAAGCAAGACCTCCTCCGGCTTCGGAAGGCTGCCATTGACGGCATGGTCAGTTACATGAAGTTCGGCGCGGCCGAGAGCGAGGCCGACCCGGACTTCGACGAGGATTTCGACGCGGGGTACACGCAGGCCGACATCGACAGGTGTGCAAAGATCGTCGATGAGTTGCTTGCCGCGCTGGAGGGAGTGCCGGAAACCAAGAAGAACGAGGCCATCCTCAAGGCTGTGAAGACGGCGGTCATCAAGCTGAACAAGTTGAACGACCGATGCGATGGCTCTCTCATCGAGACCGACCAGCGTGAGCAGCTCTGCGAGTTAATCATTGCTGCGGCACAACGAGCCGGGCTGGTTTCGAGCGTGCATGACATCACGGAGGAATGGCGAGAGTGGTGAGTATCGGCGTCGCGCGCAACTGATTGTGCAGCAGAGTCACGCCGAACCCGGCGCTGCACCGGACCCGGCCATCTGCCCGGTTTTTCAGTGCTCATCCGTTTGTCGTTCAGGCCGCGGGTGTCGCGGCCGGGCCGGTGAGCTTCATCGTTCGGCAACCATCGCGTGCATGAGTGCGCGTGCGGCGCTGAACGTGTGGTCCGCGGTGGTAAACGGCGAGTGTCGGGCTCCGCGTGGTGCCCGAGTGCGACGGGCGCGGCTCACCGCCGCGAGTGGTGGGTGGGCGTGGCCGGGAGCGGGTGCGGACACGGTGATTGCGGGTCGGTGGTGCTCCGCGTGGTGCCGGTGGTAACGGGCGCGGCTCATCGCCGCGAGTGGCGGTGGTGGGCGGCCTCCAGTGAGCCGCGACACGGCGGTGCGTGTCGGTGGTGCTCCGCGTAGTGCCCGGGTGTGGTCGGCGCGGCTCGTCGCCGCGAGGTGCGGTGGTGGGCGGCCCTCGGTGGGCCGGGACACGGCGGTTCGGGTCGGTGGTGCTCCGCCTGCCCGCACCGGTGGCCCGGGCTCCGCGGATGCGCGGTGCGGGGCGCGTGCCCCGGAACCGCAGAGGTCAGCGAGCCGAACCCGGCGCTGCACCTGACACCGCCCGCTGATTTATGACGCATCGCTGCTCGGGATGTGGCGGTGCAGGTGAGCTATTTGTTCGGCCGCCGCCGTGAGGTGGTTGCAAGCGCCGCGGATCGGCGGGCGGTCGTAAGGTTGTCGCCACCTCCCCCCTGGTGAAGGCGACCGACGAGGGCCCGCCGATCCGAGCGGCCTGAGGTCGCATGGTGATCTCCCGCCGTGCGATGTCCCCGGTGGGCTGAGCTCATCCGGCGGCGGCCGAACCAGGAGCTGAGCTGCAACGCTCACTCATCCTCTGGCGGAAGGAGGCGGCCGTCGGCCGAACCCCCCGCTGGAGCTGACCAGCCGTCGCGGGAGCAAGGGGAGACCGCCCTGAGAGGGGCGGCTTGCAGCTCAGCTCCTGGTTCGGCCAACCGAGGGCTTCGGATGGCGCTTGGCCTTCTCAACTGCGTAGACGTTCGGAACCTTGGCGACCTCGCTGCGAGCCTCGCCGGGGCTGAGTTCCTGTTCGCAGCGTTCGCCGAGTCCCACGGCGACGCTGTTCGGTACTCTCTGACGGTCATTAAGAGCCGTGGCCAGTTGGCGGACGAACTGTGCGATGGGGACAAGTTGGCGGCCGTCACAGGAGGCGTGTACACCGTGGTGTGGGTCCAGGTCCGCTATGATCCCGTGCGGACATCGGCCGAGGCGCTCACCCGACTCGTCGAGGGGCATGGCTGGTCTGTGTTCGAGCAGATAGTGAGCCAACGGCACCGGTTGATCGCGTGAGGGCCGAGGCCGAACCCGGCGCTGCACCTGACACCGCCATCGGCCATAGTTGTGGTGCTCACGTCACCCAGGCGGTGCAGGTGAGCTCATTGTTCGGCCACCAGAAGGGCGCGGGGTGCGCGTGCGGCGGTAGGCGTGTGGTCCGCGTGGGTGAACGGCGCGTGTGGTGCTCCGCGTGGTGCCGGTCTGTGGCGGGCGCGGCTCGCCGCCGCGAGGTGCGGTTGGGCATGGCCAGCGGTGCATGGGGACACGATAGTGCGTATCGGTGTTGGCTTCGCTGATACGGGTCGGGGCTGGCGCGGCTCATCGCCGCGAGGGGCGGTGGTGGGTGGCCTCCAGTGGGCCGCGACACGGCGCGTCGGGTCGGTGCTGCTCCGCAGAGCCGCACCGGTGCCGCGGGCTCCGCGGACGCGCGGCGCGGGGCGCGTGCCCCGGAACCGCCGAGGTCAGCGAGCCGAACCCGGCGCTGCACCTGACACCGCCATGCGATATTGCGACGCACCGCTCATCCGATGATGGCGGTGCAGGTGAGCTGTATGTTCGGCAACCCGAGCGTGCATGAATGCGCGTGCGGCGGAGCTGGGCGTGTGGTCCGCGACGGTGACCCCCGCGCATCGGGCTCCGCGTGGTGCCGGTGGTCGCGGGCGCGGCTCACCGCCGCGAGGTGCGGTTGGGCGTGGCCGGGGTGCGGGTGGGGACACGGCGGTTCGGGTCGGTAGTGCTCCGCCGAGACCGATCGGTTGCGGGCGCGGCTCATCGCCGCGGGTGGCGGTGGGTGGGTGGCCTCCGATGTGTCGCGACACGGTGCTCCGGGTCGGCGGTGCTCCGCGTGGCCGCACCGGTGGGCGGGCTTCCGCGGATGCGCAGCGCTCGGCGTGTGCCCCGGACCCGCGGACGTGAGCGAGCCGAACCCGGCGCTGCACCTGACACCGCCATCGGGTTTGTGACGCACCGCTGACGGTATGATGGCGGTGCAGGTGAGCTGTTCGTTCGGCAACCATCGCGTGCATGAGTGCGCGTGCGGCGGTGCGAGGCGTGTGGTCCGCGGTGGTGAAACCCTTGTGTCGGGTTCCGCGGGGTGCCGGTCGTGTCTGGCGCGGCTCGCCGCCGCGAGGTGCGGGTGCGCGTGGCCGGCGGCGCGTGGGGACACGGTGGTTCGGGTCGGTGGTGCTCCGCGTGGCGCCCGCTGGTGGTTGGCGCGGCTCGTCGCCGCCAGGTGCGGTTGGTGCCAGCCTCCAATGGGCCGGGACACGGCGGGTGGGTCGGTGGTGCTCCGCTCGGCCGCGACGGTGGGCGGGCTTCCGCGGAGCCGCGATGCTGAGCGTGCCACCTCGGAACCGCCGAGGGCATCGAGCCGAACCCGGCGCTGCACCTGACACCGCCCGCGAGTTTGTGACGCATCGCTCCCTGGGAGGGGGCGGTGCAGGTGAGCTTTATGTTCGGTCACCCTCGCGTTCTGGAGCGCGCGTGCGGTGGCGGTGTGCGTGTGGTCCGCGTGGGTGACGCCCGCGGGTCGGGCTCCGCGTGGTGCCGGTGGTCGCTGGCGCGGCTCACCGCCGCGAGGTGCGGTTGGGCGTGGCGGGCGGCGGGTGGGGATACGGCGGTTCGGGTCGGTTGCGCTCCGCCAACACCGGTCGGTGGTCGGCGCGGCTCGTCGCCGCGAGTGGGGGTGGTGGGTGGCCTCCGACGTGCGGCGACACGGTGCTCCGGGTCGGCGGTGCTCCGCGTGGCCGCATCGGTGGCGCGGGCATCCGCGGATGCGCGGCGCGGACGTGAGCGAGCCGAACCCGGCGCTGCACCTGACACCGCCATCGGCCACCGTTGTCATGCGCACTTCATCCTGGCGGTGCAGGTGAGCTATTTGTTCGGCCACCCGAGTTGCTCGATCGCGCGTGCGGCGGTGGGCGTGTGGTCCGCGAAGGTGAATCCCGAGGGTCGGGCTCCGCGTGGTGCCCGTGGGTGTGTGGCGCGGCTCGTCGCCGCGAGGTGCGGTGGGCGCGGCCGGTGGCGGGTGCGGACACGGCGTGTCGGTTCGGTGGCGCTCCGCGTGGTGCCGATCGGGTCTGGCGCGGCTCGCCGCCGCGAGGTGTGGTTGGGCGTGGCCGGGCGCGGGTGGGGACACGGCGGTTCGTGTCGGTGGTGCTCCGCGTGGCGCCCGTGGGTGGCGGGCGCGGCTCATCGCCGCGGGTGGCGGTGGTGGGTGGCCTCCGATGTGTCGCGACACGGCGCATCGGGTTGGGGGTGCTCCGCCCGGCCGCACCGGTGGCACGGGCTCCGCGGAGCCGCGGTGCGGCGCGTGTCGCCCGGAACCGCGGAGGTCAGTGAGCCGAACCCGGCGCTGCACCTGACACCGCCCGCGGATTCGGGACGCACCGCTCATCGTGTGATGGCGGTGCAGGTGAGCTTTACGTTCGGCCAGGGAGGGCGCCAGGGTGTATGTCGTAGCTTGTGCGGTCGTCGTACTGGTGGCGGTTCCGAACGTTCGCGAGAACCGGGAACTCGAAGAGCTGTGGGTACGAGAGGTGGCAACTCACTTCCTTGATGCCGCACTTGCCGAGAACTTCAAGGAGGCACTTGCGTCGGCAACCGGCGAGTTTCGCCAGCGACTCAAGCAATCATCGAAGTTGTTTTACCCCGAGGACGAATTCTCTGGGCTTAATACTACTCCGTTACCTCGCCACAACTGCTTATTTTACGACGTGTTATGCACACGCCTCTGGAATGCACCTTGACGGAACATCTTGTAGGATCTGGACTTGAGTCAAATGGAATGCTCACTGCCAAGGCGGAATGTTTGCTGCTCTCGTGAACGGACTAGCCAGAATCGCTGGGATTTGAACCCATTGCGGGGGCACGGACCTGTAGGTGTAGCTCGCCATAAATCGCGACAATTTAATTAGTTGTGGCGAAGTAACGGAGTAGTACTAAGGCCAAACAATACCGACGGGTTGCGACACGGTACGACAAAACCGCGCGCAACTCCCTCGCATTCGTTCACATTGCATCCATTATGATCTTGCTACGGTAACTGTCCACACGCCCTAAAGACTCTTGAAAACGTTGCTTTCCGCGAGAGCCCGGCCGGTTACACCCTTTTGAAATTGCGCCACCCAGTAGGCGAGCGGCTTCCCCTCGTACTTCGGTTCGGGTCGATCTCCCGCGAAGACTGGCGCCACTGTAAGTACAACCAGTGGGAGCAGAGAAACGCGCACCGGCCATCCTCCGAACACAGGATCGGGCTGAGGCGGCATTGTGTGATACCGGCACCATCGTTGTCAATCACAACTGGACACCGGTTCGCCGCTCACGGCGCCGATCAGAACGGCACGTCGTCGCCGTCCCCGAACAGGCTCGGGCCGGTCGCCGCTTGGGGCTTGGACTTGCGCCGCGGCGCCTCGGGCGGCTGAACGATCTTCGGCTTCGGCGGCTCGATCCGCGGCGGTGTCGCCGGGGTCGGTAGGGGGATAGGTCTCGTCACATCGGGCGCGGCGACGGGCGCTGCCGGCACGTTCGACAGGTCGTGGCCTTTCTCCAGCGTTCCGAGCACGGCGGTCGCGCGGGCGAGTACGCTCCCCGGAACTCCCGCCAGCCGCGCGACGTGGATGCCGTAGCTGCGCTCCGCGTTCCCCGGCGCGATCTTGTGCAAGAAGACGATCTCGTCGGCCAGCTCGCGCACCAGCACGTTGTAGTTCCGGAGCCGGGGCAGCGACGCCGCGAGCTGAGCCAGTTCGTGGTAGTGCGTCGCGAACAGTGTGCGGCACGCGAGCGTGTCGTGCAGGTACTCGGTCATCGCCCACGCCAGCGAAACGCCGTCGTATGTACTCGTCCCGCGGCCGATCTCGTCGAGAATGACCAGGCTCCGCGCCGTCGCGTTGTTCAGGATGTTGGCGGCTTCGGTCATTTCCACCATGAACGTGGACTGCCCGCGGCTCAACTCGTCGCTCGCGCCGACGCGGGTGAAGATGCGGTCGGTCAGCCCCACCTTCGCGCTCTTCGCGGGTACGAAGCTCCCGACGTGCGCCATCAAGGTGATGAGCGCCGCCTGGCGTAGGAACGTCGATTTGCCGGCCATGTTCGGCCCGGTGACGAGCCAGAACATGCCGTCGTCGGGGCCGAACGCGACGTCGTTGGGCACGAACGTGCCAGGCGGCAGGATCTGGTCAAGAACCGGGTGCCGGCCGTCCCGAATGTCGAGAACGGGTTCCTCCACGAACGCCGGGCGCACGTAGTTCCGAGCCGCCGCCAGTTCCGCCAGCGCCGCCAGCATGTCGAGCGCCGCGAGCACCTCTGCGGTGTTCAGCAACCGCGGCGTCTGGACCGCGACTTGGTCCCGCAGCGTCACGAAGAGCTGGAGTTCCAGCGCGCGGCTCTTGTCCTGCGCGGTGACGACCTTCTCCTCGTACTCGCGGAGGGCCGGCGTGTAGTACCGCTTCGCGTTCTTGAGCGTCTTCTGGTGCTTGTACTCCGGCGGCGTTTTCGTCTCGTTCGCGTTGGTGATTTCGAGGTAGTAGCCGTCGATCTCGTTGTAGCCGACCTTCAGGCTGCCGATGCCCGTGCGTGTGATCTCCTGCGCCTGGTAGCGGGCGATCCAGTTCTTCCCGTCTGTGGTGAGGGCGCGAAGCTCGTCGAGTTCGGCGCTGAACCCGGGGCGGATCACGCCGCCCTCTTTGGCGATGTGCGGCGGATCGTCCTCAATCGCCTTATCCAGCAACTCGCGGATGTCGGGGCACAGCTCGAGTCGCTTTTCGAGGTCTTGCAGCAGCTTCGACCGCCGGCCGGTGAGCTTGGCCTTCACCGCGGGGAGGTGGCGCAGGGTGCGGGCGATCGCGGCCAGGTCGCGCGGCCCCGCCTTCGCCGTGGATACGCGCGTGGTGAGGCGCTGCATGTCGGAGCACGCGTCGAGCTGGTCGCGCACGGACTGCCGGAGCGCGTGATCCTTCAGAAGTTCTTCCACCGCATCAAGGCGGGCGCTGATTGCGGTCGCGTCCGTGAGGGGGGCCAGAACGCTGTCGTGCAGGAGCCGGGCGCCCATCGGGGTGACGGTCCGGTCGAGCACCGAGAGCAGGGAGCCGTCGCGCTGGTTGTCGCGCAGGGTGCGGGTCAGCTCCAGGCTGCGCCGGGTGACCTCGTCGAGGGTGAGCAGGGCATCGGGGCGGTGCGGGCGCAGCCGGCGGATGTGTTGGAGGCTCGCCTTGAGCGTTTCCTGAAGGTAGATCACGACCGCACCCGCAGCGACGAGGCATGACTGTGCGTCGTCGAAGCCGAAGCCGGTGAGCGTGCCGACCGCGAAATGCGTTTTGAGCGCCGCCAGCGCGGTAGCCGGGTCGAACGTCCAGTCCGGACGGGCCACGCGACTCTTCGGCAGGTACGTGCCCGCCGCCTGCGAGACGGCGTTCGTCAGCCCTTCGGCGTACAGGCACTCGACGGCACTTAGCCGGGACAGTTCGTCTTGGAGGCGCGGCGCCGGAACGTCGGTAGCCGCAAAATGGCCGGTGGAGAGATCCACCCACGCGAGGCCAAAGAACCCGGGCTTGCCGGGCGCAACGGCAACAAGATGGTTCGGCGCGCGGGGGTCGAGCAACCCGTCGTCGGTCACCGTACCGGGGGTGACGATCCGGTTCACCTCGCGGTGGATGATCTTCTTCTTGGGGTCCGGGTCCTCCATCTGCTCGCACACCGCGACGCGGTGGCCGGCCCGGAGCAGCAGCCCGAGGTAGTGTTCGAGCTTGTGGACCGGCACCCCGGCCATCGGGATCGAGCCGTCGCGCTTGGTGAGCGTGATGCCGAGCACCCGCGACCCCAGTTCCGCGTCGTCCTCGAACAGTTCGTAGAAGTCGCCGTTGCGGAACAGGACGATCATGCCCGGGTGCTGGTTCTTCGCGTCGTGGTACTGCTGCATCATGCGGGACATGGCATCGCCCGGTCGGGGGTCGGAAGTCCGGCGTCGGAACGTAACAGGGGCCGCTCAGAAGTTTATCGGACCGCGCTGCGGATGGGAATCAACGAAGTGGGCGCCGTGCGCCGAAGTGTGTGCGGTTCTTCCGGTTGAACCCGCCGCTGGGACGTGAGTGACGATAACCGGCCACGCACCCTAGGAATCACACGGGGCGGGGGAAAGCACCTTCTCGCGCACCAACGCGGGCGGTTATCACACGTGCCCACTCCCATCGGCAAAAGCTATCACCACACCCCACGCGGAAAACGGAACGGGCCGCGACCGTTGTTGGTCGCGGCCCGTTCCGTTCGTGCGTTCGGTTACTCCGGCAGTCGCCCGGCGAAGCAGTCCGCCGCGGCGCGGTACATGCCTTGCAACTCGTACCCGTGCCCCATGACACGGAGCACATCCTCGAGCGGCACGTCCTTGCTCTTCGTCAGCACCCAGCAGCGGCGGACGGCGTCTTCCCCGTTCCCGTCGCGGGCGTCGAGCGCGGCCAGCCGCAACTCGGCCCGCGCGCGCAGGCCGTACTGGTCCACTGCGGCCACCGAAAGGTACCGAGCACGGGCTGCGGACCGGGCGTCGAGCCGGTCGTACCGCTCCGCCACTTCGTACAGCATCCGGAGTGCGAGCGGGCCGCGGGCCGTTTCGACCTCGCGCTCGTACAGCGAGCACATTTCCCGTGTGAGCCCGAGTTCGGTGTACACGCGGCCCGTGAGGTACACCCCGCCCGGCCCCAAGGCACGACCCTCGTCCGCGGCATCGATCGCCCGGAACAACAGCTCTTTGCGGCTCTCGCTCGGGGCGGTGCGGTACCGGAGCAGCGCCGTGTAGTAGTTCGTGATCATCGCGTGCGGCTCGCGGGTGCTGAGCTTGGCGTCCGCCATCAGCTCCCGCACCGCGCCCTCGTTGCCGGTGAGCAGGTCGCACATACACACGCCCAGCGCGGCCGCGGAAACGGCCTCCTTGTTGTTGCCGTTGTACGCCGTCACGTAAGCCCGGCGGGCCGCCTCGGGGGCATCGTCCTCAAGGTGCGAGCGGCCGATCCAGCACCACGCGAACTCCGCGAAGGTCGTGCCGGGAGCCCGGTCGATCACCTCAAAGAACCGGGCCACCGCGCTCTTACGGTTCCCGGCCTTCATTTCCATCAGCCCGAGGTTGTACGCCGCGTGCGGGGCCGCGGGCGCGTGCCCGACGGTCTCGAACACCTGTCGGTACCCCAGGGTCGCGACCCGGAACCGGCCCGCCCGAGCGTCCAAGTTGGCGAGCGTCACCCGCATCGGGGCCGCGGCCGGGTGCTCCGCCGCCACTTCAAGTGCTTGGCGCAGCGCCTGCACGGTGAGTTCCGGCCCAGTACCGTACGGCGCCGGCGCGAGGAGCAGTTCGCGCCCTTTAATCTCCCATTTCACGCGCGCCCGCTCGGTCAGCGCGGTCAGCACGACACCGAGCGGCAACCGCTCGACCTCGACCGGGCCGACCGGATCGGCGAGCAGTTTTGCAACCGTGTCATCTTCCGACACTTCCAGTTGTGCGGCCGACGCCAGCGCGTGGACCGCGTCCAGGGCGGGTTGCTTCGCGAGCCGCAGCGTGACGGTCGGGTTTTGCGGGTCCTTGTCGGCGTGGACCTCGACCACGTCGCGCCCGGTGTCCGGACTCGGGCTGGCGGCCGACTCCGCGCTGGCGAGCCAATCGAGGTACACATCGGGTTCCACCTGCATGGCCGGCCAGGCGAGCGCGCCGGCGTTGAGCGGGTCCAGCGGGGCAGGGGACCCGAGTTCCAGAACGCACACGCGGGCACGCAGGTAAGCGACCTCTTCGCGGAACTTGCTGCCCCGGCACTCCTGGTGGCCGGAGCGGAGCAGCACGCGGTCCATCAGCGCGCGCGCTTCGGTCAGCGTGCCCGCGTCGATCGCGCAGCGGGCGCGGCCGAGCGTGGCCCGCGCCCACCCGCCCACGTTGGGGTCCTGTTCGGCCTTCTGGTACGCCGCGTCGGCCTCCTTTAACCGGTTGAGCCCTTCCAGGCACAGCCCCTCGCGATACGCGGCCTGGTGCTCGTCGCCGAACGCGCCCGGTGCCGCACCCCGGATCAGCTTGAGCGCGTATGAGTAGCTCGCGGCGCGGATGCTGTTGTTGACCCGACCCGCGGTTGCCCGATCCGCCGGGGTGGGGGGCGCGTTCGGGGCGGGATGCGCGTCCGGGGCGGGGGGCGCGTCCGCGTCGGTGTGCGGCTCCGCGGTTTCGGGGGCCGGTTTGGGGCGGAGCTGCTGGCTCAGGGCCGCGCCACCGGTGACGCACGCCAGTACGATGGCCGGAGTCACGAGCCGACGGATCAAACCGCGGCGCGGTCGCGGGGCGGCGGGCTGGGCGCTGGCGCCGTCGGCCGGCACTTCGGGGGAGGGGAGGGAGGCGGAGGAGTCGCTCATGACGGTGTCCAGCCCGGTTGAGGTGGGGTAGCAGATTCCAACCGTATGATCGAAAATGTCTCCGCGCGGTTGCGGGCGCTTTTTTGACGCAATTTTATTTGAATCCGCTCGATACATATTCTCGTAGGCCGCGAACATCGGCCCCAACACCTGAAAACTGTGAGTACCGAGCCATGCGTATCGAACCTACAGGAGTCCAGCCGCCCGCTCCGCAAACCCCGGCCACCCGCTCCACCCCGGCACCGGCCGTCGAATCGGGCAGCGCGAAAGAGTTCGTCCTGACCGGCAAACTGGCCACCCTGCTGGCCGGCGTCCGCCAGGCTCCTGACGTCCGCCCGAACGTGGTTTCCGAAGCCGCGGCCCGGCTCGCGGCCGGCGACTTCAACACCGCCGAGGCGGCCGCCGCTGCCGCCGCCGCCGCCGCTCAAACGCTCCCGGATAACGACGGCCCGGTAAGCTGACACCTTAAGTCCGATAATAACGCCCGCGGCCCCCGCCGAGCACCAGCTCGGCGGGGGCCGCGGGCGTTTTGGGGCCGCGCGGCGTGCACCCACTGTGGGCCGCGCGGCGCCGCAAAGTCGCTGAAAACGCAGGCAAATCTCCCCCACCCAGTTCGATAACCTCAGCAGACGGGAAGGACTCACCGACCCGCAAACTGAACCCTAAGCTGGAGTGCTCGCAATGGCTCTGTCCGTCGTCAACAACGGCGCCTCTCTCAACGCCCAGGCGAACCTGAGCAAGACCAACTCGGCCCTGTCGAAGTCGCTCGAGCGGCTCTCGACCGGTCTGAAAATCAACCGCGGTGCGGACGGCCCCGCCGGCCTCGTGATCTCCGAGCAGCAGCGTGCCCAGATCGCCGGTCTCCAGACCGCGATCGCCAACACCAACAAGGCCGTGTCCCTGGTGCAGACCGGCGAAGGCGCGCTGAACGAAATCAGCTCGCTGCTCACCAAGATCCGCAGCCTGGCCCTCGACTCGGCCAACGCCGGCGTGAACGACGCGACCGCCCTGGCCGCGAACCAGGCCGAAATCGCGAACGCCCTCGGGACCATCACCCAGATCGCCACGACCACCCAGTTCGGTAGCAAGAAGCTGCTCGACGGCAGCGCGTCGCTGGGGGCTAGCACCGCGGTCGCGAACATCGGCGTGGCGGTCGACCCGACCGCGGTCGCCGGCGACTACAACATCAACATCACCCAGTCGGCCCGCCGGGCCAACGTGGTGGGTAGTGCGAACTTCACCGCCTTCACGAACGGCACCCTGAACGGCGTCGTGGCGGCGGCCGACGTGACCGCGGTCACCGGCGGGTTCACCGTTGACGCCCGCGACAACGTGGGTGCGGCGTCCGCGGCCGGCGACGACCTTCAGGTGACCGGGAACTACACCGGGGTCACCAACCGCACCTACACGGTCGAAGTCCTCTCCGGCGGTGACATCGGGACCAACGTCGTCAACCTCAAGGTGACCGACACCTCGACCAACACGTTCAAGAACATCTCGATCCCGACGACCTACACGTCGGGCGACCTGATCACCGATCCGGTCCTCCAGGGCCTGCAACTGAAGTTCACGACCGGCGACACGTACACCGCCAACGACGTGTACACGTTCGAGGCACAGGGGACCGGCAAGCTGACGCTCAACGGGACCGACATCGCCCTGAACGGTAACAACGCCGGCAGCCTGACCGACGCGATCGCCACGATCAACTCGTACACCGGCACGACCGGGGTGCGGGCCTCGGTGGACCCGACCAACTCCGCCCGGATCGCGTTCTCCTCGGCCACCTACGGGACCGGCGGCGACTTCACGATCCGCACCGACACGTTCACGGAGACGAAGCTCGGGTTGAACTCCGCCGGGAACTTCGACACCACCACGGTGTCCACGACCGGGGCCGCGGCGAACGGGGTGACGGGCGGGCGGGAAGCGACCGGCACGATCTCCAACGACGGCGGGATCACCACCAGCACGTTGCAGATCGACGGCAACGTCGCCAGCGGGTTCGGCCTGGCGATCACCCTCAAGGACGACCCGGCGTCCACGACCTTCACGTCGGCCGCCCCGACCACGGGCACCATCACGGTGGCCGACAACGGCCTGGTGTTCCAGATCGGTGCGAACGCGGGCCAGACTTCGAACCTGCGGTTCAGCGACGTGCGGGCCACGGCCCTGGCCCAGAACTTGGTCGGCAACCAGTTCAGCAGCTTGGCAGCGGTTGATGTGACCACCGCGTCGGGCGCCCAGGACACGCTCAAGGCGGTCGACCAAGCGATCGCGGACATCTCGGCCCTTCGCGGTAAGCTGGGTGCGTTCCAGACCAACACCCTGGAGTCGAACGCCAACAACCTCCAGAGCACCCTGGAGAACACGACGGCGGCCGAGTCGGTGGTCCGTGACACCGACTTCGCGGAAGAGATCGCGACCTTCACCCGCCTCCAGACCCAGCTCCAGGCCGGGGCGACGGTGCTCGGCAACGCCAACCAGACGACCCAGCTCGTCGCCCAGCTCCTCCGGGGCTAATCGCGAGCGAGTCCTTCGATAATACCTGAGGGGCGCGGGCAGAGGAGATCTCTGCCCGCGCCCGCTCCCGCACTCACGGCGGGTCGCACCACCCCACAACCGGAATCCTAACCCCTTCAAGCGTATGAGCTTGGAACACTCGGAGGTGCTCTGATGGCTGTCAGCGGCGTTAGCACGAGCGGCTTGAACTTCACCGGCCTGGCCACGGGCATCGACACCCAGAAGGTCATCGACGGGCTGAACAAAATCAACCAGCAGCGGATCGACCGGCTGAACAGCCAGAAAACCGCGCTCACCACCAAGCAGACGGCGTTCGTCACCCTCCAGGCGCAACTGTTCGACCTCCAATCCAAGACGAACGCCCTCGCCCGCTCGGCCGGCAGCGCGTTCGACGGCCGCACCGCGACCTCGTCCGACAGCACCGCGGCGACCGCCGTGGCCGGGACGGCCGCGGTCCCCGGCACATACACGGTTAACGTGGTCAAACTGGCCCGGGGCGCCCAGGTGGCGTCGGCCGGGTTCGCCGACCCGAACACCGCCCTCAAAACGGGCACCCTCAAGATCACCGTCGGCAGCGGCACGACCACGACCGTCACGGTCGGGAGCCAGAACAACACGCTCCAAGGGGTCGCCGACAGCATCAACGCGGCCGGCGGCGACGTGCGCGCGACCGTCGTCACCGACAGCGGCACGTCGGAAGCGAAGCTGCTGGTCACGTCGAGCAAGACGGGCGCGGCGAACGCGATCAGCGTGGACGCCAGCGGGCTCACCGGCGGCTCCGGGCAGGACCTGTTCACCGGCGGCGTGCCGACCGTCCTTCAGGCGGCCCAGGACGCCCAGGTGACCGTCGGGGGCGGCGCGCTGAGCGTGTCCAGCCCGACCAACCAGATCAACAACGTGATCGCCGGGGTCAGCCTGAACCTCCTCAAAGAGGGACAGACGGTCACCGTGTCGGTAGCCGCCGACACCAGCGGGGCGGTCAAAGCGGTGCAAGACTTTGTCACCTCGTACAACGCGGTGAAGGACCTCATCGCCTCCCAGACGCAGTACAACTCCGAGACGCAAACGGCCGGTACGCTGCTCGGGAACCGCGACGTGACCGCCCTGTCGGACGCGCTCGCCAGCGCCCTGACCGACGCGGTCCCGGGCCTCACCGGCAGCACCAACCGGTTGTCGGTGGCCGGCCTGTCGTTCAACGACTCCGGGAAGCTGGTGTTCGATTCCAGCAAACTGACCTCCGCCCTCAACGACCCGTCGGGCACCGCCGCGGCCGGGTTCAAGAAGCTGTTCGGGCTGTCCGGCTCCACGAGCAACGCCGACATCACCTTCCTCGCCGGCGGGACCAAGACCCAGTCGACGGCCGGGAAGTCCGTGCAGGTGAACGTCACGGCGGCGGCCACGCAGGCGGTGGTGGTGGCGTCCGCCACCCCCGGGTCCGTCGCGCTCATCCCCGCGAACCCGACCCTCCAATTCAAACTGAACAGCCTGCTCAGCAGCAGCGTGAGCCTGCCGGCCGGTCCGTACAACAGCACCGGCGAACTGCTCGCCGCGGTCCAAAAGGCGATCAACTCTGCGCAGAGTTCGAGCGATAATTATGTGACGGTTGGTCTAGACGGTGGCGGCAAGGTCCAAATCTCCACCCAGAAGTACGGTTCGGGGGCCAACATCGCGATCACCGGCGGCTCGGCGGAGGTGCTCGCGGCTCTCGGGTTCAACGGCGCGGAAAGCTCCGTCGGCACCAACGTGGCCGGCAACTTCGTGGTGAACGGGACGACGGAAACCGCCATCGGCAGCGGGCAGATCCTCACCGGCGCGAGCGGGAACGCCACCACCGCCGGGCTCCAACTGACCTCCAAACTGACCGCCCCCGGGACGGGCACCGTGACGGTCACCCAGGGGGTCGCGAGCCGCCTGTCGCAGGTGCTGAACAGCTACCTGGATCCGGTCGCCGGCCGGTTCAAGGCGATCACCGACACGTACAACCAGCAGACCGCGAACATCGACAAGACGATCGTCAAGCAGCAGGCGGTCCTGGACGATAAGACGGCCCAGCTCCAGAAGCAGTTCGCCGCGATGGAAACGGCCGTGAACAACCTGAAGGGCCTTCAGACGCAGCTCGCGTCGCTGGCCACTTCGACGAACAGCAACAACTAACTTTCAGACATTCAAGGTGCACCGATGAACCCGTACCGCCGCTACCAGCAGCAGTCCGAACCCGCGACCGGGTGGACTCGCATGGACCTGCTCCTCGCGCTGTACGACAAGGCTCTGGAGCGGCTCGATAAGGCGGAGGCCGCGCTGCAGGCACGCGACCAGGCCGGGGCGGTGACGCTGCTGCTCAAAGCCCAGCAGATCGTGATGGCGCTGGCCGAAGGGGTACGGGTAGAGGTGAACCCGGAGGTGAACGGCAACATCCTCCGGTTGTACGAGTACGCCGCCCACGAACTGGCCCGCGCCGATCTGGAGGGTGTGGGTAACGTGCGGAAGGTGCTGCGCACCCTCCGGGAAGGGTTCGAGGCGGTCCGCGCGGAGGGGAACGCAATGGAGCGCGACGGGCGCCTCACGCCTATGAGTCACGCGGCGGTGGTGGCGGCTACTGCCTGAGCCCAACCGGCCCCGGAAACGCGCGGCGGCCCGGCGACCTTCGCCGGGCCGCCGCGCGTTTCCGGGGCCGGTTGTGTGCATCCGGGCGGCGGGGCCGGATTCGCAAGAACGGGCAAAAGGAGTGAACGCGCCGGTTGTGCCGGGTCGATGAATCCTCCGGTCTCAAACCGGGGGCGATAGCTCATGATCCGCGGCCTCTACAGCGCCGGTTCCGCGCTGGTCATCGCGTCGGAACAGCAGGAAGTGACAGCGCACAACCTGGCCCACTCCACCACACCCGGGTATCGCGAGCGCGGGCTGGTGTTCGAGAGCCTGGACCGCCACATCGGCCACGCCGAGGAGCCGACCGGCGACATCACCGGGGCTCGCACGGTCCAGGCTTACAACGACTTCCGCCCGGGACCGATCCAACAGACCGGACACCCCTACGACCTCGCGATCGGCGAGGCCGACCGGTTCTTCGTCCTCAACGGCCCCAACGGGCCGCTCTACACGCGCAACGGCTGCTTCCGCGTCGACCCCCAGGGGCGTCTGGTAAGCCAGGCCGGCTACGCGCTTCAGACCGACCAGGGTAACGTTACCATTCCCGAAGGCACCAGCCGCGTGGTGATCGCCAGCGACGGCAGCATCACCGCCGACGGCCAGCCCCTCGGGACGGTTCGGCTCGCGCGGTTCGCCGACACGAAGCAGCTCACCGCCGCAGGGCCGACGCTATACACCGCCTCCCCGCAGGCGGGCCGCCAGGACGCCCCGGGGCGCGTGATCCAGGGCTCGCGCGAGGGCTCCAACGTCGAGCCCGCGGCGGCGATGGTCCGGCTCATCATCGGCGCCCGGTACTACGACGCCGCCCAGCGCGCGCTCCGCGCCCAGGCCGAATCGCTGCAACTGAACACCCGGCCGCAGACCTGAGGCGCTCGGGCACGAGGCCCGGGACGCCGGCCGCCGCTTTCTCTCACGGAGGGGACCCATGATCAAGGCACTGTTCACCAGCGCCACCGGGATGAACGTCCAGACCACCGCGATCGACAATACGTCGAACAACATCGCGAACGTCAACACCAACGGGTTCAAGAAAGGGCAGGCCGACTTCCAGGACCTGTTGTACGTGAGCCAGCGGGCGCCGGGGTCCGACGCGGCCGCCGGGCTCCAGGTGCCCACGGGGCTCCAGATCGGCAGCGGGGCGCGGGTCGCGGGCATCACGAAGGTGTTCACGCCGGGCGCGCTGGTCAACACCCAGAACCCGTTCGACGTGGCCGTCGAGGGGGAGGGGTTCTTCCAGGTGACGCTCCCGAGCGGCGAACTCCGCTACACCCGCGACGGCGCGCTGCGGCTGAACGCGCAGGGGAACCTGGTCACCAGCGACGGGTTCCTGATCTCCCCGCAGGTGACCATCCCGACCCAGGCCGTGTCCGTGTCGGTCGGCTCCGACGGCACGATCTCGGTGCAGAACGCAGGCGCGCTGAACGCCTCGACGGTGCTGGGCCAGCTCACCCTGGTGCGGTTCCAGAACCCCGCCGGGTTGAGCGCCGAGGGGCGCAACCTGTTCGCCGAAACGGCGTCGTCGGGCACCCCGCTCATCGCCACCCCGGGCCAGAACGGCGTCGGGTTCACCCGCCAGGGGTTTCTGGAGCGGTCGAACGTGGATGTGGTGACGGAACTGATCAACCTGATCCTGGCGCAGCGGGCCTACGAGTTCAACACCCGGGCCGTGCGCACCGCCGACAACATGCTGGCCTCGACTACGGACCTGATCCGTTAACGGCTTCTCCCTGCGGGGCACTCGGTGCGGCCGCCAGGGCGGCCGCGCCCCTCGCACGCCCTTCACGTTCCTGCGGAGCGCACGGATGCGGAGCTTCCGATACCTGCTGGCGGCCGCCGTTGCGGCCCTCGCGCCGCTCGCGGCGCGGGCCGGCGATCCGGTGGTGGTCGAATTGAACCCGTCCGCGACCGTCGGCACGAACCTCATCACCGTGGGGGACGTGGCGCTCATTTCCGGCGGCGACGCCGGCACCCGGGCGCGGGTGGCGAAGGTGGACCTCTTCGAACTCAAAGCCCGCAGCGCGGGTACCGTGGTGGGAAGGCTGTCCGTCTGCTACCGGCTGGAACTGGCCGGCTTCGACGCGGGCGCGGTGCGAGTGACCGGTGCGGACCGCGTCACGGTCACACCGGCCCGGCGCTCGGTTACGGCCGACGAGGTGCTCGCCGCGGCCCGGGCCGAACTGCTCCGCCAACTGCCCCCGGGCTCGGGGGCCACGGTCGAACTCGCGCAGCCGGTCGTGGTGAAGCTCCCGGAGGTGCCCGCGGACGAGCGGGTGACGATCACCGCGAAGCCGCGCGGGCGCACCACCGGCCGGGTGCAGATGGACGTGACGATCGCGTGCGGGGGCGAGACCCTGCTCGGCATGGCCCTGCACGTGAACGTGACGGACGGCCCGCGGGCCGACCCGCAGGTGCAACAGGCAGGGGGCACGACCCCCGCCAACCCGAACGAGGTGCTGGTGCGGGCCCGGCAGCGGGTCGAGGTGAGCGTCAGCAGCGTCGGGCTGAAGATGATCATGACCGGCGAGGCCCAGAGCGACGGGCTCCTCGGCCAGACCGTGATGGTGCAGAACAGCGAGTCGAAGAAACTGGTGCCCGCGAAGGTCACCGGGGCCGGGAAGCTCGTGATCGAACTGGGAGGTACCACGCCGTGAGGCGATTAGCACTGGCAGCGCTCCTTGCGGCGGTGGCGGCGGTCGCCACCAGCCGGGCGGACTCCCTGTGGGAGCGCCGCGACCCGCGGTACGCCTACCTGTTCCAGGACAACCGGGCCCGCGCCGTCGGCGACGTGCTCGTCGTGACCATCACCGAGAACACGGTGTCCAACGAGCAGGACGCGCGACAGCTCAACCGCACGGCCACGTCGGGCGGCAACGTGCAGTTCTTCGGCGGCGGCAACGTCACCCCGAACAACAACGGCGGGGGCGGCGGCACCGGGCTGGGCACGGTGAACTCCAGCGGCGTCGGGTTCACGCTCCCCGGCGGCTCGACCAGCCTGAACTTCAACGGCGCCGCCCAGAGCACCGTGACCCACACGTTCACCGACCGCATGGCGGTGACGGTGGTGGACATCATGCCGAACGGGAACCTGGTGGTCGAGGGGTACAAGAGCCGGGTGGTGCAGGGCGAGGAGCGGGTGCTCCGCCTCACCGGGATCGTGCGCCAGCAGGACATCGGCGTGGGCAACGTGGTCGGGTCCGGGAACGTGGCCAACTTCCGCGTCAGCTACCTGGGCCGAGGCCCCGGCAGCCGCACCACGCGGCAGAGCTACCTCGGGCGGCTCGGCAACCTGCTGCGCCCGTAAGGTCAGAACACAGGGGTCAGAAGACAGAGGTCAGAGGACAGAGGCCGGGGGCAAAAGACGGCGGCCGGGGCGGACCAGGTGGCGAACAGGTGCCGAGTGCCCTTCGATTCGGGCAGCTCCCCCTGTGCTTCCGTCTTCCGCCCTCTGACCGCCGCCCTCCGTTCGCTGCCCTCTTCTTCCTGGGGGACACATGTACCGGCTTCTCATCGCGGCGGTGGTCTCGCTGGCGGCGGTCTCGCAGGCGTCCGCGCAGGCGCGGATCAAGGACATCACCGACGTGTCCGGCGCGCGGGCAAACCAGTTGTACGGGTTCGGCCTGGTGGTCGGCCTCGACGGCACCGGGAGCCGCAGCACCTTCACGCAGCAGGTGGCGGTCGACCTGCTCCAGCGCATGGGCACCAGCACGCAGATCTTCAGCCAGCTCCCGGCCGAGTCGGTGATCCGCTCCACCAGCATCTCGGCGGTGCTGGTGACGGCCGAGATCGGGCCGTTCGCGCGGAAGGGGTCGCGGGTGGACGTGACCGTGTCCGCGATCGACGACGCCCGCAGCCTCCAGGGCGGCACCCTGATCTTCACGCCCCTGCGCGGGGCGGACGGGAACGTGTACGCGCTGGCCCAGGGGCCGCTGTCGGTCGGCGGGTTCTCGGTCACCGTCGGCGGCGGCGGCGTGCAGAAGAACCACGTCAACGTCGGCCGGGTCCCGAGCGGCGGGATCATCGAGAAGGAGGCGCCGGGCGAACTCGTTCGCGACGGCAAGGCCACCCTCCTGCTGAAGGACCCCGACCCGAACACGGCGCGGATGATCGCGAAGACGATCAACGACCGGTACCCGGGCACCGCGGTCGCCACCGACCCGGGGGCCGTGGCCTTGTGCCAGCCGACCGACCTGAGTAAGACCGCGACCCAGTTCATCGCCGAGGTGGGGCTGTTCGAGGTGCGCCCCGACACGACCGCCCGGGTGGTCATCAACGAGCGCACCGGGACGGTGGTGGCGGGCGAGAACGTGACCATCTCCCCGACGGCCATCGCGCACGGGAACCTGTACATCGGGGTGTCGATCACGCCGCTGATCTCGCAGCCCCCGCCGTTCTCGGGCGGCGGCACGGTGGTGGTGCCGCGGACCCAGGTGACCGGCAGCGAGCAGCAGGCCCGCCTGCTGCCGCTGCCGAAATCGACCACCGTAGCGGACGTGGCCCGCTCGATGAACGCGCTGGGGGTCACACCGCGCGACCTGATAGCCGTGTTCCAGATGATGAAGAAGGCCGGCGCGCTGCACGCGGAAGTGGTCATCGAGTGAGCCCGCGCCGGGTCCGGGGCGGCCCCGCGGCGCGCCCCGAACCCGGCACCCCGGAACGCACTTAAACCCGCGGAGGAAAACTATGATCGGGGCGGAAAGTATTGTGTCCTCGGCCTCAATTTCGGCCCCCGCGCTGGGCAAGCCGGGTGCTACGGTTACGGACAAGGCCGTCGCGCGTGTCAAGGACATGGCCGGCGAGATGGAAGCCACCTTCCTCTCGATGTTGCTCAAAGAGATGCGCCAGACCCTGGACGAGGGCGAGGGCGGGGGGATGTTCCCCGGCGACACCGGCGACGTGCAGGGCGGCCTGTTCGACCTTTACCTGGGGCGCCACCTCGCGGGGGCCGGCGGGATCGGCCTCGCGTCCGCGCTCGTTCGCCAGATGCAGGAGACCGGCGCCGCACCCAAGCCGGTAACGCACACCGATGCTCACGCTCTCAGCGCCGTCGGCTCCGGTCGAGCCGTTTCTGCACCACCTGGCGGCTGAGGAACAGCTCCTCACCGCCGCCATTGAAAAGGGCCAGGAGCTGTACGCCGCGCTGCGGCGCGGCGCGGTCCCCGAGGCCCACGGGCTGGGTGCCGAACAGGAGCGGATCGCGGCCGGGCTGAGGGCCGCGTCCGCGGCCCGGCTCGGGGCGACCGGCGCCCTGGCCGCGGCCCTGGAACTCGCGCCCGAACAGGTCACCCTCGCGGCCCTCGCCGAGCGGCTCCCGGAGCCCCAGGCGGAACCGGTCCGGGCCGCCCGCGCGAGGCTCGCGGCGCTCGCCGCCGAGCTGAACCGGATTCAGACGCGGAACGCAAATCTTCTCGGTCACCTCCGATCATTCTTTCGGGACGTGCTCGCCGAATGCGGCGCGGACGACACCCCAATCCGGTACGGCCCCTCTGGTCAGTGGCTGCCGCCGGCGCCGAATCAGCCCCTCCTGAGACGCGGAACCATCACATGACGAACAGCTACGCCATCGGCACCTCGGCGATCGCCACGGCGCAAAAGGCGCTCGACCTGATCGGCCAGAACGTCGCGAACGCGACCACCCCCGGGTACCACCGCGTGGACCCGCAACTCGTGAGCCGCACCACCGGCCCGAACGTGACCGGTGTCGACATCGGCTCGGTCACCCGGTACTCGCTCCCCGCGGTGCGGACCGCGGTCCTGACCGGCAACGGTGATCAGGGGCGGTACACCGCGCTGCTTGACACCAACCGGCAGATCGAGACCGCGCTGGCCACCGGCCAGGGCGGGGTCGGCGACAAACTGGAGAGCTTCTTCAACCAGGTCGAGGAGCTGACCGCCCGCCCGGACAGCCTCGCCTCCCGCCGGACCATCCTCACCGCCGCGACCGACCTGTCGAACCAACTCAACGCGACCGCCGGAGACATCGACCGGCTCCGGTCCGACCTCGGCCGTAAGATCGGGGCCACGGTGGACCAGGTGAACACCCTGGCCACCCGCATCGCGAGCCTGAACACGCAGATCCTCACGAAAGAGAACCGGGGCCTGACGGCCAACGACCTCCGCGACCAGCGTGACGTGGCCATCGACGACCTGTCGAAGCTCATCGATGTCAAAATCGTCGAGGTGCCGAACGGGCAGATCAACGTCATCTCGGGCGACTCCGCGGTGGTGGTCGGCGAGTTCGCGAACCGGTTCACGGTGTCGCAGAACGCCAACGACGACATCGTCATCACCGACACGAGTGCGGCCGCCACCCGCACGTTCCGCTCCGGCTCGCTGGCGGGGGACGTGCAGTCCTTTAACACCGACATCCCGGCCCTGCGGGCCCGGCTCGACACGCTCGCCGGTCAACTGATCCAAAAGGTGAACCAGGTGCAGGCGACCGGGCTCGGCTCGACGCCGATCACCAGCCTGAGCGGCACCAACCAGGCGTCGTCGGTGACCGCGCCGCTGAACGCGGCCGGGCTGCCGTTCTCGGTCCAGGCCGGGACGCTCACGGTGAGCGTGACGAACAACAACGTCTCCCCCGCGACCCGCACCAACACGGCCGTCGCCATCAACCCCGCCACGCAGAGCCTGACGGACATCGCCACCGCGCTGAGCGCGGTGCCCGGGCTGACGGCGACGGTCAACGCGACCTCCAACACGCTGGACATCCAGGCCCAGGCCGGGTTCTCGTTCGACTTCGCCGGGCGCGACACGCTGCCGGCCGGGCCGGGGGCTGTGGCGAACACCGACACCTCGGGGCTGCTCGTCGCCCTGGGGGTCAACGGGCTGTTCGTCGGGAGCAGTGCGGCCAGCATCCGGGTCAGCCCCACGATCTCCGCCGACCCGACGCTGCTGGCGGCCGGGCGGACCGGCGAGGTGGGCGACGGCACGAACCTCGAGCGGCTCGGCGCGGTCCGCGACGTCCAGGCGGTCGCCACCCGCACGCTCACCCAGGATTTCGCGGACATCGCGGCCACCTTGGGGAGCAGCATCAACTCGTTCGACGACCTGCAGACCACCCAGACCAGCGCGCTCCGCGAACTGGCCACTCAGGAGCAGGCTACCGTCGGCGTGGACACGAACGAGGAGCTGCTCAAGCTGCTCGCGTTCCAGCGCATGATCCAGGGCGCGTCCAAGTACCTGTCCGTCGTGAACACCTCGATGGACGCCCTGTTCAACATCATCTAACTGTCACGGCCCGCACCCCTGGCCCCGCCGGCGCGACCGGCACCGGGGCCTGATGCGCCGGCCCGCGCCCCAAACTAAGAGGAACTTCCCAATGAACCTGCGCGTCACGGCCCTTACCCAAAACAGCAACGCGATCGCGAACATCCGGCTCCGCAGCGCCGACCTGGCCAAGTTCTACGACCAGGTGTCCTCCGGCGTGCGGATCGAGAAGGCGTCCGACGACCCGAGCAAGTACCCCGCGCTGACGGAGGCGAAGGCCGCGTCGAACCGGCTCAAGAGCTATGCGGGTACGGTCAGCGAGTCGACCGCGGTTCTGAACTCGGGCGTCTCCACCCTTCAGGACGTGAACGACATCCTGGTGCGGGCCAAGAACATCGCCCTGGAGGCGAACGACGCGAGCACCCAACCGGAGAGCCGCGAGGCGCTCGCCTCCGAGGTCGACAGCCTCATCTCCCGCGCCCTGATCACGGTCAACAGCCGGCCCGACGGCTCCTCCCTGTTCTCGGGCACCGCGCTGGACACCAACGCGTTCCGGGTGGCGACCACCGACGCCCAGGGGCGCCCCGCGACGGTCGTGTACGACGGCGCCGACCAGCGCGCCCGGGTGGTGACCGGGCGCGGCACCACCGTCGACACCCGCTACGTCGGCAGCGAGGTGTTCCAGCAGCCCGGGGCGGACGTGTTCGCGAGCCTGATCGCACTGCGGGACGACTTGCGCGGCACGTCCGGTTCGAGCGCCACGTTCAACCAGGCCCTGGACCAGCGGATCACGGACCTGACCGCGGCCCGCGACTCGATCAGCGCGACGATCGGCGAGCAGGCCGGGAACCTGGCCACGCTGAGCACTCTGTCCAACGTGATCAGCGATTCGAAGCTGGACTTCGACAGCCGGGTGGGCGACCTGGAGGGGACCGATTACGCCGAGGCGGTCGTGAAGATGCAAGAGGCGAGCACCGCGCTGCAAGCGATTTACGCGGTGACCGCGCAGCTCGCCGACCCGGGCCTGCTCGACTTCATCGGCCGCTGAGCCGGCCCGTTCGCGCCCCGCGGCAACAGCCGTTGACACGGCGCGGGCGCCCGCTTATAGCACGTGCCTTCAACGCACAAGGGATCGCGTCTTCGCGGGCGCAGTTCGCAGGAGGCAGGCATGGACGAGGGACCAGCCGGGGGCGGCGGCCCGGTCGTGCGGGCCGCCCGCGTTCGGGTCACGGGGGAGCCGGTTCGGATCGGCGCCCCCGCCCCGACGGGCGGGGGCCACGAGCCGACGGTGCGGGTCGTCCGCGAGGGCGACCTGATCCAGGCGCTAGAGGTAACTTGCACCTGTGGGGAACGGATCCGCATCCGGTGCGAGTACTGACGGCCGATTCCAGAATTTTTGCTCCAGGGAGGGAGCCGTGAACCGACGGAACATCATCCTGTCGGGCCTGTGCGCGCTCGCCGCGGTCGCGACGGGGTGTATGCCTCTGAGCGGATTGCGGCCCGCCGCACCGGTACCGCCGCCGCTCGGCAAATCCACCCCGCCCGGCCTCGATAATGGCGGGGGCGGGGCCGGCGGGATCGTACAGGCCGGCGGGACCCAGACCGCGGACCCGGCAGGGGGCGGGCGCGGCGATCTGGCCGGCGGCAAGACGGTCGGGGCTTACCAGCCGCCGCAGCCGCCCGCCGGGACACTACCACCGCCCGGGATGTTGCCCCCCGGGACGCAGCCGCCTCGCACGGCGGCGGCCTCGCCGGTACCCGCCGCGCCTCCGGGCGCGGCCGGGCTAACGGCACCAGGCACACCGGCGCCCGCGCCGCTCGGGCCGGGGCTCGCCGCGCCGGGCGACGGGGCCGGGCCGAACAGCCGGTTCGATCCGACGTGGCGCGGCGGGCGGCTGGATCTCCGGCCGGGCGAGGTGCCCGCCGACCGGGTATTCGAGCTGACGCGGCAACTGGAGCTGGTGCTGGCCCAGAACCGCGAGCTGTCGAGCCGGATCGTCGAGTTGGAGCGCCAGGGGGCGGCCCGCGAGCAGGCCCTGATGGAGGCGCTCCGCGAGGTCGAGTCCGCGCAGGCGGAGGTGGACAAGGCGCGGGGCATCATCTCCACGCAGAAGTCCGAATTGGCCCTGCTGCAGGACAAGATCCGCCAGATGGAGCGCGAGGACATCGAGCTGCTCCAACTGGTGATCCGGGCGCTGGAGAAGGCGCTGCCTCCGGCGGGGGGCAAGCCATGACGACGCGCCTGATGGGGTCGCTCGCGGTGCTCGCGGTGGTCGTTCTCGCCGGGTGCGAGCTGATCCACAAGCACCGCGACAAGGACAAGCCGCTGCCCGGCCCGCCGACGTTCAGTCAGTACCACCTGGAGGGGTGGCAGTGGGACCGGGTCGCACGGGTGGTCGTGCTCCCGTTCCGCAACGAGACCGGGTTCACGCGGAACGAGCCCGGGTACACGCGGGTCGGGGAAGAGGCCCGCGAGGCGTTCATCGCCGAGCTAAACAAGGTGGGGCGGTTCGAGGTGATCCCGACCGCCCTGGACGACCGGGCCTACTTGGCCGCGCTGTCGCGGTGCGGCGGGCGGTTCGACGAGCCGCTGCTGTACGACATCGCCAAGGCCACCAACGCCGACGTGGTGGTGTACGGGGTGGTGACCAACTACTCACCGTACCCGCGCCCGCGGATGGGGCTGGTGCTGCAAGCGGTCGGGCCCGAGGAAGCGAAGGTCGTCGCCTCGGTGGACGGGCTGTGGGACACGACTGACCAGGCGATCGCCGACCGCATCCGGGTGTACTACCGGCAGCGCTCGCGTGAGCGCCCGGCGTGGGTGCGGAACCACGTGATCGCCAGCGACGACAGCTTCGCGGGCGAGTTGGCCCTGGATTCGCCAAACTTGTTCCGTCGCTTCGTGAGCCGCGAAGCGGTGCTAAGCTTGCTCGGGTACCCGGTTCCCGGCGTGGTGATGGGCGCCGACGGGGCTCTGATCGACCCGGCGGCGACGTTCCCGGCCCGGCACTCGCACCTCGGGTGCCTTGACTGCCAGCGGCTCGGCCGCGGCAAGAGCTGTACCCACCTGGGGGCCACCGGCCAAGTGGTCCCGACCGTCGGGACCGGCCCGACCAGCCAGGTGGTCCCGGCGGCCCCGTAGGGCGCCGGCGCAAAGTTCAGACCGGGCGTGCGACCGGTTGCGGTGCCGCCCGAAACCGCACGCAGAATCGAACCGTTTCACCGCCCCGGACTTCGGCCCGGGGCGATCCGGCGAACCAAAATTACACGAAGTACGGATACTTCGGGAGCGGTCACGCTCCACCCCGCCGCACGGACGCGACCCTGAGCATCACGCACCAGGAGATCGCACCATGGCCACAGCCGCAACCGAAGCCGCACCGAAGAAAAAGGGCGGCAAACTGATCCTCATCATCGTGTGTCTGGTCGCTTTGGGCGGCGGGGCCGTCGTCCCGATGGCGATGGGCGGGGTGCCCCCGTTCGGCAAGAAGGCCGAAGGGGAGAAGGACAAGGACAAGGCCCCGAAGAAGAAGCCGGCCGAGAGTAAGACCGCGATCGTGCCGTTCGGCGACGTGGTGGTTAACCTTGTCGAAGAGCGGCAGCAACGGTATCTCCGCCTGAAGATCGCCGTTCTCGTCGACGCCGAGGCCGAGAAAGAGGTCACCGCCATGGTGACCGCGAAGAAGGCCGCGGTGAAAAGCGCCCTGATCGGCCACCTGGCCGGGAAGAGCACCAAAGACGTGAGCGGGTCGGTCGGAGTTCAGCGGATGCAGCGGGAGCTCCTCGAACGGATCGAGGAGGTCCTTTATCCCGACGGCAGCAGCCGCATCCGGGCCGTCCTGTTCGAAGAGTACGTCGTGCAATGACGCCGGCCGAGTACGACTTTCGCAAACCGCCGCCCGGTGACATCGAGCGCAACGTCACCGCGTGGTTGACGCTCGCCTGCCGCCGCACCAACGAGGCGGCGGTGCAAGCCCTGAGGTACCCCGCCACCCTCCAGATCGCGAAGGTGGAGACGCCCAGCGCGGCGTACTGCCTCGCGTTCTTCCCTGAGGGGGCGATCAGCGTGCCGCTGGCGCCGCCCGACGCGCCCGGCGGGGGGGCGCTGCTGGTGTTCCCGAACCCCGTGCTGATCGCGCTGCTGTCCGGGCTGATCGGCGAGGCCCCCGAGGCCCTGCCGGCCGACCGCGAGCCGACCCCGATGGAGTCGGCCCTGATCCCGCACCTGGTGCGCGAGTTCTTCGTAACCCCGTTCCTCAAAAGCTGGCCCGGTGTCGAGCCGCTCGTGGTCGACATCGGCGCGCCCGCGGCCCCGGCCGCGGTGTGGACCGGGGGCAACGAGCACAACATCTTCGTCACGTTCACCCTCTCCGCGCCGTACGGCGAGCACCCTATCTACCTGCTGCTGACCCGCTCGGGCCGCTGGGAGCAGTTGGCCGCGATCGGTTTGTCGCCGCCGGTGACGCCCGCACCCAAGTCCGAGATCGAGTCCGTGGTGCGGGCGATGAGCGTCGAAATGAGCGTGATCCTCGGGCGCGCCGACCTCACAATGCGGGATGTGTCGGATCTAACGACCGGCGACGTGATCGTGTTCGACCAGAAGGTGACCGAGCCGCTTGACGGATTGGTCAGCGGTGCGAGAAAATTCCGGGTCTGGCCTGGGGTCGTCGGTGACCGGGCAGCCGTTGTTGTCGATACCATTACCGGCGACTGACCACCGCAAGCGCGAGACGCGACATGGCCGAAACCACTCCGACCGATCCCGCCGACCCCGGCGTCGTGGCCCGCCAGGCCGAGTTCCCGCGGCTAGAGCCCCGCGCCGGCACCGGCCCCGGGAGCACCCTGGAGTCGCTGCGCGACGTGCCGATCACGATCACCGCGCGGCTGGGGCGCGCGGTGCTGCCCATCGGCGAGATCCTCACCCTCGGCCCTGGTTCTGTCGTGGAACTGGAGGAGGTCATCAGCGCGCCGGTCGAACTGACGGTGCGCGGTGTGCCCTTCGCGGTGGGCGAAGTTGTGGTTGTCGGCGAACACTTCGCGGTGCGGATCAAGAACCTGCTCCCGCCGACCGGTGCGAAGCCCGAGGCCTGATCTGCGCACTTGGCCCGGTTGCTGTCGGCTGGTGCCGTATGCGCGCCCCGTGCGCGCCTGCGGCTCTCTTCCTTAGCGGGTCAAGTGCACCCGCGCTGACGCGACGGTATTTAGCGATCCCGCACGCAAGTAGATCGCGGCCAACTGGATCACTTGTGTCCCGATCTGCTGCCGTTCTCTTCGGTGGCCAAAACCGGAATCATGCCCTCGCTTTGGTCGCAGCACTCTTCACGTCTTGCGCGCGCCAGGCCCGGAGCGTGAGCCACGCGAACAGCAGGCACGCGGCCCACTGTACGGTACTGGTCCACAGGTACACGCGGTGCGTCGGGTAGAATGGCTGGATCACCATCACCACCCGGCGGTCCGGGTCCATGTAGGATTCCAGCACCGCGTGCAGGTAAAAGAGGCCGCCCTGGCATACCGCGGCGAGCACCCACAGGGCCCACCGCGACGCCGCCCGGCGCCGGGACGGGTCGGAGGTCAGTAGCAGGTCCAGCGCCAGTGTGGCGAGCGCGACCACGCCGACCGCGTTGAGCGCGTCGGTGACGCGGGCGGTGATCGAGCCTTGCCCGACCTTTCCCAGGAGTTCGGTCCCCACCGGCACGACCGCCGACGTGTAGAACAGGAACCCGCCCTGCCACACCATCAGGAGCTGAACGACGACGAATCGGCGGAGTGAGGTCATTTCGGCCCCGGCGCGTCGGGCGCGGGTCTCTTGCGCCGCCAGCGCACCGCGAGCGGCAGAACGAACAGGTACATCCCGGTGGCCCAGAGTGTCACGACCACCAGCGCCACCGGGAAGAACACGTACACCTTGAACGAGTCGTGAAAAAAGCTGCCGTCGTGCAAGCTCTCGATGAGGTCCGAGCGCCGGTACTCGACCTGGAGCACCTGGGCGGTCTGGAAATCGACCTGCACCTCGTACCGGTTCTTGCACTGCACCTTCACGACGCCGTCTTTGGGCCGCACGTCCATGCGCTCGATGTCGGCCCAGCCGTTCACGCGCGCCTCGGGCACACCTTTCACGGCCGTGAGGACGGCGTCGAAGGGCGCCGTCGGCTCCTTCCCGGTGCCTTTTTTTGTGGGCGGTTGGACCCACGCGATTTCCTTCTTGAGTTGCAGCAGGCAGCCCGTGACGAGGACGAGCAGGAAGGGCGCCGCCGCGACGACGGCGCCCCACCGGTGGGCCTTGCGGAAGAAGACGCGGGGGTTCAACGGCATCGGAACGCCTTCGGCTTACGGCCGGGAGGTGGGGTTCTCTTGAACCGACTTCAGCAGTGCGGCGAGTTCTTTCACCACCTCCGGCTTGTCGGCGGCGAGGTTCTTTTGTTCGGTCGGATCGGCGGCGAGGTTGAACAGCTCCGGCCCGACTTTCTTTTTCCCTTCGTTGGGGATGAGCTTCCACTCGCCTTTGCGGATCGCGAGGGCGTTCGGGTTGCCGCTCTGGTGAATCAGTGTCGATCGGCACGGCTTCGTCGGCCGGTCGGCCGTGAGAGTCGGGAAGATGTCGACGCTGTCCGGCCCGGCACCGCTCGGGAGCAGCTTTCCGAGGATCGCCGCACAGGTCCTGAGGAGATCGACGTGACAGACCAACCCGTCCGACACCTTCCCGGCCGCGACGTGGACGGGCCATTTCGCGATAAACGGAACGCGGTGCCCGCCCTCGTACAGCCCGCCCTTGAAGCCGCGTAACGCCCCGTTACACTTGTGACCGCTCGTGTCGGTTGCGGTGCCGTCGATGTAGCCGTCGTCCATGACGCCGCCGTTGTCGCTGGTGAAGACGACGAGCGTGTTGTCGGTGAGCTTGTACCTGTCGAGCGCCGCGACGATCTCGCCGACGCACCAGTCGAGTTCCTCGATGCAGTCGCCGCGCAGCCCGTGCCCGCTCTTGCCTTTGAACCGCGGGTGCGGCACGCGGGGGACGTGCGCGTCGTGCGTGGCGAAGTACAGGAAGAACGGCTTGTCCTTGGCTTTGCCGATGAACTCGACCGCTTTCTTGGTGATGTCGTCGGCGATGTCTTCGTCCTTCCAGCGCGCCGCTTTGCCGCCGGACATCCAGCCGATGCGGCTGATCCCGTTCACGATGGTCATGTCGTGACCGAGGCTCGGCTTCTGAACGGTGAGGAGTTCCGGGTTCTCCTTCCCGGTCGGCTCGGTGCCCACCTTTTTCGTGTAGCTGACGGTGATCGGGTCTTTGGGGTCGTAGTTCACGACGCGCCCGTTCTCGACGAACACGCACGGCGTGCGGTCGCCGGTCGCGGGGATGAGGAACGAGTAATCGAACCCGACCTCGCGCGCCCCCGGCTTGATCTCGCCGTTGTAATCCGTTTCCTTCTCGCCGAGGCCCAGGTGCCACTTCCCGACCGCGGCGGTGGTGTAGCCGTTTTGTTTCAGGAACGCGGGCACGGTGAGCGTGTCGGGCTTGATGCTGAGGGGGGCGACTCCGCTGAGGATGCGCGACCCGGGCGCATGGCGCCACGCGTACTGACCCGTGAGGAGCGCGTACCGGGTGGGCGTGCAGACGGCGGCGGGGCTGTGCGCGTCGGTGAGCCGCGTGCCCTGCTTCGCGAGGGTGTCGAGGTTCGGCGTGCGCACCTTGGTGGAGCCGTAGCACCCGAGGTCGCCGTACCCGACATCGTCGGCGAGGATGAACACGATGTTCGGGGGCTTCGGATCGGCCGCCGCGCCAGGAAGCGCGAGCGCAGCGACCGCAACGAACGCGGAGAGGGAACGCATACGATCCTCCGGAAGCGACAGCGGTGATTGTCGGTGCGGAACGGCCACAGGTCAACGTTCGCGCCGCAGGATCGCAGTGGACGGCACCGGTTGATTTTCCGCATAACGCAGTTCACGGCGCGGCCGACCCTGCAAGCGGGCGTTGACTCGCGCCTCGTTGACGGTCACCGGTGAGATCGTAAAGACGTGCGATCAGAGCGAGGGGCGACTCGGAGAACGGGACTTCCGGCTTGCCAAACACGTGCTCGGGCTGTTGAGATCGGGTTGCGAGCGCGCGGGCCGCTCGCAACTGCGTGAATGGTTTACCGGGTGCTACTATCGTGCGGTGAGCGGGTCCCTACTCATGGGGAAAAGTAACTCTGGATGATTTCGCCCGTCAGCGTGTCGAAGGCTTTTACGTGCGTGCGGCCGGCGACGGTGGCTTCCGTTATGATGTCCGGCAACCCGTCCGCGTTGACATCGCGAATCGAGACCCGGACGCCGCCGAAGAAGTCCCTGTCGTACGCGAAGAAGCTCATCAACTCATCGCCGAACCGGCCCGAGAACACTTTGACGTGGGGCGCGGTGCCCGGCCCGGCGGCCGTAACGATGTCCGCAAACCCGTCGCGCGTCACGTCTCCGACCGCGACCGACACGCCGCCCCGGAACCGGCTGTCGTAGGCGAAGAAACTGGCCCGCTCGGCCCCGGTCACGCCGTCGAACACCTTCACGTGCGGGCCGGCACCGGGGCCGGCGCCGATGATGAAGTCGGCGACCCCGTCTCCGGTCACGTCCCCGCAGGCCACCGAAACCCCTCCGATGAACCCGGCGGAGAACGGGGACCACGTGAGCAACTCGGCGCCGGTCGCGCCGTCGAAGATCCCGACACGGGAGCCGATCCCCGATCCCGCCCCCACGAGCAGGTCGTCGATCCCGTCGCCGGTCCGGTCCGGCACGATCGCGACCTGGAACGAGCCGTAACCGGCCGGCGGTGCGACCGTCCGAACCAGTTGTCCGGCCGAGTTCTGGAAGCCGATTCGTCCGTCGGCGAACCGCACGGGTGTTAGCCCGTTCCGCGGCACCGCCCGGTCGGCGCCGCCCACCTCAACTCCCAAGGTGATCGTCTGATCGCGGGCCGTGCCGTTTGAACCGGTGGTGCGCACGGTCAGGTTGTACGCTCCCGGGTTCTGGCTGCCGAACACCGCTCCGGGCGCGACGGCGATCTGGCCGCTCGAATCGATCGTAAACAGCCCGTTGGCGCTGGTCACCAGGGCGTAACCGACTGTGGCCCCCGCGTCGGCGATCGGAGCGGCCACCTGGCCCACGACCGTCCCGGCCACGGCGTTCAGCGGGACCGTGCCCCCGGCAACGAGAACGGCAGCCCCGGGGGCGTCGGCGGCCCCCTGGATCGTGACGGTCACCTGGGCGGTCACGGTGAGGTCGCCCAGGTCGGCCGCGGTGTAGGTGAACGTGTCCGTTACGGAATTACCGGCCCGCAGGGCCTGAACGGACGCGCTGGCGTTATCGACCGTGTAGACAAACGTGCCGTCCGCGCGGACCGTGAGCGAGCCGTACGCGCCGGCCACCGGTGAGCCGACCGCGCCCGACGCCGAACCCACGACGCCGGCAGTGACCCCGGTGACGGTGAAGGTGTCGCCGTTGTCCACGTCCAAAATGTTCGTGAACACGGTGCCGGTCGGGTTCAGGCCGGGAGTCAGGTTGTCGAGCCCACCGGCTTCGGCCGCGGTCGCCGCGACCGCGCCACCGGTCGGGGTGTCGTTGGCGCCGTGGATGGTGACCGTCAGTTGTGCGGTGCTCGTGAGCCCGCCCCCGTCGGTGATCGTGTAGGTAAATGTGTCGGTCAGTGTGTCGGACGACGTGCGGAGTGCCTGGACGGCCGCATCGACGTTGTTGACGGTGTAGGCGAACGAGCCGTCCGCGTTAATTACGACGGAACCGTAGGTGCCAGCTACGGCGACGCCCACGCTGCCCGACGCGCTGCCCGCGTTCCCCGCCACCACGCCGGTCACGACCTTCGTGTCCCCGACATCCGGGTCCGTGTCGTTGGCGAGGACATCGCCGGTGGGATCGGTGCCCGGCGTGCCGTTATTCGTGCCGCCCGCTTCGACCGCCGCGCCCGCGTCCGCGACCGCGACGGGCTCACCGTTGACATCGAAGTTTGTGCCGAACTCGGACGTGTTGCCGCCGGCGTCGGTGGCCGTCGCCGTGACGCTGTCGGCGACCGTCAGGCCGAGCCCGGTTACATTCAGCGAGCCGCTGAAGTTGCCGCTCGCGTCGGTCGTCAGGAAGCCGATGTAGGTCCGGCCGCTCCCGTTGGCGGAACTGGTGTCGCTGATGAACACCTCGACGCGGTTGTTCGCGAACTCGACTTGCCCGGCCGCGCTGCCGACGTAGCCGGCGACGGTGAGCGTGCTCCCGACCAAGTTCGCGGTGGTGAATACCGGGAAATCGGTGAGCAGGTTCGGCTGCCCAGCGGATGCCGCGCCGTCGTTTGAGTTAGCCCCGTTGTTGCCCAGATCGATGCCCAGCGAGGTGTTCCCAAATATGCTGTTCTGAAGGACCGATTGCCCCAACCCCGACTCAACGCTCACCCCGCTGCCGTTGTTGAAGGCGATCACGTTGCCGGTTCCGGGCGTCGAGCCGCCAACCGTGTTGTTAGTGCCGATCAACCGGACCCCGTTGCCCCCGTTGCCGAAGCCGGTCGCGGACGAACCCGCCGGGTCGGTACCAATGTAGTTGCCCTGAATGAGGTTACCGGACGTTGACGAACCGAACACGCGGAACCCTTCACCGAGGTTGCCGCTGATAACGTTCCGCGCCCCCGCGGTGGTTCCGCCGATGGTGTTGCTCAGCGCGTTGATGATCGTGATGCCTGTCCCGTTCGGGAGAGGCGCGGTGCCGGCGGCGTTCAGGCCGATGACGTTGCCCGCGATGAGGGTGCTGTCGGCTTGCAACAGTATGCCGTCGGAGTTATTGCCCGAAATGAGATTCCCGGCACCGGCGGTGGTGCCGCCAATCGTGAGCCCCGTCGACCGCGAACCGGACAACGTGTCGATGCTGATTCCCGCTCCCCCATTACTGACAGCGGCCGTGCCGGCCGCGTTGGTGCCGATGTAGTTGCCCTGAATGCGCGTGCCAGAGATCCCTTCGCCGATGGTGGCAATTCCGTTCTGCGTGTTCCCACTGATGACGTTTCTTTCCCCGGCGGCCGAACCGCCGATGACGGTGTTCGGAGCGTCGATCAGCATGACACCTTGTAAGTTCGGTAACGCAGACGTTCCTGACGCATCGAGGCCGATGAAGTTGCCGAGAAGCGTGTTGCCGGGAGCGTTATTCATATCCACGCCGTTGCCCGAGTGTCCCGAGACGACGTTTCCCGCTCCGGCAGCCGCGCCGCCCAACGTGTTGCCGGACGCCCCGCTGCTCAGAAGGACGCCGCTGGCGTTGCCGAACCCGGTGGCCGCGGAACCGGCGGTGTCGGTTCCGATGTAGTTGCCCAGAAGCACGTTCCCGGTTGCCCCGCTGGTTTGCAGGTGGACGCCGGCACCGCCGTTCCCGCTGATGACGTTTCCCGCGGACGCCGCGCCGATGGCGTTGTTTGCCGACGAGACGACGACCCCGCCGATGTGGTTACCCGAACTCGCCGAGACGCTTCCGTCCGCGAACAGGCCGATGACGTTGCCCTCGACGGTCGTGTTGTCCGCCTCGATCCGGACCCCGTACTCCGCGTTACCGGAAATGAAGTTGCCCGCGCCGGCGGCGGTTCCGCCGATCGCTGTGCCCGTCGCGCCGGCCGTGGTGAGTACGCCGCTGGCGCCGTTACCGATCGGAGCCGCGCCGGTGTGATCGAGCCCGATGTAGTTGCCCAGGATCGTGTTTCCGGTTGCCATCGCTCCGGAAACGGAGACGCCGTTTTGTGAGTTACCGGAGATCACGTTCCGGTCGGCCGCGGTGGCGCCGCCCACGGTGTTCCCGCCGGCGTTGTCTAGTAACACTCCGGTCCCGTTGGCCGCCGCGGCCGTTCCGCTGGCGTTCAACCCGATCCAGTTGCCCTGAACGAAGTTGTTCGCGCTGGCGATGTGAACGCCCGCGCCGGAAAAGCCGTTGATAACGAGGCCCCGAACCGTACTGCCGGAGGAACCGCTCCCCAGATCGATGCCGTTGCTGTTGATGCCGCTGCCGTTCACGACGACGAGCGGCGCCCCGGCGTAACCGGCCTGCGTGCGTCCGTCGATTAACACCTGCTCGGTGACCACATCCAGCGCCGAAGCGAGCGTAATCGTCCACTTGCCGGTCATGGCGTTAAAATTGGGATCGGCATTGGACAAGTTGAACTCGATTGTGTCCGCCTCGTCGGCCGCGTTGGCGTCCGCAATCGCCTGTCGCAACGAGCCGGCGCCGCTGTCGCCGGTGTTCGTCACTGTGAACGTGGCAAACGTCCCCGCGTACGCGCCTTGCTCCGCGGCGGTAAGAGGGGAGCCGGTTTCGATCGCACCCCGTTGGTACTCGAGCACCCAGTCCCCGCCGAGCGCGGCGGCCCCGGTGACGTTCGTACTCGCGGCCACGTCCGCACCGGTCCACGCGCGGAAGTCGTCCAGAAGAGACCGCCCCGCGCTCCCGCCGGCGAGATCGCACTCATAAAAGAGCAGGTCCGCACCAGAAGCGAGGGACCCGCGCCACTGCCGGACCTCGTCCGCATAAGACCCGATCCGGGCGCGGTCGATTTGCGACCCGCCAAGCTGGAACCCGTCGGCGCTGCCGTGCGAGAAGAAGTGAACCCCGGTCCAATCTGAGCCGGCCGCCAGCGCGGCGCCCACCTGGGCGATGCCGTCTTGTTCGGCGTTCAGAACGAGAACCGCGCGCCCTTGGGTCTTCGCGCTGGCGGCCAGAAACTGCCAGTCGGCAACGTGGGGATCGACCACCACCAGTTCGTGCTGGGTAGCAACACGTTCCGCAGCGGCCGGCCCGAAGTGCGAGGTGATGCCGCTGGCGTGACTCAAAACCGTTCGGGCCTCGAGCACCTCAATGCGAGACGAGAGAACGGGGACGCTGCGCGACCGCGACGACCCGCCCCCGTGGGCGCACGCGCGAACCAAAGACGTCAGCCCCCGCAGCCACAATCGTTGTTTCGACACGGTTAGCGCCCTTGTGTCAGGATCTCGTTCGCGCATCAAAAAACGGTCCGCTCCTGTAAAGGATCGTTACCACTTAACACTTTTTGCGTGCTCGCTTTGCGCCGCGATGATATGGTCTCAATTCGGCTTGCTGATTGCTTGCGAACTTGTGCGTTGCTGAGTGTGCCGTTCGTGTGTCGGTTACGGTTTTGTGGCGGGGCCGCAAAAGGTGGCGGCAGATTCATGAGTTGTTTGGCGGAATGTTGCGGCAACGTTGCGCATGTCTCATGCAGCTCGTGCGAGCGAAACGAAAATGCCCGCGGGTTTCGGCCCGCGGACACAAGAGGACTCGACAACGCTCTGGGCGTTACTGGTTGAACCAAAACTCCTTGGTGTTCACCAGCGCCCAGAGGATGTTCTCGTAAGCGGTCTTCTTGCCGGCCGCTCCGCTCTTGGCCTCCAACTTCTTGATGTGCTCGATCGCCGTCGCGAGGTCGTCCGCCGTCGGCTTCCGTGAGAACGCCGACAGGAATAGCTCCGTCACCTTCTCCTCGTCGGGGCGCTTGTCGTCGGCCTTCGCGAGCCGGTCCGCCCGACCACCGCCGCGACTGATCTTGCCCTGCACCTCGTCGCTGTTGAGCATGTGCAGCACGGCCGCCAGGTTCGCCTCGCTCACCCGTTCGCACTCGCACGCGCTGATCCGCTGCGGGCGCCCGTTCACGTCCAGGAAGTACGACTGGAACGACTCGTCCGGCAGCATGATCGCGCGGTTCGGGGCGTTCTTATCGGCCGGCAGCCCGTTGTACCGCGATGGGCTGTCGGTCACCTGGCACAGCGCGTCCAGCAGCACTTCCGCCTGGAGCCGCCGCGGGTAGTACCGGGCGTAGGCCTGCTTGTCGTGCTTGTTGAACTCGTTCGGCGCGCTCGAGAGCTGGTACGTCCGGCTCTTGCAGATCGTCTTAATGAGCGCCTTCAAGCTGTACTTGCTGTCGATCACGCTCTGCGTGAGTGCGTCGAGCAGCTCCGGGTTGCTCGGCGGGTTGGTGATCCGCATGTCGTCGAGCGGGTCGACGATGCCGCGGCCGAAGAAGTGCGCCCAGTACCGGTTCGCCACCGTCTTCGCGAAGAACGGGTTCTTGGGCGACACCATCCAGTCCACCAACTTCTGGCGCGGGTCCTCGTCCACGGGAATGGTCATCGGGTCGCCGTCGAGCGGCTTCGCCTCGGCCGGCTTCTGGGTCCGCTTGTTGGTCACGTTCCCGATGGTGCGGATGTAGACCGTCTGGACGCGGTTGTCTTGTCGGTTCGGGTCCGCGCTCGGGAGCCGCGCCTCTTTCCGCCCCACGCGGGCGTAGAACGCCGCCAGACTCCAGTAATCGTCCTGCGACCACTTCTCGTAGGGGTGATGGTGGCAGTTCGCGCACGACAGTCGCTGGCCCAGGAACACCTGGCTCACGTCGTCCACGAACTGCTCGGCCTTATCGATTTCCTTGTACCACACGGTCGGCGGGGACTTCCGCTCGTCGCCGGTGCTGGCGACGATGGCCCGGACGAACTCGCTGTACGGCGTGTCCGCGGCCACCTGCTCGCGGATCCACTCGTGGAACGCGAACGTGCCCTGTGCCCGGTTTTGCTCCTGGCGCCGCTTCACGCGGAGGATGTCAGCCCACTTGTTCGCGAAGTAGTAGGCGTACTCCGGGGTCTCCACCAGCGCGTCCACGAGCTTGTCACGCTTCGCCGGGTCCTTGTCCGCAACGAAGTCGGTGACCTGTTTCGCCGTGGGGAACGTCCCGGTGATGTCGATGAACACGCGGCGGACGAACTGCTCGTCACCGCACAGGTCTGATGGGACCAGCCCGAGTTCGCGCCACTTTTTGGCGGTGAACTTGTCAACAACGGTCTTTTCGGCGAACTCCCACGCGGGAGTTTTCACCCCCAGCGGGACCGTGGCGCGGAACACCGCGACCATGCCCTGATACCGCGCCATGATGGCCGCCTCGCCGCTCATGCCGAGCGTGCGGACCTGTGCCCGCTCGTCGACGGTCGCGATCTCGGTGTCGTTGCTCTCGTACTGCGCCCGGCGGGTGATGTCCTCGACGGCGCCGTTGGTGTAGTGCGCGTACACCGCGAACTGCTGCTTGCCGTGCCGGCTCAGTACCCGGTGTTCGGGGTAGACGCTGATCCGCGTGACCTTCGGGTCCTTCTCCTCGCCCCACGGCATCCCGGCGGCGATCCAGCGCCGCACCAGCTTGTACTCGTCGCTGTCGGGCTCCATCTTCTTGCCGCCGCCGTGCGGGGCGCGCCCCGTGGCCTTCGTCAGGAAGAGGGAGGCGTCCGGGCTGGCCGGGAACAGGCGCCGCCCGCGGGCTTCCTTCACAAGTGTGGCGTAATCGAGGTCCGGCTCGAACCCGAGGAGCGAGAGCCGGAAACCGTTCTGCCCGGCGAGCTTTCCGTGGCACCCGCCCGAGTTACACCCGAGCTTCGTGAACACCGGCACGACCTGGTTCGTAAAGTTGAGCGGCAGGCTCTCACCCACGCTTTTCACGCTCAGCGGAACCCGCACGGCCCGACCGCCGAAGGTGATCGCGATGTCCGTGGTGCCGTCGGCCTTGGGCACGAGGCGCCCGGCGGTCACCGTGGCCGATTTGCCGTCCGCAATGAGGTACTGCGCTTCGGCGGTGAGGTCCACCGTTTGCCCGCTCGCAAGCGTTCCGGTCACAATCAGTTGCGCCGCGTCGTCGGCACCGACCAGCGTCACCTTCGCGGGGTAAACGGCGATGCTCTTTACGTCGGCGGAGTTGATCTCGGCGGCGTCGGTTCGGGAGGCAAGGGCGCAAGGAGCAACCAGTGCGGCGACAAATAGCGACCAGAGGCGGGATCGCGTCTGCATGGAAGAGACCCTCTGATAGGGTTAGCTCGGCGGGGCGGGTGGATCAGCAGCGAGAGTTTCGGCAGGTGGTGTGATTGTCGCTCACGCCCGACCGAAGTGCAAGGGGGAGCAATACAAACAGTGGTGAGGGCGCCCGCCATCTCACCCGGGGACCTGAGCGATGACCGAATACCTGTGCCTGACGCTGCTCGCCAACGCCGACGAACCGGCACCGGCGTTCAAGTCTCGCCTGACGGCCTTCTGGTCGCACCTGCTTCGCACGCAACCCGACACCTACGAAGCACTTTACGCCGAGGCGGTGACGTTCGAACTCGTGGGCGGGCGGGTGTCGCGTCAGTACATGGTGGAGGTCGCGGCGGCCGAGCCGCTGGCCGATGCACTTCGCGCGGGTGGCGTCGAAGTGGCACCCGTTGACACCGACGACACTTACACCAAGTATGAGGCCAGTGGGAGCGAGTGGTTTCAGGTCGAACACTAACTTCGTGATTCGTCCCGGCCCGCGCGTGGGCAGTCAATCGCGTTCTAGATGATGCTTGTGTGGTTACGCCCTCACCCGAGCGGCCCATGAGCAGTACTTTCGAAAACACCACCCGCGCGCGCACCCCATTCGACGCACCCCGATTAGCGCCTGGTGTGCTCCCAGTGTTCGCGAGCGGGAGCCCGGTTCCGGGGCTCAACAGTTGGGTACTTGAGCAGAAACTCGGCGGCGGCGGGTTCGGTGAGGTGTGGCTGGCCCGGCACGCCTGGGACGCCGAACAGCCCCCGCGTGCGGTCAAGTTCTGTACCGACCCCGGTGCGCGGCACCAACTCGTGACGCACGAGCAAAACGT
Source organism: Gemmata obscuriglobus (assembly GCF_008065095.1). NCBI lineage: Bacteria > Pseudomonadati > Planctomycetota > Planctomycetia > Gemmatales > Gemmataceae > Gemmata > Gemmata obscuriglobus. The sequence continues at coordinate 5,454,291 of NZ_CP042911.1, read as the reverse complement.
CGTGCGCCGGGTGATGAAGTACGCCGGCAAGCACCCGAACATCGTGCCGCTGTTGGAGTGCAATCTGGACGGCGACGTGCCGTGGCTGATGTACGAGTTCGTGCCGGGCGGCACCCTCGCGAGCACGCTCGCAAAGTGGCGTCGCATGTCGCCGCGCCGGCGCATCGATCTCGCGGTTCAGACGCTCTACGAGCTGACGGCCGCGCTGGGCGCGTGCCACCGGTTCGACCCGCCGCTGGTCCACCGCGACCTGAAGCCGCACAACGTGCTGATGGCCGGCGGGAAGGTGCCGCGGATCACTGATTTCGGCATCGGCGGCATCGCACTACACCCGTCGGGCAAGACCGATTTCGGGTCCTCCACGGCCGTAGCGGCGCGCCTGCCATCGGAACTGCGGGCAGCGGGGACGCGCATCTACGCCCCGCAGGAACAGTTGCTCGGCAGCGAGCCTCATCCGCGCGACGACGTGTACGCGCTCGGGATCATCGCTTACCAACTCGTGACGGCCGACATCAACACAGCGCCGGGTACAGACGCGGCCTACGAGCTCCGAAAGCTGCACGCGCCCGAAGTGCTCGTCGAGCTGGTTTTGCGCAGCGCGTCGATCAACCCCGAAAGCCGCCCGCACAGCGCGACGGAGTGGGAAGATGCGCTCGGGGCGCTGCTGTGTAAAACGCACCCCGACATTGAACACGACGACCCGCCGGCCCCCGAAACGGTTGACGTGTCCCCGTCAACCGCCACGTTGGCCGCGCGCACGGAAACGTTTCGGGCGTCTTCTTTGCCAGAACCGCCCGCACCGCTGCCGGAACCGTCCGTGCCGTCGAAACGGACCGATGCGTCCCGAATCAAAGCGAACTGGCGCGTGGGGCCGACCGTTTCTTCGGGCCGCGGCCGGGTCCGTCAGGTGACGAACGCCTGGGTGGCGGTCGCGGCGCTGCTGGTGTTCGGGGTGCTGGTGGCGGGCGTTGTGTACGTCGTTTCGGGCGGCCCCGGGCGGTTCCGCGGCACCGCGGGCACGTACCCCGGCGAGGTGCGCGCGGTGCCGCTGCCGGGCGGGTCGGAAATGACGTTCTGCTGGGTGCCACCCGGCGAACGCCAGCTCGGTTCGCCCGCGTCCGAGCGCGAGGCCGTCCTCAAGCAGTTCAACCAGAGCCCGCTTCGCATCAGTGCTGAGGCCGAAGACACGCGGGGCCGGTTCCGCACGCCGGGGTTCTGGCTGGGGCGGTACGAGGTGACGCAGGCAGAATGGGCGGCGGTGATGGCCGACACGCCGTTCGCACAGCCGAGCCACTTCCGGCCCGGCAGGAGCCACGCGGACAAACTCGGCTCGAGCGCCGATACAATTCGGTTCCCGGTCGAGGGGGTGACGTGGAACGAGTGCCAGGAGTTCGTTGCGCGGCTCAACGGGATCGCCGCGCGGGCGAGCGCCCGGGGCCGGTTCGCGCTGCCGACCGAGGACATGTGGGAGTACGCGTGTCGCGGCACCGATTCCGGTTCGCATCCGTTCCACTTCGGCCGCGAGTTGAACGGGACGCAGGCGAACGTGGACGGCACCGCGCCCTTCGGCACCGCGTCCAAAGGGCCGAATTTGGACCGCCCGGCTGTGGTCGGCAGCTACGCGGGCCAGCACCCGCACCCGTGGGGCCTGTGCGACATGCACGGGAACGTGTGGGAGTGGTGTGAGAACAAGTACGACGGGACGATCGCGCGGGTGGTGCGCGGCGGCTCGTGGTTCAACCAGCCGCACGACGCCCGGTCCGCGAACCGCAACTGGCACTCGCCCGAGGCCCGGCGGCCAGACATCGGGGTTCGCGTGTGCTGGATACCCGAGTAACGCAATACAGACAGCTACCGCTCCCGGGCCGCGCGAAGCCGGGCGAAGAGCTCCCGGTGACGCAACATGAACCGGAGCCGCGGCACGTCCGACCAGAACAGCGGGCTCAATTTGTCCAGGCGCTTTTCCTGGCGCTCCGATAGGGCGGCGTACTGAGCGATGCGTGTGCCGCGGTTGGTACTCGCGCCGTCCGGGTGGATCACCCGCGCCGCTTCTTCGAGGGCCGCCGCCCCCGCCTCGAACCCGATCGCCCGTAGCGCCGCCGCGTGCCGGCGCCAATTGGCCCCGGCGGAGTTGAAGAAGTACTGACTGAGTCCGCCGTTGCACACCTCCCAGTAGAGCACCCGGCAGTCGGTCAGGTGCCCCAGGGTCGTCCGTTCGCCTTCGGTTAGTTCCATCCCAACCGGTAGCTCGAGATCGTCCGATGCGGGTAGTCCGGCTGTCTCCCGAACGAAGTCGATCGCTTCGCGGTGGTACGGGTGGTCGGGGCGATCGAGGTACTCTTCGGCAGTGCGGAGGGCGGCCTCCGGCTCCGTGGCCGCCAGCGCGCGCAGCGCCGGGCCGAACGTGCAGTTCCAGGGCCAGATGGCCGTGCGGGTGAGCGCGGCATCGAGCAGCGGGCGCACCACTTTCGCATCGAGTTTTACGCCGTGCTCGTTCAGTTGCTTGAGCGCGGCATGAACGGTTCGGTCGTTCGCAACCGACAGTACCTGCGGGCTGCTGAGGGCTTCGAGAGCGGCTGCCCCACCGTACCGCGCGTGGAACCCGACTGCCCAGTACGAGAACGGCAGCGCGGGATCGAGGGCGGTTCGCTCGGCCCATACCCGTATCCCGTCGAGGAACTCCGGTTCCGCCCAGCCCTGCTCAATGGCCAGTTCGACCCCCTCTTGGGCCGGTCGGGACTGCTTGGCGAGTTGCTCTAGCACAAAGGGGAGCTGGTCGGCGCGGCCCAGCGCGGTGCGGGCTTTGATTGCGGGGTTGGAGACGTACCATTCGGGGCGACCGACCAGGTGGCCGATGCGGTCGCCCAGTGCCCGCGAGGGGAGCTCGGCGAGCAGGCGGACCACCCGCTCGGCCGAGGCCGTCGGTACGCCCTGGCTTTCGTCTCTGTCCCAGGTGGCTCGGGGGGCGTCGATGGCCGCGAGCAGCTGAGGTTCAGCCGTCGCCAGTACCTTCTTGATGCGAATCTCGGCCGCGTCGCAGCGGATCGGGTCTGCGTCAAGCAGATCGGCGATCGCGGCGGGCAGTTCCGCCGGAGTGAGCAACGGTGCGGCTTCGGCGGCGTTCCGGAGCGCGTAGCGCCGCTCGTACTCTTCGTCGAGTTCCCGGTGACCGTCCGGGTCCGCGACGAGCGAGCGGGCGTACTGCTTCATGGCGCGTGCTTTGGGGCGGAACCGTTTCCGGGCGGCCCAGACGCCCCAGACGGTTGCCAGCGTGGCCGCGACGAGGACGGATTGAAGCAACGGTCGGCCCTTCCTTGTGCCGAGGTCAGAAGTGCGGGCGCGCGTGTGCCCCAGAGGAGTATACGGGCTGTCGTGCCGTCCGACGGCTACCTGCGCCGCACCCCCGAGAGAGCGAAAGTCGCGCTCCCGAACGGTCGGGTCAGGGGATACAATTCAGGCGTTACCCGTTCACATCGAGTCGCGGTCCCGCACCGAGATCGAGCTTTCATGAGCGAGCGTGCCGAAGGCGTTCCCCAGCAAACTTCGAACGGTGCCGCCGCTCCCCTCACGGCCGGAGCACCGGTTCCCGGGTTGAGCAGTTGGGTGCTGGAAGGCCGGCTCGGGGTTGGCGGGTTCGGCGAGGTGTGGCTCGCCCGGCACGCCTGGAACGCGAAGGAACCGCCCCGGGCGGTCAAGTTTTGCACCGATTCCGGCGCGCGGCTCCGGCTCGTCACCCACGAAAAGAACGTGGTGCTCCGCGTGATGCGCTACGCCGGCGCGCACCCGAACATCGTTCCGCTGCTGGAGTGCAACCTGGACGGCGACGTGCCGTGGCTGATGTACGAGTTCGTGGAGGGCGGCACCCTCGCGAGCGCCCTCGCCCAGTGGCGCTCCCTGCCACTCACGAAGCGCATGGGGCGCACCGTGCGCACGCTCTACGCTCTCGCCAGCGCCCTTGCGGTGTTCCACCGGCTGCGCCCCCCGTTGATTCATCGCGACCTGAAGCCGCAGAACGTGCTGATGGCCGGCGGGAAGGTGCCGCGGATCATTGATTTCGGCATCGGCGGGGTCCCCGTGCCCCGGGACGTGGAAGCGGCCGGCACCGCGCTCGCCGCCCGCGTTCCGACCGGGCTTCAGGCCGCGGGTAGCGCCAATTACGCTCCGGTCGAGCAGCGGCTCGGCAGCCCTCCGGACCCGCGCGACGACGTTCACGCGCTCGGGGTGATAGCGTATCAGGCCCTTGTCGGCGACGTGACCGTTGCCCCCGGCCCCGATGTCAAGGACGAGCTGCGTCAGTTGCGCGTGCCGGGTGAACTGGTGGCCTTGATCGTGAGCAGCGTGGCGACGAACCCGGACCGGCGCCCGAAGGACGCGGGCGAGTGGGAGGTGGCTCTGGCGGAACTGATGCAACGGGCGCAGAGGCCCTCCGAAGCGGTTCCGCTGAGCGTGTCCGAACTCGGTGCGGTGCCGGTCGTGCCGCCGGCCCCGGAGCGGGAACTGGTCGCGGCGGACGAGTCGGCGCTCACCACTGCTCTGCGCGCCCACCACTTCACGGGCGGGTGGTGGTGGGCGCAACCCCTGTTGGGGCTGCTCGTGATGATGCTCCTGCTGGCGAGCGCGCTCCTGTACCTCGCGACGGCCGGGCGCGGGTGACGCGCGTTCCGACGTTTCTTTCTGGGGAGAGGGGTTGAGTGGGGCGCGCCCGCGCGGGCTCCCGGACGCCGTTCCAATTCTCGTCCTGCGGCGGTATCCTAACCACCATCTTCCGGGAACCGTCATGGGCCACAGCGACCACGAACACACGCAAGCGCAGTCGCGGGACGACATCTCGCGCCAGACCCCGCCCCCGAAGTTCGCGCCCGGCGACCAGCTCCCGAACCTTGAAATGTGGACCCTGGAGCGCCGGCTCGGCGGAGGCGGGTTCGGCGAGGTGTGGCTCGCCCGGCACGAGCGCAAGGGGGCCGCTGCGGTCAAGTTCTGCACCGACCCGGTCGCCAAGCACCAACTGGTCCACCACGAACGGGCGGTGGTCGCGCGCGTCATGAAGTACGGGGGCGACCACCCGAACATCGTGCCGCTGTTGGAGTGCAACCTGAGCGGCGACATCCCGTGGCTGATGTACGAGTACGTCGAGGGCGGGACGCTGGCGGAGGCGGTCGCGCAGTGGGCGGCGCTGCCGCCCCCGCGGCGGCTCGGGCGCGCGGTCCGGGTGCTGCACGCGGTCACCGGCGCGCTCGCGCAATTCCACCACCTGCGGCCGCCGCTGGTTCACCGGGACCTGAAACCCCAGAATGTGTTGATGGCCGGGACCGTGCCGCGGATCACGGACTTCGGCATCGGCGGGATGGCGGTCGAGGCCGGGCGCGCCGACAAGTCCGCGGAGTCGTCCGGCTCGGGCCTCAACGTCCGCGTGCCGACCATGCTTCAATCTGTCGGCAGCGCGCGGTACGCGCCGCAGGAACAGTTCCTGGGCAGCCCGCCGGACCCGCGCGACGACGTGTACGCGATCGGCGTGCTGGCGTATCAGATGATGTTCGGCGACCTGAACGTGCTGCCCGGTCCGGACGTGCTGGACGCCCTCCGCGCGTTGAAAGTTCCGTCCGAATTGGCGGCTCTGACGGCCCGCAGCGTGGCCCTGGACCCGGCCCGCCGGCCCCGCGACGCCGGCTCGTGGGAGCGGGTACTCGGCACGCTGCTCAGCAAGAAGACCGTGCCGCAAGCATCGGCCCCGAAGGCGGCGGAGGACTCGCGCGACGAGCCGACCGAGACGATGGACGTGCTCGGCTCATCGGTTTCCGCGTCCGCCGCGCTCGTCACGCAAACGCTGGACATCGGCGCACGCGGGCGGTGGTACTCGCGCGCTATCACCCGGGGCGCCGAGTGGCGCCTCGTCGCGGCGACGCCGGGCGAGGTGCGGGTAGTGCCGGGCGAGTTGTACCGGTTCTCGATCAACTCCGCAGCCACCGAGGACGACACCCGCGCCTTGGGGCGGCTCGCCGGGCTCGACGCACTGGTTTACCTGAACCTCTCGTATTGCGAGGGCGTCACCGACGCGGGCGTGGCGCTACTGAAGGGCTTCCGGGGGGTGCGGCAACTGTACCTGCGAGCGTGCCCGCGGCTCACCGACCGCGGGCTGGCGCATCTGCGGGCGCTTGTCTCTCTGCGCATCCTGGAGCTGACCGACTCCGGCGGCATAACCGCTGCGGCGGTTGCCGCCCTTCAGCAGGCGCTGCCGGCGTGCAAGATCATTCGCTGAGCAGCACCGTCGCACTCGATCACTTCTCAACACCCGCCAGCGGCCCGCCCTTCGCGAACAGCGTGTCTACTTTCCGTGTCACCTCCGGCGGCACTTCGAGCGGGGGCGGCATGTGCGGCTTCAAGCGCGCGTCGATCACCACCGGCCCGCGACAGCCCCAGTGCTTCCGGTGGGTGAACGACCCCACCCCGTACACGTCGTTTGCCGGGTCCGACCGTGTGAACACCGCCCACAGGAAGTTGTTCAGCGTGCGAGCTACGAACTCGCTGTCGTCAACAACCACGATCAGCGGGAAGCCGGCGAGTTGCGGTTCCTGTTGCGCGAGCTGCGAACAGAGCCACGTCACGTCCGCGTCGTCGATCTGGCACCGCGAGCCCGATTTCCGAATCGGCGGGCCTTTCACCGCGAGAACCCCCGGCAGCACGACACACGGGTCGGCGAAACCGTCCGGCAGCGTCAAACCCGGCGGTGTCGCGGTTGCCAGCTCGCGCCGCTTCGGACCCGCGGCGGCCAGCACCAGTTTCGACCCCGCGTTGAGCCCCAGCCCCGGCGAATAGTCGAGCGTGTCTACCGTGGTGCGGGTTTGAAAGTGCAGGTCGCTTTCCGGATCGAAACGCTCCAGCAGGTGCCGCAGGAAGGCGCTGATGTCGTGGATGTCGAGGTCCGGGGCGTCCTCTTTTGCCACGATGAGCAGGTATTTGGCCAGCGAGAGCTGGCCCTGGCCCAGGACCGCGTTCGCGAGCGTGAGTAACTCCTGCGGTCGTCGGGTTTCGGCGTACGGAACGTATCGCTCGGACCCGATCGCCAGGAGCAGCGGGTGTACTCCGGCGGCGTCGACGGCGTGGACCGCGTGTAAACCAGGCATCACCGTCGGGATCACCGGACCGGTCAACTCGTGAATCAACTCGCCGAACGTCGTGTCCTCCTGGGGCGGGCGGCCGACCACCGTGAACGGCCAGATGGCGCCGGGGCGGTGGTACACCGTTTCCACCGTCATCACCGGGAAGTCGTGGGTGAGACTGTAGTAGCCGAGGTGGTCGCCGAACGGCCCCTCCGGCTTCGTGCGCGTCGGGTCGATCCAGCCCGAGAGGACGAAATCCGCTTCCGCGGGCATCGGCAGGCCGGACGCCCCCGGTTTGTCCCCTGCCGTGGGGACCGGTTTGCCGCGCACCAGCTCCAGCCGTCTGCCGCCGAGTGCGGCGGCAAACGCCAGTTCCGGCAGGCCCTCGGGGAGCGGCATCACCGCCGCCACCGCCAGCGCCGGCGGCCCGCCCACGATCACGTTCACCCGCAACCGCTCCCCGCGCCGCACGGCCGCGGCGTGGTGAACCCCGATCCCGCGGTGGATCTGGTAGTGCAGCCCCGCTTCGCGGTCCGGGACGTACTCGTTCCCGCCGAATTGGACCCGGTACATACCAAGGTTCGATTTCATCCACCCGGGCGTGTCCGGGTGCTCGGTGTACACCTGCGGGAGCGTCACGAACGGTCCGCCGTCGAGCGGCCAGCACTTCAGTTGAGGCAGTTGCGAAAGACGTGTCGTGTGTCCTAAAATAGGTCCGCTGCGCACGAACTTGGGGCGCAGCCTCCACCCGAGGAACGGGAGGTTCCAGTACCGCCAAGGGCGTTTGCGGATGGCTGCCGGGTCGGTTTTCAGCTCCACGAGTTTGCGCACGTCTTCCAGCGCGTCGCGGAATAGAAACTTCGCCCGGTCCAGTGTGCCGAACACGTTCGACACCATCGGGAACGGGCTCCCCTTCACCCGTGTGAACAGCAGCGCCGGGCCGCCGGCTTGGTACGCGCGCCGGTGTATCTCGGCCGCTTCGAGGTACGGATCGATTTCCGGCTCGATGCGAACGAGCCGGCCCGCGCGTTCGAGGTCGGTGACGGCGGCGGCGAGGTTGCGGTGGCCCATTAGTGAGTTCTGTCGTGTTCGAGTTCAGGCCGGTTTTTGAAGAAACCGTGTCGGGACCACGCGGGACAACCGCGACCTGTTCGCGCGTGGCGCGGATATTCGGGGCTGCCGCGAATCGGTTCGCACCGCTCCCGAAACTTCGAGCGCCGGCGTCAAACCGGCGGGCGGCATTATCGGCGGTGCGTTTGGAACCGTCCGGGATCGGGTTTATGGTAGCTTGGGAGCCTCCGAACGGTGGCCCCGCCCCGGCGGCTCGTGCCGCCGGTCCTCGTTGGATCGCTTGTGACACACGCACCTCAGAAACCACCGTTCCCATGGATGTCGGCCGCCCTCGCGGTCGTCGGGGCCGGGGCCGCGGCCGCTATCACCGTCGCCGCTCCGGCGGCGGCGGCGCCGCTGGTGGCCGTACTGGTTCTGGGGGCGGCGGTCGTCGGATGGCGTGCCCGCTCCGCCGCCCCGGCGCGCCCGGCGCCGCGCGGCGCCACGCAGGACTCGCTCCCGGAGTCCGACGTGCGGCTCCGGTTGCTCGAATCGGCAGTCATCCACGCGCACGACGCGGTCGCCATCGTCGAAGCGGTGCCTGGACCCGTCCGCCCGGGCCGGTCCGTTATGTATGTGAACGACGCGTTCTGCCGGCTCACCGGGTACTCGCGCGCCGACGTCATCGGGCGGTCGCTGTACATGCTCCGCGGGGCCAGCACCGACCCCGAGACGCTGGCCCGGCTCGCGACCGCGATGGACGCCGGCACCTCGCTGCGTGTGGAGTTGCGCAACTACCGAAAGGACGGCACCCCGTTTTGGGTGGACCTCAGCGCGGTGCCGGTGCCGGACCCGGACGGCACGCTGTCGCACTGGGTGCTGATCCAGCGGGACATCGACCGCCGCAAGTCGGCCGAGCGCCGCGCGCGCCAGACCGGGCAGTTGCTCCGCGCCATCATCGACGCGTTCCCGGGGCCGATCAGCGCCAAGGACCGGGACGGCCGGTATCTCGTGATGAACCAGTTCCAGGCGGAGCTGCTCGGGGTCACCCCGGAGGCCGCGGTCGGGCGCACCGCGACCGAACTGGTCGGCCCGGCGCACGGCGCGAAGACCGCCGAGCGGGACCGCGAGGTGATGGCCACCTGCCGCCCGACCCAGTTCGAGACCCGGTACCCGGCGCCGAACGGGGACGAGCGCCCGTGGCTCGCCAGTAAGGCGCCGCTGTGGATGCCCGACGGGATCGACAGCGAACCGGCCGGCGCCCGCGGGGTGGTGACCGTGGCCCTGGACATCTCGGCGCTGAAGGCCGCCGAGGACGCGCTGCGCAAGAGCGAGGAGCGGTACCGGCAACTGTTCCGCGCGGTGCCGCACCCGGTGTTCGTGTACGACACGCAGACGCTCCGCGTCCTGGCGATCAACGAGGCGGCGCTGCGCAAGTACGGGTACACGCGCGACGAGTTCCTGACGCTCACCGTGTCCGACATCCGGGTGCTGGACGCGGAGCCGCCGCTCGCGCCCGGCGACAGCAGCCGCCCGGACGGCCCGCCGGCGCTGCGCCGGCACCGCACCCGCAGCGGCGCGCTCCTGGACGTCGAGGTGTCGTCGTTCGCGCTCAGCCTGGAGGGCCGCGGGGTGAAGCTGGCGCTGGTCAACGACGTGACCGAGCGGCGCAAGGCCGAGGAGGAGCTGCGCCGCAGCGAGGGGATGTTCCGCGGCATCTTCGAGAGCACCTCGGCGGGGGTGTCCCTGACCAACGCGGCCGGGCTGTTCGTGTCGTGCAACCCGGCGTTCGCCGCGATGCTCGGGCGCTCGGTCGAGGAGGTGCTCCAGCTCACCCCGGCGAGCGTCACGCACCCCGAGGACCTGGCCGCGCAGCAGGCGCTGATGGACGAGGTGCGGGCCGGGGCCCGCGACCGGTTCGCGTACTCCCTGCGGTACCTGCGGCCCGACGGCCAGGTGGTGTGGGCCGAGCTCTCGTTCGCGGCCATCCGCGACGCGCGGGGGGCTTACGAGTACGGCCTGGGCGTGTCGGTCAACGTCACCGAGCGCCGGCTGCTCGAGGACCAGCTCCGGCAGGCGCACAAGATGGAGGCCATCGGGCAGATGGCCGGCGGGGTGGCGCACGACTTCAACAACCTGCTCACCGCTGTGCTGGGCAACCTGTCGCTGGTGCGGCTCGGCCCCGACGACCCGAACGGGGAACTGGTCTGCGCGGCGGAGCAGGCCGCGACCCGGGCCGCCGACCTGACCCGCAAGCTGCTCGGGTACGCGCGGCGCAACCAGCTCGTGTTCGCGCCGGTCGAGCCGCTCGCGGCGCTCAACGAGGTGGTCGGACTGATGCGGTGTACGGTGGGGCCGCGGGTCGGCTTGACGGTGGACGTGCCGCCCGACTGCCCACCGGTCCACGCAGACCCGACGCTGCTCGTCCAGGCCATCATGAACCTCGGGCTGAACGCGCGCGACGCGATGCCCGACGGCGGGGTGGTGGTGTTCACCGCGCGGCCCGTGGACCTGCGGCCCGACGACCCGGTGCCGGCCGGGTGGGACGACGTGCCGCCCGGCCGGTACGTGCGGTTCACGGTCGCGGACACCGGGTGCGGGATGTCCGACGAGGTGAAGACGCGGCTGTTCGAGCCGTTCTTCACCACCAAGGGCATCGGTAAGGGCACCGGCCTGGGGCTGCCGATGGTTCACGGCATCGTGAAGCAGCACCACGGGTGGATCGAGGTCCATTCCGCGCCCGGCACCGGCACCCGGATGGAGCTGAACCTGCCGGTGTCGGAACTGATCGCGACGCCGTCGCGGTCGCAGGCGCCGACCCCGCTGCCGGTGCCGTTCCCGCCCCCGCACGGTCACACCCCGACCACGATCCTGTTGGTGGACGACGAGCAGATGATCCGCGACCTCGGGTTCGCGGTGCTCTCCCGGGCCGGGTACCACGTCCTGTTGGCCGAAGACGGGCAAGAGGCGGTCGAGGTGTTTACCCGCGAGTGGCAGGACATTGCGCTGGTGATTCTGGACGTGACGATGCCGCGGATGTCGGGGAGCGAGGCATCACGGCACATGATTCGCATTGACCCGAACGTGCGGGTGCTGTTCTCGACCGGGTATGCGGCCGACGACCTGAGCGAGCTGGACGGGTCGCAGGGGCTGTTGAGCAAGCCGTACCGGCCGCAGGAACTCGTGACCGCGGTGCGGGCCGCGCTGACCATCACGCCGCAACCTGTGGGGTGACGGCCTGAGCGGGCCGTCTGGTGAACGGACGCCCGCCCGGCGTCAAAGGCCGTCCTTACGAGGCGGACGTTACCGCCGCCCGCACCCGCCCGAGGAACCACGGGAGCAGTGAGCCTTCCTGCCAGCGGCGCAGTGCCTTGCCTGCGAGCACGGCGGCGTGTCGTGGCAGGTGCTTTGCGAGTTCGCGCCCGCGCACGTTGCGCCAGAACACCCGCTCTTCGTTACAGGACTGACGCTCCAGCGTTCGGCGCGACGGCCGGCGCCCGTAACTGCCCGACACGCGGTGCCATACAACCGAACGCGGCTCGAAAACGATTCCGCCGCCGCGCCGGCGGAGCCGGAACGACAGGTCCACGTCCTCGAAGTACGCTCCGAAGTGTTCCGGGAACCCGCCCGCGGCGCGCAGGGCCTCGGCGCGGTAAAACGCCGCGCATGCGCTGGCGCCCCAGACCGGGTGAGGTGTATGGGTTGAGCCGCGAGCCACCGACCACTCAGTTCCGACTTCCGGCTCACCACTTCTCGCTTCCCACATACTCCCGTGCCCGCGCTTCCGTGCGAACCCGCCCATGTCGTACTCGTCACCGGCTGTATCGATCAGCGGCGGCAGCCCCTGTGCGCGCCGCTCGGGGCGGTTCTGTAATACCAGCGGCGCCACCGCGCTGAGTTGTGGGTCGGCGAACCACCGCAGTGCCGCATCGGCCCAACCGTCCGTTACCTCGGCGTCGTCGTTGAGTAACTCGATAACCGTTCCACTCGCGGCCGCAATGCCCGCGTTGGCTGCGACGCAGAACCCCCCCGCCCGCGGCCGGCGCACCACTTTTACGCCCGCGAACGCTGCCGCCGCGCGTGACACCGTCGCGTCGCGGGAGCCGTCGTCCACGACGATCACTTCCGTTCCGGGAGGGGCGTAGTCACGCACACTGGCGAGGCACAACGTGAGGAGGTCGGGTCGCGAGTGCGAAGGGATAACGATTGAGAGTTCCAAGTTCCCGGCTCCGGTTCCAAGTTAAAGACAGAAGCCTGGGCTTCGCAACTTGAAACTAGCTGGTGCGCCCGTCCTGTTCGGCCGCTATCGGGTGTAGGAACGCCGCCGCATAGCGGATGCGGGCCGCCGCCTCACGCGTCCGCCCGGATGTGATGTCGCCGACAAGGCGCCGGAGCTGGCCGAAGCACCGCGCGGCCTCGGTTTCGCCCCGAACCGTTGCCGCCAGCTCGCGCGCGCCGGCTTCGAGCCATACCGCGCCGGAGAGCAGGTTAGCCTGCCAGGCGGCCCAGTGGCGGCGGGCGTAGGTTAAGAGCGCGTGCCGCGTGACCAGACGTAGCGGAGGCGGCACCCGCCGCGCGTGCAGTGGCCAGTGGTGCGTCACCTCGAGCGCCGGGTCGAACCACACCCGCCACCCGCGGTCCGCGGCGCGGCGGCAAAAGTCGACATCCTCGTAGTAGAGGAAAAACGATTCGTCCAACCCGCTGAGTTGCTCGAAGCACTCGCGCCGCACCAGGAAACACCCCCCGGTGGCCCACTCGACCGCTCGCTTATCACCCCCCGGGTTGAGGTCACACTTGCGTCTGGCGCGTGCCAGGAACAGTCCCGCGACCGTTCGGCCGAACGACGGAAACGACCCGGCCGAGGGCTGAGGCGTACCGTCCCGATTCAGCAGTCGGAACCCGACCACGCCGACGTCCACGGGCAGATCGTTGCGGGTTGCCAGACCGAGGACGTCGTCGAGGAAGCCGTCGGTGACCGTGGTGTCGGGGTTGAGGAGCAGCACCCACGGGCCGGTGGTTAGTTTGCACCCGCGGTTGACGGCCGCGGCGAACCCGAGGTTGGCGTTGACTTTGCGGACCGTGACGCCACGCATCCGGGCGAGCCGGTTGGCGAGCGGGTGCGACGGTGACCCGTTGTCCACAACCTGGATCGTCGCGACCCCGGTCTTGACCGCCGCGGAGCGGCGGAGCTGTTGGACCAGGCGTGCCGTGTTGCGCCACTGGCAGAAGTTGACGACGACGACCGCCAGCCGCGCCGCAGGCGCGGAGGCGCGCCGGTGGGCGAGTGTGAGTTCGTGCCCGCGGCTCAGTGCGGCGGCGGGCGCGTGCGGCGGGGTGCCGTCTGGCGGGATAGCCAGGGCCATGCGGGTTCCTTCCCAGTGGCGGCCGCGGGTCCGCCCGCGGTCGGGAGATGATACGCACAGAACGAAACCCAATGCAAGCGGAACCTTCGGACGGATTTTCCGAACCGTAACGGCCCGTTTCTCCAGGCGGAAATGTTGAGTTCCACGGCGGGTTAATGCGCCATCGAAGTGGTGGCACAGGCGCGGGTGATGAACCCGTATTCGCCGGCCCGAATCAAACGCGCCTGGCCCGGCAAAGCGGGCGACAGAACCTGCGGCCGCGCAGCGGGGCGTGGGACATTGAGGCCACCGATGCCGGCATTGCACGCCCGCGGGATGAGTTTTTCCAAATACAGTTTGGGCGTGTTCGAGGGCTGCAATTGATCTGGTCAAAGCTGTCGCCAACTTGAAACCACTGGGCTTCGCGTGAGCGACGAGCCCGCGCTGGCGATCTCGCATGATGTGGTTGCTGGGTGAGGAGATCCCTTGCGGCTGTGGTGAAGGTCCGGGTGGGCGGCGCGCGAAAGGTAGTGCGAAGTGGGGAAACGAAAGTCAACAACTCGGACGGCCCCCGGCACCCGCAGCACTTCAACGCTCGCACGCGTTGTACGGTGTGTCCGCCCCCTAGCGTCTCCGGTGTTCACTTGGTCATGTGTGGTGCGGCACATTTTCGAGTGGCTGCCCGCGCCCCCACAAGTCCTAACGGACTCGATCCGGTGCCCGTGATAAGCGACAACGCTGTCGAGTATCAGGTTATCGTGCAATGATGATTTTGATGCTGTTGCGACTGTTAGGAACCCAGACGCCGGCCAAAAGGCTACAAAACACGGCGGTTGCGGCGGAAAATAGCGGACAACACCGCTCTATTTCATTCCCTTTCCGCGGGGCTTGTAATCGCGCAGATACACCGAAATGTGTTCGTGCAAATCCTCGGGGGCGAACCCGTATAGCTGCATCTCAGTCATCGCTCGTTCGGCGGTCCACCTGTGGTGCTCCATGCGAAAGATCGCGCACATGGTTCCGGTGCGATGAATGCCCGCGAAGCAGTGAACCAGAACGGGATGATTTTCCTTCTTTTCCATCACCGTCAGGAACTCTTGTACCGCTTGTTCCGCTGGAATCTCTCCCTTCTCGTCCGCTCCCCAAACACGCGGCACAATGCGAACGTGGTTGAGCCCTTTCGCCGCGCACACCCCTTCTTCCCAACTGTCGGGTGGTGGGGCGGCCGTTCGAGAGGTGCGGAGCGACACTACGGTCCGGATGCTGTGGTCGCGGACCACGCTGTCGAGTCCCGCGGGTGTAAGCTGCCCGCTCCGGTACAACACGCCCTCCTCGACCACACGAAAGTTACGTCGGTGCGTGTTCTCGTTAGCTGAGTAGACCAGTGGGGCCGCGATGACCAGAGCGGCCGCCGTTAAGCTGAGAACGAACCGCAAACGATCGCGCATAAGTGCCCCCCACCGAAGGTCACGGGAGGTTACCAGTCGGACGGGATTTGTGGAAGGCAGATCACACGGCCAGAGGCTTCTCGGTCGCCGCACCCGGGCGCACGCGGCGCCACGCCGCACCCGCCAGCCGGGTCAGCACGCTGCCGGGCGCAATCGGGGGCGGCTCCGCGGCCGTCAAATTGGGTCGCAGCACCATAAGCAGTACCAGCGGCAAATACCACAACACGTACAGTCCGCCGTGGTCCGCGTGCCAGAACTGGACACCAATCAGGATCGCCGCGGACTGCGCCACAAGGTGCGACAGGTTCTTCCGAGTCGGCCAAATGGTTGTGCTGACCACGAAGCCCACGAACAACACGAAAAGTGGCAAGCGGTACGCCCAGTGCGTCCCGCTCCACACGCTCTCGGTCGTCGGCGGCGTCCACGGCTTCCAGTAAGCAAGGTTCAGCGCCTCCACCGCCCCGCGCCCGGTCGGGCCTGCGAGCCACAGGACAAGTGCTGTCACCCCGATGCTGACGGCACTGGCCGTCAAAAACGCGAACCCGAATCGCATCGCGCCGCGGCGGCTGAAGAAGCCGAACCACAACGGGAACAGCAACGCTGGGAACACCCCACACCCCACCGCCAACCCGAGGAGCCAGCCGGCAAGGGTCGGCCGGCGGTAACAGAAGATCGCCCACACCAAGAACGCCGTGGGTAGGACGTGGTGAAACTGCCCCACGTTGTAGGCCGTGTACGGTAGTAGCGTGTACAGCGCCGCGGCGGCTACTCCGGTCGTGATGTCGCCGAAGTGGCGCCAGCCGATCATCAGCAACCCGATCAGGACCGAAGCGTGACCGAGCATCGCCAAACTGCGCTCGGCCCAAAAACGCACGGCCTCACGCGACGCGTGCCCGCCGTTAGTGTCTTGAGCCTGCTGCACGACTGCGGTGGCGGTGTCTTGCACCTGATCGATGGTCGCGGACTTCTTGCCCACAGGCTGCTGGTTCGCCTGATCGGGGGTCGGGCGCGTGGCCACCGCGGTGAGGCCCACGAACAGGGCGATCCCGAGCCACGCGAGCCCCGGTGTGTTCAGGTTGGTGGCGAGCGGCGGCCGGCGCACGAGCACCGAGTCGAGAATGGCGCGTAGAAACCAGAACAGCGACCCGGCCAGTAGCCAGAGGTAACCCAAAGTGCGTTCGCGGCCGGCGCGGCGTGCCAGGTCCCCACCGGGATCACCACTCTCCCGCACGGCGGCTTCGAGATCGGCAACTTCTCGCAAAATCAAAAATCCCGGCACCAGCAAGAACAGCATCAATAGGTCTAAATTTCGGACGGACAACAGGCGGTTGAACTGGAAAAACAGCGCGACGGTCAGGAACAGCGAGAAGTAGAACCACGTCGCTGCGTTGGGGAGTCGGAAATCAAGAAATATGGACGCTTCCACGGCATCAAATCCCGGTCGGACGTTTTTCGAGTCGCGATGCGGGCAGCGCGCCGAACAGTTAGTTGATAGGCGCACCACAGGCGGCTGTCAACTCGCACGCGCGGCCCTCCGGGCCTGGACAAACGTAACCATCAGTAAGTTCAATACAATCGCCCCGGTCGGACAACGGGCTGCGTAGAATTTCTTCTTTGTATGGCGCCAGCAATTCGCGAAGGTTGAACGCAATGCGGATCCTGCTCACCAATGATGACGGCATTTACGCCCCCGGCTTGCGCGCGCTCCGTTTAGAGCTAATGAAACTCGGGACCGTCACAGTCGTGGCACCGGCAACCGAACAGAGCGCTGCGGGTCACTCGGTGACGCTCCTCACACCACTCCTCGTGAACGAGGTGTTCGAGGACGACGCGAGGACGTTCGTGGGTTGGGCGGTCGAGGGGCGCCCGGCCGATTGCGTCAAACTCGCGCTGCTGGAACTGCTCCCGGAACCCCCGGACGTCATCATCAGCGGCATGAACGCGGGCAGCAATGCCGGCATCAACGTGCTCTACTCGGGTACGGTCGCGGCGGCGATTGAGGGCGCGTTCTACAAGCAGACCGCAATCGCGGTGTCACTCGAGTACGACAAGAAAATTTACGACTACCAGGCCGGCGCGCGTTACGCCCGCCAAGTGATCGAGCAAATCCTGGCGCAAAAGCCTGGCGCCGGGAGCCTGTTCAACGTCAACATCCCTGTGCTGGAACGTGGCCCCGTCCGCGGCGTGAAGGTGCTACCACAAAACGTGTCGCCGTACGTGGAGAAGTTCGACCGGCGGGTGAACCAGCGCGGACGGACTTACTTCTGGGCCAGTCCGGAGTTCACCTGCCCGGAACCGCACCCGGACACCGATGTTGACGCACTGCGTGAGAGCTTCATCACTGTGACGCCGCTCCAGTTCGATCTCACCGATCATGTCCGCATGGCGCAACTGAAAAAATGGGAGTGGAGAATAGAAAAATAACCATAGCTGCACGGTGCGATTAAGACATCAAATTCGCAAGCGGGATATTTATAAACGGGCGGCGAGACGGATTTGCAAGCGTCACAGGGTCAATAAGTCGCCCGTCGGTGAGTGGGCTGGGAATCGAAGTGGTCCGGTCACTTGGCCGTTGCCACTCTCCAGCGCCCGAATCTGTGTGCAGCCCGGGCTGTGGCCGGCGCGCGAACCAAGTCGCGGCCGCGTGCCTCCAACACAACACTCCAAACGCCCGAGGCTTACCAATGTCCGAACCTGTTCCCCGGGTCATCAACTTCTATTCTGTTGCCGCCGAGTACGGCTGCTTCTCGAATTTCTCCCGCCACCCAGTCTTCCTGCGGGGAAAGCGGTGGCCGACCACGGAACACTTCTTCCAGGCGATGAAGTTCGAAGGCACCGAGCATGAGGAGCAGGTGCGGCTCGCCAAGCGGCCGATGGACGCCGCTAGCATGGGGCGGGACCGGAAGCGCCCACTCCGGCGCGACTGGGAAAGTGTGAAAGAGCGGATAATGATGGACGGCTTGCGCGCCAAGTTTACCCAGCACGAGGAACTCAAGGCGGTCTTACTTGGGACCGGCGACGCAACCCTGGTCGAGCAAACCGCCAACGACTCGTACTGGGGAGACGGCGGAGATGGGAGCGGCAAAAACCGACTGGGATACCTTTTGATGCGGCTCCGCGAGGAACTGCGAGCCGAGCAAGTGTGAACCCAAAAGATGTCACGGCCGCGGGCCACCCGTATTATCGGGCGGCCCGCGGCCGTGACATCTTTGAAAAGCGAATCACGGACCGAACCCGCCAGCGGGTACACCACCGGTCCCGATCCCGACGTAGAACCGTGGCTCCTGGAAGAACGCGCCGTCGCCTGCCACCAGGGCAAGGTCCTGGAGCACGAAGTCCGGGTTCCCATCAGGAAGGAACCCGAAAATCGATGAATCGTCGTCTTCCGGATCGTAGTAGGACGGTCCGCGGCTCTCCGGAGTGAGATACGCCACGACCATGTTGACCACCCGCGAATACCCAACCGGGTAGGGGTTGAATGCGAGTTCGAGAAGGCCACGCCCGTCGTACACACGGACTTGGGGAGCGGTGTTCAGCCCTGCTGTGATTTGGCCCACATAGATCTCTGCACCGCGGGTCCCGTCAGTACTCCCGGCTGCGAGTGTCACGCCCTGGGACGTAGACGGGTCGAACGCGAAGAACGAGAGCCGCTGGTTGATCTCTCCGGTAAATACGCTGAACGCTTTCACGTGCGCGCTACTGGTCGCGGAGCCGACGATCACCTCGTCATAAGCGTTCGTGTCCACGCTGCTCGCGCCGAAGGTATCCGACCGGGTGGTGTCGATGCTGCCGGCGGCGACGACCACCCCGCCCCGGTATCCCAGGTCGAACGCCAAGAAGCTGCGGAGGATGGTCCCCTCTGCGTCGGTCACCACCACGTGCGGGCTGCCGCCCGATGCGGCCCCAACAATAATTTCTTGCTTGAAATTTTCGCTCACGGTGCCGCCGGCGTACCCGCCGCCCGCGATTCCACCCAGAACGTTACCGACTGCGATGTTCACCCCGCCCCGGAAACCCGGATCGAACGCGTAGAAGCTACCCAACTCGGTCCCGTTCGCGGAGAACACCTTTACGTGCGGCGGGCCGTTGCCCGCAACGGCGGCGATAATCTCCATGTCGCCGTCGCCGGTCACGTCTCCGACGGCGACATTTATCCCACCGGTGAAACCGGCGAAGGGAACGAACGAAAGAAGCGGCTCGGCCTGTCCGGCGGTGGCGCCGTTAAGCCGCCACACCCGAACCGTCCCCAGCGTACCGGGACCGGTTCCTGTTACGTACTCGTTCTGGGCCGTGTAAATGGTGCTGGTCGGGAAGTCTGGGAGCAAATCGCCAGCGGCGATGCTGAGCCCACCGGCGGGCACGGTCACACCGTTCACCGAGATCTGCTGCACGCCGCCGGGGCGTGACAGAAACGTTGGGGTGGTCCGGTCCTCAAGGTTCTCGACTAACAACCGGGCCGAACGGGCTCCGGACGGTTGGGACAGGGCTGACATATCTCCCTCCGTGAGAGCCGCTGCGGCCGCCTTTGGTCGTTCCATCGGTCCGCCAGCGAGATACCGTTATAACTCTACCCTGGAAGCCCTTCACCACAATTAAGATTTGGTGAGGGCAGTACCTCTTTTGCACAGCCGGGCGTTAGAATCGGAGACAAGAAAGAGGTTTGCCAGAAAACCCGGACCGCTCCGGCCCGCGGGGCCAGCAGATGTCGCAGGGGCGGCGGAACAGGACCAAGGACACATACCAGTTCCGCGCCGTTTTTCCCAAAGCGCTCTAGTACCCGCCTTTTTACGGCGATACACTTCTTACCAATTGGATTCGCAAGTTTTTAGTTCCGTTTTTTAGTTCTGCACCGCAAGCAGAACCCGTCAGCGGTGATTGGCGCTGACCACAAGTGATTCGGAACTCGAAACCGTTTGAGCCGCACTGCCGAACACCCAGTATCCATCACTGCCGTACCGATAGAGGTTCCTCATGGCATTTTCGCGTGGCCCGCGCGCCGGTCGTGCGTTCCTCCAAATGGAATCCCTCGAGGACCGGCTAACACCCGTATACGACCCGAGCCTGCCGCTTGGCCCGCAGGTCGCTGCCGGGGATATTCTGGGCGACCGCGTCACCGTCGTCATGAACAGCGGTGCCAGTTCTGCAGTCCTTTCGGCGGCGCCGTTCGCTACGGAAGCGAGATCTCTCGGGTTCAACATTTACAGCGTTCGGCTGGCTGCTGGAACAGATCTGACTAACGCGATCGCGTATTTGGCCGCACAGCCCGGTGTTCAAGCGGCTGAGCCGGACCTGGTCGTCCGCGCCGATCGCCGGCCCAATGATACGGACTACAAGTCGCTCTACGGCATCCCGCTGACGGGCACCAACCTCGCTTGGAACGTTAGTACCGGCAACCCGGATTTTGTGATCGCCGTGATCGACAGTGGTGTGGACTACACGCACCCGGATTTGGCGGCCAACATCTGGACCAATCTGGGCGAAATTCCGGACAACGGGGTTGACGACGACGGCAACGGTTACGTTGACGACGTGCACGGATACAACTTCTCGAACAACACCGGTGACCCGCTTGACGTGGACCCCCACGGGACGCACGTCGCGGGTACGATCGGGGCCGTCGGGAACAACGGCGATGGGGTGACGGGGATCAACTGGAATGTCAAGATCATGGCCCTCAACTTCTTGGGGACCGGACCCGATTCCGGCGCCCTCAGTGGGGCCATTGCCTCGCTCAACTACGCGGTGACCATGGGGGCGAAGGTATCGAACAACAGTTGGGGTAGTGACGGTGGAGGCCGAAGCGCGGCGTTCACCGCCGCGCTCACCGCCGCGCGAGACGCCGGGCACATTTTCGTGAGTTCGGCTGGGAACGGTGGCTTCGACGGGGTCGGGGACAACAACGACCAGAACCCGCTCCGCATGCCGTCGAACTATTCCACACAGTTCGACAACGTGATCGCGGTGGCGGCGATCGACAACAACAACCAGTTGGGCTCGTTCTCGAACTACGGCGTCCGGACCGTCACCCTGGCCGCACCGGGCGTCCAAATCCTCAGCACCGTCCCGGGGGGCGGCTACGACACCTACGACGGCACCTCAATGGCGACCCCGCACGTTGCGGGTGCCATCGCGTTGTACTGGGGGGCCAACCCCACACTCACTTACCAACAGGTAATTGACAAACTGAAGAGTTCGGTGGACGTGTACCCGAACCTGATCGGCAAGGTCGCAACCGGCGGGCGGTTAAACGTCGCCAATATGTTCGACTACGTGCCAACCATTCCGCCGGTCGTGGTTCCAGCGCCGGTCGGCTCCGATGTCGTGCGTGTTCTGGCGCCCGGCGGCACTACAGAACTAGCGCTGACCCCGCACCCGGGGTACATGGGCGGCGTAACGATTGCGTCCGGCGATGTGACCGGCGACGGGGTTGCTGACGCCGTCACCGCCGCTTCGTTCGGCGGGCACGTGAAGGTCTTTGACGGCGCGACCGGTGCCGAACTCCGGAGCTTCTACGCGTTCGCCGGTTACCGGGGGCCGATCGACCTCGCGGTCGGTGATGTGAACGGTGACGGGATCGGCGATATTATCGTCGCGGCCAACCTGAACGGTCACATCAAGGTGTTCGACGGCCGCACCGGCGCAATGACGTTCAGCCAGTTCGTGTACGCGGGGTACGCGGGCGCGATCAAGGTTTCTGTGGCCGATACCAACGGGGATGGGGTCAGCGAGTTGATCACCGCTGCCGAAGGTGGGTTGGGCGTTCACGTGAAGACCTTTGCTGCCGGAACCCAGACACTTCGTGACTCGTTCCTGGCGACCCCGCCGGGCTTCTGGAAGGATTTCAGCCTCTCGGCTTTTGATATGGACGGTGACGAAGTCGCAGAACTGCTCGTTTCTCAAGGACCCCGGGTGCGGGTCGTGAACGCGGAAACCAAAGCCGTGCGAGCCGATTTTCTAGCGTTCGATCCGCTTTCGAACGTGCCGGTTGTGGTTCAAGCTGGGCAATTTAAAGGGAACAACAAGCCCCAACTTGTCGTGATTGCCGAACCCCAAGGGAAGTCGCACGTGAAGGTGTTCGACGGACCCGACTTCACGCTGTACGACTCCTTCTACGCAGGTACGCGCTGATCCCGTTACCGGAGCGACCGAATAGCGGTCGCTCCGGTAACGCTTCGGCAAACAGTATCAGATCCGATTAAATGGCACGGGCCGCGAGTTGCACTCGCGGCCCGTATGCTGCGCGAAACCCGGCGCGCCCTCAGTCGTGGACGCTTCCAAGCGACGACCGGAACCGGTCCACCGATAACCGCACCTCTGCGGTCCCTTCTTCCCCGGACGCCCATCCCAGCGCTTCCACGGACACCCCTTCAAGGTGCTTGTAGGTGGTGAAGAAGAACTCGACCTCACGGACGAAGTGAGTCGGCACGTCTTCGAGCTTTCGGATGTGTGCGAAAAGCGGGTCCTTGTGCGGCACCGCCAGCACCTTAAAGTCGTTCGAGCCCTTGTCTTTCATGCGAAAGATGCCCACTACACGGGCCTCGATCAAGCACCCGGAAAACGTCGCCTCGTTCACCATGACCAGTGCGTCGAGCGGGTCGCCGTCTTCGGCGAGCGTCTGCGGGATGAACCCGTAATCGCCCGGGTACACAGCGGAACTGTAGAGGTAGCGGTCGAGCTTGATGAGCCCGGTCACCTTATCGACCTCGTACTTGTTCCGCTTGCCTTTGGGGATCTCGACGATCACGTTCACGACCGCGGCCTCGCCGGTCCCGGGTGGGATCATCATGTAATCGCGAATGTAGTCGCGGCGCGCGAACATACGGGGTTCCTGTGTGGCGTCGGCGGTCTGTGCCGAATGATAGGGTACGGCCGAACCATGCAGAAGTCAGGTCCAGAACACTTCAGGCCGAGTTGCGATTTTGAGGTGCGGTCGGACGGGGCGTTCGGTTCGCACCGGGACCGAGCAATCGGTGGCCGCGCCGGCGGGAGTGCCCCCAAGATTGGTGCTAACGTTTGTGTCGGACCCTGCCGCTGAACGTGGAGCTCGCGCATGGCCGGCCCCGCCGACGCCCAACACGTGATCGAACCCGACCACACTCAGGACTCGCTCGGCCGCGCCGAACCGACCGTCGTCGGCGGCCCGTCTTATGGGCCGCACCGGTACGGGTTCGGCCCGCCGACGGAAGCGGGCGACACCGGCTCCTTCGGGCCGTACCGGATTCTCAAACTGCTCGGCAAGGGGGGAATGGGGGCCGTGTACGCGGCCATCGACACGCGCCTGGACCGCAGACTGGCCCTCAAGGTGATGCTCCCGGAGGCCGCGGCCGATTCCGGCTGCAAGGAGCGGTTCCTGCGCGAGGCCCGAGCCGCCGCGCAGGTCGAGCACGACAACGTGGTCACCGTGTACGAGGCGGACGAGCGCCACGGCGTTCCGTACATCGCCATGCAGTTCCTCCAGGGGTACCCGCTCGACGCGTTCCTTAAGAAGAAGGGGGCGCCCACCCTCGCGCAGACCCTGCGCCTGGCCCGGGAGACCGCCGCGGGGCTCGCCGCGGCCCACCGGATCGGGCTCGTTCACCGTGACATCAAGCCCGGGAACCTGTGGCTCGAGGCGCCCAACGGACGGGTGAAGGTGCTCGACTTCGGGTTGGCCAAGCCGCTCCACGCGGACGTCGAGTTGACCCAGAGCGGTATGGTGGTGGGCACCCCGGCGTACATGTCACCCGAACAGGCCCGCGGGGCGAAGGTGGATGCGCGGAGCGACCTCTTCAGCCTCGGAGCCGTGCTGTACCGGCTCTGCACCAACCGGTTACCGTTTGACGGTCCGACGACAATGGCGGTGCTAATGGCCCTCGGGGCCGACGCACCGCTCCCGGTGCGCGACCTGAACCCGCAGGTGCCCGACCCGCTCGCGACCCTGATCCACCAGTTGCTCGCCAAGGAGCCCGACGAGCGGCCGCAGTCGGCGGGGGAGGTGGTGAAGCGGCTCCTGGCGATCGCGAACAGCACCGGGGCGTCACAAGTGGTGGTCACCCCTGAGCCTAGGGTGGTGTACGTGCCGGTGTCGGTGACCGCCGTGTCCGAGGAGAACCCGTTCGCGGACCTCGACGCGACCGAAGTCGAGCGCAACACGCCGCCGCCGGCCGCGATGCAGAAGGCCGGTCCGAAGCGCCGGTCGCTGGTGCGGCCGGCGGTCGGTGTTGTGGGGCTGCTCGCGCTCGCGGGCGCCGGTGCGGCGCTGCTCGGTCAGGCCGGGAGCCGACCGGAGCTGAAAGCCGAGGCGCCGGCGCCCGCGAGCGCGGCCCCAAAGGGCAAGCCGGTCGCGGCGCCCGCGAAGGCCGCCGCAACCGATCCGGACCGATCCGCCGCCGAGTGGGTGCTGTCGCTCAACGGAGCTGTTCAGGTGAACGGGGAGGAGCGCGAGATCCGCTCCGCGGCCGATCTGCCTGCGGACCGTTTTGCGCTGACGGCAGCCGACCTTACCGACCGCGCGGTTGCGGACGCCGACCTCGCCCGGCTCAAGGACTGTCAGGCTCTGACGCGCATCATCCTCCACGGCACGAAAGTGACCGACGCCGGGCTGGCTCACCTGAAGGGCCTGTCCAACTTGGCGCACCTGAACCTCGCCTACTCCGGCGTCACGGACGCAGGTCTGGCCGACCTCAACGCGTTCCCGCTGCTGACTTCGCTATGGGTCCAGGGCACCACGGTTTCCGACGCCGGCCTGGCCGTGGCGCGGGAACTCCCCGCGCTCACGCACATCGACCTGTCGGGCACCAAGGTGACCGGCCCCGGGCTCGCTCACCTGAAAGGGTTGAAGGGGCTGACGCTGCTGCTCAGCGGCACCGCACTGACGGACGCGAACCTTTGTTATCTGAAGGGCCTTACCGGGGTGGTCGAGCTGTCGCTGAGCGACACGCCGCTCACGGACGCGGGCCTGTCGCACCTCCACGACCTCAAGGCGCTGGGCACGCTGGACGTGCGCAAGACCCGGGCAACGCCGGCCTCGCTGGCCGAGTTGCACAAGTCTGTGCCGGGGTGCCGGATTCGGGACAGTGCGGGAGACCGGCCGCCGCTCGACGTGAACCGGCTGGCGGCCGAGTGGGTGCTGTCCGTCGGCGGTTCGGTGGGCGTGAGCGGACAGCCGCGCGACATCCGGGCCGCGGCCGACCTGCCCCAAGGTCCGCTCGCACTGGCGCGGGTGAACCTGTCGGACCGGTCGGTCAAGGACGACGACCTCGGGCGCCTGGCGGGTTGCACCGGTCTGACCGAACTTGTCCTGCACGAGACCCGCGTTACTGACGCCGCGTTGGGGTACTTGAAGAATCTCGCCCGGCTCCAGTTCCTGAGCCTGACCGGCACCGACGTGACGGACGCCGGACTGGCCCGCATCAGAGAACGCAAATCCCTGACGACCCTCCACCTCAGCAGCACGAAAGTAACGAACGCCGGGCTGGTGCACCTCGCGGGCCTCGCCGGCTTGAGCCACATTCACCTCGACGGGACGGGGGTGTCGGACGCCGGGCTGGTGCACCTGAAGGGGCTCACGGACCTCAAGACCCTGGGCCTTTCTCGGACCCGGGTGCTCGGCCCGGGGCTGGCCCACACGCACAGTTGGAAGCGACTCGACGCGCTGTACCTCACGAACACGGGGGTGACGGACGAGGCGTTCGCCCACCTGTCCCCGCATCACACCCTCCGGCACCTGGGCGCCGACGGCACCGGGCTGACGGACGCGGGCATGGCCCACGTTCGCCACCTCACCGGTCTGATCTCGTTGAACCTGAGTGACACCGCGGTCGGGGACGCCGGGCTGATGCAACTCGGCAGCAACGCGGGGCCGACACACCTGACGGTGCGCAACACGAAGGTGACGCTGCGCGGGCTGCACGCGTTCCACGCGACCGGTCCGTGGCGCACGGTGACCTGGGACGGCGGCCAGCTCGGTCCCACCGAAGCGGATCGGTCGGCCGCGCGGTGGGCGCTGGCCGCGGGCGGAAGGCTACGGGTGAGCGGTGTGCCTAACGAAATCGTGGCCGCCGGTGAGCTGCCGAAGCGCAAGTTCGTGGTGACCGAACTGGCACTCAACGGGCTCGCGGTCTCCGACACCGAACTGGCCGCCCTGAAATACCTCACGGGAATGTCGCGCCTCGACCTCGCCGGGTCCGCGATCACGAACGACGGTCTCGCGCACCTCAAAGGACTAACCGGTCTCCGACGCCTTGGGCTTTCGGAGACACGCGTCACCGACGCCGGCCTCGACGCGATTAAAGCCCTGCCGCTGACAGAGCTCGATCTGCTGGGTACGGCGGTCACGCAGAAGGGGGCGGAGGGATTCCGTGCTGCCCAGCCCGGCTGCAAAGTCGAACGCACTAGGGAGGCCGAGCCGAAAAAGTAGTGTTCGAATCGTTCATGGTTCCGAGTCGTTCCCAGACCGTTGCTGCCCCAAAACGAAAACGGCCGGGCCACAAGGCCCGGCCGTCCCCACCTACAAACCCTTACCCGCGGACCGCAATCCGCCTGGGCTTGATGGCCTCGGTCTTCGGCAGCTTAACGGTCAGAACGCCGTCCTTAAGTTCGGCACTGATCCTGTCCGCTGCGATCGTGTCCGCTACTGCGAACGACCGATGGTAAGCGATCGGGGCCGTGTCTCGGGACGTTTGCCGGCGCCCGTGGATCGTCATCTCTCCCTGCTCAAAGCGGATGTCCACATCGTCCGGGTTGAGCCCAGGGGCGTCCGCAAGCACCAAGAACTCGTGTTCGGTTTCCAGAATGTCCACTCGCGGAGATACGGTAGCCGCACGCGATGATTCCGTGGCCGCCGGTGCGGCCGGCGTTTGCACCAGATTCGACATCGTTTGAAACCTCCTCGGGGCTTTAAGGATGTACTACGGGTTCAGTTTTCGCACTCAGACGCCCTTTACCTGAATCTTTCGGGGCTTCGCCGCTTCGTGTTTGGGCAGCGTCAGCCGCAGCACTCCGGATTCGTACTTCGCATCGACCTTGTCGGCATCGACCAGGGTCGGCAAGGTTACCGTTCGCGCGAACTTGCCGAACGGGCGCTCCTGACGGAGCCAGGACGCCCCGTCAAGTTTCGGGGCCGCTCGCTCGCCCTGGACGGTCAGTTGGTTGCCGCCGGTAACGGTAATTTCGAGTTTCGCGGCGTCGATGCCGGGCAGGTCCGCTTCTGCATACACCGTGTGTTCGTCTTCCCACACGTTCAGTTCCGGACCGGTCACCAACTGCGAGCCGCTGAAGCGGTTCACCCAGCGGGCGAACTCGTCCTGCGCCTGGGTGAGTTCGCTCCACAGCGAGCCGAACGGGTGCTGACGGTTACGGGTCATGTGTCCCTCTCCTCGTCTGTTGTTGGAGTTGTCTCGGGGTGGGACCCCGGTCATCGAATCTGAGTGCCGAACCCGAGAAAAAGATTCACCGTTTTCTGCGGTTCCGCGCGATCGAAGGTGCAACGGTCGTGTCACGTAGTGCACGGGGGACACCGCGTCGAACGTCAGCCAGTGAGCGGACGGTAAGCCCTGCGAAAAGCCACTACCGAAACAGAGCAAGAGAGTGCTACGCCGTTTGCGACAGGCGCCCCAGGAGCAGGGGCACCGATCCACCCCTCCGGAAAACAAGCGTTAGCCATTCGGACACAACCGGTTGCGCTGCGAGCCCTCCCGCAGCGCAACCGTTGCGGAGTTTGGGGTAGGGACGCCCAAGGGCTCGGGCTCAAACTGAGCAACTTGGTGTGTCCGTTGATCTGCTCAATGACGTGACGAGGGGGAAAGCAGAGAGTTAAGACGTTTCGCTTCTGTTATCGTTCAACCGATTTGGACCACCCATTAAATGGGAGATCACTGAACAGTTGTGATGCTCTTAAACGAGCAACAACGGTCCGTATGCTAGGTTCACACAGATTCCGGAAGCCGTGGTCGCGAAGAACTCGCATCAGGCGGGGATGTCGCGGACCTTTGCCATGCGGACCACGTTCCCGCGGCCGTGATACTCGACCTCGGTCATGAACCCGCGCATCAGGAGCAATCCGCGACCGCACGGCCGTTCCAGGTTCTCGATGGCGGTCGGGTCCGGAACGTCGTCGGGGTTGAACCCGGCCCCCTCGTCGGTGATGCGAATGTCGAACCGCTCAGGGGTCACGTTAAACACGATGAACACCCGCTTGTCGGGGTCCAACTGGTTCCCGTGCTTGATCGCGTTCACCAGCGCCTCTTCCAGCGCCAGCTTGATGGCAAAAATGTTGTGTTCCGTGTACCCCGCAGAGTGGAGCGCGCCCTCGATCAATTCCTGAACGCGCCGGGCCTCCGCCAAGTCGCTCGGAATCGAAAGCTCGGTAGCGGTGCTGGTCGCGCTCATGCTCGGGTGCCGGAACCGGCGAATCGAAGGAGGGGCCGGACTCGCCCGGCCCCATACGTGGCGAACGCACGCGGCTCAGAAGCCCTGGAGCCCGGCCTGCTCATCCGGGTAGATCGTCAGGATCTTGTCCAGTTTCGTGATCTTGAACACGTCCAGAATGTCCTTGGCGATCTTGCACAGCACGAGCTTACCCTGCACCGCCTGTAGCTTACGGTGCAACGTGATGAGCTTACCGAGAGCCGCCGAGGACATGAACTCAACGTTCCCGAAGTTCAACAACACTTTGCGACGCCCCAGTTCGTCGACGAGCCGGAACAGATCATCGCCGATCATTTGGATGTTCTGTTCGTCCAGGATCTTCTTATCGACGAAGTTGACGACCGCGATGTCCCCAATGTCTTCGACTTCGAGCCGGCGCTTGCGGGACGGTTGCGACGCCATGACGGTCACCCTTTGCGGGGAGTTTAGAACGGGGGCACGGAACGCGCAGCGACGTGCACGAGCCGATCGATTTATGGGAAATCATTCTGGGTACGGCCCTGTCTGTCAAGTAGCTCGGGCCGAATTTACTGGCGCCGCATGCGGTTCCGGCCGCCTGACCGGCGCGTTTACCCCACCAAGTTCCGCCGGCAGTTGATCTTTTCTTGGGTCACGGGATTGGATCAGCATTTGGCTCTGGCGGGTCGGAACTCCCCGACCCGGATCGGAGTCACGACTGCCCGTGTCGTTACGCCCTACGCTATCGGCTAACGAGCGGGTCCAGGTGTTGGCTGACCGAGAACGCGCAGGGCATCTGCGACGACTCGTCGCGTTCGTCGAGTTCGTCGAGAAACTCCGCAGCAACGTTCACACGGAACGCGGTTCGGCGAACATCAATCAGCCGTAAAGTACACGTCCGTGGGGTTTGACAACACGCGGATGGAACACTTGGTCCGGCGTCAGCGACGATTCAGGTGAAAGGGAGATCCGCGGGGGGCCGAAGATCGCAAGTCGAACATGTCTCATATTTTCGACTTGCGCACCCGCAGACGTTATCTACTTCGCCAGATCGAGGCAGACGAGTTCCTTGTCGTTGCGGACGTACATCTTTTTGTCCGCAAACGCAGGCGCGCACCACACGACCTTACGGCCGAACGCCGCCCCCGTCTGCTCGATCACCTTCGCGCGGTCAACTTCTTCGTACCCTTTCTCGGTGAGCTTTCCGATCACCAACTCGCCGCTCTCGGCGAAGAAGAAGAACCGGTCCCCGTTTTTCACGATGAACGACGTGTCCGAGCCCCGCGGGTCACCGGATAGCGGGCCGGGCGAGTCCCACAGCCGCTTCCCGCTGGGCACCGCGACGGCCATCAGCGCCCCGCCCTCGTCGTGCCCGTAGATCACGCCGTCTTGCACGAACGGTTGCACGTTCACCGGCGACAGACCCGCGCCCTTCTTGTCCTTGAACACGACCTCGACCCCGGGCTTGTCGGCGGTCAGTTTGAGCATCAGGTTTTTGGTCCGGTAGCCCCCGACGAACAGATAATCCCCGCTCCGCACCGGGGTCATGATGATGGACGTGTTATCCGCGTTGTACGGAGTGGTCCAGAGCCGCTTCCCGGTGTCGGGGTCAACCGCGTACACCGACTTGGGCGCCGCGACGATCATCTGCCGCACCCCGCCGGCTTCGGTGAACAGCGGCGGGGCGTACCCGATCTCCTTATCGTCCCCGGCTTTCCAGAGCTCTTTGCCAGTATCCTTGTCGAACGCGACGACGTGGGCGCCCTCGCCGCCAACCAAGGTGATGAGTTTCTTGCCGTCGATGATCGGGTGCGCGGCATAGCCCCAAATCGCGGGCTTGGCCTTGTACGCCTCTTTAAAGTCGAGGTTCCAGACGACCTTACCGGACCCGACCTCGAAACAGTACAGGTCGCCCATCGCACCGAGCGTGTACAGCTTCCCGTCGCTCACCAGCGGCGTGCAGCGTGGCCCGGCCGGATAGCTGATCTGGTAAGCACACGGGTACTCGTACTTCCACAGTTCCTTACCAGTCTTCTGGTCGAGGCAGAGGACCCGCTCCGAACTGGCGACTTTGTTCTTCGTGTCGAACGGGTCTTCGGGGTTCGCGGCCCCCTTCGCGAGTACGCGGTCGGTCACGTACACCTTGCCGTCGGCGATCGCCGGCCCGCTGTACCCAGCGGCCACCGGCGCGCGCCAAACTACCTTCGGCCCGCCGGCCGGGAACTTCTCCAGGACGCCGATCTCGCGCCACACGTTGTCACGCTTCGGCCCCATCCACTGCGGCCAGTCGTCCGCGGTGACAAATGGGGACGTGCCCACGGCGACCGTGAGCACCACGAACAGGGTGCGGAGCTTCATGCGAGTTTCTCCGAAGTGTGGGCAAAGTCACCTTCGACGGTGTACCGAACGCGGGCCGGTTCGGAAACGAACTGGCTTCACGGCAGTGCCCCTGTGTATAGTAGGCACGCCAAGAGAAGGAGCCACCCGTGAACGCCCACGCTATCGCCCGCCCGCAGGTCGCGGTTCTCGCCGGCATCAACGGGGCCGGTAAAACGACCGCCTCACAGCACCTGCTGCGCGACGCGATGCGAATCCCGTCCTTCACGAACGCCGACGCCATCGCCCGCGGGCTGAACGCGTTCGATGGCGAATCGGTCGCGGCCAAGGCCGGGCGCGTGATGCTCGATCACCTGCACGAACTGGCCGCGGCGCGCCGGAACTTCGCCTTCGAGACCACGCTCTCGGGCCGGGCCTACGCCCGCTGGCTCCGCGAACTGGCCCAGAGCGGTTACGCCATCCACCTGCTGTACTACTGGTTGCGAAGTCCCGATATGGCAATCGACCGGGTCGCGGAGCGCGTTCGCGCCGGCGGGCACCACGTCCCGGACGACACGGTCCGCCGACGGTACTCACGCAGCGTACGCAACTTCCTTGAGCTCTACCGGCCTGTCGTAACAACGTGGCAGGTGTATGATAATAGCTACGGGGTGCGGCACCTGATCGCCTTCAATAATAGCTTCTTTGATACTGTTCTTGACCCCGAAACATGGGACCTATTCCAGCGGAGTGCCGACGATGGCGGAGCAAATGATCCTTCCGGCGATTGAGATGCCCGACCTGTCCGCAATCGCCCGCGCGCACGCCGCGGCCAACCAGGAGGCGCTGCTCGAGCACGCGCGCATGGGCCGCTCCGTGTGCGAGTGGCGCGACGGCAAAGTTGTGTGGATCGCGCCGGCCGAGATCTTCGCCCGGTACGGGCTCGACGAGTTCGGCCGCCCGAAGGCGTGAATCGCGCCAACACGCACCGTCCGCGGTGGTTAGAATGGCACCATGAACGCCATTCTTCTCGCGGGAGCGGCCCTCGTCGGGTTGCCGGTCCTGCTGCACCTGATCATGAAGCAGGAGCCCAAGCGGCTCTCGTTCCCGGCGTACCGCTTTCTCAAGCAGAAGCTCAAGACCAACCAGCGCAAGCTGCGCCTGCGGCACTTCATCCTGCTCGCGCTGCGGATGCTCATCATCGCGCTGTTCACGCTCACCCTGTACCAGCCCTCGCTCAAAAGCGACCAGTTCAACATCCGCGGTGAGCAACCGGTCGCCGCGGTCATCGTGATCGACACCAGCCCGAGCATGGGGTACGCCCCGGACAAGCTGTCCCGGCTCGACGAGGCCCGTCAGCGCGCGATCGAACTGCTGAACGACCTGCCCGACCGGTCACCGGTCGCGGTGCTCGACACCGCCGACCTCTCCGCGGTGTGGCTCCAGGACACCGGGGCCGCCCAGCGCCGCATCGAGGACCTCAAGGAAACCCGCGGCGGGGGGCACAACGTCAGCGCCGCCATCGCCGCGGCCTACCAACTGCTCGCGAAGGTGGACCAGGAAACCGACGCGGCCGACCCGCTTCAGAAGTTGGTCGCTGTGTTCACCGACCGCACCGCGTCGTCGTGGGACGGCACCCGCACCGAAGACCTCAAGAAGCTCCGCGAGCAGGTCCCCGATCCGAAGCCGACGCACGTTGTGTTCGATTTCGGCCCGGACCAGCCGGTGAACGTGTCCATCCTCGCCGTGGAAATGAAGCCGCAAATCGTCCCGGCGAACCAAACCGTCACGGTTGATGTGACCGTGGGGGCCGTCGGCGCGGCGGGCGAAGCGATTGAGGCGGTTGTTACCCCGAAGCTCACCGGCGCGGCGAAGGCCGACGGCTCGCTGGCGAAGCCGGTGAAGGTCGTCAGCGGCCAAACGCAGCGGCTGTCGTTCGAGCTGCGGAACCTCAAACCCGGGCTCAATCAGTGGGAGTTCGCCCTCTCCAAACCGGACAACCTCGCGGCCGACAACGTCCGGTACCTGACGTTCAAGGTCGGCGCGGCCCGGCGCATCCTCACCATCACCGACGACCCGAAGGGGGCCACGTTCTGGCAGGTGGCGCACCTCACCAAGGAAGAGTTCGACTGCCTCGTGGTGACGCCGAGCCAAATCGAAACCGCCGAGGGCGGACAGGCGGTGGTGAAATTCGCCCCGGACCCGAAGAAGCCCGCGGAACTCGTCACCGAAGACCTGCGCAGCTTCGAGACGGTGTGCCTGCTGGCCGTGAACAACCCGAACCTGCCGGCTGGCAGCACCCTCTGGGACAAGCTGCGCCCGATGCTGCGCGCGGGCGGCAAGCTCATCGTGATCCCGGGCCGCGACGGCTGGACCGATCCCGCCGGTTATAACGACGTGGCGAGCGACCTGATGCCCGGCACCCTCGGCAAGGTGATCGACACGCGGCGCGTGACCCCGCCGCCGCCGCCGCAGACGGCCTCAACCTGGGAGGAACCCCGCGAGGGCAAGAACGGTGTGACATGGGTTCTGGACGAGAAGGCTCTCGCGCACCCGCTGTTGAAGCCGATCGACGCCTGGCGGCAGCAACGGACCGAGCGGCTGAACGTGATCTCTAACCCCCGCGTGACCTGGAAGTTCTGGGACGTGACGCCCGCTGCCGGCGCAACCGTGGCGGTGCGGTACCGCGACGCCGAGAAGCCCGAGCAGCAGCACCCGGCGGTGTTGGAGCGAACGGTAACGGATCCGAACGACGGGAACAAGCCGAAAGGCAAGGTTGTGCTGCTCACGACGCGGATGGACGTGGGCGACGACCGCGACAACTGGCACAACTACTGGGCGCAGGACGGGTCCTGGTTCGTGGTGTTTCCGAACCTGCTGGTGCGGTACCTCGCCGGCGACACCGAGGACGCAAACTTCAACTACCCGACCGGCGCAACGGTGACGGTCCCGCTGCCGCGCGGGAAGTTACAGCGGGAGAGCGTGGTGCTGTTCGAGGGGCCGCCTAACGTGATCGTGGGGAACGATGCCACGATCCGCCCGGGCGACAAACAAACGGAGCTGCGCATCAGTCCGCCGAAGACGAACGCCCCCGGCAACTACGCGCTGTCCGTGCGTCCGGGGGCGACGGAGGTGTGGCGCGACGGGTTCAGCCTGAATGTGCCGGCCGACGAGAGCAATCTTGCGAAGGTCGATGTGAAGGATGTGGAAGAGTTGGTCGGCGAGGGGCGCGTGATCGCGGTGACGCCCGCGACGAAAAACGTGTCACTGGCCGACCTGTTGACAACCACCCTGGGCGGGCTGATCGACCTGTTCCCGTGGCTGCTGATCGCTGTACTCGGGCTGCTTGTGGGCGAGAGCTTCATCGCGAACCGGTTCTACCGCCGGGTGCGATAGGACCGGTTCGCGATCCCGGCGGGCGGCAAGCGTGAAACGCGATACCGCTTACCGCACCAGCCGGCTCACCCGCGTCGCGCCGTCCTGCAACTCGAACTTGTACCCGTCAGGGAACGCGTCCGCGAACTCCTCCTGGTGCGACACGAGCAGAATGCAGTGCAGGTGCCCGCGGAGGTTCTGAAGTTCCTGGATCATCACCTGCCGGCCGGCCCGGTCCAGGCAACCGAACCCCTCGTCGATGATGACGCTCTCGATCGGCCGGTGCTGCTTGCTCGCGTACTGGCCGATCCCCAGCGCGAGCGCCACCGCCACCCGGAACCGCTGGCTCCCGCTCAGGAACGCGACGTTGATCGCCCCCCCGCCGGTCACGCGGTTCGCGCACTCCAGGTCCAGCGCCTTGTCGGTCCCGGCCTCGGACTCGACCAGCCGCATGAACAGTTGTCCGCCGCTCAGCCGGTCCAGAACCGCGTTCGCGTAGTCCACGATCTGACGCTCGGCCTGGCGCACCAAGTGGCGCTGCAAGCGGTCGCGGCCCAGCAGCTCCGCCAGCACCTTGTGGCGGTTGTGGTCGGCGTCCACCGCGCGGAACCGCTCCGCCAGCTCGAAGCGCTGCCGCCGGTAGTCGTCCAGCACGCGCCGGCGCCCCAGCGCGTCGAGGTGCTGTTGGTTCCGAAGGTCCAGCTCCTTTCGCGCCGCGGCCACCTCGTTCCGCACGTCGTCCGGCGAGCGGCGTTCCTCTTCCGGGAACGCATCGGCCTCACCTTCGAGCTGCTTGATTTCGGCCCGGAGCGGGTCCAACCCGCCCCGCGCGGCCTGGAGCTGCGTGTACCGCGCTTCCGTATTTTTGGTCACCAACTCGTCGAGTTCGTCCTGCCACCGCGCGCGGTCCGTGAGCCCCGCAGTTTCGAGCGGCTTCTGCCACGCGGCCGGGAGCGCCTTCTTCGCGCGTTCGATCGACTCACCGCTCTGCCGGCGGCTCGACTCCTCAAGCTCCAGTTTGCCCGCGATGGTGACCAGTTCTTGCTCCGCGTTGTTCACGGCGCGCTGGTAACGTTCGATGTCGCCCTCGGTCGCGGTGATCTCTTTCTTACCCGCTTCCAGCGCCGCCTTAACGCTCTTCTCTTCGCTCTGCTTCGCGACGTATTCCTGACGTAGCGCACCCGGGTCGCCCCCGGGCAACGCGCGCTGCGCCCGCGCGAGCCGCTCGCGCGCCGAGTCGAGTTTCGCCCGCAGAGCCTCGGCCTTTTTTGCCTCTTCCTGCGCGGCCTTCAACCTCCGGCGGGTGAGTTCGATCCCGCGGGCCTCGTCGTTGAGTGCGGCGAGATCTTGCCGGTTCGGGTACGTCACCGCCGACCAGTCGGCCGGCTCCGACGGGCCGAGCTTCTGCTTGAACTCGTCGGGCAGCGCGAAGTACGTTTGCCGGCACGCCTCGGTCAGGCGCTTGATGTCGGCGGTCGTCTGCTTGAGCGCCGCGTCGGCGTCCTTCCACCGGTCGCGAAGGTCGGTGAGCCGCTTCCGTTCACTGACTTCTTTCGCGGCAAGTTCGTCCTCGCGCGTGCGGGCCTTTTCCGCCCCAACGGTCAGCGTCTTGAGCCGCTCCTCGGCCTTTTTCGCCTCGGTCTCGCGGGCCTTCTTCTCGTCCGCAAAATGCTCCGGCGTCAGCTTCTGGCCGCACGCGCGACACTTCGTGACGCCGGTCATGCTCTTGAACTCGTCGGCGAGTTCGCGTGCCTGCCGGGCGAGCGCGCGGGCCTCGGCCGTAGCCTGGTCCTTTGCGGCCCGGTCCTCGCGGGCGGCCTTCGCATCGGCCTCGAGTTGCGTGAAGTCCTCTTTCGCCTTGATGCCCTCGGCCTTGAGCCGCGACTCGTCGGCGCGGACCTGCCGCTCGGCCGTGACCGCCTTCGTGAGTTCGGAGCGGTCCTGGTGCAGGCGGTCCAAAAGCGCGACGTGCTGGGCCAGCAGCGCGAGCCGCTCGTGTTCGGTCTGGAACTCGCGCACCCTCGCGTCCGTGTCCTTCGGGAACGGCTTCAGCTCGTCGTCCAGGCGCGCGATCTCGGACTCCGCGTCCTCGACCTGTTTAACCTTTTCGAGGACCGCGGTCAGTTCGCGCAAGCGCGTTTCGAGGTGCCCCTTTTTGGCCTCGTTCTCGGTCTGCGTGGTTTTGAGCGCGGCGAGCTTCTTCCGGAGCTGCGAGAGCGTGTTATCGGTCTTACGCCGGGTCTCCGTCACCTCCTCGCGCTCCTTGGTGAGGCGGTCGGTGTTGCGCTCCGACGCGTTGACCCGGCCGCGCTCGGTGACGATCGTGTTGACCGCCGGAAGCACGTCGCGCAGCTCGCGCAGCCGGGTGTGGTCCTTCTCGATCGCGACCGCGGTGCCGAGCAGCTTTTCGGCGCCCTGGAGCTTCGCCCGCACCCCCTGGAGCTTGGCCTGCGTGTCGGTCCAGCGCCGCGCCCGCAGCTCCAGTGCGTTGAGGTGGTCGATGCGCTCCTGCACGCGCAGCCGCGCCTCATCCAGCTCCAGAATCTGCGCCTCCACCTCGGCGTACTCCTCGTTGGTGACCTCCTTCACGCCGAGCAGTTGATTCGTGAGGCCCTCCAGCTCGCTCTTGAGCGCGCGGCGCTTGTCGTCGGCTTTTCCGTGAAGTTTCTGGTAGCGCTCCAGGTCCACGATCCGCGCGAGCACCCCCGCGCGCCCCGCCGGGGTGCTGTCGAGCAGCTTTTCCGATTTGCCCTGGAGCAACAGCACCGACGACGTGAACGTCTCGTAATCGAGCCCGATCTTGTCCTTCACCCAGGCGTCGAACTTCGCCCTGTATTCGGTCCCCGCCACCGCCTCCCACGTCTCGCCGGTGATCTCGCTGTGCGTGTGCTTCAACACCTGCTGCGTGCTGGCGACGCCGCTCTGGCGCTTGCGCACGGTCCGCTTGATCCGGTACAGTTGTCGCTCGCTGGTGAAGTCGAACTCGACGCTGAGGGTGGTGGCTTCCTTGTTGATGAGTTCGGCGGCGCTCTGGCTCCCGCCACGGTGGTGGCCGAACAGTGCGAACGTGACCGCGTCGAAGATGCTCGACTTGCCGCTCCCGTTGGTGCCCGACAGCATCCACAGGGGCGCGCCGTCGAAACGAATCTCCTGCTCGTCCTTGTACGAGAGGAACCCGGACAGCTTCACTCGTTGCGGGATCATTTCGCCGTCTCAATCCAGAAGGCAGTAACGGCCGCAAAAAAGCACGAAAGACTCAAAAGAGACTAAAGAACATCCGCTCTCAATTTGTGTTCTTCTGCTTCCTCTTGTGCCTTTTTGCGGCCATTACTGCTTAGTTTTCCAGTTCCTTCAGCAGCCCTTCCGCGATCTTCAGGATCGCGTCCCGTTCGCCCTCGTCGTGCTGAACGAGTTCTTGTCCGAGGTACTCGCGCACCGTTTCGCCGAACCCTTTTCCGCCGGCGCCCTCCGCGGGGTTCACCAGCGTCGGGCCGAGTGCGCCGGTTTCCTGCCAGTCGCGGGCGTACCAGCGCGGGAAAATGCGGTCCAGGTCGCGCAGCACGTCTTCGAGCTGGTCCTTGCCCGAGGTGTAGCGGATCTGAAGGTTCACGAGGTCGTTCTGCGCGTCCGGGAACTCCTCCCGCAGCCGCGGGATGTCCTGCGCCGGGTCCAACACGACCACTTCGTAAATCGGAGTGGAGGGGAGCGACAGCACCTCTGGCTCTCCGTTCCGCCCGGTTCGGCCGATGTCGACCAAAACGACGCCCTTCTGGTCGCCCTGTTCGCCCAGGTCCATGCGTTCGATGCTGCCGCAGTAGCGCATGTGCGGGGCGCCAACGACTTGCGGCTTGTGAATGTGCCCCAGCGCAACGTAATCGAACTGCTGCGGCAGGTCCGCGCCCTCGACCACCACGTCCTCTTCGATCGTGATCCGGAACAGGCTCGGCCCCACCGTCGAACCGTGAATGTGAACGTGCGCGCTCAGCACGGCGGGCGCGGTTGGGTCGTATTTGGGGTGCGCGCGGATCTCGCGCAGCGCGTCGGCCCACGCCGACACCAGCAGCGCATTTTTCTCCTCAGGGCTGCCATACTTCAGGGCGGCGTCGCCGCGGAAGAACCGGTGCGGGGTCGGGAACGGCATCAGCACGAACTGCACCGGGAACCCGTCCGTGCGGTCTTCGAGGCGCAGGAACGTGGGCTCGGCCGCGAGGTAGAGCCGCCCCGGGGGAACCACCTCTCCGGGGCGCCCGATCGTGGGCGACGCGAGCGACATCGCGCTCACGAGCGTCTGGCAGAAGTTCTCGTTGTCGTGGTTGCCGGTGAGTGTGAGGATCGTGCCGCCGGTTTCGAGAAACTCGCGGAACACCTCCTGCCAGTGCCGGATCGTTTCGCGCAGCCCGTCCGGGCGTGCCAGCTCGCTGAACAGGTCGCCGGCGACCAGGAGCACGTCCACGTTCTGCTCTTTGCAGTGCGCGGCGACGCGCTCGACCGCTCGGCGGAGGTCGTCGGTCCGGTCGATCCGGCCGAGCCGGTCCCCCAGGTGCCAGTCGGCGGTGTGGAGTATTCTCATACCCGCGTATTGTGCCGCCGCGCCCCGCGCCGCGAAAGGTCAGATAGCGCCTCGGGTTCCCGTTGATTCACCCCGCGCATGTCGTTAAAGGACCGCAACCTCCGATGCTAGACGGAACTCCGATCGATGTTGCGCTCCCCGTTCGCGCTGGCTCTTTGCGCCGTTTGCCTCATTTGCGCGCGCCTCGGCGCTCAGGAGCGGCCGGCCGTCACAAATGCACCGGTCCAACCGGTCGAGGCCACCTCCCCCGCGGAACTGGTGCCGGTGGCGGACGGACCGAAGGACAAGCTCACGGAACTGATGCAGCGCGTCTCCCACCTGGAAGACGAGCTCAAAAAGTCCAAGCAGAAGGCCGCCGACGCCGCCAAGAAGCCCACACTCAACTGGTCCTTCCAAATTCAGGCGGACTCGATCTGGTCCGATCAGGACGCGGTGAACCGGGCCGCCGTCGGTAGCATCCCCGACGGGGCGGCGTTTCGCCGTGCCCGCTTCAACATGTTCGGTGAATACGGCCAGGTCGAGTACCGACTCGGCTTGGACTTTGCGCTCCCGGGCCGGCCGTCGTTCATCGACGTGTTCGTCGGCCTCAACGACGTGCCGTGGCTCGGTCACGTCCGCGCCGGGCACTTCTTCGAACCGTTCGGGCTCGAGCAGTACAGCCAGAACCGGTTCATCACGTTCATGGAGCGGAGCCTCCCGACGGAGCCGATCAGCCCCGGCCGCAACACCGGGGTGATGGCGTTCGACACCTACGCGGACCAGCGCGGGACGTGGGCCGTCGGGGCGTTCCACACCGACAGCGACGTGTTCGGCGACGACACCGGTAACGATTTCCGCTCCGCCGCGACGGGGCGTGTGACGTACCTGCCGTGGTACGACGAAGCAACCGACGGTCGCGACCTGCTCCACCTGGGGCTCGCGTACTCGGCCCGGGCCACGAAGGGGGGCCAGGTGCGGTTCGCCGTGCGCCCGGAGTTGCGTTCCGGGTCCGCC
The DNA here is from genome assembly GCF_008065095.1 of Gemmata obscuriglobus. Classification (NCBI taxonomy): domain Bacteria; kingdom Pseudomonadati; phylum Planctomycetota; class Planctomycetia; order Gemmatales; family Gemmataceae; genus Gemmata; species Gemmata obscuriglobus. Next base: position 5,414,735 of record NZ_CP042911.1, on the reverse strand, counting down.
GCGCCCAACGTGCCCAACTTTGTGGACACCGGGGCCGTCGGGGCCGGGTTCTATCAGCTCATCGGGGCGGAAGCGCTGCTAATCCGCGGCCCCTTTTCGGCTCAAGGCGAGTACGTCCTCGTCCCCATCGACACCTACGCCAGCGGCGCGGTCTACCTTCAGTCCTGGTACGTGTACGGCAGCGTGTTCTTGACGGGTGAGAACCGGACGTACCGGCGCAGCACCGGCATGCTCGACCGGATTTCGCCGCGCCGCGATTTCGTCGGCCGGGAGTCGCGGAGCTTGGGCCGCGGTCCCGGCGCGTGGGAACTGGCACTACGGCTTTCGCACCTCGACCTGAACAACGGCGGCGTCCGCGGCGGCCGGCTCACCGACCTGACCGCCGGCCTCAACTGGTACTTGAATCCGTATCTGCGCATCACGGCGAACTACATTCGCGCGTTTCAGACCACCCGAACCGGGCAGCACGGCGCCGCGGACCTCTACGGCGTGCGCGTCGGTTTCGATTTTTAAACCGCCCCCAAACACTTCGTGCAAGCATAGTCCAGCGGACTAATGCCCAACACTTTTCTCCATCCGTAAGGGGCGGCGTCGGCGCCAGTAATACAGGTAAAACGGTGCGCGGGCCGGCGCGCCGCTTGCACTATTGCACCCCGTTCAACCTCGCAAGGAACGTCGCGATGCCCCGAATCTGGCTGGGCACTTTCCTGGTCGCGGCCGTTAGTGCCCTGGCCGGGTGCCGCGCGCAGAAGCCCGCCCCTCCCGCCCCCCCTCCCCCCCGCGTGACCGTCGTCCGACCCGCCACAACGCCCGTGCGCGACTACTGGGTGTACAACGGGTACCTGAACACCACCGAATCGGTCGAGGTGCGCTCGAAGATCCGCGGGTTCCTCACCGAGGTGCTGTTCAAGGAAGGGACCGAGGTCGCCGAGGACGCGCCACTCTATACGATCGACAAGCGCGAGTACAACACGGCGGTGCGGAAGGCGGAGGCGGAGCTGCTCAAGGCCGACGCCGAGATCAAAACGTGGGAAGCCCAGATCGAGCAGTCGAAAGCCGACCTGGAGCGGGTCAGCGGGCTCATCAAGGTCGCGTCCGCCTCGAAAGCGGACCTCGATCTCGCTAAGGCAACGCTCGGGGTTCGGGTCGCCGAGTTAAAGGCGGCCGAAGCGAACCGCGACGCCGCGAAGGAAGCTCTGCACTCCGCGAATCTGATCCTGAGCTACACGGACATTAAGGCGCGGATCCCGGGTCGCATCGGCCGCACGCACGTCCACCGCGGGAACCTGATCCAGGCCGACACGACGCTCATGGCCACGATCGTTCGCGTGGACAAGTTGTACGTCGAGTTCGACGCCCCGGAGGCGGACTACTTTGCGGCCCAAAAGGCGCGGATCCGGGCGCACCCGTCCGGGGATGTGGCCGACATCGAAATCGGCGTCGGCGACGAGCGCGACTTTCCGCACCGCGGCACCCTCGACTTCCGGGACAACCGCGTCGAAACGGCGACCGGCACGATTCACGTGCGCGGGACGCTCGACAACCCCCTGCTGGCCAACAACGTCCGGCTCCTCTACCCCGGCATGTACGCCCGGGTGCGCGTGCCAAAATCCGACTACACGCAGCAAACCGTAATCCCCGAAGATTGCCTGCTGAGCGGCCAGGAGGGGCGGTTCCTGTTCGTGGTGGCCGCCAACAACGCGGTCGAGAAGCGAATCGTCACCGTGGGGGCGCCGGTGTGGAAAGCGCCGCCGCCCGAGCCCGGCAAGGCGCCGCCCAGTTGGATCGCGGTCAACCCGACCCCGGCGCCGCCCGCGGAGGGCCAGCCGCCCGCCCCGAGCCGCCGCCCGATCAAGTCGATCGTGGCGATCACCGCCGGGCTCTTCCCACAGGACCGTGTTATCCTCGACGGCCTCCAGCAGGCCCGCCCCGGCGCCCCGGTGGCGCCGGAGGAGTGGAACCTGATCCCGCCCGCCGAGCCCAAGAAATAACCTCCGCAGCCTGTTGATCCGGGCAGCCGCGCTCACTCCTGGCCGCCGCGGATCAACACGTGCTCCTCGTCTCGCCCCTCCCAATACACACACCCGCCGCATGATTTCGAACTTCTTCATCGACCGGCCGATTTTTGCGAACGTGCTGGCGGTCATCACGCTCCTGTTCGGCGCGGTGGCGCTGTACCGGCTCCCGGTCGAGCGCTACCCACCGATCACCCCGCCCACGGTGGTGGTGAGCGGGCTGTACCCCGGGGCCAACGCCAAGGTGGTGACCGAGACGGTCGCCGCCCCGATCGAGCAGGAAGTGAACGGCGTCGAGAACATGATGTACATGTCCTCCACGTCCTCGGCCGACGGCTCGTACTCCCTGACCATCACGTTCGAGATCGGCACCAACCTGGACGCCGCCCAGGTGCTCGTGCAGAACCGGCTCAGCATCGCCGAGCCGCGGCTGCCGGAGGAGGTCCGCCGCCAGGGCCTCCAGGTGCGCAAGCAGTCGTCGGCGATTATCCTGGCGATTTCGCTGACCGCGCCGCCGCCGAAGGATCGGTACGATCTGACGCTCGACCCGAACTCCCTGAAGGCCACCGGCGCGGCCCCCGAGCACGTGTTCGAGGCGGTCCGCGCCGCCGGGGCACAGGTCGAACCGCATCTGTCGCACGTTACCGAGATCGCGGCCGGGGTGATCGCGGCCGGGGCGACCGGCACCGCACCCGCAACCGACTTCCCGCTGTACTACCGCATCGCCGTTGCAGACGACTTCGCCAACGACGGCCCCGCAGGCGCGGACAAGCTTCGCGCGCTGACCGTCCGCCCTCCGGGCCGCCCGCCGGTGCCGCTGACGGACGCGGCCCGCGTGGACACCCTCCCGGACCCCTACGACGGGCTGTTCCTCTCGAACTACGCGACCCTCAAGCTGCGCGACGAGCTGAGCCGCGTGCCCGGCGTCGGGGACGTGCTGGTGCGCGGGGTGGGCGCTTACTCGATGCGGGTGTGGCTGAACCCGGACAAGCTCGCCGCCCGGCAGCTCACGACCGAGGACGTGCTGGCCGCGCTCCAGCGCCAGAACGTGCAGGTCGCGGCGGGTCAGGTGGGGCAGCCGCCGAACCCGTCCGGGCAGCGGTTCCAGTATACGGTGACCACGCTCGGCCGGCTGCAGGATCCGGAGCAGTTCAAGAACATCATCGTGAAGTCCGGCGCGGCCGGGCAGATCGTGTACCTGCGCGAGATCGCGGACGTCGAGCTGGGGGGCCAGTCCTACGACTCGTTCGCGTCCCGCAGCGCGTTTCCGGCGGCCAACATCTTGATCTACCAACTCCCCGGCTCCAACGCACTGAACGTGGCCAAGGGCATACGGGCGGCGATGGAGAAAGTGAAGCCGACGCTCCCGCCCGGGGTGGAGTACAGCATCCCGTTCGACACCACCAAGTTCGTCGAGGCCGCTATCGACGAGGTGTACACCACACTGTTCGAGGCCGGGGTGCTGGTGCTGGTGGTGATCCTGGTGTTCCTCCAGAGCTGGCGCGCGCTGTTCGTCCCCGCGACCACCGTGCCCATCACCATCATCGGCGCGTTCGCGTTCATGCCGTTCCTCGGGTTCTCGGTGAACCTGCTCACGCTGTTCGGGCTGATCCTCGCCATCGGCATCGTGGTGGACGACGCGATCGTGATCGTGGAGAACGCGAGCCACCACATCGAGAAGGGGATGACGCCGCGGGCGGCGACGATCCAGGCGATGAGCGAGGTGACCGGGCCGATCATCTCGATCACCTTCGTGCTGATCGCGGTGTTCCTGCCGACCGCGTTCCTGGGGGGCATCACCGGACAGCTCTACAAGCAGTTCGCGCTCACCATCGCGGCCACCGCAATCATCAGCGCGGTGAACGCCCTCACGCTGAAGCCCGCACAGTGCGCCGTGTGGCTCAAGCCGGTGAAGAAGAAGGGGCTGTTCTCGCGCGCCTTCGACGCGGTGTACGGGCCGGTCGAGGGCGCGTACGCGTGGAGCGTGAAGTGGCTGCTCCGCGCGTGGCCGGTGACTCTGCTGGGGTTCCTGGCGCTGGCGGTGGGCACCGGCGTGTGGTATCAGCAGACCCCGCAAGGGTTCTTGCCGGACGAGGACCAGGGGTACATCGTCATCGCGGTACAGTTGCCGGACGCGGCCAGTATCGACCGCACCCGCGAGGTGACGGACCGGATGAACACCGCCCTGCGGAACACGCCCGGGGTGGAGAACTGGTTCGTGCTGGGCGGGTTCTCGCTGCTCGACGGCACCGCGGCGCCCAACAGCGCGACCGCGTTCGCGGCCTGGAAGGACTGGAAGTACCGTAAGGACCCGTCGCTCAGCCAGGAGGCGCTGGTGGCCCGGCTCCAGCGCGAGTTCGGCGCGTACCGCGACGCGATGATTCTGGTGCTGGTGCCGCCCTCGATCCAGGGGCTCGGGTTCGTGGGCGGGTTCCAGATCCAGATCGAGGACCGCGAGGGCGTCGGGACCGACGTGCTGCAGGAGCGGGCCAATGCGGTTGCGGCGGCAGCGGCTCAGCGGCCGGAGATTGAGGGCCGCCAGACCCGCAGCACGTTCCGCGCGGGCGTGCCGCAGATCTACCTCGACATCGACCGCGAGAAGGCGGAAAAGATGGGCGTGAAGGTGGACGACGTGTTCAGCACGCTCCAGGCGAACCTCGGGTCCGTGTACGTCAACGACTTCAACAAGTTCGGCCGCACCTACCAGGTGCGCATCCAGGCGGACGCCCGGTTCCGCGGCGACACGGACATCATCAAGCGCCTGGAGGTGCCCGGGCGCGAGGGCGGCGTGAACCCGGACGGCTCGGCGCGGACCGGCCCGCGCCCGCGGGTGCCGCTCGGCACGCTGCTCGCCGCGGACGTGGTGATCGGGCCGCAGTCGATCATCCGCTACAACCTGTACCCCACGGCCCAGATCCCGGGCCGGGCGAAAGAGGGCATCAGCTCCGGCGAGGCGATCGCCGCGATGGAAGAGGTGGCGAACAAGGAGCTGCCGCCGACGATGGGCTTCGAGTGGACGGCGCTCTCGTACCAGGAGAAGCGGTCGAGCGGGTCGGCGTTCGACCTGCTCGGCAAGCCCATCACCGAGTCGTTCATCGTGTTCGGTCTCGCGGTGCTGATGGTGTATCTGGTGCTCGCGGCCCTGTACGAGAGCTGGCTGCTGCCGTTCGCGGTGATCCTGGTGGTGCCGCTCGGGTTGCTGGGGGTGGTCGCGGCCGTTAACACGAAGGCGTGGCTGCACGACAAGTACCCGTCGATCGCGTCGATGGACAACAACATCTACACGCAGATCGGCGTGGTGCTCATCATCGCGCTAGCGTCGAAAAACGCGATTCTGATTGTGGAGTTCGCACGGGAACTGCGTCTGGCGGGCCGAAGTGTCCGGCAGGCGGCACTGGACGCCGCTAGGATGCGGTTCCGGCCCATCATCATGACCAGCTTCGCGTTCATTCTCGGCGTGGTGCCGCTGGTGTTTGCGACGGGTGCCGGGGCGGCGAGCCGGCAGTCGCTGGGCACCGCGGTGTTCGGTGGGATGATCACCTCGACGGTGCTGGCGGTGTTCTTCGTGCCGGTCTTTTACGTGGCGATCCAAGGGTTCATCGAGCTGATGAACGGACCGCCGAAGCCGCCGGGCGAAGAGCTGGCGGTCGCGGCCGGTCACCACAGCCACCAGAAGGCGACGGAGCCGGTCGCCGAGGTCCCGCCCGGGCCGCCCGAGGGCGCGCCGCACGAGCACCGGACCCCGCCCGACGCTCCGGCGGCACCACCGGTCGAACCAGTGGTGCCCGAGCCAGACGCCCCGGCGCCGGCCGGCAGCGTGCAGAAGCAGCCCTGACCGCGGCCGACCGGTCGAAGCGAATGCCAGTGAGCCCGCGCGACGAGTAAAACGCTCGTCGCGCGGGCTCACTGGCATATCGGAGCTTGGGTCGGCACCCATGACCGATCAGCCGACGTAAACGCCGCCGGTAAAGCTGGCGCTGCCGGCGAACAGGCTGCTCACTTCCAAGCCGTTCACGAACACCTTGACGTGCGGTCCGGCGCCGGGGCCGGCACCGGTGAGCACCGCCGTCTGACCGTTTACGACTGTGGTGCCCACGCGGACCCCGCCACGGAACCCGGCGTCGTAGGCGAAGAAGCTCTGAAGCAGCGACCCGTCCGACGCGCTGAACACCTTCACGTGCGCCCGGGTGCCCGGGCCGGTGCCGGTGACGATGTCATCGCGGCCATCACCGTTCACGTCTCCGGACGCCACGTACACCCCGCCCCGGAACCCGGCATCGTATGCGAGGAAGCTCCGGAGCAGGACCCCATCGTTGCCGCTGAGCACTTTCACGTGTGGTGTGGACCCGGGGCCCGAGCCGGTGATGATGTCGTCGAACCCGTCCCCGTTCACGTCGCCGGTCGAGACCCGCACCCCGCCCCGGAACCCGGCGTCGTAGGCGAGGAAGCTCTGGAGCAGGGCCCCGTCCTTGCCGCTGAACACCTTCACGTGCGGGGCCGCCCCGGCATCCGCGGCGACGACGATGTCTTCGAACCCGTCACCGTTCACGTCACCCGTCGACACGAACACCCCGCCCGAGAACCCGGTGAACGCCAGGAAGCTGTACAGCAGGGTGCCGTCGGCGGCGAACACCTTCACGTGCCCGCCCGCGGCGCCCGCGCCCGCCCCGGTGACCGTGTCCGCCAGGCCGTCGCCGTTCACGTCCCCGGCCGCCACCCGGATTTCCCCGCCGAACCCGGCGAACGCGGTGATCGGCGTCCCGGGCGCGCCGGTCGTCGGGTCGATCGGCCGCACCGTGCCGGGCGTGCCGGGCGTGCCGATGCTGACCACCGCCGGACTGGTTCTGTCGTCGTTGGTGATGGTGCCGGTGCCGGTGCCGGTCGCGATCGTCGCGTTGATGGGGTTCGACAGGACCACCGTGAACGTCTCGTCGGGCTCGATCACCGTGTCGCCGATGACGGTGACGGTGACGGTCTTCGAGGTCTCGCCCGGGGCGAACGTGAGCGTGCCCGAAATGCTCACGAAATCGTCGGTCGCGGTGCCGGGGGCGGTCGCGTAGTTGACGGTCACGGTCTGGCTGCTGGGGACCGACAGCGTGACCGTGAAGGTGAACGGCGTCCCGCCCGTGTTCCCCTCGGCGGCCGTCACGTTGCTGATGGACAGCGTCGGAGGTGCGGTCGAGATGACCACGTCGTTCCCGGTACCGCCGACGTAGCTGATCGTGAAGGTCACGCCGCCGCTGGTGAAGGTCGCGCCCTCGGCCAGCCCGTTGAAGGTGCCGGTCACCGCGTCGGCGCCGTCGTTGGCGATGAGGGTGAAACTGGTGCCTGCGACAGGCGTAAACCCGAGCGTTACGGCCAGGGTCGCGCCGGTCACGTCCACCGTGCCGGTAACGGCCGCCTGGTCGTACCCTGAGCCGACCGTTGCGCCGTTGATCTCGGGGCTGAACGTGGCCCCGGTCGGAAGGATCAGGGCGCCGGTGTTGATCACGCCTGGGGACGTGCCCGGGGCCAACGTCGCGCCGGACAGCGCCGTCACCGCCGGAACCGTACCGGTCCCGCCTAATGTGGCCCCGTTACTCACTTGCACGCCCGAACTGGTAGCGATACTCCCGGTGACGAGTGTTGTGCCCGCGGACACGACGGTGGAGCCGGTGAACGTGTTCGTGCCGGTCAGGGTGAGCGTGCCGGTCCCGGCCTTGGTGAGGCCGCCGGTGCCGGAGATGACGCCCGAGGCGGTGACCGCGGCCGAGGTGTCGACGGTGGCGGCGCCGGTCAGGGCGATGTCGTTGTCGATGGTGGTGGCCCCGGTCACGGCCAGGGTGCTGCCGGCCGCCAGGGTCACGGCCCCGGTGCCCAGGTTCCCGTCGCCAGCCACGCTCAGCGTGCCGGCGCTCACGGTGGTGGTGCCGGTGTACGTGTTGGCGCCCGACAGGGTCAGGGTCCCGGTCCCGACCTTGGTGAGCCCGTTGGCCCCGGAGATCACCCCCGAGAGGGTGACCGCGGCCGAGGTGTCGACGGTCGCGGCGCCCGAGAGCGCGACGGCGTTGTCGATGGTGGTGGCCCCGGTCACCGCCAGCGTGGTGCCGGCCGCCAGCGTCACCGTACCGACGCCCAGGTTGGCGTCCGCGGCCACGCTCAGCGTGCCGGCGCTCACCGTGGTCGTGCCGGTGTACGTGTTGGCGCCCGACAGGGTCAGGGTCCCGGTGCCGTCCTTGGTCAGGGCTCCCGTGCCGCTGATCACGCCGGAGAACGTGGTGCTCGTGTTGTCGCCCCCGGCCGTGAGGAAGTTCACACCGAGCGTCACGTTCCCGGCGCCCGCGAGCGAGCCAATGCCCTCGTCGGCGCTCAGAGCCAGTGTGGCCCCGGCGCTGACGGTAACGGGGGCCGTGTCCGCGATCGCCGAGTTGCCCGCGAGTGTCAGGGTGCCGCTGGACACGGTGGTGGCGCCGGTGTACGTGTTGGCGCCCGACAGGGTCAGGGTCCCGGTGCCGGCCTTGGCGAGCCCGCCGGTACCGCTGGCCACGCCCGAGAACGTGGTGCTCGTGTTGTCCCCGCCGGCGGTCAGAGTGAACGCGCTCAGCGTCAGGTTCCCGGCCCCGGCCAGCGACCCGACGGTCTCGTTCGCCCCCAGGGCCAGTATCGCCCCGCCGCTCACCGACACCGCGCTCCCGTCGTCCAGCGCCGCCCCGCCCGACACGCTCAGGGTCCCGCCCGATACCGTGGTGGCGCCGGTGAACGTGTTCGTGCCGGTCAGGGTGAGTGTGCCGGTCCCGGCCTTGGTGAGGCCGCCGGTGCCGGAGATGACGCCCGAGGCGGTGACCGCGGCCGAGGTGTCGACGGTGGCGGCGCCGGTCAGGGCGATGTCGTTGTCGATGGTGGTGGCCCCGGTCACGGCCAGGGTGCTGCCGGCCGCCAGGGTCACGGCCCCGGTGCCCAGGTTCCCGTCCCCGGCCACGCTCAGCGTGCCGGCGCTCACCGTGGTCGTGCCCGTGTATGTGTTGGCGCCCGACAGGGTCAGGGTCCCGGTGCTGCTCTTGGTGAACGTGCTTGCGCCCGAGATCACACCGGACAGCGTGACGGCAACCGGGGTGTCGACCGTACCCGGGACGCCGAGCAGGATGGCGTTGTCGATGGTGCCGGCGCCGGTGATCACCAGGGTCGGCGTCGACTGGTTGAAGTTGATCGTCCCGGCGCCCAGGTTCGAGTCGCCGGCCACGCTCACCGTACCCCCGTTGAGGTTGGTGTTGCCGGTGTACGTGTTGGTCCCGGTGAGCACGAGCGTCCCAGCGCCCGACTTGTCGATCGCCCGCGCGCCGCCAGTCTCGGAAATGACTCCGGACAGCGTGACTGTGAGGCCGGTGCCCACGTCGATCGGTGTGGTGGGGGCGTTGAGGACGATGTCGTTGTCGACCGTGGTGGTCCCAGTGATGGTGAAGGACCCGCCGCTGAACGTGAGCGCGCCGCTGCCGAGGGCGTTGTCGTTCGCCACGGCCAGGGTGCCGCTGGCTGCGGTGATGGTGCCGCTGAAGGCCGCCTCGTTATTGGTGTTGGTCAGGGTCAGGGTGCCGGCCCCGAACTTGGTGAGTCCGGCGCTACCGGAGAGGATGCCCGAGGCGGTGACGGCGACCGAGGTGTCGACGGTGGCGGCACCGGCCAGCGCGATGTCGTTGTCGATGGTGGTGGCCCCGGTCACGGCCAGGGTGGTGCCGGTCGCCAGGATCACGGCCCCGGTGCCCAGGTTCCCGTCGCCCGTCACGCTCAGGGTGCCGCCCGACACCGCGGTCGTGCCCGCGTACGTGTTGGCGCCCGACAGGGTGAACGTCCCGCTGCCCGCCTTGATCAGGTCGCCGAGGTCGCTGATGACCCCGGAGAACGCGGTGCTGCTGTTGTTCGCCCCGGTCGTCAGAATGAACGTGGCGAGCATCAGGTTCCCGGCCCCGGCGAGCGACCCGATGGTCTCGCTCGCCACCAGGGTCAGGGCCGCCCCGGCGCCCACCGTAACCGCGGTCGCGTCCCCCAGCGCCGCCCCGCCAGCGAGTTGCAACTCGCCGCCCGAAACGGTGGTGGCGCCGGTGAACGTGTTCGTCCCTGACAGGATCAAGGTCGACCCGCCGGACTTCGTCAGCGTGGCCGCACCAGCAATGTCCAGCGAAACCGCGCTCGAGCCCGTGGCCGTCGTATCCGTAACCGCGGTCGTCACCGTGACCGGTTGTGTGCCGGTGATCGTGTAACCCGGGTTCGTGATCTGGATCTCGCTCACCGTCAGCGCCGCGATGTCGTTGTTGCTCGTTAAATTCGCGCCGGCGGTGCTGTCGAACACCAGAACGTCGGTCGGCGAACTCGGGACGGTCGTGTTGGCTGCCCCGTCGTTCCAGTTGCCGGAGGTGTTCCAATTCGTGTCCACCGCCCCGGTCCACGTGAACGTCGCGGGGACCGTGCGGTCTTCGAGGAGCGCCAGTCGCAACAGCGCCCGGGCACGGGCGGGAGAGGAGCGGAGCGATTGCGGCCGCCGGAGCAACGCGGAAAGGAGCGCCATTTCTGACCTCGAGCTTGGGAGTGGGGGGCGGCCGCTCGGGCCGCTAGCAACGGATAGACGATCGCACTCACAACAGGCGACAATATCGCGGATGTGAGATGTATTGATCGTTTTTTATCGCGGCCTGAATCATACTCCTGAGCGCGAGTCCGGTTCCGAAGAGCGAATGGGCGCGCGGCATCGGCGCTGGACAATTGATTGCGAGTCGGGAATGGTGATTCAGTATCCGCGAGAAATGTGTTTTAAGCTGAGTAAATACGGTGAGCAAGTAAAATGGGTAAAATTTCATGTTGTGCAAGGAAATCGTCAGCGGGTTGAAATGATCGTGATCTGGGGTTGGCCGCGTGTGCCCGTTCGGCGCAGAGCTTCCCGCACCCTCGCGGCCGCTTGCTCACACGCCCGCGGCAGTGACGGAACCGGTAGAGAAGGTACAAGGTGAAGCACCCGCGCCGCAACCGGCCGCAGACTCTTGCCACTCAGAACGGCAGGCCGGGAAACGAAGCGGCCCCGCACGAAAACGGCAAACCGGCTGACGGCACGGACGCAACGCCGGCCGGACCAAAGGAGCCACCCGCCACACAGTGCGGGTGACAAGCAAATCGCGTTTCAAACAGACGTGTGCCGCGGAGTGGTCCGCGGCACGGCCATTTTCTGGGTGGTGATTCGACTGACAGTAATGACTACACAGCCGCACGAAGTGTCAACGTGCGTTGAGGTGATTTCTGGGAGACGTGGAGAACGTCACGAAACGTTGAGTGCTCTGTGTGGGGATCGTTCGATAGGAACCTCAATGATTACGAACTCGCGCGGTACACCGGCGCCTCTTGCCCTGCTATTTCTCTAAACTCAAGAACCGCTGGTTTTTGTCGAATCGTCCGGTGAAGGCCTTATCCTTCAGGTAGTTCGCGCGGGTGTGTCGCGCGACGCCCTTACCGGTGACCGCCACCAGCATTTCATCCGGGTGCAGTTCCGAGGCGAGTTGAGCATCCTCGCCCAGGATGACCCGCCAACTGTTCCGCGAGGCGTGCCCCGGCACACCGAACGCTTGGAGCACCGCGGCGTTGTTCACCAGCGCCTCCCAGTTGTTCGGGTACAGCTTCATCATCTGGCTCAGGTCCTGCCAGAACGTCCAGAGCTGTAGCCCGTATCCGCGCAGCAGGGACACGGCTTGCGGGAGCAGGTCGAGCGAGCCCAGTTGCGCCGCCTCGTCCAGCAAGAACAGCGTTCGCCGCTTCGGCAGGCGCGTGCGCCGCATCACCACTGTGAGCAGCGTCACGACCCACAGCCGCAGGAGCGCGCGGTGGCTGTGCAACTTCTCAGGCGGCAGCACCAAGTAAATGGTCATCGGCTTATTGTGAAGCAGATCGTTCAGATCGAAAGTCGACCGCTCCAGGCACCGCGACACGGCGGTGCTGCCGAGGCACTTTACGAAGGTGGTTGCGGTGGTGCGGATGCACGGGCGCGTCTTGTCCGACGGGGCGGCTAGGTACGCGATGAACTCGTCCCGCGCGAGGGGGGACATGGTCTTCTTGCGCGTGTCGAGCGCCACCGCGAGCGTGTAGTCGAGGTCGTCGTTGTAGAGCAACTCGCGAAGGGTGCAGAGGTTCCGCTTGTCCGGCGGTGAACTGGTCGCGACATCGGCCACGAGGCCGGACACGAGGCCGCGCCCGGTGTCCTCCCAGTAGCGGTCGGTGCTGAACTCGTGCCCGACCGCGAGTTGGGCGGCCAGCATCTCGGCATCGGACTCGGGATCGGACCCCGGCACGCCGAAGAGGTCAAAAGGGTTGAGCTTGTCCCCCCTGTCTTTCGCCGTGACGAGCCCGAACGGGTCGAGAACGACCACCTGCTGACCCAACTCACGCCGGTACCGCGCCGTGACCTGATAGTTCTCGCCCTTGATGTCCGTAACGATAACCGAGCCGGGGTACGTCAGCAGCGCGGGGATGATCGCCCCGACCCCTTTGCCGGCCCCCGTGGGGGCGATGGTGAGCAGGTGCCCGTCGCCGGCGTAACTCAGCGCTTTCTCGACTTGTCCCGAACCGGTCCCGGATTTGAACCCGAGGGTGGGCTTGTAGCTGGTGCCTTCCCAACCGAGAAACACGGCGGACCCGTCGTCCGGTAGCGGGGAGGCCGTGCGGCGCCTTTTCCGGGCCGGCCGCACGGCCGGTGTGGGACCGTCGGTCGGTTCGGTGGGTTCGAACATGGGCTGCTCCTGCTTGAGCGGCACGGCGGCTCTCCGGGTCCGGGTGACGTTAGTTGCGCGGCTCACCCATCATACGCCCGCGGGGCGCTCGATTTGACCTCATTCCGTGGCGGCAGTGAGTTCAGGTGTCGGCATCGTCGGCATCCGGGCTCGTACCGCTGTCAATGATGCCATTCCAATGCCATTGTCGCGGTGATAGAAGGAGCACGGCCCGGCGAGTCGAAAACCGCCGGGTCGTGCCGCACCGGCCGCTTGGTTATTTCGGTTTGTGCTTGCTGTGGCACCCGCCGCACGACATGCTGATCGTGCTGATGGCCGCGTTAGTGGCCTTAGCGTCTTTGTCTTCGGTCCCCTTCAGGATCTTTTGGGTCGTATCGGCATACTTGTCGGTCAGGGCCTTCCACGACTTGTCGTCGCCCTTCGGCGGCTTGTTCTTGCCGATCGCGGCGCCCAAGATGTTCATGTCCTTGGCGTACTTCTGGGCGTCCTCCCACTTGCCGCCCTTGACCGCTTCCTTGACCTTGGTGATGTAACCGTCCGTCTTGGCGTGCCCCTTCTTCATAATCTCCGCGATTTCCGGCAGTTTGTCGTCGGCCGGGGCCGCGGTGACGCTCCCGAACGCGAACAGGACCGCTGCCGCGCCGAGGGCGGCGAACAGGCTCGCCCGAATCAGCTTCTGCATTGAAACACTCCTGACAGACACGGCCGCCGACCGGTTCGGGCGACCGTCACCCGGGCCGATCGGCGGAGTGTATTGGCTCCCGTGGGTGCGCCCCACGGGGCAAACGCTCTCGGCTCGGACCCCGCTCGGGGTCCGAGCCGAGATGCGGACAAACTTCATTTTCAGGGTAGCCAGTGGCTCGCGGCAGGGATCGAACCTGCCGCCGACTGGACCGCCGTCGCGGCGCCCGGTCGGATCGTTTCCAATCACCGAGAGTGTGGGGTTCCTCTCACAGAATCACCTCTCGCGATCCGTTCGCAACGTCGGTGGCCGTGAACATCGGCCTCTCGCCGGTTGAGACGCGAGCCGTTCGTGTGGTATTCACGGGAACCCGCGCGAACAGCGAGAGCGCTCCGTGCGGGAGCGGCGTCACCGGTTCGGCGGGAGTGTCGGGCACCGCGGGGGAGGGAAGGGCGGTGCGTGGAGAACGGCGGTGGGCGTGGCGGACCACCGCGCCGCTTGCACAACGGGGGCGAGCGAGAGTACCACGATCACGCCGCTCGGGGGCGGTGCGGTTGGCTCGCTCGTGGCGGCTTTCGCTGGCTTCTCGCAACGGCAGTTGTTGCCGGCGGTGATGCGGAGCGGTTCTCGTGCGGCTGGTTTGACGGTGGGGCGGGGTGATTCGTCTTTTGCTGATGCGCAACACGAGGACTTCTTGACCTTCGGGGCGGCCTCCCCGCAACGTTTGGCCGCCGGCACTGGCGGGAGTGCTTTGGAACAGCAGCACCCTGAAAGGGCCTTCTCGACCGCACCGCAGGCGCACGACCCGGCCGCGCACCCGCCAGCGCCACCGGTCCGCAACTGCGCTGCCAATGGGTGCGCGACCGACGGCGCCACCTGGCCCAAAAGGGCCAGGGCCGTCAGCACGAACCGCAGGGTGGGGGAGCGCAGGCGCACGAGGGTTCCCGTCGGGAAAGTCGGGACGAGTCTAGGGCCGCGGCGCAGCAGAGTCAAGCACCAATTCGCGTTGCGCCGGCCCCACCCCTACCACCACCGCTCGGGGCGCGATATGGTGACACCGTTCGACATTCCCTACCGGTCCCGCGGGCCGCCCCGACCTTCCGGGCGCGCGAGCGCGGGAGTGACCGTCATCAGGTGGCCCCGCGCCGACCTTCCGGCGACCCGGCGGGACCACACCCCATCTGCTCCGGGTGAAACCGATCATGACCCCTTGGCACCGCAACGAGTACGTCCTCAAGGGCCTGTTCTTCGGTCTCTGGATCTTTTTCGCGCTCCAAGTGCCCACCAGCCCTGCCGAAGCCTGGCGGGACATCGCGTGGGTGCTCGGGTGGGTCGGCACCGGCCTCGCCGTGGGACTCGCGCTGGGCACCGGCCGGCTGATGCGGCGCGGCGTGAAGCCGTGGGACAACTGGAAGGCGTTTCCGCTTCTGGTGCTGCTCGAGAGCCCGGTGTTCATCTACTCGGGCATTATGATCGGGCTGACCGCGGGCGTGCTCTCGGGGCGCGACTTCGCGCAACCGTGGGCGCAGCCGCTCGCGGAGCTGTTCGGCTTGAGCTGGGCCGAGATCAAGCACAACCCGCCCGTCGGCGATTGGCTCGGGTTCTGCGCGGTCGGCGGCGCGGTCCTGGGGTTCGGCTTGTACCGGATGCGCCAGATCGAAGACGGGATGTGGCGCCTGGCGGCTGGTGCCGGCGCAGCGGCGCTGCTGGTGTACATCGCCTCGACGTACCTCCTCGACATCAAGGTGTCGGCCAACGACCCCGCAGACCCGGACAAGTTGGTCTCGTTCTTCGCCAGCCCCGAGGCGCGCCAGAACCTCGGCATCTACTTGCTGCTCGGGTTGCCCTTCTTCTACCTGCTCACGTTCAGTGGGGAGGCGGAAGAGTCCGAAGTGGAGATCATGACCATCTGCGCGGGCCTTGGGGTGGCGCTGCACCTGCTCGGTTTCGCCACGGGGCTGCCGGGGGTGAGCGGGGCGGCTCCGTTCCTGCTGCCGGTCACCCTGTACGGGGTGTACGCGATCCGCATTCTCCCGGGGCTGCGGGTGTTCAAGCACGTCCTCCGCGGGTTCAGCTACATGCACCACGGGCAACTCGGGCTGGCGCTCAAGTTCTTCCGGCGCGCGCTCGAACTGAACCCGAACAGCGAGCTGGCGAGCGAAGGTATGCGTCAGCTTCACAACGGTATTAACCTCGTCACGCTTGAGCGTTACCCCGACCTCATCGCCGATCTCGACTTCAAACTCTGCCTGGACCGCGCGACCGCGCTACTGATGACCCCGCCGACCCCCGCCGGGCGCGAGGAGGCGGGGCGGTTCCTCGAACTCGTCGAGCAGAAGAAGCCGGTGTACCTCGCGCGGGTCGAGTACCTGCGGGCGATCGCGTTCGTCCACTCGAAGCAGTACGACGCCGCGGCGGAAACACTGGCACGGCTGCTGAGCCCCGAAACCCCGGGGTACCACCCCGCCGTGCGCGGCCCGCTGCTGTTCGACGCCTGGTCCCTCGCGATCGACGGCCCGAAGGGCCTCTCGGACCGACTGGGGTGGCGCGAGCTGAACAAACCCGGCCGCCGCATGGAGGCGATCGGGGCCGTCGAGCGCAAGCTCAAAGCGGACCCCGGTAACGATAAGGCGAAGGAGTACCGCACCGTCTTGTACGCGGAGCTTCAAGAGGGCGAGTTCGTCGCGGCCGTCGCGACCGCCGGGGCGCCGGCGGATTTCAGCTACGAGTACGTCGAGCAACTCGGCTACCAGCTCGCCGACGACAACGACCCGGAACGTCGCGAGCGCGGGCTGGGGTACCTCCGGATGGCGGGCCGTGGGCTCCCGGACCGCGCGCCGGGGATCTTCAAGAAGTTGTCCGATGTGGCCGAGAAGTACGGCGACGCCACGAGCGCCAGAGGGTGCCTCGAACAGATCAAGATCAGCGCCCGCACGTTCGGCCCGCGTAACCTCGCGAAAGAGCAGCGGGAGATATACCTGAACGCCCTGCGGCGGCTCGCCTCAACCGCGGAAGCCGAGGGCGACGCGATCAAGGGCCAGGCGGACGCAGCCGAAGCCGCGGGCGACCGCGCGGCCCGCGAAGCGAAAGACGCCGAAGCACGCCCGTATTACGAATCGGCGGTCGCCGACCTGCAGCTCTATCGCGACGACGGCGGCGGGGCCGTTCTCGAAGCCTACCGCAAGATCGCGGAGCTGTACGGCAAGATGCGCGGCGTGCCGAACCACACGCTCAACGCCGTGGTGAACGTCGAAGCGGCCCTTGCGTACAGCAGCCTCGACGCCGACCTGCTGCGCAAGAAGGACTCGTACTACTACTCGGTCACGGTGGAGCAACTGACCGCGGCGCGCGAGCGGGTGGGGAAGTGGTTCGATGTTGCGTACTGCGTAAAGAAGGCGATGGCGGTGCTGAACCGGGCCGAGGCCGACGCCGACCTGCTCGACTGGGCCACGCACCTGACCCGGCTCGCCAAGGTGATCGAGCCGACCAGCAACCGGGTGCGGCTGGTCGAGGCCCGCTGCCTGCTCCGGGTGGGCAACCGCGACGGCGGGGTGCAACTCCTGGAAGATGTGCGCGAGACCGCGAAAGGGTCCGGCGACGAAGAGGAGGCGTGGTACAATGCGACCCGGCTTCTCGGACAGTTGTACCTGGAGGAGTTGGGTCGACCGGATCTTGCGCTGAAAGCGTACTCGGACTACAAGGAGTACCACAAGAGCGGGGCCGACACGCTGTTCAACATCGCCAGGTGCTACGAGGCGCTGGGCGACCCGGCGAACGCCGCGAAGTTCTACAACGCGGTGACCGCGTTTGAGGAGCACCCGAAATACTGGGAGGCGAAGGAGGCGCTGACGCGCCTGAAAGGATGAGCGCGGGATTTGGGTCCGGGTTTGAAGGCATGGCTCATGTGACCGCCGGGCCGGGCATCTTCTGATACACGGTCCAGGTAGTTGTGCCTGTTTCTTGTGGGACGAACCTTTTTGTCCGTGCGGCGCGAGACGGCAGCACCGACAGGAAGGTTTGTGCCACAAGGGTATCAGCCCAAGACGGGCACTCGCAACCGATCCGGCGGTGGCAGTGACACGCCCAGCACTTCTTGTCGACAGATCTTTCTGCTCGCGACTATCGAAAATATCTAATAATCACTGTTTCTTTTCGGGATCGGCCTTCGGCGCGGCACGTGTCGCCCGGACACGGGTGCCCCTCTGGATTTTGGCATTTGTGAACGGTATGGGAGCCGGCTGGGGAAGCCGTGGCAATCTGGGAGGGATGCTGATGCCGACGCTGACTATAGAATACAGTACCGAATCCGAACGGTTGGCCTTGGAACAACTGCTGGGCTATTTCACGGACCTGAATCGTCTGGCCCAAGAAGCTCCCGACGGCACGGTCCTGGCCGCCTGCGAGAAGCATGCACTCGATCAAGGGCGCAAACTGTTGCGGACCACACTCGGTGCCGCCTTGGGTTCACGGATCGAGAAGGACGAGCAAAAAGGGGGCGCGCCCGCACCTGCGCGAAGACGCACCCCGGGCGCTCCAAAGGACCGCACACCCGAACGGTTGTGACCGCCGTTGGTCCGATTGAGCTGGAGCGGAGGTATTTCCACTGCCCCACTTGCGGGCAAGGCGAGTTCGGAGCCGATCGCGGGCTGGGCCTCAGCGGCTACGTCACCCCGGGCGCCTGTCGGATGGCCGTCTTGCTGGGCGTCCAACAGTCCTTCGCCAAAGCCGAAGTGACTCTGGCCGAGGTGGTCGGCTGGGAATTGGACGACAACACCATCCGGCAACTCTGCCACGCCACGGCGGCCCAGGCCACCGCCACCCGGCAACACCGCTCGACCGCTGAAGTCTTCACCCGAGCCCAAGCCGCGGCCAGGACCGAGCGGCCGGTGGACAGCGAGTTGCACATCGACGCGGGCAAGGTCAACACTGTGGAGGACGGTTGGCGGGATCTCAAGATGGCCGTTTTTGCCCGGCGCGAGCGAAGTGCGCCGACCACGGCGATGGACTGGGAGGGACGCGACCTGCCAACCCCGTTGGCGCGGTCGGTGATCGCGGCCGTGGAGGAGGCGAGCCTGTTCGGGAAGCGGTGTCACGACGAGGCCACGCGACTGGAGTGGACCGATTCGAGCCAAATGACGGTACTGGGGGATGGGGCCGAGTGGTTGTGGAACGTGTCCGAGCAGCACTTCCGTGACGCGACCCAGGTCCTCGACTTCTGGCATGGGGCGGAGTACCTCGCCAGCGGGGCGAAGGCGGTGTTCGGTCCCGGGGGCCAAGCCGCGACGGCGTTTGTCCGGGGCAAGTCGAAGCTGCTGGAAGACGGATATCCCCAGTGCTATGCACATCTTGGATTTGTATAACTGATTGCGGATTGCTGATTTAGGGTTTTCACTGCGACGAAATTGGGGTTAACCGAGTGGTCGTGGGACGCGGGGTGGTGCGGGGTCCGCGACCCGGGACATGGAGGTCACCGTGATTCTGCCACCTCATCAGCGCGTCCCACGCTCCCAACCGCACGCGCCCACGGACTTCGCGCGCCAGGTCCTGGAGGGCCTGCCACTGGCCCACGCGTCGCTCGCACTCTTCGCCTATGGCGTTCCCGACCCGGTCCTCGCGGACCTCTACGAGCGACATCGGGGACGCGGCTATGAGGACGTCGTGACCTTCGCCCAACTGGTCACCTGGATCTTCGATGCGCTCATCGAACACCAGGGCTCGGGGCGGCAGGCCCACCTGCGACGCCACCGGCAACCCGACGACGGGTGCCACGAAGCGTTCTACGGCAAGCTCCGGCGCATCCCCCGGGGCCTGAGCGAAGCGTTCCTGCGGGACGTCACCGACCGGTTCACCGCCCTGTTCCCCGAGGTCGTCGCGCACCGCCTTCCGACCTCCTTCGACCGCCTGGAGGTTCTGATCCTCGACGGCAAGAGTCTCAAGAAGGTGGCCAAGCGACTCGTCGACACGCGGGGCACACCGGGCAAGCTCTTGGGCGGAAAACTGCTCGTGGCGTACCGGCCCCGTGACGGGTTGGTGCTCGACATGGCGGCCGATCTCGATGGCGAAACCAACGAGGCCAAACTGATCCCCGATTTGATGCCCCGAGTGCACGCCCGAGGCGGTCCGGCGAAACTGGTGGTCGGGGATCGGTTGTTCTGTGCGTCGAAGCACTTCGCCGAGTTCACCAAGGACAATGGTCATTTCGTGGTGCGGTACGCGCGGACCCTGTCGTTCGAACCCGACCCGAAGCGCCCCGCGGTCACGACCGCGGACCCATCCCAACGAGCCGTGGTCGAAGAATGGGGGTGGGCCGGGAAGCCCAAGGACAAGCTCCGCCGGTACGTCCGGCGGATCACCGTCGCGCGCCCGGTGGGCGAAGCGATTACAATCCTCACGGACCTGCTCGATTCGGCCCCATACCCGGCGACCGATCTGTTGGACCTGTACCGCATCCGGTGGACCATCGAAGGCACGTTCCAAAAGGTGACGGCGATCTTCGCCCTGGGTCGGTTCATCGGTTCGACACCGGAGGCGACCGTGTTTCAGGCGTCGATGTGTTTCGTCCTCGCGAACGTGGTGCAGGTCCTCCAGGGCTATGTGGTTGCGAAGCGGAAGGTGACCATCGACGACCTCTCGACGGCGCAGTTCTGCACGGACTGGCATCGTCAGTTGGCCGCGCTCAAGGAGTTGGTCGAGGTGTCGATGATCGTGTCCCTGATCCCGACGGATCAGACGGCAGAGAGTGTGGGAACGTTGTTGGATCAGTTATTGGGCACGATGTGGAAGCCGGGCTGGGACAAGACACGCAACAAGGCGCCCCGTGCCCACCCGCACGCCGCGAAACAGAAGGGGGCACACACCTCCGTCCAACGGCGTCGACAAGCCCACAAGCCCAACGAGGATCCCTGAACTCAGTTGTGCACAGCACTGGGATATCCCGGGTTGGTGGACTGGATCGGAGAACTGACCGGGCAGATGCCCGCCGGAGGCGACGGAGCCGCCTTGGGCGGCGTATTGAATTACTTTTGTGGCCGACAGGGGCGGTTGAATTATGCGGTGCGTTTGCGGCGGGGGCAGTCGATTGGAAGCGGGTTGGTGGAGGGAACGGTTAAGCAATTGCTCAACATCAGAATGAAACAAACTGGGGCGAGATGGAATCTGGGGCATGTGGCACCGTTTGTCGAACTGGGGGCATTAGCAGCGGGGCCGGAGTGGAAGGGGTTTTGGGAAAACCAATAACGGGCCAAAATCCAGAGGGGCACCCCCCGGACACCAAGTGATTGACGTGTCGGGATTGGTCTGGTAAGGATGGAGGAGGTTTCATCTGTTCTTCACCTCTCTCCCGAGGTCGTAATGGTAACGTCCCTGCGCGTACGCCGTGCGTTCACGCTGATCGAACTGCTGGTGGTGATCGCGATTATTGCAATCCTGATCGGCCTCTTGTTGCCCGCCGTTCAGAAGGTGCGTGAGGCCGCCGCCCGGATGAGCAGCCAGAACAACATTAAGCAGACCCTCCTCGCGTGCCACAACGGGCACGACACGACCAATTACCTGCCGCCGGTGGTGTCGTTCTGGTGGAGCAACCCGACCAACTTTACGTATTCGAGCAGTGACTCGACGTTCTTCTTCGCGCTGCTCCCGTACTACGAGCAGGGCGCCGTGTCCAATAGCATCGGCAACTGGCCGGGGAGCGGACTGGGTCAGATCGGCAGCACCAGCCAAGCCGCGATGAGCATCCCGCTCAAACTGCTCGTGGCCCCGGCCGATTCGACCGGCGGGAGCGGGGTGTTCGCGCGCGGGTTCAACGCCGACTGGATGTGGGAGCCGGCCAAGAGCGCCGGCGGGGTGGACGTGGCCCTGTGCAGCTACGCCTGTAACTTCCAGGTGTTCGGGCGTCCGGGCCAGCTCCCGGCCAGCCCGGGCGACTGGCAGAACACGGCCGGCAAAAACAACCTGTCGAGCCTGACCGACGGCACCTCGAACGTCATCTTCGTGGCGGAGAAGCGCAAGGGGTGCGGCCCGGCCGGCTCGCCGAACGGGTCGGACACGTTCGGTACCGCCTGGGGCCACCCGGCGGACGACCGCTTCTGGCCGACCTTCGCCCGGTACCCGATCAGCACGTCGGTGGCCGTGGACCAGCGGCAGTTCCCGGTGCCGCAGTTCAACCCCACCGCCGCTCAGTGCGACAACAATCGCGCGCAGGGGCACAGCTCGAACGTGGTCCTCATCGGGCTGGGAGACGGCAGCGTTCGCTCGGTGTCGTCCGGCGTCACCCAGCAAACCTGGAGCATGGCCGTGCAGCCGCGGGACGGCGGCGTGCTCGGCAGCGACTGGTAAACGCCCCGGTCCGCGGCCCCGGCACACCGCCGGGGCCGCGTTTTAATTGGTATCCCTCCCGTTTCCTCTCCAGGCGCTCGATCCATGCGGTGTGTCAGGCTGTTCGTGCTCGGTGCGGCCGTTGTCGGAATGTCGGCGGTGGGGTGCTCGCCGCCTCCGCCGGCCAAAGAGACCGTCGTGACCGGTTCCGTCACCCTCGACGGCGAGAAACTGACGATGGGTGAGGTTTACTTCGAGGCCGAGGACGGGTCCGCCAGCGCCCGCGGTGAGATCGCGCCGGACGGCAACTACCGCGTGCCGTCCGCCCCGTTGGGGAAGGTGAAGGCCGCCGTTCGGACTTCCAATCACGCCCAGTTCGCGGCCCCGAAATCCAAAGACGGCAAAGCGGTGACCGTCGGCGGGCGCGGCGGCACCTTCGTCCCGGTCCCGAAACGGTATGAGGAAGTCGGTACCTCCGGCTTGACCTACACGGTCACCGCGGAAAGCGCCATCAACATCACGCTCAGTAAGAAATGACCGCGGCCCACCTCCGGTCGGAATAAATCGGCGCGGCTGCTGAGATCGTGAACCGGCTGCGGCGTCTCGTTTGGGGTTGAGGTGCTCCTGAGACGGAGGGCGATGATGAACACCTGGCGGACTCTTACGGCGGCGGCGGTGCTGTGCGGTTCGGTCGTGCTAGCGGCCGAGCCGGTGACCAAGAAGGAACTTGAAACCGCATCCGAGAACCTCAAACAGGTCGGTCTGGCGTTTCACGCGCACGCCGACGAACACGACAGCCGGCCGGCCGACGACATCGCCGATAAGGACGGCCGGCTCCTGCTGAGCTGGCGCGTCGCCCTGCTTCCGTACCTGGGAGAAGAGAAGCTGTACAAGCAGTTCAAGCTGGACGAGCCGTGGGACGGGCCGAACAACAAGAAGCTGATCGAGAAGATGCCGAAGGTGTACGCCCCGGCACGCGGCAAGGCCAAGGCGGGCGAGACCTTCTACCAGCGGTTCGTCGGCAAGGACACCATCTGGACCGAAAAGGGTTCGCTCAAGTGGGCACAGATTGGCGACGGTTTGTCGAACACGGCCCTCGTCGTGGAAGCCGCCAATCCTGTGACCTGGAGCCAGCCGATCGACCAGACGTTTAACGAGAAACTGCCGCTGCCGGGGCTCGGCGGGTCGTTCGACGGGGACTTTCACGTTCTCATGGGAGACGGGTCGGTTTACCTTTTTAAAAAGGGTGGCGACCCGGGCGAGATGAAAAAAGTGATCATGCCCAACGACGGACAGCCGGTTAACACTGATAGGCTGATAAAGAAGTGACGCTCCGTTTCCTCCGAGGTCTCCTTATGCGCACGCCCTGGCTCTGGACCCCGGCTCTTTGGGTTCCCACGGCCCTCGTGAGCGCCCTCGTGGTGCCCGCAGGCGCACAGGACGAACCGCCCACGCTGACTGAACTCGCCAGGTCGTCGAACAACCTGGAGCAGATCGCGCTGGCGTTCCACAACCTGCACGACGCGAACGGTAAGTTCACCGGGAACATCGTCGACAAGGACGGGAAACCGCTGCTGAGCTGGCGCGTGGCCCTGTTGCCGTACTTCGAACAGGATGACCTGTACAAACAGTTCAAGCTGGACGAGCCGTGGGACTCGGACACGAACAAGAAGCTGATCGAGAAGATGCCGAAGGTGTACGCCCCGGTCCGGGTGAAGGCCAAGGCGGGCGAGACGTTCTACCAGACGTTCACCGGCAAGGGGGCGCTGTTCGGGGATAAGGCCGACATCAAACTGACCGACATCACCGACGGCACCTCGAACACGGTCCTGGCGGTCGAGGCCGGCGATCCGGTGATCTGGACCAAGCCGGCAGACCTTCCGTTCGACGAACAGAAGCCGCTCCCCAAGCTCGGTGGGTTGTTCGACGGCGTGTTTAACGTGGCGCTGTGCGACGGCTCGGTGCGGCGGGTGCGCCGCAAACTCGACCCGGACGAGTTCAAGAAGGCGATTACCGTGGCGGGCGGGGAGATCATCGACGAAAAGAAGCTGTGGAAGTGACGGTGTAACACTGCCCCGGCGCGCGGTGTACTATCCGAGTGTCGACCCGGTTCCGCGAGCGCGGTGCCGGGTCGCTGCACTTCATGCCCGGCACCGTGGGGAATCTATGGCTCGCACCAAGCCGACGGCCGACGCCCGCGAGCGGGTACTCGAAGCCGCGGACCGCCTGTTCTACCGCGACGGGATCCGCGCCACCGGGGTCGATACCGTCATCGCCGCGGCCGGGGTCGCGAAGATGACTCTGTACGCGCACTTCAAATCGAAGGACGAGCTAATCGCGGCGTACCTGCGGCGTCGCAGCGAGCACGTCTGCACCTGGTTCGCGAGTGCGGTGGTCCGGTACGCCGAACAGTCGGGCGATTGGCTCGACGCGATCTTCGCGGCGCTGAAGGAGTGGTTCCGCACCCCGGACTTCCGCGGCTGTGCATTCATCAACGCGACCGCCGAACTGCCCGACCCGTCGCACCCGGGGCGAAGCGCGATCGACGAACACGCTGCCCGGTTCACCGCTGCCGTGGCAGACGCGCTCAAAAAGGCTCGCGTGAACGATGCCGATACGGTGGCGGCGGCCGTGACGATGCTGATCGACGGCGCGATTGTGGCCGCAGCGCGCGACGGCACTTCGGACAGCGCGGATCAGGCTTTTGAAGTGGCCCGCACGCTCCTGCAACGGGCCTGAGATTTTTTTTCTGTAAGCGCTATACAGACCGGTCTGTATAAGACCCCGTCAGGGGCGAAAAGGTGCCCGCCCAAACGAGCCCGGCACCGCGAACACGTCAGGAGTCGATCATGTCCCGCTTGAACCAAGTCGATCCGATCCGTGCTGAAGGCAAGGCCAAGGTGCTGCTGGACGCGGTGAAGGCGAAGATGGGGATCACCCCGAATCTGACGAAAGTGATGGCGACCGCGCCGGCCGTCCTCGAAGGGTACCTCGGGCTGTCCGGGGCGCTGGCGGGCGGCACGCTTCCGGTGAAGCTCAAGGAACTGCTAGCGGTGGCCGTGGGCGAGGTCAACGGGTGCGACTACTGTGTGTCGGCTCACACCGCCATCGGCAAACGTGTCGGGCTGACCGCCGAGCAACTGATCCAGGGACGCAAGGGGACCTCGGAAGATTCGAAGACCGCAGCGGCACTCGCCTTTGTCCGCACACTGGTGGCGAAGCACGGTAAAGCGAGTGACTCCGAAGTGCAGCGGGTTCGTGACGCCGGCTACAGCGACGCCGAAATCACCGAGATCGTCGCACACGTCGCGCTGAACACGTTCACCAACTACGTGAACAACGTCGCCGAAACCGAGATCGACTTCCCGAAGGCCGAGCCGATCGACCACCACGAGGCGTGCGGCCAGATCCAGGGCTGTGACCCGACCCGGTAAGATCCCGTAGCGCCCCGGTTCGCGGTGAGCCGGGGCCGTTTTGTTTCACCCAGAAAGGTTGGTTCCGATGTCCGCCCCGATCCCGATCGTTCCGCCGTTCACGCTCGAAACGGCACGCCTGAAAGTGCGAGCTGCGGAGAACGCCTGGAACACCCGCGACCCCGACCGCGTGGCGCTCGCCTACACCGAAGACACCGTGTGGCGCAACCGCTCTGAGTTCCCCAAGGGCCGCGACGAGGTCCGCGCGTTCCTCCGCCGCAAGTGGTCGCGGGAACTGGACTATCGGCTCGTGAAGGAGCTGTGGAGCTTCACCGCGGACCGCATCGCGGTGCGGTTCCAGTACGAGTGGCACGACGACAGCGGGCAGTGGTTCCGCAGTTACGGCAACGAACTGTGGGAGTTCGACGCGGCGGGGCTGATGCGGCGCCGGGAGGCGAGCATCAACGACCGCCCCATCAAGCCCGAAGAGCGTAAGTTCCACTGGCCCGCGCCCGGCCCGCGTCCCGACGATCACCCCGGCCTCTCCGGTGTCGAATAACCCCGAACTTTCAGGAGTATGAACCATGTCCCGCGCGTCTCTTCTCGCCGCGGCCCTGACACTGACCGCTGCGCCGGTGCTGGCGGCCGACCCGCCGAAGGTGCTGCACAAGTCCGTGAAGGTCGGCGAACTCGACATCTTCTACCGCGAGGCCGGGCCGAAGGACGCGCCCGCGGTGCTGCTGCTGCACGGGTTCCCGACTAGCTCGCAGATGTTCCGCAACCTGATCCCACAGCTCGCAGACCGGTATCGCGTGATCGCCCCGGACTACCCCGGTTTCGGCAACAGCTCGATGCCGTCGCGCGACACGTTCAGCTACACCTTCGACAACCTCGCGTCGGTCGTCGAGCGGTTCACAGAGGCCGTCGGGCTCAAAAAATACGCGCTGTACGTGCAGGACTACGGAGCACCGGTCGGGTACCGCCTGGCGAGCAAACACCCGGAGCGGGTGACCGCGATCGTGGTGCAGAACGGGAACGCCTACGAGGAGGGGCTCGACAACGATTTCTGGAAGCCGATTAAGGCGTACTGGAAGGAGCCGGCGAGCAAGGAGAAGCGTGAGGCGCTACGGCCGTTCACGAAGCTCGACGCCACCAAATGGCAGTACACCCACGGGCTGAAGAACCCGGAACTGGTGCCCCCGGACGCCTGGATCACGGACCAGTATTTCCTCGACCGCCCCGGGAACGCGGACATCCAGCTCGACCTGTTCCTGAGCTACGGCAGCAACCCGCCCTTGTACCCGAAGTGGCAGGAATACTTCCGCAAGCACCAGCCGCCGGCGCTGATCGCCTGGGGCAAGAACGACTCCATCTTCCCGCCCGCCGGCGCCGAGCCTTACAAGCGCGACCTCAAGACGCTGGAGTTCCACCTGCTCGACGCAGGGCACTTCGCCCTGGAAACCAACGGCACCGAGATCGCGAAGCTGATGCGGGAGTTCCTCGCCAAGCATGCCAAGTAGAGTTACCGCAAAGAGCGGCCGGCGCGGCTGACCGGAACAATCAGAGCCGCCGTTCGGAATAGGCTTACGATCCGGTGGTCGTGAGTCCTTTTTGTGGCAAGATGGGGCTGCGGACGACGGTTGTGATTACGGTCGGCCACGAGGGCGGCGGCGAGCCAATTATGATCGCCGTCCGATCAATCACGGGCGGGACGGTCGGTGTCGGTACAACCGGTTGCGTGCTGCCGCCCGCCGTGGCGGCGCGGGCCGGAACCCCTTCCCAATCGGCGGGCGCTCCATTGAATACATCGAGAATCCCTCCCCAGGAGCACCTCGAATGAAGCTCGCCACAATTCAGACCCCGAACGGCCCGCGTGCCGCCCTGGCCGTCGCCGACGGCTACATCGACCTGCACGCCACCGACCCGGGGCTGCCGTCGTGCGTCAAAACGCTCCTCGCCGCCTCGCCCGCGGTGCGCAAGTTGGCCGCGGAAGTGGCGTCCTCTCCCAACGCCGTGAAGTACGCGGCGAACGCCGTGAAACTGCTCCCACCGGTTCCGAACCCGGGGAAGATCCTCTGTATCGGGCTGAACTACCGCGACCACGCCATCGAGGGTGGCAAAGCGATCCCGACCGAACCGGTGATCTTCGGCAAGTTCCCTAATACGTTGGTCGCGCACGGCGAGCCGATCGTGCTGCCGAAGGTGGCCCAGAAGATCGATTACGAGGCGGAACTGGTGATCGTGATCGGCAAGAAGGGCAAACACATCCCGGACACCGACGCCGCGTTCGAGTACGTCGGCGGGTACACCGTGGGGCACGACGTTAGCGCCCGCGACTGGCAGTTCCGGGGCGAGGAGAAGCAGTGGATCATCGGTAAGACGTTCGACACATTCGCCCCGACCGGGCCGGTGCTCGTCACGACGGACGAGCTGAAGAACCCGCACAACTTGCAAATCCAGTTGCGCCTGAACGGTACAACGCTTCAGAACTCCAACACCAAAGAGTTCATCTTCGGCGTGCCGGCGGTGCTGGCGTTCCTCTCGCAGGTCATCACGCTGGAACCGGGCGACCTCATCTTCACGGGCACGCCGCCGGGCGTAGGCATCGCGCGGAAGCCGCCGGTGCTGTTGAAGGCCGGCGACGTGGCCGAGGTCGAGATCGAGGGCATCGGCACGCTCAAGAACCCGGTGGTGGCCGAGAGCTGAGTAACGACACTCTTCTGTAGCCGGTTTGATCGGCCGGCTACAGGTTGGAACGAGTCACGACCGCGGGCGCTGGCCTACCGCATCGGGTTGGCCGGGAGGTACAGCTCGTTGACCTTGTTGACCTCGTCGGGCGGGGTGCCGTCCTTCCAGGTCGGGATGGCCTTCTTGTCCGGCGGGTAGAGAGACTCCAGCGGACCCCACACCTCGTCCACGTGGTCGTCGAACAGGTCGCCGATGAGCAGGTCGGTCACCTTCCCCTTGAGGTGTGGGTAGGCCTTCACGAACTGGCCGAAGCTGAACCCGTCGTAGTACTCACACACCAGCCGGCGCATCCGGTCCACGCCCTTGTTGAACACGTCGCCCCAACGGCCCAACTGCGCCGCCGAGGTGTCCCCCGAGGCCAGCCCGTCGGCGATCGCGTCCGCGGCCAGTTCCCCCGACTTCAGCGCCAGCAGCACGCCGGAGGAGTACAGGGGGTCGAGGAACCCGAACGCGTCCCCGATGAGCGCCCAGCCTTCCCCCGCCACCTGCGACGACCGGTACGAGTAGTCCTTGGTCGCGTAGTAGCCGCCGCGGCGCTGGCCCGTGGAGAGCCGCTTGGTGACCTCGGGGCAGGCGTCCTTCTCCTCGTTGAACACCTGCTCGTGGCTCCCACGGCCCTTGAACAGGTAGTCGAACGGGGCCACCACCCCGATGCTCACCGTGTTGTCGTGCTGCGGAATGTACCACCACCACCCCTGCTTGTTCGGGGTCTGGATCACGACCGTCGCGCCCTCGTCCTTGCCGGCGTCGCGGTACGCGCCCTCCCAGTAGGTCCAGATCGCCCCCTTGTTAAGCACCGGGTCCCACAGCCGCAGCTTGAACTTGTTCTGGAGCATGGTGCTCTGGCCGCTGGCGTCCACCACCACCTTCGCCCGCACCTCTTCGGACCCGCCGCCCTCCTTTTGTACCTTCACGCCGACGGCGCGGTCGCCCTCGAACAGCACCTCCAGCACGCGGGCCGGCTGACGGACGTCGACCCCGTGCTTGCGCGCGTTGTCGAGCATCATGGTGTCGAACTCGCTGCGCACCACCTGCCACGTCTGTGACCGCTCGCCCGGCTTGTTCTCGTCGAAGTAGAACGGCGCGGACATCTTCCCCTGGGCGTTCACGAACTGGACGCTGTACTTCTTGACGAACCCGCTGGCCTTCATCTTGGGCAGCATGTTCAGCCGCTTGAGCACATCGTACGTTTCGGGGATCAGCGACTCGCCGATGTGGAACCGCGGGAACTGGTCCCGCTCGAACAGCCGGACCTTGGCGCCCCGCTGGGCGAGGAGGGTTGAGACGGTGCTGCCGGCCGGTCCGCCGCCGATCACGGCAACATCGACGCTGCTATCGGTACTCATGGGGAACTCCGCTCGGGTTACAAGAGTGTGAGGGAATCATCGCCAACTGCTGTCGGCGTCTTCGTGGGGCAGTCGGGCGGCCCGGAGCAGCGCGGTCAGGTCGCGGAGCTGCTCGCGGCTCAAATGACCGAGCTGCCGGGAGTGGCACTCGCGCAGCGGCTCTTGGAGTTCGTCGAGGAGCGCGACGCCCGCCGGGGCGATGGAAACGTGAACCTCGCGCCGGTTCGCCTCCGACCGCTGGCGGTCGACCAGCTTGCGATCCGCCAGCTTGTCGAGCATGCGGGTCACGTCCGGGGCGCGGGACACGAGCCGGGCGGCTAGATCGAGCGTCCGGAGCGTGCCCGGCTGAGTGGCCCGCAACAGCCGCAGCGCGTTGTACTGCTGGGGCGTCAACTCGTACCGGGCGAACAGTTCGTCCTCCAGCGCGCGGAGGCGGTCGAACGTCCGCCACAGGCCGAGGAACGCCTCCTGCTCGGGCGAGTCGAACCGGCGCTGGAGCGCGGCCATGCGGTGCCTCCCGCGGGTAAGGTGCGTCAGTGCCCGGCCACGCCCGACGGTTGCGGGACGAGCCGGCTCACGACCGGGCTGGTCATGGCGGTAGTGACCAGGGCCATAATCACCATCATGGCGAACAGCGTCGGGCTGATCACCCCCAGGTCCAGCCCGATGTTCAGCACGATCAGTTCCATCAGCCCGCGGGTGTTCATCAGCGCGCCGAGGGCTGCGGCGTCCCGCCACGACTGCCCGGTTAGCCGGGCGGCGATCGTCGCCCCGCCGAACTTCCCGGCCGTCGCCACCAGGACGATCGCCCCGCACCACAGCCAGTCTTGGCTGGAACTCACCAGCCCGATTTGGGTCCGCATCCCGGTGTACGCGAAGAACGCCGGGAGCAGAAGCACCGTGACCGGGTCCCGCAGCTTCGCGGCGAACTCGCGGGCTAACCGCCCGTCGTGCGGGACGACGGCGCCGAGCAGGAACGCCCCGAACAGGGCATGAATGCCGATCGCCTCGGTAGTCATTGCTGACGCCAGGACAGCAAGGAACGTGCCCGACACCACTAGCGGCGGGAGCGGCCCGGGCGCCGCGTCCAGTCGCGCGCTCAGCCGGGCGGCGAGCGGCCGGACCAGCAGCAGCATGACAGCGATGAACGCGACGGCCTGGGCGGCGACTGCGGCCACCCCGGTCATCTCGGACTTCGCGATCCCGACGATCAGCGCGAGCAGGCACCATGCGGTCACGTCGTCCGCGGCCGCGCACCCGAGCGCGACGATACCCAGTTCGGTCCGCTCCATCTTGCGGTCGGTAAGGATGCGCGCGAGCACCGGGAAGGCGGTGATGGACATCGCCACGCCCATAAAAAGTGCGAAACTGGTGAACGGCACTTCGTTCGGGGCCAGAGGGCGGTACAAGGCTAGCGCCAGAGCAGACCCGAGAACGAACGGGGTTACGATGCTCGCGTGCGAAACGGCCACGGCGGACCGGGCCTGCTCGCGCAACCGCACGGCGTTGAGTTCGAGGCCGACGAGGAACATGTACAACACGACCCCGATCGTTGCGACGGCCTTGATCGCCGCCGGCACCTGCCCGTTCGGGTCGGCGGTCGCCGAGGGAATCAGTAGGTGCATTGCTTCGGGCCAGACGGTCCCGAGTAGGGACGGACCGAGCGCGATCCCGGCGACCACTTCCCCGATCACAGGCGGCTGACCGACCCACCGGCAGGCGCGCCCGAGGACCGTTCCGAGCAGGATGACGGCAACCAGCGTGGCCATGACGTGCAGCACAACGTCCACCGGTTTTGAGGCCGTGGGCGCGGCCGCGGCAGGGGTTGCGGAGGTGAGTCCGGCACCGGCACGGCAGATGAGGAGGACCAGACCAACCCCGATTACAAGTAGAGCCGTGTATCCTGCGATGCTGGAACACAGCGCGGGTCGGGCTGTGGGCAGCGTGTCGGCCTGGGACATCGTGGTCTCCGACAGAACATCTCCCGAATAATACCTGTTCAGACAACCGTTGTCTACACAGTTATGCGACTTTATGCTGCCCGATGAATTTTCAGACCCAGCCTTATCGCATAACAGTTACTGCAGAACGCTCGAAACAAATCACCGCTCTGACCCGCACGTCTTTCAGGCTTTACAGGCTTGGCGTATTGTTAAGGTTCCAGGGCCGTTCCGTTATTCATGTTGGGGGATCCCGATAAGCCGTTGGGCAGGGTCGGGGTGTATCCGGAGCCACTCAATGGCTTCGGAACAACGGTTGGCTGGGACGGTGTGTAACAAGTGGATCACGGCCTTACGGAGCGCGGCCAGCACCTGCGGCGCGGCACCTCGGTTCATCCTCACGCAGGGTCACATCGCGCACGTCGTGGCGTTGGTTCTCGATGCGCCAATGGGACCGCACCAGGCCCAGAAGTGCTCGCGCGTCGGCCCGCTCGACCGGCCGGCTGGTGATCCCGTGCACCACCTCCACGGTGGTCACACCCTTGACCGTCCGGGTGCGGGTGATGCGGAACCCGTGCTTCAATCCGGTCCACCGATCGTGGCACGTCAGCAGCGGGGTGGCCCGCACGGTCCGCGTCTCGATCCGCCCGTGCCCCGGGTCCACCGACGTGGCCGGGCGCCCCAGTTGCTCGGGCGTCGGGACCGGCTCAGGGGGACGTGGCCGCCGCGAGCCCTCGGGCGGCGTCCTCGAACCCCAACCCGGCCTCGATGTCGGCCACCAGGCCGGGTTGGTTGTCCTTGGCCGTGAGCACGTAATGGCCCCCGCCGTCGACCACCGCCGCGGCCACGTCCCGCGGGCAGAGCGTGGCATCCCCGGTCAAAGCCGAGCCGCCCACCGGGACGATCCCGAGCAACGCCAGGGCGGCCTGGTGCTCGTTCGTCTGGGCGTCCACCCGGATCTGGCCGAGCACCGCCGCGGCGTGCGGGCGTACGCGGCCACCCGGTGCTGGCCCGTCCCCGTCCCGGCTCCCGCGCAGGCACTTGCCGTCCAGGGCCACATGCGCGCGGGCGCGTCCAGGCGCCCCGCGATCCACCGGCCCAGGGCCGCCTCCAGTTGCTGCGGGTCGATCCGCCGCAGGGTCCGGGACAGGGTCGACGCGGACGGCGTCGGGTCCCTCCGGAACCCGCGCGCGTGAGCCAGGGGTCCCGTACTGGCGCCTGAACCGGGCGATCCCCTGGGGGCCCGTGCGGCCCATCAGTACCGCCAACGCGACCAACCCGAGGACCGCCGGCCGCGGGTGGATCCGGCCCTGCAACCCGCGCGGGTCGGGGACCGTTGACTACTCCTCATACTGCCAGCGCGCGCGGGCATCGAGCACCTCGGGCCGAAGGAGTGCCCGCGACCCAACAAACCCGCTCGCGCCAAGATGAAATAAGGAACGGCCCTGGGCCCGGCCCGCAGGGCCTTTCCTTGATTCACTCTACGTAACTCCGATAAGTCCCTTGGCCATTGCCGGGTCCATCTGGAGCCGCTCGATCGCCTCCGGGCAACTCACCGCCTTGACCTCACGCCACAGGTGCACCACGGCGTTCCGCAGCGCCGCCAGCACCTGTGGTGCGTGCCCCATGCGCACACGACACGCGTCCTCGCCCAGTGTCACGTCACGCACGTAATGCAGTTCGTTCTCGATGCGCCAGTGCGTCCGCACATGGTTCAGGAGTGTGGCCGCATCCGCCTTCTCGGCCGACAGGCTCGTGATGCCGAAATGCACTTCGACCGTCGTTTGGCCTCGGACCGTCCGCTCACGCGTCAACTGGAAGCCCTGCTTCACCCCCGCCCACGTCGGCGAGCACGTCAGAATCGAGGTCGTTTGCAGCGTCCGCTTCTCGATGCGGCCGTGACCCTTATCGACGGTCGTGGCGATGCGGCTCGGGGCGGGCGGAGGCCGATCCCCAGGGGGAAGTGGCCGCCGCGATCGATCGGGCGGCGGTCTCGAAGGCGAACCCGGCTCGGATGTCGATCCCCAATCCGGGTTGGTTGTCCTTCACCGTGAGCACGTAGTCGCCGCCGGCCCCGACCACCTCCTCGGCCAGGTCTCGCTGGCAGAACATGGCGTCGCCGACCACGACCTTCCCTCGCAGCGGCAGAATGCCGAGGAGCGTCAAGGCGGCCTTGTGCTCGTTGGTGCTCGCATCGACCTTGACCTGGGCGAGTACGGCACCGACGGTGGGGGCGTATGCGGCCAGCAGGTGCTGACCGGGGATCGCGCCGTTGCGAGAGCCTCGAAGGGTCTTGCCGTCGATGGAGATGTGTGTGAAGGCGGCCGGGTCGACGCGGCTGGCGATCCAGTACGAGAGGACGTGCTCCAGTTGGTCGGCGTCGAAGCGTCGCAGGGTGCGGGAGAGCGTGGAAACGGCCGGGGTCTTGCCGCGTCGGAAGCCGAGGGCATGGGCGAGGGCGGGTCCGTGCTGTCGCCCGAAGCGAGCGATGCCATTGAGGCTGGTGCGCCCCATGAGCATGGCGAGGGCGACGAGTCCGAGGAAGGGGGCGAGTGGGTGGATAAGGCCGTGCTTGCTGCGGGGATCGGGAACCGCCGCCAGGGCATCGACCAGGGTGCAAGGAGACATGGGTACCTTCCTGGCTGCGAGAAGGCGCCCCACATAGCCACGTTCCCTCGTGTAAGCAAGGTGAAATAAGGAAAGGCCCTGGCCCGGCCCGCACCTCCGCCCAAAATGCCCTTCCACGTCTCGCGGCGAACGGCTATCAAACAGCGCCGGCCCCAAATAGTGTGCGCGCTTTCAGTTCGGCCCGGCGCGCCGTAAGTCGTGAGCTAATCAGCCATGTCGAGCGACCCCCTGACCGATCGCCTGCCGCCCCAGAACCGTGACGCCGAGCGCGGCGTGCTCGGGGGCATCCTACGCGACCCCGACACGCTGTCGACCGTTCAGCAGCACATTATCGCAGACAACTTTTACTTCGACGCGCACCAGAAGATCTACCAGGCGATGAGCGACCTGGCGACCGAGAACCAGCCCATCGACCTCGTCATCCTGTACGACAAGCTGCGCAAGAACAAGCAGATCGAGGACATCGGCGGGAAGGAGTACCTCGTCGACCTGTGGGAGGCGGTGCCCACCGGGGCCAACGCGGAGTACCACGCCAAGCTGGTGAAGGACACCGCGATGGTTCGCGGGCTTATCCACGCGAGCAACGAGATCCTTCGCGACGCCTACGACCGCACCCAGTCCGGCGACGAACTGGTGTCGCAGGCCGAGCGGAAGATCATGGAGGTGGCGAAGCAGGGCATGGTGGGCGAAACCGCCGCGCTCTCGACCGTCGTGAAGGAGGCGTTCGACCGGCTCGACTCGCGCATCGGCCAGGACAACCTCGCGATCAGCGGGCTGCCCACCGGGTACGTCGACATCGACAACATGACCGCGGGCTTACACAAAACGGAACTCGTGATCATCGCCGCCCGGCCCTCCGTCGGGAAAACGGCCTTCGCACTCAACCTCGTCCGAAACGTCATCACACAAGGGCACGAAACCGGGGAACCGCCGGTGGCGCTGTTCTTCAGCCTGGAAATGGCCCGCATCGAACTCGCCGAGCGGCTCCTCTGCTGCGAGTCCCGCGTGGACAGCCACAAGGTGCGTAAGGGGCTCCTGAACTCCGACGACATCCAGAAGCTGATGGCCGCCGGCGACACCCTCCGCAAGTGCCGGCTGTACATCGACGACACCCCCAGCCGGACCATGATTCAGATCGCGGCGAGCGCCCGGCGGCTCATGAAGAAGCACGAAAAGGAGGGCGGGCTGAAGCTCATCGTCATCGACTACCTCCAGCTCATCGAGCCGGAGAACCGCCGCGACCCGCGGCAGGAGCAGGTCGCCCAGATCAGCCGCCGGCTCAAGTTCCTCGCGCGCGAGCTGCACATCCCGGTGATCGCGCTGGCTCAGGTGAACCGGGCGTCCGAAGACCGCCAGGACCACAAGCCGCGTCTCTCCGACCTCCGCGAGTCGGGCTCGATCGAGCAGGACGCCGACACGGCCTGGATGCTGCACCGCCCCGGGAAGTTCGACGGCCAGACGGACGACAACGTCCTCGAAATCATCATCGCCAAGCAGCGTAACGGCCCGACGGGCGAGGTCACGCTGACGTGGCGGAAGGAGTACAACCGCTACGAGAACTACATCGCCGACGTGGGCATGGGCGACGGCATGTAAGTCCGTGCCGGGTGGCGCGCGGCGCGCGTGATTTCAATCGCGTCTTCTTGAGAACGCGGGGCGGAATGAGCTTCGCTCGGGGGCGTTGCCAACTCGAGGCGAGGGCAATGTGGCACTCACACGAGACGGAGAGGCCAAGAGCATTTTGACAGGATCGACAGGATGAACAGGATGAAGACCGATCAATTCGATATCCTGTTGATCCTGTCAAAACCTGTCTTTGTGAACACGAGCCCCGCATGGGCTAAAAGCCACTACCGACCGACTCATTCCGCTGCGGCCATTATGCTGCCGGGCAGTGTCGGCGGTGAAATCCGTACCGCACCGATACAGTGAGGTGAACGCCCCGTCCCCCTCTTCCAAGTGTGACCATGCTCACCAGCGAATCCCGGCGCCGCGACTTCCCGACCCTCGACGGCCGTGCCTACCTCAACACCGCGGCGGAAGGGGTTCCCCCGCTGGCGGTCGGCGAGGCGCTCGCGCAGTACTTTCGGGACAAGCAACTCGGCATGGACGGCCGCGTGCCCCACGCCGCGCAGTGGGAGGCGGCGCGGGCACTCACCGCCGAGTTCTTGGGACTGACGGCCGCGGAGATCGGGATCTGTTCGTGCTCGTCCGAGGCGTACAACCTGGCCGCGCTCGCGCTGCAACTCCAGCCGGGCGACGAGGTGATTTGCACCGACCTCGATTTTCCGGCCAGTTCGACGCCGTGGCTCCAGCCCGCGTGCCCGGCCACCCTCCGCCTCTGGAAGCACCGCAGCGGCGCCCTGCACGTAGAAGACTTAATTCCGCTGCTGAGTCCCAGAACGCGGTTGGTGAACGTGTCGCTGGTGAGCTTCTACAACGGGTTCACGGTGGCGCTGCCGCCGATCGTGGAAGCGGTCCGGAAGCACTCGCCCGCGCTGCTCGGGGTGGACGTGACGCAGGCGATCGGGCGAATCCCGCTCGACCTGCGCGGCGCCGACCTCATCGTCAGCAGCACGCACAAGTGGATTCTGGCGTCGCACGGCGGCGGGCTGGTTGGCGTGCCGAAGGACCGGGCGAAGGAGTGGACCGCGCCGGCCGGCGGGTGGTTCAACCTCGAAGACGCGTTCGGGCCGGGCAGTTTCGAGGCCGTGAAGAGCAAGCCGGGCGCGGCGAGCTTCATGGTCGGGATGCCGAACTACCCCGCCCTCTACGCCGTCCGGGCGGGCCTGGAGTACTTGCGCGGGGTGGGTGTGGCGAACATCGACGCGCACGCGCGACCGCTCGTACTCCACTGCCTCACCGAGCTACGGAAGCTCCCCGTCGAGGTGCTCACCCCGGACGAGCCGGATCACATCGCGGGGATTCTGGCGTTCAAGCACCCGAAGGCCGCCGAGATCAACGCCCGGCTCCACGCGGGTAACGTTCACGTCATGAACCCGACCGGCCGGCTCCGCGTTGCGGTTCACGGGTACAACACGCACGACGACATCGAGAGGCTGTTACGGGAATTGAAGGCCGCTCTCGCGGCGGTGTAAACTCAAACGGGAACGCGTCCAGATTCGATCCGGCTGACTGTGTCTGTTTCTTGTGGCGCAGACATTCCTGTCTGTACGGCGTGAGAATATCGCACAGACAGGAATGTCCGTGCCACAAAGACCAACACAAAACAGACACCATCAACGGGCCGTGGACCACTACGGCTACACGTTACCGCTGCCGAACGGGGTCTTTCGGGCGGCCGACGATACGCTCAGTGCGGGTGTCGCCAGTTTGCGAACCCCGGACCCGGCGCTGATCGCCGCCTCGCGCGTCACCTTCATCCGGCCGCCCTCGCCGTCGGGCAGTTCGACACGCAACTTCAGGGCCTTGAGCAGCGCCGCCATGAACTCCAGACAGTTCGGGAACCGCTCCTGCGGGACCGGGGCCAGCGCCCGCCGCAGGGCCGGCTGTTCGGCGTCGGTCACGCCGCTCAGGTTCGCGAGCGGGCGCAGCGACGACCGGGACGCGGCCTTCACCGGAGGCGCGAACGGAAACGTCCCCGTGCGCAGCGCGTAATACGTCACCGCAAGGCTGAACTGGTCCGACCAGTCAGAGATGGACCCGAGGAACACTTCCGGGGCTGCGTACTCGCGCGTCCCCTGGCGCGCGCACGGCGTACTCGGGGCGTGCGTCGGGGTCGCCAGGCCGTGGTCGGTGAGCTTCGCCACGTCGCCGAACAGCAGGATGTTGTTCGGCTTCACGTCGCCGTGCTGGAACCCGACCCGCCGGCCGTCGCGGACGTGCTGCCGGGCGTTCAGGAAGTCCAGCGCTTCGGCCACCTGCCAGAGGTACAGGCAGAGGGTCGCCGGCTCGATGTCCTGCCCCAACTCGTCGCGGTACACCTGCATCAGGTCGAGGAGCGTTGCCTCGGCCAGTTCCATGTTGATGACGAGGTAGCCCGGGATGGACCACACGTCGTACGTCTTGACGATGTACGGGTGCTCCATCCCCTGAAACGACTTCACCGACCGCAGCTCGCGGGCCGTGGTGGCCGTGTTCGAGGTCGGCATGAACTTGAGCGCCACCGGCGGCCCGGTCGGCGCTTCCGCCTCCCACACCTCGGCGAACCCGCCGCGACCGCGGACGCACCGGAGCCGGTACCCCGGCGACGGCTCCGCACCGACGGCGGGGACGAACGCGCCGGGCGTGGTCGAACGGATGTTGTTGGGAAGGGCAGACAACACCACATCCCCTGTGAATCGTTCCGCTGCCGGTGTCGCGCGCGGCGGAGGGAGGGACTGAATTCCTGCCGAACTGTAGCACACCCCGGTGGGCATGAAGGGCGCAGGAAGCCGGTTTCTCCCCGATCCGGCGAATTCGCCCCGACCCGCACAATCAAACGTTGGCGGTAACGGTGCTACAGTTCCAGGAGAGCGGGTGCCCGTCCCGGTACGGCATGACGCCGTGAAACTGCGGCCCCGAACGGTCGAAAACCAGCGGGAGAAAGAACTTGTCCCCCGGCCAGAGCGGGAGCGCCGGTACGCGCTCGACGTCCACCCACTCCAGCGTCCCCTCCACGTTGGCGCTATGTGGAACACCGGTGAACCGGTTCACGCGAAAGATGAATCCGAACCAGTCCTCGCCGCCCTTTCCGAACCCGGGCCACGAAATGGTCCCCGCCAGTTGCATTGCGTCGCACTCGATGCCGGCTTCCTCGCGGATCTCGCGCCGCATCCCGGCGACCACGTCCTCGCCCGGCTCGAGCTTCCCGCCCAGGCCGTTGTACTTGCCGAGGTGCAAGTCCCCCGGGCGGGCGTTCCGGTGGACCATCAGCACGCGGGTTCCGTCCGGTGAAAACACGTAGCCGAGGGTGGCGAGGATCGGCGTGTAGGGCATGTGTGCGTCCTGCAAACAAACGGGGCTCACTCGTCGGGCGAATCGGTTTCTTCCGCCGGAAGGGCCGCGACGATGGCGCGAACCTGCTTCAGGTCTTCGTCCGTCACTCCTTCACGACGGGGATAGCGGCGCTCGAGCGCGTCGAGTAGCGTTTCCCACATGTCCCGCGAGGGTTGGGGCACAGGCACCCACGGCTCGTACCGCCGTGTCTGCACCTTGAAACCCCACTTGCGGGCGAACCGCTCGGCCCGCACGGTGCGCTTGTCCCTGGTGTCAGGGTCGCGCTCGGTCCACTCGATTTCCATGTTGTCGCACGCGCCGGGTTTGGGTGTACAATTCCCAGGATACCGGATCGGAGCCGGTTGCGGGGAGCCCGGTTCGGTTCGGGTCGGCGGTCGCGGAGTTGATCGGACGATGCTCCTTTTCGAAGACCACAGGGACGAAACGGCCACCGTCGTTCACAAGGCGGTCGTGTACGCCGTCGCGTTCTCCCCCGACGGGTCGACGCTCGCCACGGGCGCCCGCGACGGCTCCGTCTTCGTGCGCGACGCCGCCGGACACGTGGTGCCCGTGCTGGAGCGCTCGCCCAAATCGTCGCCCGTCCACGCGCTCAGTTTTTCCCCGAGCGGCACCGCGCTGTTCGTGGGCGGTGCCTCCGGGTGGTACCGTTACCGGCAGACCGAGAGCGGGTGGAGAGAAGCCAGTTCCAAGGAGGTCGACTCCAAGGCGTCGCTCCCGGTCACGGCCCTGACGGTTCTCAACGAGCAAACCGTTGCGGTCGGCACCGGCGACCGGTTCAAGGCGAGCGGTGGGGCGCTCGAGATCTGGGACGTGTCGAACGACCGCAAGCAAAGCCCGCACTTCACCGAACCTAACGGCGTCCGGACGATCGCCGTCAGCCCGTCCAAGAAAATCGTCGCATGGGGGACCGGCCACCGCAAGGTTCGGGTGTGGGACATCACCACGCCGAAGCCGATGACCGAGTTCCCGCAGGCGAGCGATTGCCCCGCCATCGCGCTCAGCTCCGACGGCTCGGTGCTCGCGGTCGCGAGCGACCGGAGCACCAAGCTTTACGACCTCCGGGCCAAACGAGAACGTGCCGTACTGAAGGGGCATAAGGGGCAGGTGCTGTGCGTGGCCTTCTCGCCGGATGGGAGAACGGTCGCCACGGGCAGCTTCGATTTCACGGTGCGGTTGTGGGACGTTGCCACGGGCAACGAGCGGGCCAGTTTCAAATGGGACATCGGTCGCGTGTACTGCGTGAGCTACGCACCGGACGGGTTCCGCCTTGCGGCCGGCGGTGACCTGGGTCGCGTCGTGGTGTGGGACGCGGATTAAGCAGGTGCGGCCTCAAAAAGGTCAGCCGCGCCGGCGGGAGCCGGCGCCAGGCGAGTGCCGACTAACCGCGGATACGGAAGGTGATCCGCCCCTTCGTCAGGTCGTACGGTGAGATCTCCACCTTCACCCGGTCGCCCGGGATGATGCGGATGTAGTGCTTCCGCATCTTGCCGCCGATGTGCGCGACCACTTCTCCGCCGATGTCCAGTTGGACGCGGAACGTGGTGTTCGCGAGGGCCTGCGTCACGCGGCCCTCCACTTCGATCGCTTCTTCTTTTGTTTTTTGCATGTTTCCGGTATTGAACCTCTACGAGTAACGGGCGAAGCCGGGAGCGAGAAACGGGCGCGGTACACGCCCGGTGTGCGCCCGGGTGCGGGCGCACTAGTTATATTGTATCGCGCGACTGACTGGGTTACGAGATTGGTTACAGATTCGCCGCGCGCACACCAGTCGAATAGCGGTCCTCACATCGTAAATGGCCCGGCGGCCCGCTACAATCACCCCACCACACCCCAAAGGCTGTACCCCCTCATGCTCACGCTCGGCAAGTTCTCGGTCGGGGTCGGCGACCGGTTCGCACACCAAGCCAAAGCGCAACTCCGAGCGTGCCAGCTCGCCGCCGCGGCCGGCGCAGAAGTCACCCCCGTGTGGAACAAGTCGAACCGCGAGCACACCATCATCGGGTCCGACCCGGCGAGCGTGCGGACCAGCGCCGACGCGGCGGTGAAAGAGCTTAACTGGACCAAGCCCTACCACGTCGACGCCGACCACATCCGGCTCGAAACGGTCGAGCGGTTCCTGCCCGCCTGCGACTTCTACACCATCGACGTGGCGGACTCCATCGGGCGCCCGGCCACCGCGGACGCGATCAAGATCTTCACGACCCGGCACCCGGAGCTGCTCGGCACCATCGCCATCCCCGGGGTGTCCGAGCCGTTCACCCTCGCGCCCGCGGACATCGCCCGCATCATCGGCAAGTACCTCAAGGCCGTCAAGGACGCGGGCGCGATCTACAACAAGATTTCGTGGTCGAAGGGGTCGGACAACTTCATCACCGAAGTGTCCATGGACGAGACCGACGCGCCCCAGACGCCGCAGGAGCTGCTGCTGATCCTGGCGGCGCTGGCGGACGAGCGGGTGCCGCTGCAGACGATCGCCCCGAAGTTCACCGGCCGGTTCAACAAGGGCGTCGATTACGTCGGCAACGTGGCGCAGTTCGAGCGCGAGTTCCGCGACGACCTGGCGGTGATCGCTTACGCGGTGCAGAAGTACCGGCTCCCGGCGAGCCTGAAGCTGAGCGTCCACTCCGGGAGCGACAAGTTTTCGCTGTACGGCCCGATCCGGCGCGCCCTGCGGGACACGGGCGCCGGGGTCCACCTCAAGACCGCCGGCACCACGTGGCTCGAAGAGGTGATCGGGCTGGCCGAGAGCGGCGGCGAGGGGCTGGCCCTGGCGAAAACCATTTACGGCAAGGCGCTCGCCAAGAAAGACGAGCTGTGCGCCCCCTACGCGACCGTCATCGACATCGACGCCGCGCAACTGCCGGGCGCCGACGAGGTGAACGGCTGGACCTCGGAGCAGTTCGTCGGCGCCCTGCG
This sequence comes from Gemmata obscuriglobus, assembly GCF_008065095.1. Lineage (NCBI taxonomy): Bacteria > Pseudomonadati > Planctomycetota > Planctomycetia > Gemmatales > Gemmataceae > Gemmata > Gemmata obscuriglobus. The sequence goes on along the minus strand of NZ_CP042911.1, from coordinate 5,373,033 downwards.
CCACGACCAGTCGAACCCGCTGTTCAACCCGTCGCTGCGGCAGTTGATCCACGTCGGGTTCAAGGTCGCGGCACAAATGGGCACCCAGTACCTCGACGCGCTGAAGGTGTGCGAGGCCGCGGTGTCGCGCAACGTGACAACGAACCTGTTCGACCGGCACCTGAAGCCGCTGTTCGTCGGGTAGCAAAACACCGATGTCACCGCAGCGGAGGGAACCTCCTCTGCGGTGAGTTCTCTTCAATCCAGGTTTCACATGACGAATCTGTTTAACCTCACAGGCGAAGTGGCCGCGGTGCTCGGCGGGACCGGGGTGCTCGGCGGTGCGATGGCCGACGCGCTCGCGGCCGCCGGCGCGACCGTCGCGGTGGTCGGCCGCAGTGAGGAGCGCGGCCTGGAGCGCGTTCGCGCCATCGAGCAGGCCGGCGGAAAAGCGATCTTCGTTTCGGCGGACGCGATGAGCCGCGAGTCGCTCACCGCCGCCCGCGACACGATCATTTCCAAGCTCGGCAACGTCACGGTTCTGATTAACGGGGCCGGGGGGAACAAACCCGAAGGGACCATCGCACCCGGCGGCGACTTCTGCAAGATGGGCGCCGAGGGGTGGAACGCGGTGTTCGACCTGAACCTCGTCGGGGGGACGCTCTACCCGTGCCAGATCTTCGGCGAGAAGATGGTGGCGGCGGGCAAAGGGAGCATCATCAATATCGCGTCGATGGCCAGCATCATCCCTCTGTCGCGGGTGGTGGCGTACTCAGCATCGAAGGCCGCGGTGTTAAACCTGACGCTGTGGCTGGCGCGCGAGTGGGCCACGAAGGGCGTGCGGGTGAACGCGATCAGCCCGGGGTTCTTCCCAGCAGAGCAGAACCGCCGGATGCTCCTGAAGGACGACGGCACCTACACCGAGCGCGGTCAGGCGATCATCGGGCACACCCCGATGAGCCGCTTCGGGACCGCCGAAGAACTCGCGGGCGCGACGGTGTGGCTGGCCTCGCAGCGGGCGTCCGGGTTCGTGACCGGGCAGAACATCGTCGTGGACGGCGGCTTCTCTTCCGTTACGATCTAATTTCGGCCAACGCGATCGATCTTTTCGCTTCGTGTCAGTTTGGGCCGCTATCTTTGTGGCACCGGCATTCCTGTCTGTGCGGCGAGAAAAGGCCGCACAGACAGGAATGCCTGTGCCACAGAACAGCTACAATCAGTCGTCACCCCAGGTCGTTCATGATCTTCTGAGTGGCTTCGATCTCGTTCGCCAGCGCCGTCACGAGATCGGCCCCCCCCTGCCCTGGCATCACCGACCAGGTGTACGTTTCCACCTCAATGTGCGGGGCATAGCTCAGCGCCGCGACGGCGGCGAGGGCCGGAGCGAGTGCGGACCGCGTCGTTCCGAGCGGCCCGAGCCGTTCCGCGTCCACCGGAACGTGGAAGTGGATGCGCCACACCTCGGCCGATTTGAACTCCGGTCCGGGATCGTTCAGGAACTCCGGGGTCAGGTCCACTGCGCCAACCGTCCGGCCGTCGCGCAACCGCGCGAACACCTGGTGCAGGTATCGCGGTTCGACGAACTGGCGCAGGGCCTCACGCCCCGCGCGGTTCTCGGCCGGGTCCGTCAACTCGACGGCACAACTCACCTGAACCTTGTTCACCCGCACCCCGGCCCGGTCCAGGGCGGCGACGCAGGCGGCCGGGTCCTCGAATTCTACCGCCTGGTGGCAGACGTCGTAGCACACCCCGATGTGCTCCCGCACGGCCTCTTCCGCCCCGCGCGCAGCGGCCACTCCCCAAAGAACGTGGAAGAACTCGATCGTTTCTTCCGTCGTTTCCAGCAGGCAGAACGGCTCGGGCTCGATCGCCACCCGGATCACGCGCCCGTTCTCGGCCGCGAGGCGGGCCAGGGTGAGAGCGCAATCCGTTAGCCGCTCGGCGGCCTGGAGGAACCCGGGCTGGCTGTTGAATCCCTTGAACCCGATCGGCAGGGTCGAGATGGACCCCTCGCCGCCTTCGGGCAGCAGTGCGGCGAGCACGGTCGCGCACCGCTCCGTGTAAGCCAGCCGCTCCACCGAAGTCCAGTCCGGCAGGTACACGTTCTCTTTCACCCGCGCGGCGTGGAAATCGCCGTAAGGGAACGCGTTGAAGGTGTGTGCCGTGAGCCCGCAACGTTTCAGTTCGTCGGCGAGCCGGGCAGTTCCGTGCGGCGCGGCCAGAACCTCGTCGACGACCGGCCGGGCGAGCCACAGCCCGGCTCCCAGCGGTCGCCCGATCCGTCGCATCACGGGCACGGTGAAGCGGTCGAGGCCGCTGAGGAGGTCGGCGAAGGTTCGGGCCGGGTGGACGTTGGCGCAGTATCCAAGCGGCAAACGGCTGAGCGCCATCACGGGATCCTCGTCGGACAGGCGCGGCGGAGGGCAACTCGAGATACCGCCGGAGCCCGCGTTCCTTGCAAACGGTGGGGACCGCTCCGCGGGTATGAGGATATCACGTAATGCGTGCCCCGGCACGGGGTATCCTTTCCTCCCGACACAGTGAACTTTGACGGCGCGAGCGGTGTCGGTGCGGAGACGGATTAACACGGGGGTATGTGGTGGTCGGAACGGAAGAACAACAAACGGCACCGGCGGCGGCAACGACGGCACTCACGGTTATTGTGGCGCTCAGCGTGTCGCACCTGCTGAACGACACGATCCAGTCGCTGATCTCGGCCGTGTACCCGGTGCTCAAGGAGTCCTACGCCCTCACCTACACGCAGATCGGGCTCATCACCCTGGCCTTCCAGCTCACCGCGTCGCTCCTTCAACCGCTCGTCGGCCTGTACACCGACCGCCGCCCCCTTCCGTTCTCGCTGACGCTGGGGATGAGCGTCACGCTCGGCGGGTTGCTCCTGCTGTCGGTGGCGAACACCTTTCCGCTCATCCTGCTCGCGGCGGCCCTCGTCGGCGTCGGATCGGCGGTCTTCCACCCGGAGGCGTCGCGGGTCGCGCGGCTGGCGTCTGGCGGGCGGCACGGGTTCGCGCAGTCCCTGTTCCAGGTGGGCGGGAACGCCGGGTCGGCCGCGGGGCCGCTACTCGCCGCGTTCGTCGTGGTGCCGTGGGGCCAGGGTAGCATCGCCTGGTTCTCGGTCGCGGCGGTGGCCGCGATGGTGATCCTGTTCCGCGTCGGGCGGTGGTACCGCGCACACCTGGCGGCGCGCGTAATGAAGAAGTCGCGCCCCACCCTACCGCCCGTGTCGGCGGGCAAAGCGGCGTTCGCCATCGGGGTGCTGCTGTGCCTGATCTTCTCCAAGTATTTCTACCTGGCGAGCCTGAGCAGCTACTACACGCTGTACCTGATCGAGACGTTCGACGTGTCGGTCCAGGGCGCGCAGGTTCGACTGTTCGTGTTCCTCGGGGCAGTGGCAGCGGGGACGTTCCTCGGCGGCCCGGTCGGGGACCGGGTCGGGTTCAAGGCGGTGATTTGGGGCTCTATCCTCGGCGTGCTGCCGTTCACTTTGATCCTGCCCTATTCGAACCTGTTTTGGACGACGGTGCTGACCGTGCCGATCGGACTCATCCTGGCGTCGGCGTTCTCGGCCATCATGGTTTACGCGCAGGAACTGCTCCCGAGCCGGGTGGGAATGGTGGCCGGGCTGTTCTTCGGGTTCGCGTTCGGAATGGGCGGCCTCGGTGCGGCGGTGTTGGGCTGGCTCGCGGACCAGACGAGCATCGGGTACGTGTATAAGGTGTGCTCGTGCCTGCCGCTCATCGGCCTGCTGACCGCACTGCTCCCGAACCTTCGCAGTTCACGGTGACGAACTGCTCGGATTGCTTGACCAGTTGGTTGTGTTTGTTTCTTGTGGCACAGACATTCCTGTCTGTGCGGCGCGAGAAGGCCGCACAGACAGGAATGTCTGTGCCACAAAGCCAACATCGACAACTGCAGCCCGTCGGTCGCTACTTTCCCTTCGATGTGTACGGCGCCGCGTTCCGGGCCTTGATGAGTTCGCTCGCCCCGGCCGCGGCCTGCTTCACCCCCGCGACCGTTTCGTCGTAGTAGGCCGGGCCGGCCTCGACCCACCACTCCTCGATCGTGGCGCCCTTGCCCAGTCCCTCTTTCTGGAGCCGGCGCTCGGTGTCGTAGGCGGTCAGCGCCCCTCGGACGACCGCGGCCTCGACGTCACCGGTCTTGAGCGTGTCGTTCCCCTGGTCCCGGAGGAGCGGGGCGAACGCCACCTTCCTCGCGCCGAGCCGCACCGCTTCCCGGGCCGCGACGCGCCCCACCCGCTCCATGAGTTGCAGCGACAGTTTCCCTTCCTCTCCGAGCCCGACGAGCAACAGGGCCTTCGCTTTGATGGCCCCTTCCGGCGGGGTGATGAGCACCGTTTCGAGTTCGTCGCCCGCGAACTCCCCGCGCTCCCGGAGGGCCGCAATGACGCCCCCCAGGTGCTTGTCCAGTTCGACCGGGGCGCCGGTCATCTTCTTCGCCCCGGCCGCGGTGTACTTGAAGTAGCAGACGACCTGGAGCGGCACGTCCGCCGTGTACGGTCCCTCCATGCGCACCTTGAGGGCGACCGCCCCCGGGCCGGCGACGACGGTCTCCTTGACCGCATTCGCATCATCCCCGCGGGCGGGGAGGGCAAACGGGGCGAAGAGTGCGGCGAACGCGACGAATGCGACTCGAAACATATCGGCTCCTCCTGTCGGATGGTTAGAACGTGCAGGTCAGCCGGGTGACGAAGGAATCCACCTTGGTCCGGTGTTGGAAGGCGGTACGAACGCGCCGCCCTAGAATAGCTAAGCGTGGGTGGGCACCACCGCGAACTCGCTCCGCCCGTACCCGGACCGCTTGGTAGGGGGCAAGCTCATGGCCGCAGGTGAGACCACCGCACTGGTTCAACAGTTCCTTGACGACATCGCGGGCGATTCCTCCGCCGAGCCGATCGTCCGCTCGCTGCTGGGGCGGTCGGCCCACCGCCTCGGCTACCTGTGCGCGACGCTCCTCCACCGCGGGTACCCGCGGCTGACCCGGCCCCCGCTGAACCTGCACGCGGACGAGGTGATCGGGGCCGTCGTCGAGCGGCTGCTGAAGGCCCTCCGGGAGGCCCGCCCGGCCAACGTGCGGCAGTTCTTCGCGCTCGCCAGCCAGCACATTCGGTGGGAGCTGAACGACCTGGCGCGCCGGCTGGACGAGCAGCCGCGGGCCGAAGAGGTCGGGGACGAGGTGGCCGCGCCGGGGGGCGACTCCAGCCTCTCGCCGACCGGTCGGCGCATCCTGCGGACGATCGACGCGCTGCCGCCCGACGAGCGGGACGCGTTCGACCTGGTCCGGGTTCAGGGGTTGCCGATGACGGAGGCGGCGGCCGTGCTCGGCGTGTCCGCGACAACAATCAAGCGCCGGGTCGATCGCGCCCTGCGGCTCCTGGCCGAGTTGCTCGCGGACCTGCAACCGACCGAGGGGACGACGGGTTCCGCTCAGAGTAATAGCGGGTGAACCGATTTGACGCGTGAGAAGGCCGAGCATGTCCGACCCGTCTGCCATCGACGAACTGCTTGACGAGCTGCTCGACTCCGGTCGCACCCCCGAAGAGGTCTGCGCGGGCACGCCCGAGCTGCTGCCCGAGGTCCGCCGGCGGTGGCAGCGGATCTGCGATTTGCGGGACGAGCTCGACGCCTGGCTCCCCCCGTCGAACGGCGGCGCGCCGGCCCCGCCCGGGCACACCGATCGGCTCCCGTGCGTGCCCGGCTACACGGTGGAGGCGGTCGTCGGCCGCGGCGGGATGGGGATCGTCTTCCGGGCGCGGCACCTCCGGCTCAACCGCCCGGTCGCGCTGAAGATGGCCCTCGCCGGGGCGTACGCGGGGCCGCGCGAGCGGGAGCGGTTCGTGCGCGAGGCCGAGGCGGCGGCCAAGTTGCGGCACCCCAACATCGTGGCCGTCTACGACGTCGGCGAGGCCGAGGGGCAGACCTACTACACGATGGAGTACGTCGAGGGGGGCACGCTCGCCGAGTCGCTCGGTGGTGCCCCCCAGCCGGCGCGCCAGGCCTGCGCCCTCGTCGCGGCGTTAGCCCGGGCCGTCGCCGAGGCGCACCGGGTCGGGGTGGTTCACCGCGACCTCAAGCCGGCCAACGTCCTCATTACCCCTGACGGCACACCGAAGATCAGCGACTTCGGGCTCGCCCGACTGCTCGACGACGCGGCCGGGCTGACCCAGAGCGGCGCGGCGCTCGGAACGCCGAGCTACATGGCCCCGGAGCAGACCCGGGCCGCTGCCGCGCCCGCCGGCCCGGCCGCCGACGTGTACGCGCTGGGGGCGATCCTGTACGAGCTGCTGACCGGTCGGCCGCCGTTCCGGGGGCGGACCGCGGGCGAGACGGTTCACCTCGTGGTCAATTCCGACCCGACTCCGCCGGCGCGGGTGATCGTCACCGTTCCCCGCGACGTTGAAACCATTTGCCTGGTTTGCCTCCAGAAAGAGCCGCACCGCCGGTACGGCGGCGCGGCGCGCCTCGCCGACGATCTCGAGCGCTTCCTCCGCGGCGAAGCCATCGCAGCCCGGCCGGACGGGCGACTGGAACGGCTCGCGCGCCGAGTGCGCCGGCGGCCGGCGTTCTCAGCCGCGGTCGGGGTTGTCGTGCTGCTCGCCGTCGGCGGGTTGAGCGGGGCGTGGTGGCTGGTCGCGGACCGGGCCGAGGCCGAACGCGCGCGGGCAGCGGAGCGAGCGGCGGCCGAGCGGGCTGCCGCGGACGACTTGGCGGAAATGCGTGCCCTCTTGCAGAAATCACGCTGGGGGGAAGCCCGGGCGGTACTGGACCGGGTACGGGTCCGGCTCGCGGACGGCGGATCAACCGAGCACCAGGGCCTCCTGGACCGGGGCGCCAGCGACCTCGACCTTGTCACGCGATTGGACGCGATTCGCCTGACTCGCTCTGAGTCTCGGGGCGGTGTGCTCACGTACGAACGAGCAGCGGCCGCCTACGAAGCGGCGTTCCGGGACGCCGGATTCGGTAGCCCGGATGAGTCCGCGGAAGTGGTTGCCGGGCGGGTGCGAGAGTCGTCCGTTCGGACCGCACTCGTCGCGGCGCTCGACGACTGGGCGACCCTGTTTGCCCCCGAGGCACGACGGAACTGGCTCCTAGACGTGGCCGAACGGGCGGAATCCGAACCGACCGTTTGGCGGTCGGCGGCTCGAACCCCAGCGACCCGGCAGGACCAGAAAGCGCTCGGGGAACTGATGACGACGGCCCACGTCGATCAGGAGTCCGTTCCGCTCATGTTGGCGCTGGCCGAGGCGTTTCACGCGCGCGGTGGAGACCCGGTGCCGTTTCTGACTCGGGTCCGCCGCGCCCACCCGGGAGATTTCTGGGTGAACCACAGCCTGGGGCGGATGCTCGATCTGGCCGGGCGGTGCGAAGACGCACTCCGCTACCTTCAGGTGGCCCAGGCTCTGCGGCCGGACGCGGCCGTCGTGTACCACAACCTGGGCATCACCCTCTCCCGGTGCGGCCGCCCCGGCGAGGCCCTCGAGCAGTACCGCACCGCCGTGCGACTCGATCCGGCGTGCTTCCCGTCCTACTACAACGCGGCCATCGCCCTGTCCGCAAAGGGCGACCACCACGAAGCGGTCGCAATGGCCGAGATCGGCCTGCGGTTCGCGCCGGACATCGCCATCCTCCGGTCGGCGTACGGCGACAGCCTGCAAGCAATCGGTCGGAAAGCCGAAGCCCTGGCACAGTACCAGCGGGCGGTGGAACTCGACCCGCGACTGCCCGGCACCCAGCGGAGCCTGCGGGCACTTTTGTTCGCCAGCGGCCGAACGGCGGACGCCCGGGTCGCGTGGGGGAAGGCGATTGCGGCGGACCCGCTGACGCACGACGAGTGGGACGGCTACGCCGAACTGTGTCTGCTCCTCGGCGACGAGGACGAGTACCTCCGTGTCCGAAAAGTCTTGGTCGAACGGTTCGGAGCGACAACCGACCCGTGCGTGGCCGAGCGAGTCGGCCGAACGTACTTGCTGCGACCGGTGCCGGAGGCGGATCAGTTGAAACGCGCGGTGGCGCTGATCGACCGCGCGCTCACCCAGACGCAGCCCCCACCGCCGGCCTGGGCGCGGCCGTATTTCCTGTTTGCGAAAGGGCTCGCCGAGTACCGGGCGGGTCGTCTGGACGCCGCGACGGCCGCTCTGACCGGGGACGGCGGGAAGGTGCTGGGGCCGGCTCCCGGTCTCGTTCTGGCGATGGTCCAGCACCGCCGCGGCCAGACCGAACTGGCCCAGAAGACGCTGGCGTCCGCCGTTCGGTCGTTCAACTGGGCGTCGGCGCCTGCGGACAATCGGGAGACCTGGATTTATCAGATCTTGCGGCGTGAGGCCGAGCAGCTCGTTTTGGGCCGGTAGTCGGCTGCGAGCGCCAGAGGACCGCGATCGAGCCTCGTGGAGAGACCAAAACAATTTTGACAGGATCAACAGGATAGACAGGATGAAAGCCAATTAGTTTGAAATCCTGTTTATCCTGTTGATCCTGTCAACATCTTCTTCGTGAACACGAAGCAGATGTGGGCCGGAACGAAGCCACGAAGCCGTCCATTCCACCATCAATTCTCAGAACGCCCAGCACGAGCAGCCGGTTCCCCAGAACGGATCGGCGCCGGTCTGTGGCGCCGGGCCGAACAGGCGGTGCAACAGACCGTGAGACTTCGATCCTTGGGCGCAGCAGCGGGCCATCGCAGGTGTGCCCGCCTGTGGCCCGCCGGAGTAGTACCCGCCGTAGACGCCGACCGGCGACCAGTCGGGCGAAACGGGGAGCGGCGCCGGGGCGAGTGGCGCGAACGCCCCCGCGCCGTACACCACCTTCCCGCCGACCACGGTCAGCACCGATTCGATGCCCCGGATCTCGTTCTCCGGAACGGTAAAATAGTCCGCCGAGAGCACAGTCAGGTCGCCGAGCTGGCCGACCGCGAGCGCCCCCTTCTGCCCGTCCTCGGCCGACATCCATGCCGAGCCCTGCGTGTACAGCCGCAGCGCCGTCGCCCGGTCGAGCCGGTTCGCCTCGGGGTACAGCGCGAGCCCGCCCACCGTGCGCCCGGTCACCATCCAGTACAGCGACACCCACGGGTTGAAGCTCGCCACCCGCGTCGCGTCGGTGCCGGCGCCGACCGGAATGCCCATCTCCAGCATCTTCCGGATCGGTGGCGTGTGCTCGGCGGCCTTGGGGCCGTACCGGTCCACAAAGTACTCGCCCTGGAACGCCATCCGGTGCTGAACGGCGATCCCCCCTCCGAGGGCCTTGATCCGCTCCAGGTTGCGCTCGGTGACGGTCTCGGCGTGGTCGAAGAACCACCGCAGGCCGGCGAACGGCACCTCGCGGTCGACCGCCTCGAACACGTCGAGGAACCGCCCGATCGACTCGTCGTAGGTGGCGTGCAGCCGGAACGGCCATCGGTGCTCGGCCAGGAGTTTCACCACCCGATGGAGTTCGCCCTCCATGCCGGGCGCGAGGTCGGGGCGCGGCTCCAGGAAGTCCTCGAAGTCGGCGGCGGAGAAGACGAGCATCTCCCCGGCCCCGTTCATTCGATAGTAATCGCTCCCCGATCCCGGTTTCGTCATCCCGACCCACCGGGCGAAGTCCTCGAGTTCCCCCTTCGGCTTCTGGGTGAACAGGTTGTACGCCACGCGCACGGTCATCTCGCCGCGGCGGTGCAGGTCTTCGATGATCTCGTAATCGTCCGGGTAGTTCTGAAACCCGCCGCCGGCGTCGATGACGCTCGTCACGCCGAGCCGGTTCAGCTCGCGCATGAAGTGGCGGGTCGAGTTCAGTTGGTCCGACGGCCCGAGTTTCGGCCCCTTCGCGAGCGTCGCGTAGAGGATCATCGCGTTCGGCCGGGCGATGAGGATGCCGGTCGGGTTCCCGTTCTTGTCGCGCTGGATCTCGCCGCCGGGCGGCTCGGGCGTGTCTTTCGTGTACCCGACGGCGCGGAGCGCGGCGGCGTTCAGGATAGCGCGGTCGTACAGGTGGAGGATGAACACCGGGGTGTCCGGCGCCGCCGCGTTCACCTCGGCGAGCGTGGGCATCCGCCGCTCGGCGAACTGGAACTCGTTCCACCCGCCCACCACCCGCACCCACTGCGGAGCCGGCGTGCGCCGGGCCTGCTCCTTCAGCATCCGGAGCGCGTCCGCCAGCGACGGCACCCCGTCCCACCGGAGTTCCAGGTTGAAGTTCAGACCGCCCCGGATGAGGTGCAGGTGCGAGTCGTTCAGCCCCGGGATCGCGCGCCGGCCGCCCAGGTCGACGACCCGGGTCGCGTTCCCCCGGGCTTTCAGAACGTCGTCGTCGGCACCGGCCGCGGTCACCCGTCCCCCGGCGAACGCGATCGCCGAGACCTCACTTGGCGTGTCGTTGGTTGTGATCTTGCCGTTGTGAAGGATCAGATCCGGTGCGGTCATGCCTCGCTCCTGCGCTACGAGTGATCGGTGCCGGCACCGGGCGTGCGCCGGAGCCACCGCCGGGCCATGTGGCTCAAAACCGGCATGACGACCCACGTCAGGCCGGCGACCACGGCCGCGTTAAAGATCAAGAAGCCCACAAACCAAGGAAGACGGGCCGTGAACGGGGCGAGAACGAAGGTCAGAACCAGGGCCGTCAGATTGACCCCGGCCCACGTGAGCAGAGCGAGCTTCCACCGGGGCGGCACGGGCACGAACGCCGCTCCGGCGGGAGCAACCCACGCTTCCAGACCGGAGGCCGTGTGGACCCGCGGGTCATGTTCCAGATGGTCTCGAATCGCTTCCAGAAAGGCCCGGTAGTCGTCCGAATCGCGGAGGTTCTCCCAGGCGCCCCACGACTCGAACCGGAGCACGGCTCCGTACTCGCGCCCGCCGGCCGGCGGGCGGAGGATGAGCACCCCCAGGTGGCCGGGGTGCGTCACGGACCGCGGAACCCACTCCCGGAGCGCCCGCTCGAACGCCTCCTCGTGCCCGGGGCGCACCACGCGGGTGACGACCACTGTGACGGGATCGGCGGGCATCGGATCAGTGCCCCGCCTTGAGCCGGGTCGGGTACGGCGGCTGCTTGTGGACCATCGTGTAGGCGTACTCTACGCCCTGGCCGTACGCGCCGGAGTGCTCCAGCGCGATCTTCATGACGGCGTCGTAGGTCTCCCGCCGCGCCCAGTCCTGCTGGAGTTCGAGCATCACCTGCTGCCAGGTGACCGGGACGGCCCCGGCCTGAACGACCCGCTGCATGGCGCACCGGTGGGCCACCTCACTGGTCCCGCCGGACGCGTCTTCGACCGCGTACACCTCGTACCCGGCTTCCATCGCCTGGATCGCGGGGAACGCGAGGCACACCTCTGTCCATAACGCGGCGATGACCAGCTTCTTGCGACCGATCCGTTCGACCTCGGCGACGAACTTCTTGTCGCCCCACGAGTTCATGCTCGTCCGCTCGATCGGCTTCTGCCCCGGGAACAGCTCGGTGAGCTGGGGCCACATGTTCCCGCTGAAGGCCTCCGTTTCAACCGTGGTGAGAATTACAGGCACGTTGAACACCTTGGCGGCCTTAGCGAGCCCGATGGTGTTGTTCAGCAGCGCCTGACGGTCGATCGAGGTGACCCCGAACGTCATCTGGGGTTGATGGTCGATGAAGATGATGGTGCAGTTCTTCGGATCGAGCAGGCCGTGAATCGCGTCCGACATGAATCGCTCTCCTGTTTGTGGCTTCGTCGGGCCTCACAGGAGCTAAGCGTGGAGGGTCAACGCCAGACCGACAGATGGGCTGCCCGCGAAGGGCTTTACGGGCAACCCAAGGGGTCCGTGCGCGACGCCCGCGTATCGGTCAGCACGGCCGTCCATGTTGTGGGAGCCGCCTGTCACCGCCGGCGCGCCGTTGTCGTGATTTTGGTTAGAGAGCCTCTCATCCCACCCCGGATCACCCATCCAATGACCGCGCGTCACCTCGTCACGTTCACGCTCCTGCTGTGCGTCGCCACTGCGGGCGCGGCCGACACACCAAAGCCCACCTTCGCCGATCGGGTGAAGGAGTCGTTCCCGAAGTGGGACGCCGACAAGAACGGCACCCTCACCCGCGAAGAGATCGACCGCGCCGTTTCCAACCCCGAGATCAAGGGCGCAGACGCCGCGGCCGTCGTTTCACTGAAGCGGGCGGTGCGGAACACGAAAACGAAGCTGCCGGCGCTTACGAAGGACGCGATCCTCGAACTCGCGGCCAGCACCGCGAAGGACCGCCCCAACCTGAACGCCATGTACGGATCCGCCCTGGAGCGCATCAGCGGCGCGAACCGTGAGCTGTTTCCGAAGGGCGTGCCGAGCCTCGAAACGCTCCACCAGGGGCGGCTCGGCGACTGCTTCTGCCTCGCCCCGCTCGGCTCGATGGTGTGCCGCAACCCCAAAGACGTGGTGCAGATGATCCGCAAGCAGGGCGACGGCTCGTACCTCGTGCGGTTGGGCGCGCGCGACGTGGCGGTCCCGGCGCTCACCGACGCGGAACTGGCGCTGACCGCCACCACCGGCCCGGACGGCGTGTGGGTGAACGTGTACGAGAAGGCGGTCGGGCTGCTGCGTGTCGAAAAGGCCAAGAGCGACGGCGAGCCCGCGTCCCTGATCGACCTGCTCGCGAAAGGCGGTTCGGCCGGGAGCACGATTGAGGTCGTCACCGGGCACCCGATCGAACGGTTCTCCTGCAAGTTCGCCAAGGAAGAAAAACTCAGCGAAAAAGAGTTCGGTGCCAAGCTCGACGATCTGCGCAAGAAATTAACCGCCGCGTTTGCGGAGAAGCGCCTCGTAACGTGCGGCACCGCGAGCGGCGGGACCAGGGTGCCCAACGTGGACGGGAACCACGCCTACGCGGTGATCGGCTTCGACCCGAAAACCGACGAAATCGTACTCTGGAACCCGCACGGGCAGTCGTTCACTCCGAAGGGGAAGCCGGGCATGGAGTACGGATACCAGACGAAGAACGGCCAGTTCCGGGCACCGCTGCCGGAGTTCGTGAAGGTGTTCGCCGGGGTCGCGTTCGAGGTTCCGCCCGCGAAGTGACCTTCCGGCCCTTGCAAGCCCGGGGCCGTCAAGTCGAGACCTTGTCGGCCCCGGGAAGCACCGCGCCGAAGTCGCGAGCGATCCGGTCCATGTACGCCGTTAAAAGCTGCTCGACGCGCGCGGGCGTGTCGGCGGCGACTACGAAGCCGATGTGGTTCTTCATCCTCAGCCGGTACACGATTTCCGGGTCGGTGAACCCGGACGTGTCGGGCTCCTCCTGGCGCGCGAGCGAGATCACCACCCCGCCGAACTTCTGCTTCAGCGGGGGCAGTTCATAGCCGTCGGTCCCGCGACAGACTTCGAGCCGCGCCCACTCGGACCACAGGTTCACGCCGGTCGCGTGTTCGACCATTTCGGCCGTGTTGGCCCCGCCCACGCGGGCGCTGGTCTCGATGAAGTACACCAGCCCGTCGGCGTGCGCCTTCATGAACTCGGTGTGCGACGCGCCCCAGCCCAACCCGAACCCGTCGAGCACCTGGGCGTTGGCCGCTTTCAGCGCCGCCACTTCCGGGCGCTCCCGCGGCACCGTGCGGGTCGCGTACACGCCGCCGCCCTGGTACACGTCGAGCAGCGGCCGCCAGTAGGCGTTCACCTCCGCGAAGATCACCTTCCCGTTCGCGACCAGCGAATCGACGTGGAACAGGTCGCCGGGCACCATCTGCTCGATCAAGCAGAACGACTGATCGTCGCCCAGTTCGTCGATGCGCTTCCACACCTCGTCGGGGGTGTGCACCTTGCGAATGCCCGCGGCGCTCGCTTCCGACCGCGGCTTGACGAGCCACGGCCCCGGCACGCGCGCCAGGAACGCGCGCACGTCGTCGTGGTTGAAGACCGGCGTGAAGTCGGGGATGCGGATGCCGAGTTCGCGGGCGCGGGCGCGCATCGCGAGCTTGTCGCGAAAGTAGCGTGCGGTCGATTCGTTGTGCCCGGTGTGGGTGAGCCGGAAGTGCTCGCGCAGGTACGCGCCGACCTCCACGTCGAAGTCGTCGAGGGCCACGACGCGGTCGATCTTGCGCGTCCGCATGATGTACGCGACGGAGTTAACGAGCGCGCGACTGTCCAGGAAGCTCTTGACCGCGAACACGTCGTCGCAGGCGTGCCGCGCCCACGGCTCGCCCAGGGCCGTCTCGACGGTGAGCAGGTACACGGTACACCCCTCGGCCTTGAGCCGTTCGAGGAACCGGTTGCCTTTGAAGTACGACGCGAGTGCGAGAACGGTGATTGACATGGGAGAGAGGATACCGCGCCGCGGCGGCACGGTGAAGAACCTATCCCCCAGTCCCTTCCCTGAAGGGAAGGGGTGAGCGCACGTATCGCATCCAGCGCGAATGGGAATCAAACGGACTGAAAACGTCTCGCGCTTGTATCGCGTTGGAACCACACACGTTCGCGGCGCCACCCCTTCCCTTCAGGGAAGGGGTCGGGGGTTAGGTCCACGCGAAGGGAACCGGACCGCGTTCAGCCCTTTCCCAGCACCAGATCCACGACCCAGCACCCGCGAACGTGTGCCGCGTTCGCATCACGACAGTGGTTCAGAATGTCGTCCGAGTCGCGCCCCGCGTTTTGAAATGTACTCACAAGGCTCAACATCGTGCGGAATTGGATCAGGAACATGGCTCCCCGGACTTGCGCGTCAGTCCGAAAAATTCCGCGCACCGGCGGCACCGCTCGCGGCACTATGAAGGCAGTGCGCGAACGCGAGCGGAGGGTGTGATGGCAAATCAGAGCGCGGGCCGGTTCATCCGTCGAATGGCTGAGACTGCCGGATACGCGCAGACCCCGGACAGCGAGTTGCTTGCGCGATTTGCGAGCGACCGGGACGAGACCGCGTTCAAAGTTCTCATCGACCGATACACCCGGCTCGTCTGGTCCGTCGCAGCCCGGGTGTTGTCCGATCCGAGCGACATTGAGGACGCAACCCAGGCCACGTTCTTGGTACTTGTCCAGCGTGCAGGCCGTGCGGGCGACCGGTCCGGATTGGGACCGTGGTTGGGTGGCGTGGCCCACCGGGTCTCGGTCCGGCTCCGGACACGGAGCCGGCGCCGACCGGGTCCACTCGGGGATGTCGAGCCGGCCGACCCGTTACCGGCACCGGACCTGAGTTGGCGGGAAGCGTGCGATTTGTTGCACGCCGAACTCGACCGACTCCCCGACTGTTACCGTCTACCGCTCTTGTTGTGCTACGTGGAGGGCTACACCCGGGACGAGGCCGCGACCGCACTCGGAGTCAGTTCCGGCGCCGTCAAAGGCCGTGTCCGACGGGGGTGCGTGTTGCTCGGTCGCCGTCTCTCCCGCTGGGGAGTGTCGCTCCCGGTCGGGTTGCTCGCAATCTCAACCGCTACCCAATCCGCCCGTGCCTCCTCGTGCCCGGCCCTGTGGACTCCGGTAAGCGAGCCCGCTTCCCCCCGCGTCAACGAACTCGCCCAAGAGGTCACCCGCTTTATGGCTTCCAAAACGAAGAAACTCACCGCGTTCGGACTGGTTACTGTCGCACTCGTTGTCGGCGCCGGACTCGTCGCCGGGTTCAGCCCCGCCCCGGCACACCGCCCCGTGAGCGCCGCGCCGGTTCCGAGGGCCGCACCGCCGGCGGCATTTTTAGTTCAGCACAACGGAAACCTCATGTACATTGCTGCGAACGGCAAGGAAGAAGAGAAGATCGATCCGCCCGCATGGAACGGGTCCCTGTCTCCCAACGGTCAACGACTGGCCGCGCTAGAATTCGCTGCGGACATCGGGCGAGCGAAATTGGTCATCCGGTCCCGAAGGGAACAAGATGAGTCGGCCACAGTTCCTCTCGTCTTCGGGCAACCCGGCCGGTCCGGGGGACACATGGTCTGGTCGGCGGACGGGCGGCGCACGTTAATCGTTGAGACCGGTTTCGGGGACAAGGGAAAACGGGAGTATGCCCACCGCGTATATGACTTAATCACCAAACAACTGACGGACGTAAAGCTCCCCGACGGATGCCTCGCCACCGGCTGGTCGGCCGACGGTAAGCGGTTCTTGGGGGACGTCCGCCCGTCGGACGATACTGTTCGGGTGGCTTGGCTCAGTGCCGAAGGGGCGGGCAAACCCGAGTACATCAGCCCCGACGACGAAATCGCATACGGCGGACGCTTGTCACCGAACGGGAAACGGGTCCTCTATATGAGTGGCCCGAAGCCCGCGAAGGACCAGCAGGCAAAAATCCGCCTGCACGTCCAGGATTTGGCTACGGGTAAGCGCACTCCAGTGGACGAACCCGGGGAAACGCACGGTTATTGTTGGTCCCCAGACGGCAGTCGCGTGGCGTACACCTGGCAGCGCAGTCTGGAGAAGCCGAGCGAGGTCCCCGAGCGCGAGACACAACTGATCACGGCCGATCCGGACGGCCGAAACCGCAAGGTGGTGACCAGCCGTAAGTACGAGGTTCCGGAGAATAGCTCCGGGCGGGCGAGCGTGGTACTGTTTTTCTCGGTGTGGGATTGGCGGTAAGCCGTGTGCCCGCAGACGTGGGCGCACGGTCCTGTCGAACACTGCGTCACACCGCAGCGTAGAGTTTGCGCTCGCGGGCGTACTCCTCCACGGACCGCGGAACCAGATAGCGGATGCTCATCCCGTCCGTGATCGCGCGGCGCAGCTCGCGGCTCGCGATCTCGATCATCGGACACGCCACGAACTGCAACCGCACCGCCGATTCGGGCACCCCCATCGCTTGCGCGAGTCGGGCCGCCGTCCAGAGCATCACGCCGGGGCGCGGCACCACGACCAACCCGGCCCGCTCTACGACCTGACGCGGCTCGTACCAGCCGGGCAGGTCCGGGAGGCAGTCCGACCCCATCAGCAGGAAGAACTCGTTCCCGGGGTGGCGCGTGTGAAGTTCCGTAAGCGTGTTGGCCGTGAAGCTCGGCGGCGGCAGTTCCTTCTCGATCCGGTTCACCTGAAACGCCGGGTGCCCGGCGATCGCCAGTTCGATCATCTCGCAGCGCTGCTCGAACCGCGTGATGTCCTTCGCCTTATGCGGTGGTGCGTAACTCGGCACGAACCACACCTGATCCAGCCCGGCCTGAGCCCGGCACTGCTCGGCCAGAATCAGGTGGCCCATGTGAACCGGATCGAACGTACCGCCGAAAATACCGATGCGCATATGCAGGCCATCAAGAACAGGAGTAATAGCCGCAAAAAGGCACAAAAGGAGACGAGCGATTCGAACGCGTTCGCCCTCTGTTCCTTGGCTCTTTTGAGCCTTTTGTGCTTCTTTGCGGCCGTTACTCTTCTTATGACTTTGGCAGCGCGTCCCGTAACTCGGCCGCGGCCTGTTCCGGCGCGACGGTCGTGATGTGGCACCCGAAGCCCCACTCCAGACCGGCCGGGCGGGCGGTCCGCGGGAGCACTTCGAGGTGCCAGTGGTAGTGCGGTAGCTCACCGGTGCGTAGCGGCGACGTGTGAAGGAACCAGTTGTACGCCGGCGCGTTCTGAACGCGGTCGAGCGCGACTAACACCCGCTTCAGGAGCGCGGCGAGTTCGTCCGCTCCGTAGTCGGTAAGCGCCTCGTACCGGGGCTCGTGCGCGACCGGCAGGAGCCACATCTCGTAGGCGAACCGCGGTGCGAACGCGGTCACGATCACGAACCGCTCCGACCGGGCGACCACGCGGGCGCCGTCGGCCAGTTCGTCGCGCACGAGGGCACAGAACACGCACCGGCCGGTGCGCCCGAAGTGCTCGGCGGCGCAGGACAGTTCCGTGCGTAACAGTTCGGGCACCACCGGGGTGGCGATCATCTGCGAGTGCAAGTGGCCGAGTGACGCCCCCGCCTCCGCGCCCACGTTCTTGAACACCGACACGTGCGCGAGGCGCGGGTCGGCCGCCAGTGCCGTCATCCGCGCGCGGTACGCCCGGAACACGTCGGCGAACTGCTTGTCACTGAGCTGTGTGGGGTCGTCGTAGTGCTGCGCGCAGTCGATGAGCACCTCGGCAGTGCCGAACGCCGGCGCGGTCACGAACAGGTCCGCCGTGGCGGGCGCCGGCGCGTCCACATCGGGGCGAACGGCCGGGTACATGTTCGGCACAATCCGGAGGTGCCAGCCGGGACCGTCGGGCGCGGTC
This sequence comes from Gemmata obscuriglobus, assembly GCF_008065095.1. Lineage (NCBI taxonomy): Bacteria > Pseudomonadati > Planctomycetota > Planctomycetia > Gemmatales > Gemmataceae > Gemmata > Gemmata obscuriglobus. The sequence continues at coordinate 5,354,930 of NZ_CP042911.1, read as the reverse complement.
CCGGTGTCGCGGACCGCGTACACCTCGTTCGGGGTGTCGGCCTCCTGCCCCGGGCAGAACGGGCACGGGTGCCGCTCCCCGTTGGTGCGGTGCGTCGGCGCGTGCCCGGGCAAATTGATGGGCCGCTGGGCGCGCTGCGGCGCGATCAGGACCCACCGCCCGGTGACCGGGTCGCGCCGCAGTTGGGGATCATCCTTCATGTTCATAGCGTAGAGCGCGACCGCGCTCGGTCATTTGAACCGTCAGGTGTCGCACGCGGCGCCGCCAGCCGGCGTGACCGTCGGGCGGTTGAACGGCGAGGACATCGCGCCCGGGACCGCCCCGGCGGGTTGCGGGCGCGGTTGCGCCGCCCCGCCGGCCGGCACCACCCCGGGCGCCCCGGCGCCGGCGTCGCCGACCGCCGCCCCGTCCTTGCGGCGGTAGGTGATTCGGAACTCGGTCGCCTCGGGCATTGAGGTCGCGTGCGTGGACGACTGGTAGCCCGGCGAGCCCGGGCGCCGCGGGTTCAGCGTCTCGTTGGTGTCGGGTAGCGAGCTGCGCGTTTGGCGCCCGGTCTTCACGGTGCGCTGGTCGATGATTTCGTAGTTCGGCCCGGCGTCCTGCTCGATCAGCTTGAGCGCCGCCCGCCGGTTGTAATTCGGCCACGAGTCCGAGTCGTCGGGCACCGCGACCACACCCGAGCCCCCTCTCCGCTCGACGTACTTCGCGGACGAGGCGCACCCGCCCGCCGCCGAGAGTGCCGCGATCAGCAGCAGCGAACCGCACCGCGTCATCAGTGCCCCCTCCGAACCGGCGGGCTTCCCCCGAAGCCGCCGAACCGGCGGGCTATAACAACTTTCCGGATCGTGTCGAGCGTAGTTTATGCTGGGGTGCCCCTCTGGATTTTGGCATTTGTGAACGGTATGGGAGCCGGCTGGGGAAGCCGTGGCAATCTGGGAGGGATACTGATGCCGACGCTGACTATAGAATACAGTACCGAATCCGAACGGTTGGCCTTGGAACAACTGCTGGGCTATTTCACGGACCTGAATCGTCTGGCCCAAGAAGCTCCCGACGGCACGGTCCTGGCCGCCTGCGAGAAGCATGCACTCGATCAAGGGCGCAAACTGTTGCGGACCACACTCGGTGCCGCCTTGGGTTCACGGATCGAGAAGGACGAGCAAAAAGGGGGCGCGCCCGCACCTGCGCGAAGACGCACCCCGGGCGCTCCAAAGGACCGCACACCCGAACGGTTGTGACCGCCGTTGGTCCGATTGAGCTGGAGCGGAGGTATTTCCACTGCCCCACTTGCGGGCAAGGCGAGTTCGGAGCCGATCGCGGGCTGGGCCTCAGCGGCTACGTCACCCCGGGCGCCTGTCGGATGGCCGTCTTGCTGGGCGTCCAACAGTCCTTCGCCAAAGCCGAAGTGACTCTGGCCGAGGTGGTCGGCTGGGAATTGGACGACAACACCATCCGGCAACTCTGCCACGCCACGGCGGCCCAGGCCACCGCCACCCGGCAACACCGCTCGACCGCTGAAGTCTTCACCCGAGCCCAAGCCGCGGCCAGGACCGAGCGGCCGGTGGACAGCGAGTTGCACATCGACGCGGGCAAGGTCAACACTGTGGAGGACGGTTGGCGGGATCTCAAGATGGCCGTTTTTGCCCGGCGCGAGCGAAGTGCGCCGACCACGGCGATGGACTGGGAGGGACGCGACCTGCCAACCCCGTTGGCGCGGTCGGTGATCGCGGCCGTGGAGGAGGCGAGCCTGTTCGGGAAGCGGTGTCACGACGAGGCCACGCGACTGGAGTGGACCGATTCGAGCCAAATGACGGTACTGGGGGATGGGGCCGAGTGGTTGTGGAACGTGTCCGAGCAGCACTTCCGTGACGCGACCCAGGTCCTCGACTTCTGGCATGGGGCGGAGTACCTCGCCAGCGGGGCGAAGGCGGTGTTCGGTCCCGGGGTCCAAGCCGCGACGGCGTTTGTCCGGGGCAAGTCGAAGCTGCTGGAAGACGGATATCCCGGGTTGGTGGACTGGATCGGAGAACTGACCGGGCAGATGCCCGCCGGAGGCGACGGAGCCGCCTTGGGCGGCGTATTGAATTACTTTTGTGGCCAACAGGGGCGGTTGAATTATGCGGTGCGTTTGCGGCGGGGGCAGTCGATTGGAAGCGGGTTGGTGGAGGGAACGGTTAAGCAATTGCTCAACATCAGAATGAAACAAACTGGGGCGAGATGGAATCTGGGGCATGTGGCACCGTTTGTCGAACTGGGGGCATTAGCAGCGGGGCCGGAGTGGAAGGGGTTTTGGGAAAACCAATAACGGGCCAAAATCCAGAGGGGCACCCTTTATGCTGTCGGGCAGGTGGCCGGTGTGGGCACCGGTCCGTATCCTGAAGTTCTTCAGCACATGCGCTGAGAATTACGATTCAGGTGAGTTGAGATGTACGCAATCTTTGAAGACGGCTCGCGGCAGTACCGCGTTGAGCCGGGTTCGACGGTCAAGATCGACTTCCGCGAGGCCCAGCTCGGCCAGCGGCTCGAGCTGCCGAAGGTGCTGCTCCTCTCGACCGGAGCCGACACCGTCATCGGCCGCCCGCTGGTCGAGGGCGCCCGCGTGCTGGCGGAAGTGATCGACTTCCCGCGCGTGAAGACCCTGACCCAGCGGCTCCGCCGCCGCAAGGCGTCCCGCCGGCTGAAGGGGCACACGCAGCCGCACGTGAAGGTGAAGATCACCCACATCCTGAACGCCGGCGAGGCCACGCCGGCCGAAGAGCCGAAGCCCGCGCGGCCCGAAGCCGCCCCGGCGCCGGCCGCGAGCTGAGTACACGCACCGAATACTACCAAGAGCGCGTGTAACGACCGAACGCCGGCCCCAAAGGGCCGGCGTTCGGTCGTTACCACGACGAGCGAACGGGTCACGCGATGATTTCGGTGATCGGTTTGCCCCGCTCCAGGTCCAGCCGGCGGCGGCCGGGGATCTCCAACCGCTCCGGATCGAGGCCGAGCTGCCGCAGAACGGTCGCGTGAACGTCTGCGATGAAGTGCCGGTCCTCCACCGCGTGGAACCCGAGTTCGTCGGTGGCGCCGTGGACCACGCCGCCCTTGATCCCGCCGCCGGCGAGCCACGACGAGAACCCGTAAATGTGGTGGTCCCGGCCGCGCAGCTCCTCGCGGTCGGCCTCCCCGTCCGGGCGCGGCTCGACGTTCGGCGTCCGTCCGAACTCGGTCGCCCACACCACCAGCGTGCTGTCCAACATCCCGCGCCGCTTCAGGTCCTTGATCAGCGCCCCCACCGGCCGGTCCACCTCACGGCACCGCGCCGCGGTGTTCTTCCGCAACTCCTGGTGCGAGTCCCACAACCCGTTGTCGTCGTCGGCCGCGCCGCCGTGATAGATCTGCACGAACCGCACCCCGCGCTCGACCAGCCGCCGGGCGACCAGGCACTGGCGGCCGAACGGCGCGGTGACCGGGTCGTCCAGGCCGTACAGCGTCTTCGTCTCCCGGGTTTCGTCGGCCAGCGCCACGATGTCCGGGAACGCCGACTGCATCCGGAACGCGAGTTCGTAGGACTTGATGCGGGCGCGCAGCGACGGATCGTCGGGGTATTCGACCCCGGCGAGGTTGTTCAACTCGCCGACCAGTTCGAACTCGGCCCGCTGGGCCTCGCGCGTCAGCCCCCGGCCGCGCGGCGGGTACGGTACGGCCCGGTCCGGCTCCACCTCGACGGGCACGCCGTCGTGCTCCGGCCCCAGGTAGCTCGCCTGGTGCGCCCCGGAGCCCCCGCCGAAGTCGCTCGGCGGCCGACCCATCACGACGAACTTCGGCAGGTTGCGGTCGAGCGTGCCCAGCCCGTAGTGCGCCCACGAGCCGAGGCACGGCTCCCGGCCGTCCAGGATGATCCGGCCGGTGTGGGCAAGCGCCTGCGCGGCGTGGCTAAAATCGGTGGTCCACAGTGACCGCACCACCGCCAGGTCGTCCGCGCAGTCCCCCATGTGCGGCAGCCAGTCGGACACATCGGTGCCGCACTTGCCCCGCTTCGAGAACCCGACCTGGGGGCGCAGGATCTTGGTCCCCAGCCGGGCGGCGCCGGCGAACGTGCGGAAGTTCCGGGTGATCTTCGGGTCGCGAACGGTCCGCTCGAACGGGGTCTCGGCGATCGTCTTGTCCGCGAACTTGGTCAGCGCGGGCTTCGGGTCGAAGGTCTCCAGGTGGCTGGCCCCGCCGAGCATGAACAGCCAGATCACGTTCTTGGCCTTGGCGGCCGGTGCGGCGGCGCCCGCGGCCGGTACGGACTTGGCGACGCCGTCCTCGAACAGCATGGCACCCAGGACCGCGCCGGTGAACCCCATGCCGAGGTCCGCGAGGAACCGTCTGCGCCCGATCGGGCGGTGTGGCAGCAGCATGTTGGCCTCCTTGCTCAGCGCACGGTGATGAAATCGTTGTGGTTCAGCAGCGCGTGGACTAGGTACTCGCGGGCCTGCGCGGCCGGGTCTCCGGCGGGCGCGACCGCGGGCAACGGTTTTGCGTCGCCCAGCACCAGTGGTAATCCGGGCACCCGCTCGGCGAGTTGCTTGGCCGCTTCGGGATCGAGCGGCGCCGGGGGTTCGGGCGGGAGCGGGAGCGGAGTCAGCCGGCCTGGGTCGGCCAGGAGCGCCTGCTGGCGGGTCAAGAACGCTTCACAGGCCGAAGCCTCGGCGGCCGTGGGCATGCGCCCGAGGACGTGCTCGAACGCGGCGGTCACGAACGCGGCCGGCGCCGGCGCGGCGCCCTCCAGCCGCCGGGCGATCCGGCGCGCCTGGTCCCACGCGAACGCGCTGTTCTCCAGTGCCAGCGCTTGTTGGGGAACGATGCTCTGCTCACGTCGGTAACACTCTTCCACACTCGGCGCGTCGAACGCCGTCAGCAGTTCCATTTTGTCCTCGCGTGAGGACCGGTAGTACAGGCTGCGGCGCCCGGTCTCGGCGCCGCGGGCCGAGTCCACCGGCGGCCCGCCGGCCGTCGGCTCCAGCGCGCCGGCCAGCCACAGGAGCGAGTCGCGCACCACCTCGGCCTCCATCCGCCGGTGGTTCGCCCGCCAGTAGAAGGCGTTGTCCGGGTCGGCGCTCACGTTACCGGCCGGCGCGCCCTTCGTCGACGAACTCATGCGGTACGCGGCCGATGTCACGATGAGCCGGTGCAGGCGCTTGGTGCTCCACCCCTGTTCCATGAAGTCAACGGCCAGCCAGTCGAGCAGCGGTTGCTGAACCGGCGCGGGGGTCCGGATGCCGAAGTCGGCCACGTTGTCCACCAGCGGGCGGCCGAAGTGCCGCATCCAGATGTGGTTCACCGCGACCCGGGCGGTGAGCGGGTTGGCCCGGTCCCCGATCCACCGGGCCAGTGCCAGCCGGCGCCCGGTGCTCTTCGCCCCGTCGGCCGGTGGGGCGACCGTGACGGTCCCGAGCACCGCGGGGGCGCCCGGAGTGATGCGGGCCGACTTGTCCGGAACCTTCGGGTCGCCGCGCACGAACAGCCAGGTGGGCTCGTCCGGCTTGGCGTCGAAGGTGCGGGCGACGTGGGCCGCCGGGCCGGTCTCACCGGGCACCGGATCGGTTCGCACGTCGTGCGGCTCGAAAAACGCCCGGAACTGGTAGTACTCTTTCTGGCTGACCGGGTCGAACTTGTGGTCGTGGCACCGCGCACAGCCCATCGACAGTCCGAGGAACGCCTTGGCGGTGTGATCGACCGTGTTGCTCAGCCAGATGTTGCGGTCGAGTTTGAACCAGTTGCGGACCAGGAACCCGGTCGCCGCGGTGGTCTTGGGGTCGTCGGGGGCGACCTCGTCCCCGGCGATCATTTCCAGCACCATCCGGTCGTAGCCCTTGTCCCCGTTGAGCGAGTTCACGATCCAGTCGCGCCACCGCCAGACGTGCGCGTTGCCCCACCAGATGTCGGCCTTCGCCTTGCGCCCGTCGGCTTCGGAGTAACGCCACACGTCCATCCAGTGCCGCGCCCACCGCTCGCCGTACCGCGGGTCCGCCAGGAGCCGGTCGACCACCCGCTCGTAGGCCCCGTCGGCGGTGTCGGCGAGGAACGCGGCCAGTTCCTCGCGGGTCGGCGGCAGGCCGATCAGGTCGATGAACACGCGGCGCAACAGCACAGCGGCCGGTGCGGGCGGGTTGGGCGTCAGCCCCCGCCGCTCGCGCCCGGCGGTGAGGAACGCGTCGATCGGGTTGACGGTCGGGCTCGCGCCGGGGACCGGTGAGGCGACCGGCGCCTGGAACGCCCAGTGGTCCGGGCCGCGCGACGGCGCCGGGGCGGGTTCGTCGGGCACCTCTGCGCCCTCGTCGATCCACTTCTTGATGAGTGCGATCTGCTCGGCGCTCAGTGGCTCGCCATCGGGCGGCATCTGAGGCAGATCGTCGGCCCCGGTCAGCACGGCCACGAGCGGGCTCTTTGCCGAGTTACCGGGAGTTACTGCGCCGGCGCGGAGTTCCGCGGCCCGGTCGAGCCGGAGCCCGCCCTTGAGCTGGGTCGGCCCGTGGCACGAGTAACAGTGGGCTTCCAGGATCGGTTTAATTTGCTGCGCGTAATCGACCTTCGCCGGTGCCGGTCTCTTCTTCTTTCGGGCCTTCTTGCGCGGGGCCGCGACGAGCGCCACGCCCCCCACCAACAGGACGAGCAGCGCGAGTACCAGATACCGGCGTCTCGGGAGCAACCTCATGTGAGCCCTCGCCCCTCGATCCCGACCGGCGCGGCCGGGTGCGGTCTTCCGTCCCCGCTCCGGGCCGGGGATCGAGGTGCCCGTTTAGCAAAGTTGGGACGGCCGGGGAAGACGAGTCCGTCCTCGAACGACCGGTCGGGATAAAGAGAAGCGTTGGGGTGGATTCGGTGTGAAGTGGGAAGGGTTCGGCCTCCCGACCTTTCGACATCCGGCACAAAAAATGCACGATTTCGCTGTGACTTGGATTTGCTCGATTTATGAGAAGTCGCAGTTCGGTTTTTTGTTCCACGAGGGGTGAGCTTGTGAGTTTTTTGATTGCCTATATTTTCGTGTGGTGTTAATGTCTTTCACCGCCCAGAAACTCGCTGAACGCGTCGATTCCTGCCCAGTTTCGCGTTTCTCAGTGAAACGAGCCTCTTTCTCGCCTCGGCTCGTTTTGTTGTCTCGCCCTGGAGAGTGCTGAACTCGCTGGTTCCGCTCAGCCGTTCACTCTCCTATCCCCGCCCGCCTGTAACGAGCATTTCGCCACGAGTCGACCGTCGGGTCGCGGTGGTTGTTGCTTGCTCAGGTTTTATTCCCTTTTCCACGTTTTCACGGGGCTCTTATGCGTCTCTCCCGGACCGAACGCCGACCCAAAACGTCGGCGTTCACGCTGATCGAGTTGCTGGTGGTGATCGCGATTATCGCGATCCTGATCGGGCTCCTGCTCCCCGCCGTCCAGAAGGTGCGCGAAGCGGCCGCACGCATGTCTTGCCAGAACAACCTCAAGCAGTGGGGCCTGGCCATGCACAACTACCACGACGCCAACAGCACGCTGCCGTATGCGGGGCAGCGGCTTCCGCGCCGCACCTTTTATGTGGAGCTGTGGCCGTACATCGAGCAAACCGCGCTGGCCACCCAGTACAACCGCGGTCTGGGCTTCTACGAGGTGCCGAACGCCGTCACCAACTCGACCACCGGTCTCGTGGCCCAACCGCAAAAGCTCTACTACTGCCCGAGCGACCGGCCCAACGCGATGTGGACCTACGACGCCTATTACCGGGTGCGTGGCAACTACGTGGCCAACTACGGCGGCAACTACCTGTTCGCCGAAGGCTCCGGCGTGGACCCGGCCGACGGCCCGTTCGGCTGGAACTCGAGCGGCGGGTTCGGCGGGTACGTGCCGTACCGCCGCACTCTCGTCGCGATCTCCGACGGGACCTCCAACACGCTCATGCTGTCCGAGACCCGCATCCCGGCCCAGGACAACGCGGCCGACGGCCGCGGCGACGTGATGAACGACGGAAACTCCCACTGGTTCATGACGCTCAACACCCCGAACGCGGGCATCGATCGCAACTCGAACGTGTGCTGGCCGAGCGTGGCCGCGAACCCGGACCAGACGATGCCGTGCGTGCAAGCGGGCGACAACCTGATGTCGGCCCGCAGCAAGCACACCGGCGGCGTGAACGTCGCGCGGTGCGACGGGTCGGTCGCCTTCTATTCGAACTCGGTGAACGCGACCGCCTGGAAGGCGATGGGAACCGCCACCCACGGAGACCTGATCAGTGAATAACTTCCGACGAGCGGTGCGCGGCGGCGCAGCTTTGGGGGCCGCGGTCGCCCTCGCCTTCATGGCCGGGTGCGGCGGCCCGCCGAAGGCACAGGTGTCCGGCACGGTGACGTTTAACGGAGAGCCGATCGAGAACGGGATCATCCAGTTCTACCCGGCCGGTGGCGCCGGGCAGACGGCCGGCGGCGGAATCGAGAACGGTAAGTACCAGCTCGAAACGTCCACCGGGGAGATGACCGTCACCATCAACGCGTCCAAAGTGGTCGGCAAACGCGCCATGTACGACACCCCGGACAGCCCAAAGGTGGACGTGCTGAAGGAGTTGATCCCGGCCGAGTACAACACGACCAGTACGCTCAAGGTCACCCTCAAGCCGGGGGTGAACGAGAAGGTCGATTTCAACCTGAAGAGCGGCAAAAAGTAGCCCGCTCTTTCGAACCACGGTGCCGAGGCAAGTGCCCCGGCACCGTTTTCATTTCCCCGCTCACGACCGACCGCAAAGCCCCGTCGCGAAGCCCGCGCACGTTCGCATTGCATGACCTGAGCGGCATCGTTTACAGTGCCCGCCGATTAGCTCGAAGCTCACGGAGGGGCGACACAATGAGGCGGGTACTGTTGGCGTCCGGGGTGGTCGTTCTACTCGTCGTCGTGGTGGTCGCGGCTCAGCCCCCGGCGCCGTTCCCGTTGACGCCGCTCGCCCCGCCGGGGGCTCCCGCAACGCAGCCGACCCCGGCTGCCGCGCCGCCGGTTGTGCCCCCCGGCGCGCCGGGCGAAACAACCCCGCCGGCCCCGCCCAAGCCGCTCCCGATCGCCGGGGCGCCGGGCGCCCAGCCCGTTCAGCAGGCCGCGGCCGAAACGGCACTCTCGAAGCTCCTGCCGCTCAACGCCTACCCGCAAAACACTCAGGACGCCGTCCGCGGGGTGCTGCTGGGCGCGGCCTGGCTCGCCAAGATGAACGAGGCCAACGGCCAGTTCCTGCACGGCTACCTCCCGGCCCTGCGCCAGCCGATGCCCGGCGACCACGACCTGCGCCAGGCGCAGGCGGCGCTCGCACTGGCCCAGGCGGCGAAGTTCAACGGCGACAAGCAGCACGCCGCGGTCGCGAACCAGGCGGCGCTGCGGCTGCTGGCGTTCACCAAACCGGACCCGAACGACCCCACCTGCCGCGTGCCGGTGCAGATGTCGCTCGTGTGCAACCGCGTGGGGTTCGCGGCGCTGGTCGCGCTGACGGTGTACGAGCTACCGAACCCGAGCGAGCCGCTCCTCGTCGCGGCGGAACAGCTCTGCACGTTCCTCGCCACCCGGCTGAAGCCCGACGGTTCGGTCCACTACACCGACGGCCCGACCGACGACCCGCTCAAGGTGGACCCCGCGGGGGTGAACGAGTACCCCGGGCTGGCCCTTCAGGCGCTGGCGGCCAGCGGCCGCACCCGCCCGGCGGAGTGGAAGAAGGACGCGGTCAAGAACGGGGTCGCGCACTACCGGGCCGTGTTCCGCGCGAGGCCGCACCCGGCCCTTGCGGTCACCGTCTCGCCCGCGGCGGTCGAGCTGTACCTCCAGACGAAACTGGCCGAGGCCGCGGCCGCGGCGTTCGAGATGAACGACTGGCTGTGCGAGCTACAAATCAGCCCGAATGACCCGCGCACGCCGCAGTACGCCGGCGGGTTCCGCGCCGTGGTGGAGGGGCGCGCCAGCGACGCCCCCGCCGCGACCGTGGACGCCGGCCGGTGCGTCCAGAGCCTCGCGTGCGCGTACCACCTCACGCGGGTCACCGGCGACCTGACGCGCGAGGCGAAGTACCGCCCGGCGGTCGGGTTCGGGGTGCAGTTCCTGTGCGGGCTCCAGTTCGTCGAAACCAACACCCGGCACTTCGAGGACACGTTCCGCGTCAAAATGCTGATCGGGGCGTTCCACCTGTCGCCCACGGACGGCAACCTGCGCATCGACGCGACCGGGAGCGCCCTCACCGGGCTGCTCAAGTTCCTCGCGTCCGGCGCCCAGAACAGTTGACCGCCGGCGACAACTGAACGCCCACCCGGCGCCTAATACAATTTCCGTTCCCGTCCCGGGCACGTGGCCCGGCCGGACCAGCGCGGACTGCGAAGCAATGAGCGAGAGAGCCACAACCCGCCCGAAGTGCCGGTCCCTGATGGGCGTCCGGGTGGTCGGCACCGGGAAGTACGTGCCCGACATGGTGGTCAGCAACGATCACCTGCACGCGAAACTCGGGTTCGACTCCGACTGGATCGTGAAGCGCACCGGCATCATGGAGCGCCGGCACGCGGCGCCGGCCCAGGCGACTTCCGACCTGTGCGTCGAGGCCGCCAACGACCTGTTCGCCAAGACCGGCCGCACCGCCCGGGACTGCGACCTGTTGGTACTCGGCACGTTCACCCCGGACATGTCGTTCCCCTCCACCGCGTGTCTCGTTCAGGACCGGATCGGTCTGATCGGTCCGGCGATCGAGGTGGAGGCCGCGTGCGCGGGGTTCATGTACGCGCTGCTCACCGCGAGCGCCTACGTGAAGTCGGGCTGTTCGGACCGTGCGCTGGTGATCGGCGGGGACACGAACAGCCGGGTGCTGAACCCGACCGACATCAAGACGTACCCGCTGTTCGGCGACGGCGCCGGCGCGGTGTTCGTCGAGCCCGGGCGCCCGGATCAGGGGGTGATCGCGTACAGCATGGGCTCGGAGGGCTCCGGCGGTCCGCTGCTGCAGCGGGTCGCGTGCGGGAGCCGCACCCCGGTGACGCCGGAGCTTCTCGCCGAGGGGAAGCACTTCATGTACATGGACGGCTACGCGGTGTTCAAGTGGGCCGTCAACATCCTGTGCGACACGATCCGCGAGGTGCTCACCGCTGCGAACCTGACGGTCGAGGACGTCGGCCTGTTCGTGGTTCACCAGGCGAACATCCGGATCATCAACGCGGCCATCGACTCGCTCAACATCCCGCGGAACAAGGTGTACAACAACCTCGAGCGGTACGGGAACACGTCCGCGGGGAGCATCCCCATCGCGCTCGACGAGGCCGCCGCCGATGGCCGGCTCAAGGACGGCGACCTCGTGGTGCTGAGCGGGTTCGGTGCGGGGCTGGCGTGGGGCACCGCGGTCATCCGGTGGTAGGGAAGGGGACATCGCCCGTGTCCGACCGCACCGCGTTCATCGACGCCATTCTCAACAACCCCAACGACGACACGGCCCGGCTAGTGTTCGCCGACTGGCTCGAAGAGCACGGCGAACCGGAGCGGGCCGAGTTTATTCGCGCGCAGATCGAGCCGGCAAAGGCGTCCGACGCGGTGCGCGAGCGGAACGACCCTGACGCACGAATCGCGGGTGTTCACGGAGCCGCGATGGGCGGCGGCTGGCGCAAAGCGATCGGGATCAGCGAAACCGAAGGGGAATACGTCCGCGGGTTCCTCACCGATGTGGAGGTCGTTTCGACCAAATTTCTCGCCGTTGCGGGGCGCGCCCTCGCGGCCGAGCCGGTGACGTTCAGAATGTTCCTACCCGCCAGCGATGCGGATGATTTGGTCGCGTGGTGCAAATACCTGTCCGAGTTGGTCGCAAGCCCGCTGCTGCGTGCGGTGGCGAAACTCGAAGCGCGCAATCACGCCATCGGTGCGGGCGGCTTCCAGCACTTAATCGCCTCTCCGTACCTGAGCGGTCTGCGCGAAATCTCGTTCCCTGGCGTCGCGATCAGCCCCAGCTTCGTCAAAGCCATTTCGAACTCCCCGGCGCCGTTCGCTCTGGAATCGCTCGCTCTGGATCGTGCCGTTCAGTTCGCGCGCCAGCGCACGATTCGTTTGCTCGCGTCCGCGCCGCGGTTCGCCACGCTCAAAAGGCTGAGCCTCCGGTACAACCGGCTTACCGACGACGACATTCGCGTGCTGCTCGACTCGGAGACACTGCCGCGGATGCTCGAAGTCGATCTCGCCGGGAACGACTTTCGCCCACGCGAGTTCGGCCGCGCACTTGCGGAGCGATTCGGTTACGGTTGTGATGAAGATGACTTTGAGGAAGACGACGAGTATTGAGTCCAACCGGGGCACCTGATGCGAAAGCACCCCGACGCCGACGCGTTTGTCCGAGAACACCTGCGGTACCCCGCGAACGCCACCACACGGCTCGCGTTCGCCGACTGGCTCGACGAGACCGGTACGCCTTCTAACGTCGCTTGGGCACGTTACATTCGGCTGTACGAAGAAGCTGACCGCTACGCCCCCGGGGCGCCCCGGCACAACGCCCTCACCTCTCGCCTCGCTGACTGTGCACGCGACATCCGCGTTCGGCTCGCGATCCCGGCCGCGCGATTCGTCGCCCAGTTCGATGCGTTTCTCCAGCTTCTTCCCAGCACCAACATGACGGTCTGGCTCACCGGGTTCGACATTCCGCCGGCACTTCTGGCACTTGTCCCCGAATCAGTAGCCCGCGAATGCAACTTGCTGCCCTTTGCCGAGCGGGGGCTCGCGCTATTCGTTGCGGCGGTCGATCCGAACAACATGCACGTCGAGACGGTCCAGAAAGTCGCGTTCATTTTGCAGCGTCACATCGTCCTCGTTGGGGCCAACCCGGCGCAACTGCACACGATCATCAACAGTAAGTACGGCAACTTCGACTACGACTATGGAGCCACGTTCCTGGAGTTCGATTACCGGCCGCTGCTCCCGAACGATCCACCGGCGCTCGCGGCAAGCGAGGACTCGGCAACCTGTGCGACGTGGTGCGTAAACCGCATCCTTCGAGAAGCGGCATACTTATGCGCCGACCGAATCCACCTCACGCGCGAGGGTCAACAGGGCGTCATCTGGTTCCGGTTGGATGGCGGATGGGTCGAAGGCGGTGTGATCCCGTCGCGGTACCGCGGTTCGGCGTTTACTCGCCTCGCCCAAGCAGCCCACATCTCAACCGATTGGGTATTCGGGGACACGATCGCCCAAATCCCAATGATCGGCGAGTTCCCAATCCGCGTCGACAACCGTCCATTACGTGTTCGTGTAACAATGCGTCCGACACCGAACGGACCGGATGTGGTTCTCGACCTCAACAGAGAACCCGTCTGAGCGAACCCCGGCCCTGCCCTCCGTGTCTGTGAAACCACCGATGCACGAGCTGTTCGAACACACCGCCGATCTCGGGTTGAGGGCCACCGCCCCCACCCTACCGCTTCTCTTCGCGGAGATGGCGAAGTGCCTGCTCTCCGCAATGGTGGAAGAGCCCGACGGCGTTCGACCGGCGCAAAACGTGCAACTCGAACTCACGGGATCGGACCGCGAGTTCCTGCTGTTCGACTGGCTCAAAGAGTTGCTCCTGCGGTTCGAGACAGATCACATGCTGTTCGCGGCCTTCGACGTGATCGTCACCGCGGACGGCCTCACCGCGACCGCAACGGGCGAACCGTACAACCCGGAGCGCCACACGCTGGCGCACGAAGTGAAAGCCATCACGTACCACGAACTGAAGGTCGCCGAACACGACGGCGGGTGGCTCGCGGAAGTCATCGTCGATATTTGAGGCGAACGCCCCGCGGGACGCCGATCACCGTTTACTGAGAACTGTTTATGGCGAAGGAAGGTTACACCGGGCCGCTCGAGAACATCGGGTGCTGCTGTCACCGCATCCCGAAGAGCTACAAGCCCGGGATGCGCGTGCCCGGGCACATCTACGCGACCGACAAGCTGCTCGAATCCATCCGCAAGGACCAGGCGGCGGACCAGGTCGCGAACGTCGCCACCCTGCCCGGCATCCAGGTCGCGAGCATCGCGATGCCGGACATCCACTGGGGGTACGGGTTCTGCATCGGCGGCGTCTGCGCCACCGACCCCGACGAGGGCGGCGTGATCTCCCCCGGCGGGGTCGGATACGACATTAACTGCGGCGTCAGATTAGTAAAGACGAACCTGTTCCTGGACGACGTGAAGCACCACATCAAGGAGCTGGTGAAGGCGCTGTTCTACACCATCCCGTCCGGCGCGGGGCGCACCGGGAAGTACAAGTTCGACACCACCGAGACGCGGCGCCTGATGGGCGAGGGGCCGAAGTTCGTCATCGCACGTGGGCTGGGCGTGGCGCGCGACCTCGATCATACCGAGGCGAACGGGCTGATCGACGGCGGCGACCCGCACCAGGTCAGCGACCACGCGGTGAAGCGCGGCGCCGAGCAGTGCGGCACGTTGGGTAGTGGCAACCACTTCCTCGAAGTGCAAGTGGTCGATAGCGTGTTCGATGCCGAGGTCGCGAAAGCGTTCGGGCTCGAGTTGAACCAGATCTGCGTGATGATCCACTCCGGGAGCCGCGGTCTGGGCTACCAGGTCTGTGATGACGCCCTCGCGACATTCCGCAACTGCCCGCAGAAGTACGGGTTCGAGCTGCCGGACCGGCAGCTCGCGTGCGCCCCGGCCGATTCCCCCGAGGGCCGCAAGTACATCGCGCAGATGCGCGCCGCCGCCAACTACGGGTTCTGCAACCGCCAACTGCTGATGCACCAGGCCCGCGAGGTGTTCGCGCAGGTGTTCGGCCGCTCGTGGGACGACCTCGGGATGGAGCAGCTTTACGACGTGGCTCACAACATCGCCAAGTTCGAGGAGCACACCGTCGAGGGGAAGAAGAAGAAGGTGTGGGTCCACCGCAAAGGCGCGACGCGGGCGTTCCCGGCCGGGCACCCCGAGGTGCCGGAGGCGTTCCGCGCTGTGGGGCAGCCGGTCATCATCCCGGGCGATATGGGGCGCGCCTCGTGGGTGCTGGTGGGGTCGCAGGGGGCGATGGAGAAGACCTTCGGCACCACCTGCCACGGCGCGGGCCGCGCGATGAGCCGCACCGCGGCGCTCAAGGACGGCGTCGGGCGCAAGATCGAGCGCGAGCTGGAACATAAGGGGGTGATCGCCATGGCGTCGAGCCGCAACGGGCTCGCGGAGGAGCAGCCCAAGGCCTACAAGAACGTGGACGACGTGGTCGAAGCGGTCCACGAGGCCGACCTGTCGCGCCGGGTCGCCCGGATGCGCCCGCTGGGCGTCATCAAAGGCTGAGCACGGTGGGGCGCGAGAATGTCCCGCGCCCCACCGCGTGATCCGTTACGGAATCGCGATTTCGGTCACCTCCACGGTGATCGTTGCTTTCTTCGACGGCACCTTGCTCACCGACCTGAGCAACCCGCCCGGAACCTCGTCCGACGACCACGTTTGCGTGAACGAGTCGCCGGCCTCGGTGAACCCCTTCTCCCGGGTCCACGTCGCCTTGTAGGATTTTCCGGCAACGGTCAGGTTCTCCGCGCCCTCTTCCGCCTTCTTTGGTTCGGGCTGCTTCACCCCCGGCGGCAGTGAGAACATCTTTCGCGTTTTGGTTTCCGACGCAGGATTCGTCTCCACCCGCCCGGTATAGTGGGTCGTTGTGGCCTGCGACTCGACCACAATGAACTCATCGGTCTTCTGCTTCAGGGTGTAGGAGATCGTGGTGACCGTCTTCTCGGTCTTGTTGTCCTCGTTCTCGGTGGTCGTCCTCTGCACCACCCGGGAGCCGACCGGGAACTTGGCCCACAGCTTGTAAACGGGGCTCTCGAACGTCTGCCCGCCGGGGATTGGTGGGGGCTCGGCGTCGGGTACAACCGCGGCGGCCGGCGGCGCCGGCTTGCCGCACCCGATGAGGGCGGTCAGGCCGCCCGAGCAGATGACAACGAACAACGCGCGCATGAATTCGCACCTCGGGTGAGCAAACGCTTGAGTTCAAAACGCCGTGGGGCGCCAGCAGAGGTGCTGGCGCCCCACGGCCGGCGCGAACCGGAATCGGTCACCTTTTCTTTTTCTTCGTGTTGGCCGCGTTCTCTTCCGCATCGACCTGCTGGTCTTGCGCCTTGATCGCGGCCTTCTCCGCGTCCGTGAGCGGGGCGGTGTTGAGCGGCGTCTTGGAGCCGCACCCCACCAACGCCGCCACGCAGATCACCGGGGCGAACAGTTTAGCGATCCGATCCATGTGAGTGCCCTCCCGTTACAGGTCGCCGCCGTTAAACACCGCGCCGTCGTCCGCGCCGCACGCGGCCATGAACGACGTCGCACTGACGCCGAACCGCACGAACCGCACGGAGCCGTCGGCGAACACCGCGTTCAGCCCGCCCGTGTGCGAGGACCCGAAGTACCGGCGCCACACGTTGGCCGTAATGGTGCCGCCGCCCGGGGCGGGGCCACCGGTGTACAGCACCCGCGGGTCCGTGTCGGCCATCGGGGGGAAGTGGTAGCGGATGTTGTCCTCGTCCCAGCCGCTGTTGTTCCACCGCTCGTTGTCGCCGCCGTCGGCGCCGTGGCGGCTCGGGGGGAGGCACTTCTCGGCCGCGGCGATGGTGTTCGAGGTGCCGTCGGTAATGCCCCCAACGGTCCGCTTGGCCCCGCGCCCGGGCCACACGATGAACCCCTTACGGCCGGGGTAATCACCGAAGTTCCACTGGGTGCGTTCGTTCGCCCGCTCGCCGTTCACGGTGAAGCCGAGCGGTGCCGCGGGGGTGTCGCCCGTCCCTTCGTGAACCTCGCCGGTAAAGATGCCGGCGTTCCCGGCGTAGTCGCACCGCCCGGTGGGGGTCCCGCCGTACCCGGTCGGGGCGCGGCGGGTCGGGCAGTAGTAGATCTTGATGAGCTGCCGGGCCACGTCGTCCTCGCCGCCGTTGTTGGCCACGTTGGGCCAGTACGGCGGGTCGTCGCGCCCGAGGTTGTGCACGTTGCCCTGCTCGATGTAGGGCAGAATGCGGTACCAGTGGTTCCAGCCGTTCCGGGTGGCCGCGCGGCAGCAGGTCGTCGTCTCGTAGGCCGGCGGGGTTTCGTCGTAGTTGTACCCGGCCGGGTTCGGGGTGCCGCCCGTGCTGACGGCAGCGGGGTCGCCGTCCATGCCCCCTTGGGGGAAGTAGCCGAAGCTCGACTCGTGGTTGTGGAACGCCAGCCCGATCTGCTTGAGGTTGTTGCTGCACTGCATGCGTGCGGCGGCCTCGCGAACCTTTTGGACGGCCGGCAGCAGGAGCCCGATGAGAATCGCGATGATCGCGATCACCACCAACAGTTCAATCAGGGTGAATCCGGAACGCGAAACGATGCGGCGCCGGGGGGCCATGAATGTGGATCTCCGTGAACGGGCGACGGGTACAAAGCGGACGGGGTGCGAGTCGTCCGATTAAGATTCTGCCCGAGCCACAGAAATCCGCCAGCCCGATAGATGTTAATTCAGACAACCCTCGCATTGTCATCACGGCCGGTTCACGAAACGATCACGAACGCGCAAAACCCCTGATAAAATGCGACCGCACCGGACGAATCTCGTCCGGTGCGGTCGCTTCGTTTCAGCCCGTCAGTTCCGGCCCGGAATTCCCCGTGACACCGGCGGAGGCCGGTCCACCTTCGGGAGGTTGAATGTGGGCAAGTCGTTTCGGCCCGGCTTCACGCGGCATGTGAGTGTCGAGTGGGTCCCGTCGTACCAACCCATCAGCCGGTCCGTATCCTCCTGGGCCTCACCTTCGGCTTTAGCGTTTTTCTCGCCCGGCCACCGGAAAATCACCTGATAGCCGCCCTCGGGTGCGCCGTCGCCGTCGGCGAACGTCGACAGTGCGAACGTGCCGTCGGGGTTGGTAACGGACTGCGGGTTTCGCGGTATGTGCGGCACCATCGGCGCGTCGGACGGGATGAGCGTGACGATCACCCCCGCGGCGGGTTTGCCGTCGTACACCACTTTGCCGTGAACGGGGTGCGGGGCCAGTTCGTTGGGCTGGGGACCCGACTCCGAGCAGCCCGTTGCCAGTGCGGCGACCAGCAAGGGGCCGAGCGAGCGTCTCATACGATCCCCCAAAATCAGTTGTCGGACAGCGTTTCACCGCCGGCCCGGGTAATGTGCTTGACGAACTGCCGGATGTCCATTGACTGCTTGACGAAGCGCACCGACCCGTCCGCCATCACGTGGTGCGCGCCGCCCAAGTGGAAGCTGTACACCTCGTTGTTGTTCGAGCAGTTGGTGTGACAGGTTCCGCCGCCGGTGCCGGCCGCGTTCATCCCGTGCGTGATGTACTCGTTCTCACGGTCCGCCCAGCCGCCGTCGGTCTGCACGTTCGCGCCCGTCAGCTTGCCCGCCTGCCACCGGTCGGGCCGCCCGGCAATTTCTGAGATGATGAACGTGTTGGACGCGCCGTCTTGCACTTCGGCAACCGAGTAGACCCGGTTGACGACGAGGATGCCGCTATAATCGGGAACCACGTCACAAACGCCGTCGTTTTCGGCCAGTTCCTTGGCGTACCCGTTGTCCGGCGCGTAATCGGCGGGCGGGTTTTTGGCGCCGCTGACGCGCTCGCACACCCGCGCGTCGCCGTTGGGCACCGTGGGGCACATGAACACCGGGATGCGGTTGGCGATCGCGGTACGGTTGTTCGCGTGGTCCCACGACACCGTCATGGAGTACTGCTTCTGGACGTTGTCCTGCTCGATGTACGGCAGGACGAACACGGCCCAACTGTGGTTCACGTTGAACACCGTCAGCCCGGCCTTTTTCAGGTGCGACTGGCTCGTGCCGCTCGTGGTCGAGGCGGCCGCCCCGGGCGGGAACACCCCGAAGGTCGCGTGGAAATTGTTGAGCGCCAGGCCGACCTGTTTGAGGTTGTTCTGGCACTTCGTCCGCGCGGCGGCCTCGCGCACCTTTTGGACAGCGGGCAGCAGCAGCCCAATCAAGACCGCAATAATCGCGATCACCACCAGCAATTCGATCAGCGTGAACGCGCGGCGTGTCGCTCGCGTGATAGTCATCGAAAGGAGGCCTCGTGCAAAGGATGAAGGACCGGTTGGGCGCGGGACCGGCGACTAGAAGTCGGCGTTGATCACTTCGCCGTCGTTAATCAGGCAGACTCGCATCCAGTTGTTGGAGTCGATCCCGTAGCGAATGAAGCGAACGGACCCGTCCCCCATGGCCGCGGTGAAACCGCCGGAGTGTGAGCCGCCGAACCGAACCGACCAATAGTTCGGACTGGAGGCGAACGGGTGCTTGTCGTCCGGTTCCGGCACGGCCTCACCGAACCGCTCGTGGTCCTGATCCCAACCGGAGTTGTGCCACGTCTCGTTGTCGCCGCCGGCCGCGCCGAGGCGCGCGCGGTGGCACTGTTTCTCGCCGACCAGGAGCGTGTTCGACAACCCGTCGGACACGTCACTCATGGTCCGCTTCTGGTTCGGTTCGGTTCCCGCCGGTTGGGGGAGCGTGGCCCACTGGCGCACGAGCATCCCGCTTTTGCCGGCCTCCGTCATGTTACGCCCGCCGTTGCCCGCGTAGTCGCAGCGGGCGCCGTCCGAGTACACGATGGGCTGACGTCGGGTCGGGCAGTAATAGGTTTTAACTGCCGTATTTTGGACGACCGTGTCGTCCGTGTTCCGGTACAGGTTCTCTTGCTCGATGTACGGGAGCAGATGGAACATCCACGACCAAGCGACCCGGTTACCGGTGTCCGATTCGCAACAGGTTTTGACCGGCCCGTCAGACCCGGCGTGCGGGAACCGGCCGATAGCGCCGTGGTGGCTGTGGAACGCTAAACCGATCTGTTTGAGATTGTTCGTGCAACTCATGCGTGCCGCGGCCTCGCGCACCTTCTGCACGGCCGGGAGCAGGAGCCCGATAAGAACGGCGATGATCGCAATCACCACCAGCAATTCGATAAGTGTAAATCCGCGTGGCGCGTTACGACGCGTCATCAAAAAACCTCAGAATTTTGCCAACGGCAGTGGCGGGCTGGCGGGGGTATGGCGAGCTATTGGGCGTGACGTTGACTAGCGTATGGCGCTTCGCGGAGCGGGAAGTGGCATCGCCGCATCTGAGCGACACAGGGTCTTAATGCCGCCTCATCAGTCAGCGCAAACTTATGCAGTTAAATGACATAGGTAAATGTGAAGAAATCATGCAAGTGCAGTGAATGTTATCAGTTTTCATTTGCGCCCGGTGTCTTTGCACAGACGATCAATCGATTAACGCAATTGAGACACATACGCCGTAGAGTTCGGAGGTGCTCCAGTTCCGCGGTCAACACCTCTGCACACCCTGATACCGGCGAAGGGGTTTGAGCCAGTTCCCGCTCAAGCCCCTTGACCTGCTCCGTTACGGGTCACCGAAAGGAATTGCCCGCAACGCCCCGGCCGGGTGCGCGGGTTTCGCGAAAAGCGGAATCCGAACTTGGCGCGGTGTTCAGTTGCAGCCGAACTTCGCGCCGGTAATAATAACCACAACCCCCGGCGCGCCAGGACGGCCGCGCGGGATTCCACGGGCGCGGTCGTCTCGCCGGCGACCGTCACGGACGGTACGCGACCCGTTTAACCTCAAAAGCGATACCGGTTCGCCCGTCGCACCTCGGACCCGCCGCGCGCGGGGCTTGACACCGACGACCGCCCGGCCGGTGCCTCGTGCCCGACCGGGTGATAGCCGTTTTCATGTGGAGGGGACCAGGTTCGTGCGCCGTTCCGCGCCCGCTCGCGCCCGCGAACCGGGTTCGTGATGGCGCGGACCGGCCGTCCCGCTGCCGAGCTTCGACGGGCCACCGTAAGGAGTGGCTCACAATGGACCCGCTACTGATCGGCGGGCTGGTCGTCGCCGCGGTGCTCGTGAGCATCGGCGGCACGTACCTGGTCGTGCGCCGGTCGTCGCCCCTGGCGGCTCCGGTGCCCCATGTCACGGTCCCGGACCCCGAGGCCCTGCGTCTCGCAGCCGCCAAGGGCGAAGAGCTGATCGAAGAGTCCCGCCGCGACGCCGACCGCATCGTCCGCGACGCCGAGTTGAAGGCCCGCGACGAGGCCGTCCGCCGCCGCGAGGAGCTGAGCCGCGAGCTGGAGACCGCGCGCGCCGAGGTGCGCGAGTTCGAGCGCCGCGTGGAGAAGCGCGAGGACGCCCTGGAGCAGCAGCACCGCGAGCTGGCCCGCAAGGACAAGCAGCTCGACGCCGCCCGCGAGAAGCTGGCCGAGCGCGAGAGCGCCCTCGACCACAAGGCCCGCCACCTCGACGAGCTGGTGGAGGCGGAAACGAAGCGGCTGCACGAGATCAGTGGTCTGTCCCGCGACGAGGCGCAGAAGCTGCTCCTGGAGCGCCTGGAGCGCGAACTCGCCGAGGAGGTGGCGAAGAAGATCCGCCAGCACGAGGAGCGGGTGAAGCAGCAGGCCGAGGCGACCGCCCGCGAGATCGTGACGATCGCGATCCAGCGGTACGCCGCGCACCAGACCGCCGGCGCGACGGTCAGCACCGTGGACATCCCGTCGGACGACATGAAGGGCCGGATCATCGGCCGCGAGGGGCGCAACATCCGCACCTTCGAGAAGCTCACCGGCGTGGACGTGATCGTGGACGACACGCCCGGGGTGGTCATCGTGTCGGCGTTCGACAACGTGCGCCGCGAGATCGCCCGCCTCGCGCTCACCAAGCTGATCCAGGACGGCCGCATCCACCCGACCCGCATCGAAGAGGTGGTGGCGGAGACGCAGGCCGAGATGGAGAAGCACATCCAGGAACTGGGCACGAAAGCGGTGCTCGACGCCGACGTGCCGATGCCGCACGAGAAACTGGTGTACCTGCTGGGCCGGCTGCGGTTCCGCACGAGCTACAGCCAGAACGTACTCGCCCACTCGGTCGAGGTGGCGCACCTGTGCGGGATCATGGCGTCCGAGCTGGGGCTGAACGCCCAACTCGCCCGCCGGTGCGGGCTGCTGCACGACGTGGGCAAGGCCGCGGACCACGAGATGGAAGGGGGCCACCCCAAGGTGGGGGCCGAACTGGCGAAGCGATACGGCGAGTCGAGCAAGGAGGTGCTCCACGCGATCGCCGGGCACCACGACGACATCACCATCGACAACATTTACACCGTCCTGGTGGCGTCGGCGGACGCGATCAGCGCGAGCCGGCCGGGAGCGCGGCGCGAAACACTTGAGAAGTACGTGAAGCGTCTCGCGGACCTGGAAGCGGTCGCGTGCGGGTTCCCGGAAGTGGACCACGCGTTCGCGATTCAGGCGGGCCGCGAGTTGCGGGTGCTGGCGAACGCGCACCGCACCACCGACGCCGACGCGGTCCGCATCTGCCGGGACATCGCTCGGGCGATCGAGCAGCAGCTCGACTACCCCGGCGAAATCAAGGTCACGGTGATCCGCGAGAGCCGCGCCACCGATGTGGCGAAATAGCAACGACTTACGCAAACGGGCAGCCGCCCCGGCTCGTTCCGTGGCCGCAGAACGAGCCACCACAAACTCCCTCGTCCGGAACCACACCGGGCGGGGGACACCTTACCTGACACCCGTCGTCGCGTGCCCGCTTCGGCCCATCGCGGGATTCTGCGGCGAGAAGTCATTCGCCTGATCCGCATCGCTTTTTCACAGCACCAACACCATCCCGTCAATCGCGATCATTCGCGCTTGAACCTTCACCAGGGCCGTTCCTTATTTCATCTTGGCTCGAGCGGGTTTGTTGGGTAGCTGGGGAATTCCTTCAGCCCGAGGTGTTCGATGCCCGCGCAACCCGCGCGGGTTGCAGGGCCGGATTGACCCGCTGCGAGCGGTGCTCGGGTTGGTCACGTTGTCCCTGCTGATGGGGCGCACGAGCCTCCAGGGAATCGCTCGGTTCGGGCGCCAGCACGGGTTCCCGCTGGCCCACGCGCTCGGGTTCCGACGCGGCAAGACCCCGGCCGCATCGACCCTGTCCCGGACCCTGCGCCGGTTCGATCCCCAGCAACTCGAAGCGGCCCGGACCCGGTGGCTCGACGGGCGCGTCGGCCCCGTGGCCCGGGTCCACATCGCTTTGGACGGCAAGACCTTGCGCGGCAGCCGGCACGGGGACGGGTCGGGCGCGCACCGGCTGACCGCATACGCCCCGGCGGCGCGCGGTGCTGGTCCAGGTGCGGGTGGACGCCAAGACCGAGGATGCGCCGGGGTGCCGCGCTGCAGGTGCTGGCCGCGCTCTGTAAGGCCGTGATCCACGTGTTACACACCGTCCCGGCCAACCGTTGTTCCGAAGCCATTGAGTGGCTCCGGATACACCCCGACCGTGCCCAACGGCTTATCGGGGTCCCCCAACATGAATAGCGGGACGGCCCGGCGGGCCTGGCAATTTGGGGAGTGCGACAGAGGCGCCGCGATCCGTCAACCTTGCGCCAACGCTTCGATCCGCTCCCATAGCGCATCCGGAACAGGCATCACCGACAGCCGAGCTTGCTTCACCAATTCCCAGGACGCGAAAGCCGGGTCGGCCTTGACGGTGGCAAGCAATACCGGCTTTGCAAGTGCCCGGAGTGGCTTGACGGTCACCGCCACGCACTTACCCGTGTCGTCGGTTGGGTCCGGTGACGGGTCGCCAATGACTTCCACCACGCCGACGACGGCTTTGATCTTTCCCGTGGCGTAGAAGAAGACGAGATCGCCCTTCTTGACCGCGCGCAAGTGCTTCTGGGCGAGTGCGTTGCTGACGCCGGTCCAGGTGGCCTGACCGTCGCGCTGGAGGTCGGCGAAGCTGTACGTCTCGGGTTCTTCCTTGAACAGCCAGCGCGCCATGTCGCTTCCTCGAATTGGTTTCGGGTCGGGTGCGTAGAATGGTGCGGCGTGGCCCCGGTGGTTCGCTAACGTGTTTTGCACCTTTGAGTGCCGGGGTCACGTCAACTTCACTTCGCCTGCCGGCGCAAGAAGCTGTTGCGCGTGACCGTCTCGCCGAACAGCACCTTGCGGGCGTTGGTCACTTCCTCGTCGGACCAGCGGGCGAGCTTTCCCGTGGCGAGCGCGTGAATGGTCTTGGTGCTCTCGGCCTCGTCCATCGCTTCCGTGTGGCTCACGGTTGCGAGCACCGCCGGAACGCCGAGCTTCTGAAGCTCTTCGGGCCACTGGCTGCGGAGGTTCACCACGCCGTCCGATTCGAGCCGCTTGACCTTGCACACGACGCACGCGAACTCGATCTCTTTGTTGAAGGTGTTGGCGCCAACCGCCGCCTTACGCGCTTCCGGGGTCAGCGACTTCACGAACGGCGCTTGCGCCTTCGGGTAGCCCACGTTGAGCGTCGCGAGTTCGGCCCCGGCGAACGGGGACGCCACCGCGATCACCTTCGTGACGCCGGCATCGGGGTTCTGGTCCGCGAACTGCCGGCCGATGATTCCGCCCGCCGAGTGCCCGACGAGGACGATCTCGGTGTAACCCGCCTTGCGGAGTTCCGCCACGAAGGTGCGTAGTCCCGGTGACTGTGCGACATCGTCGAGGCTCACCGTTTGCGAGTAGGCGAACGCGAACACGTCAAAGTCCTTAGAGAGCGCCTTGACCAGTTCGCTCTTGGGGTGCTGCCAGTGGCGCAATTCGGGCTTCACGGCCTTAACCGGCCGCAACGGGTGGAAGTGCAACCCCGGAATCAGCACGACGGCCCGCGTGTTGGTGACCGGCTGCGCGGGTGCGGCCCACCGCTTCGCCGCCGCGCCCGGCGTGACCTGCCACAACTCCGTTTGCAGCTCGGTGGCGGGGGCCGCGGTCGCGAGAGCCAGGAACAGGATGGTGGGCGCCATTTGTGGGTGCTCGCGTCTGGTAAGCTGATTGGCACTTGTTGTATCGGTCCGGGCCGCGACCCCGCTACCGCAGTTCTTGTTGATCGCCCCGGCCGACCCTTCTTGCGCGTTTCGTGCAGTCGTGCGGCCTCGGGCGCCGATATGGAGAGGGTGAATTAGTGCAGGAGGCCGGGTGATGGGCGTACTTCCCGACTGGATGATTGAACGCGACGTAAAGATCGTGCCGTTCGCCCCGCAGCAGCACCGGCCCGGGATCATCTCCTACGGCGTGACCAGCTACGGCTACGACGTGCGCGTGGACCGGCACTTCAAGGTGTTCACGAACGTCTGGGGCAGCACGGTCGATCCGAAGAACTTCGACCCGAAGTCGTTCGTGGATGTGGACGCGGATTTCTGCATCATCCCGCCGAACAGCTTCGCCCTGGCGGAAACGGTCGAATACCTGGAAATCCCGCGCGACATCCTGTGCGTATGCGTTGGGAAGAGTACGTACGCGCGGTGTGGGATCATCGTGAACGTAACGCCGCTGGAACCAGAATGGCGCGGCCGTGTCACGATCGAGATCAGCAACACAACGCCTCTGCCCGCGAAGATTTACGCGGGGGAGGGGATCGCGCAGATCCTCTTCTATAAGGCCGAAGCGGTCTGCAAGACGAGCTACGCGGACAAACAGGGCAAGTACCAGGACCAACCCGGTCTGACGCTGCCGTTCGTGCCCGGCGCGGGTGGGTGACGGATACGGCACACAGTGTTCCCGTCGGTGTGCGACGCGGGCCGGCCTTTCCAAGATGGAGAGGCCGGCCCGCGTCGCATAACGGTATGCGCGGTTCATGTCCGGCGCAGATCGCGGGCGCAACTCACGGCTTGACAGAGACATAGATTTTCTGGAAACTTGTTCACTAGAGTGAGCCGATAGATTGCGCTGTCTGTGACGATTGTCGGGGGAGCGCATCGGGCGCCTGGGCAAGGCTGGTAAATCTTGCCCGCGACTCGCCGTCCCCGTCTGCCGATCACTGACAGGCTGAGGCATCATGAAGACGCGGTTCATGGAAGTCCGCTCTTCTTCGCCTCTTTAACTGCCGGACTACGCCATGCTGATCACGCGCCGTTTCACTCGTGAAGGGCAAGACCCTTTCGTCGGCATCGAGTTCGCCCCGCGCAGCTCCACGATCCGCAACCCGAACGGGTCGGTCGTGTTCGAGATGACGGACGTGATGGTGCCGGCGAAGTGGTCGCAGGTGGCGGTCGACATCCTCGCTCAGAAGTACTTCCGTCGCGCGGGCGTCCCGGCGCGCCTCAACCGCGTTCACGAAGAAAACGTTCCGGCCTGGATTCAGCGCAGCGCGCCGGTGTCGGCCGACACGCCTGCCGGTGGCGAAACGGACTCGCGCCAGGTGTTCCACCGGCTCGCGGGCTGCTGGACCTACTGGGGCTGGAAGGGCGGCTACTTCACCAGCGAGCGCGACGCCCGCGCGTTCTACGACGAAGTCTGCTACATGCTCGCCATGCAGATGGCGGCGCCCAACAGCCCGCAGTGGTTCAACACCGGTCTCCACTGGGCGTACGGGATCGAGGGACCGCCCCAGGGCCACTTCTTCGTCAACCCCCTCTCGGGCGAGCTGGAACGCTCCACGTCCGCTTACGAGCGGCCGGCCCCGCACGCGTGCTTCATTCAGGAGGTCGCGGACGACCTCGTGAACGAAGGCGGCATCATGGACCTGTGGGTGCGCGAGGCGCGCATCTTCAAGTACGGCAGCGGCACGGGCTCGAACTTCTCCTCGCTCCGAGGCGAGGGCGAGCCGCTGTCCGGCGGCGGCAAGTCGTCGGGGCTGATGAGCTTCCTCAAGATCGGCGACCGCGCCGCGGGGGCCATCAAGAGCGGCGGCACCACCCGCCGCGCCGCCAAGATGGTCGTGCTCGACCTGGACCACCCGGACATCGAAGAGTTCGTGAACTGGAAGGTCACCGAGGAACAGAAGGTCGCGGACCTCGTCACCGGCTCGCGCCTCCTGAACAAGCACCTCAACGCGATCATGCGGGCGCTGCACGGGCACGCCGTCGCCGAGGAGCGCTACGACCCGACCAAGAACGCCGCCCTGCGCAAGGCGGTTCTTGAAGCCCGCGCGGCGCTGCTCCCCGAGAACTACATCGCCCGCGTGCTGCAACTGGCCCGCCAGGGCTGGAAGAGCATCGAGATCGACGAGTACGACACCGACTGGAACTCGAAGGCGTACTACACGGTCTCCGGCCAGAACAGCAACAACTCGGTGCGCATCCCGAACGAGTTCATGCGCGCCGTCGAGAACAACGGCCCGTGGCAGCTCTTCTGGCGCACCGAGCTGGAGAAGGCCAAGAAGGAGGGCCGCGCGCCCAAGGCCAAGAAGACGCTGCCGGCCCGCGAGCTGTGGGACCAGATCAGCTACGCCGCGTGGAGCTGCGCCGACCCCGGCGTGCAGTTCCACACCACCATCAACGAATGGCACACATGCCCGCTCGACGGCGAGATCCGCGCGAGCAACCCGTGCTCGGAGTACCTCTTCCTCGACGACACGGCGTGCAACCTCGCGTCGCTGAACCTGACCACGTTCTTCGACACGAAGGCCGGCAAGTTCGACATTGAGGCGTACCGGCACGCGGTCCGCATCTGGACCATGATCCTTGAGGTCAGCGTGTACATGGCGCAGTTCCCGAGCCAGTCGGTCGCGCAGAAGTCGTACGACTTCCGCACGCTCGGCCTCGGGTACGCCAACCTCGGCGCGCTGCTGATGGTGCAGGGCATCTCCTACGACTCGGCCGAGGGCCGGGCGCAGTGCGGCGCGCTGACCGCGATCATGCACGCCGGGGCCTACGCCGCCAGCGCCGAGATGGCCGCGGAGGTGGGGCCGTTCGCCCGCTACGCCGCCAACCGCGACCACATGCTGCGGGTGGTCCGCAACCACCGCCGCGCGGCCTACAACGCCGCCCCCGCCGAGTACGAGGGGCTGTCGGTGTACCCGGTCGGCATCGACGCCCGGTACTGCCCGCCCGACCTGCTCGCCGCCGCCCGCCGCGAGTCCGACCGGATGCTCGAACTCGGCGAGCGCCACGGGTACCGCAACGCCCAGGTCACGGTTGTCGCTCCAACCGGCACTATCGGGTTGGTGATGGATTGTGACACCACCGGCATCGAGCCGGACTTCGCGCTGGTGAAGTTCAAGAAGCTGGCCGGCGGCGGGTACTTCAAGATCATCAACCAGTCGGTGCCGCCGGCGCTCGCCAAGCTGGGCTACGCCAACTGGCAGATCGAGGACATCGTGCGGTACAGCCGCGGCGCCGCGACGCTGCACGGGTGCCCGCACATCAACCCGGCCGTGCTGAAGGCCAAGGGGTTCACGGACGAGTTGCTGAAGAAGATCGAGGCGCAACTGCCCGGCACCTTCGAGCTGCCGTTCGTGTTCAACACCTGGACCCTCGGCGAGGACTTCGTCAAGAACGTGCTGAAGGTGCCGGCGGAGGCGCTCGCCGCGCCGACGTTCGACCTGCTCACGCACCTCGGGTTCTCGAAGACCCAGGTCGCGGAGGCCAACGGCTACGTGTGCGGCACGATGACCATTGAGGGCGCCCCGCACCTGAAGCCCGAGCACTACGCGGTGTTCGACTGCGCCAACAAGTGCGGCAAGACCGGCAAGCGGTACCTGTCGTGGGAGTCGCACATCCGCATGATGGCCGCGGCCCAGCCGTACATCAGCGGGGCGATCTCGAAGACCATCAACATGCCCTACGACGCCACCGTCGAGGACGTGAAGAAGGCGTACCTGCTGTCGTGGCAGTTGATGACCAAGGCCAACGCGCTCTACCGCGACGGCTCGAAGCTGTCCCAGCCGCTGAACTCCGTCGCGGACTCGCCGGAGGCGGCGCTGCTCGCGTCGGTCACGCCGGAGGCCGAGAAGGCCGAGGCGAAGGCGCCGCAGGTGCAGGTGGCCGAGAAGATCACCGAGCGGATCGTTCACCGGTACATCGCGAAGCGGCGGCGGCTGCCGGACCGCCGCGCGGGCTACACCCAGAAGGCCCGCATCGGCAACCACAAGATGTACATCCGCACCGGCGAGTACGAGGACGGCACGCTCGGCGAGATCTTCATCGACATGCACAAGGAGGGCGCCGCGTTCCGGAGCATGACCAACTGCTTCGCCATCGCGGTGTCGCTCGGGCTCCAGCACGGGGTGCCGCTGGAGGAGTACATCGACGCGTTCCTGTTCACCCGCTTCGAGCCGAACGGGGTGGTGCAGGGGAACCCGTACATCAAGATGTCCACGTCGATCATCGACTACATCTTCCGCGAGCTGGCGATCACGTACCTGGACCGCAAGGACCTGGCCCACGTGCTCCCCGAGGACCTGCGCGGGGACACGATGCACGACGACGACGACGACCCCGACTTCGACGACGAGGTGGTGGTGAGCACCCGCACCGTCGACACGAAGGCGCCGCCGAAGCCCGCGATCGAGCACCCGCGCTCGGCGCATGCGAAGCCGGGGACCACGGGAACGGCCCCGAAGCCGAGCAGCGACGTGATCCAGACGCCCCCGCCGCGGGTAACCAACGGCAACGGTAACGGGCACGCGAACGGCAACGGGAACGGGCACGCGAAGGCGAACGGGAACGGCACCGCCGTTCTCCCGCCGCGGAACAGTTACACCCCGGTGGCGGGTACGCAGGCTGAGAAGATCCGGGCGGCCCGGCTGAAGGGCTACGAGGGCGACCCGTGCTCGAACTGTCAGCAGCTCACGCTGGTGCGCAGCGGGGCGTGCATGAAGTGCGACACCTGCGGTGAAACCACCGGCTGCGGGTAAGTCGAGCGCAAGTGAGGAGGCGAAGGTGTGAAGGCAAAAAGGTAGCAACCCCTTTTGCCTTCACACCTTCGCCTCTTTACTCGCGCTTCGCCGGGTTAATGCCGGATCGGGTTGAAGGGTGTTGGTGCACAGGGCTACCGCCCTGTGCTACGTCCGGCGACCCCTCCGGGGTGCGAAACCAAGGCAAAAGAGGAGACTTCTCGCTGAACGCGACAACTTCATGATGCCGGCTTTCTGGTCTCCACACCCTTCGACTGTGTATCCGGCGTGACCGCGGTTTGTTTTTGGGTCAAGCGTTGTTGGTGCCAGCGATCCAGGGCCAGGACGATGAACCGGACGATGGTCCTTCGCCGACGCCATTTGTACCGCACCTTTTCCAAGTATCGGAGGCGCCGATTGGTGCGCTCCACGTGGTTATTGGTCCGAACCCGTCGAGCGTGGGGGCTGTGCAGGAACGCCATCATCTTGTCGAACTTCTCGGCGCTCAGCAGTTCCAACGCCGAGGACAGGTCGGGATCGGATTGGTACTGTGCGTCTCGGACCAGAGCCGCCCGACGGCACCGCGCTTGATGAGGGCTTTGCTCGGGGTCGAACAGCCGATAGATCCGAAGCGCGAACGCGCGGAGCGCCCGCAGCGCGGGCAGGTAACCGAACATCTGGCTGAGCCAGCGGCGTTGTCGCCCATCCAGATGTTCGGGTCGGGTCACGATCAGGTGCCGATGCTTCCACACGAAGTGCCCTTGCTCCGTCTTGGTCTTCCCGCGGCGTGCCCGGGCCTGTTTCTGGGCCTTGCTCGGCCGGCCCCGACGTCGCTTCCGTCCCCCTTTTCGGGCGAGCGCGCGTCGGAGCCGTCGCAGGGCATCGAAGACATGGGTATTGATGTCCTTGAGGACATGGAACACGCACAGCTGGTGACGGGCGTGGGGCCACAGGTCCGCCAACACGGTGGGGTACAGGTTCGAGCCATCGGTGACGACCACTTGGGGCAAGAACCCGTGGTTCCGCAGGTTGTTCAGGAACCCACGCATATGGGCCTGATCGTTGGCCGAGACCACGGCGAAGGCCACCGGGAAATCGCCGATCGGGTCGGTGGCCAACAGGAGCGTGCGGTGGCCCAAGTGCAGCTCGTCGATGCACAGGGTGCCCGAGAAGTTGTCAAGCGTCCACTGGCGGTACCCGGGCATGTCGGTCTGGCGCACCTTCCAGTCCAGGCAGTCCGAGAGGAACCCGTCGGACAGATCCAGGAGGAAGTCCCGACGCAACGCCTGTTGGAGCCGATGGGCGCTCATGCCGTCCTCGAGGAGTCGGTCGATGACGGCCTCGCGAACGCGGTTGGTGTACTCGGCTCGAGGTTCGATCCCTTCGATCTGAGAGCGGAAGGTCTTGCAACAGGCACAGGTGGCGCGGTATTCTCCAACGGTCAACTC
The DNA here is from genome assembly GCF_008065095.1 of Gemmata obscuriglobus. Lineage (NCBI taxonomy): Bacteria > Pseudomonadati > Planctomycetota > Planctomycetia > Gemmatales > Gemmataceae > Gemmata > Gemmata obscuriglobus. The sequence continues at coordinate 5,323,932 of NZ_CP042911.1, read as the reverse complement.
GAGGAACACGATTTCCCCGTAGGCGATGTCCCGAACGCGGCGGGTGTGGGTACCTTTCCGCCGTCCCCGTTCTCCGCACCGGGGGCACGGGAAGGTCTCCGGGGCACAACTCTTCGACACAACGCGCACATGAGCGCGGTCCATGCCGGTGTCCTTGATGGGTTGGTGTGGTAACCCCCAAAAAGGCACCGGCTGGACTCTTTCACAAGATCAATCACCGCAACGCAGTACCCGCTGTCGCGTCCAGCGAGAAGTGTCCAAAAGAGGAACGTGCAAAGGCAAAAGAGGTGCAATCCTTTTGCCTTTGCACTTTCGCCTTTTAACTTGTTCTCCGCCCCGGAGGGGCCGGCTCGCGTAGCACAGGGCGGAAGCCCTGTGCTCCCGCCCTGTGCGGCCGACACAGTACGGTTTTTACTTCACCATCCGCTGCAACTCGGCGGCGTGCGCGCGGAACTCGGCCGTTTCGGTGAGCGTGCCGAGTAACTCGCGGAGTGCGGCGGCCTTATCGCTGCTGCGAGCAAGTTGGGCCGCGAGAGTGCGAGCCTCTACGTCCGTGGGGAACCGCCCGAGCGCGGCAAGGAACAGCACCTCAACACGGCGGGCATCGGTCACCCCTTCGGCCCCGAGGCCGCTCATCAGTGCCTGAAACCGGTCTGGTGCGGTGGGTGACGACTTCGCCGGCGGTTGGGACGGCTTGCGTGCTTCCGGTGCCGGTTCTGCGGCCGGCAGTTGTCCCCAGATTGAGATGAAGTCGTCCTTGGATTGAGCGGCCAGAAAAGACCCGTTCGGGCTGAACGTCAGGGCTGTGTAGTCGCGAATGCTATCTTTATCGATCAGCCGGGCGACCTCCTTTCCGGTGGCCGTTTCCCAGATGACAACCTCGGATGGGGCTGCAATCGCGTCGCCGCGGCCGGACGACGAATCAACACCCGTTGCGGCGGCCACGAATTTACCGTTCGGGGAAAATGCCACGGCCTTCACCGGGCGGCGAAGTGCGGACACTTTAAATCGCTCCCGACCCGTATCCGAATTGAAGAACTGGAGCCTGCTGCCGTCCGTGTTCAATGCAGCAATGATCTTCCCATCAGGGGAGAGGGCGTCCGGAAAGGCCGCTTGACTGACGTAGTGGGGCAATTCGAGCGGTTTGGCGGCGGCACCGCTGACCGTGTCGATGACCGTGAACTGGCGCGCTTTGAATTGCGTGTCCGTTCCGGTCTTCTCGAACACGGCCTGAGTTCGGAGTGCGAACCGTCCGTACCGAGACAGCACGTACCTCAGCTCTTGCGAATCGTCGAAAGTCTCTTCATGCGCAGGCTGAGTAAGTTCCTTCAGCGTTGCCATGTCCCACACCGAGAGGCGGACCGTCTCAGTGCGTGCGGCCTTACTCTTTGCGGGTGGTGCCCCCGCGGCGCCAAACCTTGAGGGTGCGGACCTACGCCAACATAAGACAACGAGCTTTGCCCCATCGGGCGTGAACGCAACCTGTTGTGCCGGGAGATCGCCACTCGGCCAGAGGGCCTCGACGACTCGGCCGCTCATGCGGTCTCGAATCTTCACCCCGTTAATACCTTCGGCAGTTGCGACGAACTTTCCGTCAGCAGACAATGCAGCTCCTGACACATTATTTGCTGATGAAAATGTGCGCGCATTTTTTTCTGTAAGTGGTATCAGGTTCACTCCGCGGTCGTGGCGCATGAGGAGCGACTTTCCGTCGGGGGTAACGCCGATGAGATGTCCGTAGCCGTCCAGCGTTCTGCGCCACGCGAGCGGCCAAGTATCTTTTGGTTTGGGTTCCACCGGCTTGGGCGGCGGAGCACTGTCCAACTGCACCTTAGTGTCTGGTGGTGCGCTTACCGGGTGCGCTGTCACCACTTTCGGAGGCTCGGGAGGCTCGGCGTCCGGGCCTGCCCACCCGATGCCCACGGCCAGCCCGAACAGGGCGAGACTCATTGTGCCCACGACCCACTTTTGCAGCTTCGTCATGATCATTGCCCTTTCCGCCAGCCGCACGGCCGGCTCGCGTGCAATTCCGATCGCGGCCCGGAGTCCGCGGGTCGCGGCGACCGCCGCGGCGCGCTTCACTTCGGCGACCGCAGTTGCCGACAGGGTCGGGAGGAACCCGAGTGCGGCCAGCGCCCCGGCGGGCAGCGGAAGCCGCCGCACGAGGCGGGTTCGGAGGGTGCGGCGTGCGGCCGTCAGCCGGGATTCGATGGTGCCCACCGGGCAACCGAGTTCCCGGGCCGCGTCCGCGTTCGACAGCCCCTCCAGGTAGCACAGCACGAACGCTCGCCGGTACGGTTCGGAGAGCCGGTCGATCTCGGCGTCGAGCATGCCACGCAGTTCGTGCAACTCGGCCGCGTCGGGTGTGGCGCGGGCCGCGGGCTCTGTGGCGAGGGTGGTAGTCGGCCGACGACCGGCCGCGAGCCGGTGCGCGATCCGCACGGCGACCCGGTGGAGCCAGGCCGGGACCGCGGTTCCCCGGCGGACCGCGTGGGCCTTGCGCGCCAATACGAGGAACGTGGCCTGGAACGCGTCCTCGGCATCCTCGGTGTGTCCCAACGCGCGCCGGCACGCTGCCAGCACCATTGCGCCGTGCCGCCACACGAGCAGCTCGAACGCCAGCTCGTCGCGCGCCGATGCGAAGCGCGCGAGCAGGTCCGCGTCGGAGTCACCGCCCGAGTCGAAAACGGCGTCGCGCCGCAGCTTCCGCACCAGCGCGGCCAGTCGAACCCCAGCCATGTCGGTTCCTCCGGTTCGCCGCCAGTATAAGAGGCCGGCACGCCGACAGACCCGCGCGCAATTCTGGTGATTTTTGAAACGGTCCGAGAGGATCGGCTGATACTGAAGCGTGAGTAGTGCTGGCGCCGGAGCGCGGGCCTCTGGCCCGCTGGTATGCGCCGGGAGTGCGCCTTGAGTTCTCCCGTAGCCGAATCGAACCGCTGATCTCAAGCGGGCCAGAGGCCCGCGCTCCGGCGCTGGCATTGATGCGCGCCAAGGGTATTGTGTGTCGCCCCGGCCTCAAACGGCCCGCTGGTAGGCGCCTTGAGTCCTCCCGTAGCCGAATCGAACCGCTGATCTCAAGCGGGCCAGAGGCCCGCGCTCCGGCGCCGACATCAACGCGCATTAACGCGGATCTGTGGGTGATTGATGGTCAGACGATCACACCCGGGCTCACGCGCGCCTCGTGTACCACGCGTGAATGAGACCGGTTTGGAGGAACTGAACTGGGTCGCCAAAGCCGCCCGCCGTCAGGATCGCGCGGACCTCGTTTGCGGGCAGCACGGCAACGTCGCGACTGTAAGCGGTGCGGAGACGGTCGAGATCTTCGGGGGTGAAATCCGCGGACTTCATGATCCGCAGCCAGACCTCAAGCAAACTCTGGTACTCCGCGGAGCTTGTGTCCGCAGTCAGGTCCGCGTTAATCAAGAACGCCCGCGGGTGCAGACGGTTCGCGATCGCCCGGAAGAAGCCCACGCGCGCCTGCCGGTCCAGAACGAACTGCGACACCAGCAAAGACGTGGCCGCGTCGAACGTGTCGGACGGCGGCAGTGAATCCAGATAGCCCGCGTGGAACACGCACCGGTCCGATACGCCGCATTCCTCGGCCTTCCGTCGGCACACGTCGAGCATTGCCGTTGACGGCTCCACCGCGGTGAAGTGCCACCGCGGGAACCGCTGCGTCAGGTAAATCAACTCCGAACCGGTCCCGACACCGACGCAGAGCACACGCGCGTCGGCCTTCAGGTCGGAAAGCACCGCCCCGATGAACAAATGGAGTGCGTCCCGTAGCGGGGCCAATTTGGCCCACCGCTGGTCGTAACCGGCTGCGTGTTTTTGGTCGAAGATCGCTTGCGGATCGTGGTTTTGCATAAATTCGAGAGGTTGTTTGGGTTTGGGGGGGCTGGTTCGTCCGCGCGGGCGGATGGAGGGAATGGCTTGGTATACTGCGGTTATACTCGGTTGCTTTCAAAGCGCTGGGAAATCTCGGCCGCACTCGCGGCTCATCCGGTCGTTCCGGGGCGCTGCCATCAGAGGGATAGGGGCGCTGCGCGCGTGACTCAACTGGTCGGCGAGGCGCAACGGTTGACGCCGGTCGGTAACGCTCTTTACCAGGGACCGCGGACGTCCCGTCCGCTGGTTGGCGCCGAGTGTCGAGTTGCGGCTGTCCGCCAAGCGTTCTCACACTCGGAGCAGCGGACGGGACGTCCGCGGTCCCAGGGAAAACACCGTCGCCCGTGTGGGTGTAACGGGGGTTACACCCACACGCGCGACGGCGAGTGGCGGGGCAGTGTTGGCGTAGCAGCGGCATCCGACTGGGGGCAAGGCGGGACGTTCGCGGGCTTGCGGCTACCGATTCGCTACCCATCCGCGGGCGTGCTGCTACCACCGAGTCCGGCCTGCAAAACCCGAATAACGCTTTCAAACGAACGGAGGGTGGCTCCAATGCAGATCGGCGAAAGTGATGTAACGTCTTGTTGTGAAAGCGATTGCGGCAATTGCGATCCGGCGCATCGCGATACCCGTTCGGACCCGAACGGGTGTCGGCTGCTCGCACCAAGGGCGTGCGAGTGGCCAGAAGTGCGGCGATCACTCGTCGAACAGTTGCACCTTGTTCTCGTCGTACCGGCCGCTGTTCGGGTCGTCCGGGTCCATCGACGCGCCCACGACTCCGGCCTTCCGCTGCGCGACCGCGAACACCGCCGGCAGCAACAGCAGGGTGGCGAGGGTCGATGCGGTGAGGCCGCCGACCACCGCACGACCCAGCGGCGCGGTCTGGTCGCCGCCGGCGGCCGCACCGATCGCCATTGGCAGCATCCCCGCGATCATCGCGCAGCTCGTCATCAGGATCGGCCGCAGCCGCGCCCGCCCGCCCTCGACCGCGGCGCGGACCGCGCCGCCGTGGGCCGTTCGCGCCCGCTCGGCGAACGTGACGAGCAGGATCGCGTTGGCCACGGACACGCCCAGCGCCATGATCGCGCCCATGAAGGACTGGAGGTTCAGCGTCGTGTTCGTGACCCACAGCGTGAGCCCCACTCCGCACAGAGTCGCGGGGACCGCGGCCACCGAGACCAGCGCCAGCTTCACCGACTGGAAGTAGGCGGTGAGCAGAAGCGCGATCGTCAGCACCGCCAGCAGCAGCCCGCGGCCGAGGCTGGTTTGCACCACGGTGAGCGTGTTCAACTGCCCGCGGATGTCCACTTGCACCCCGCGCGGCGGGGCGCCGACTTCCGCGATGGCCCGCTGAACCACCTTGCGCACCCTGCCCAGGTCTTGCGTGGACACGTTGGCGGTGATGCTCGCGGCGCGGCGCATGTTGTACCGGTAGACCTCTTCGGCGCTGGTAACGTGTGTCAGCCCGCCGCTCGGGGCCAGCACGTCGTGGAGGTAGATCGTGCCGTTCGTGCCGGTGTGATCGCTGGCGTTGTCGGCCGTGTGGCGCCGGCCGACGGGGGTGCTGCCCAGCGCGTCGGCGGTGCCGATCTGCGGCGGCGGGATCTGGACCTGGACGATGTACGCCTGCCCGTTCACCGGGTCGCGCCAGTAGATGGGCTGGATGTAGCGGCTCGACGCGGTCGCCGGAATCAGCGACAACCCGATGTCGCGGGCGGTGAGCATCATCGTGCCGGCCCGGGCGCGGTCGATGTTCAGGTTGATGGTCGGGTAGTCCTGGGCGGGGTTCAGTTGCACGTCGCGCAACTCCGGGATCGCCGCCAGCTTCTCGCGCAACCGGCCCGCGAAGGTCAGGTTGGTCGCCATGTTGCTGCCGCTCACCTGCACCTCCACGGGTGTGGGCGAACCGAAACTCATCACGTCGCTCACGAGGTCGCCGGGCTCGAACGACAACCGCACCCCGGGCAGTCGGGTGTCGATGTCCGCTTGCGCGAGGCCGTCCTCTTTCCACCGCGTTGTGAGCCACGCCTTCAGCCCGGCGTCGAGCTTCGTTCGGAGCCGCTCTTTCTGCCCTTCCAACTGCCCGGACGCACCCTCTTTCAGTGCGACCTTCAGCAGGCACTCGCCGGGGCCGCTGGTCCACTGGTGGACCGCCTGGATCGGGTAGTTGGTCGGGAACATCCCGACGTAGCCGACGGTGGCCTCCACGTTCTCGGGGCCGACCTCTTCCTTGATGAGCCGGGTGGCTTCCTGGGCCAGCTCTTCCGTGCGCTCGATGCGCGTGCCGGTGGGGGCCTTCAGCCGGAGCAGGAACTGGCCCTTGTCGGTGGGCGGGAAGATCGCGGTTCCGAGGTTGAAGTAGAGCAGGGCGACCAGCGCCAGCGCCGCGAGCAGGTAGAGCGGCACGGTGGCGTACCGGAGGTGAACGAGGCGGGCCACGACCGCTTCGTAGCCGTCGAGCACCCGGGCGAACAGCCCGCCCTTGGCTTCCGTGTGCGCCGGCGTGTGCTTCAGCAGCCACACCGACATGACGGGCACGAACGTGCTCGACAGGAGGTACGACGCGATCATGGCGTACCCGACCGCCAGCGACAGCGGAACGAACAGTTCCCGGGCCGCCCCTTCCATGAAGAACGACGGGATGAACACGGCGAGGATGCACAGCATGGCCAGCAGCCGCGGCACGGCCGTTTCGAGGTTCCCCTGGCGCACTGCGCGGGCCACGCTGTCGTACCGGAGCAGTTGCGTGTGGATGTTCTCCACCTCTACCGTCGCCTCGTCGACGAGGATGCCGACCGCCAGCGCCAGCCCGCCGAGCGTCATGAGGTTCAGCGACTGCCCGCTGGCCCACAGGGCGAACCCGGCGGCACACAGCGCGATGGGGATGTTGAGCACCACCACCACTACCGAGCGCCAGTCGCGGAGGAAGAGGAGCACCATGAGGCCCGTCAGGGCGGCGCCGATCAGCCCCTCCGTACCGACCCCCCACATGGACTCCACGACGATCGGCGACTGGTCGAAGGCGAACTCGATGCCCACGTCCTCGGGCACCGACTCGCGCATCCGCGGGAGTGCCGCCTTCAGCTCGTCCACGACCGCTACGGTCGAGGCGTCGGCCCGCTTGGTGATGAGCATGTACACCGACCGCCGGCCGTTCACGAGCGCGTACCCCGACGTGAGGTCGGAGGCGTCTTCGAGCGTGGCCACGTCCCGCAGCAGCACCGGGTGCGCGCCGAGCTTGACCGGGACCGCGCCGAGTTCCTGCACGGGGTTCCCGCCGGCCATCACGTTGGACGTGACGAGCACCTGGCGGTCGCCGGCCTTGAGCGTGCCCGACGGGGTGACCGGGTTGCCGGCGGCGATGGCGTCGGTCACCTGCCACAGCGTGAGGCCCTGCTTCGCGACCGCGTCGGGGTTCACGTTCACGACGACGGCCCGCTGGTTCCCGCCGAACGCGGGCGGGCTCGACACCCCCGGCACGCTCGCGAACTGGGGGCGCACGCGGAGCGTGGCGATGTCCTGGATGTCCTTGATCGATTTTGTGTCGCTCGAGACGACGAGGTACCCGACGGGCGCGGTCCCGGTGTCGGTGCGGGTCACGAACGGGGGCACGGTGCCGGGCGGCATCATGAACCGCGCCCGGTTGACCGCGGCCACCACCTCGGCCGTCGCCTGGGCCATGTCGGTGCCCGGGTGGAAGTGGACCTTGATGAGGGCCATGCCGAAGATGTTGCGGCTCTCGAGGTGCTTCACCCCGTTCACGTAGAGGAAGTGGAACTCGTAGTAGTTGGTCAGCAGCCCTTCCATCTGGGCCGGCGACATGCCGCCGTAGGGCTGGCAGATGTAGATGACCGGCTGGTTGAGCGGCGGGAACACGTCCGCGTTCATGCGCACGGCCGCGAGCGCGCTGCCGATGAGAACCGCGACCACCCCGACCATGACGGTGACGGGGTTCCGCAGAGCGAAGACGATGGGGTTCATGCGGCCCATTATGCGGGAAGTGAGAGCGGGCCGCCACAACCGCCGCCGGACGGCCCGCGCCGGCGAACCGGCCGGGGCCGCTGGTCGCGACCGGGGGCCGGGGCGGTGCGGTCACCGTATCGGATTGCGGGGGCCGACTACTTCGCGCGCTCGTCGAACAGCGCGAACACGTCCGGGAGCGCCGCGCGGACAATCACCATGTGCTCGACACCCGCGTACTCCTTGTACGTCACGTGCTTCGCCCCGCCGTCCGTGAGCGCCTTGCGCAGCCCGCGCGCGGCCGGGAGCGCGAAATCGTTGTTACCGACGCCGACGAACGTGGGCTGTTCGGCGAACGGTTTGGCGTCCTTCACGGTCCCGCCCCCGCCAAGGGCCGCGACCGCGGCGAACCGCCCCGGGTGCTTCTGAACCAGTTCCACCGTTTGAGAGGCGCCCATTGAATGACCGACGACGAACACACGCTTCGTGTCCAGTGGGTACCGCGTTGCGAGCTGGTCCAAAATCTTCGCAACGGGCGGCGCGCCGGCGAAGGCCGTTCCGCTGCGCGGGGCGACCAGCACCCAGCCCCGGTCGCGGCACTCGGTGACGACGCGCCCGGCGCCGTACCCCTCGAAGAACAGGTTCTCGGACCCGCCCGCCCCGTGCAGCGCGAACACGACCGGCACGGGCTTGTGCGGCGTCAGCCCGCGCGGCACGAACACACGGCAGGGGGCCGCTTTCTTTTCCCCCAGTGGGACCGACAGCCAGAACTCGCCGGCCTTCGCGGGGGTGAAGAACGGTTCCCCGTTCAACATGGTTTCGGCGTTCTTGAGCAGGTCGGCGATCGGGAGGTCCGTCTCCGGCATCGCCCCGCTGGCGACGCTCGTGAGCTGCTCGGCGCGGTCGCGCACGGTCGCTTGCTCGATGGTACCGAGCGACTTCCACGCGCCGGCGGCCTTCTTGAGCGCCGCGAGGCGCGGGGGCGCGCTCGCCACCTGCGAAACGCCGACCGCGGAGCGGCGAAGCTCTTTACCGCTTTCGACCATGAAATAGAGCTTGCGATCCAACCCCTCGAACTCGCCCAGGGCGGGGAGCGGCACCTTGACCGTGTACGGGAACTTGTCGGGCCTGGCGGTTACGAGTTGCTTGTCCGTGAACCAGAGCTGCACTTCCAGGTTCTTGGGCCGCTCGCCCTTCAGCGCGTACAGCGGGGCGATCGTTACGGTCAGCTCTTTCGCCGTTCCGTCGAGTACGCGCGATTCCGGAACGGCGTACAGGCTCCACGCCCACAGTTGCGCGTTTGAGGGCTCGTCGTCGGTCGTCAGGGCGAAGGTCGCGAGGTCGAGCGAACGCCCGGCTTCGCCGAACTGGATCGCGAAGAACTGCTGGGTGAGCTTCGACAGGTGCCCGAGCGCCCGGGCACGGGCCGCGGTGCCGTCCCGCTTCTCCCATTCCCGCTCGAACCGTTTCACCCGCTGGCCGAGTTCGTATCGCTGGGCGAGTAACGCGTTCGGCTCGGGTTGAGCCGCGACGGGCGTCGCGAGAGCAATGGCCGCCGTGAGCGTCGTGACGACCCGCACCATTTTGGCCCCTTCGAGAAGTCGGGTTGAATCGCGGTCAGTGAAAAAGTTACAACTTGTGGTACGCGAGGATCGCCACCGGAAAGGACTCCACCATGAAGCGTCAACTGTGCGTGACCGTCTTCTTTGCGCTGGTGCTGGTGCCCGATTGGGTATCAGCGTGCTGGCCGCCCGCCGGTGGCTCCTATTATGCGCCCGCGTACGTGTATTACCAGCCAGCGCCGGTCTACTACGCGCCGCCCGTTTACTGCCAGCCGGTGTACGTGCAGCCGTGCGCGCCTGTTACCGTGGCACCGTCCTCGTCACCGGGCCTTCAGCCGCCCAAAGTGGAGCGATCGAAGCCGGTCACGCCCGGCGATGCGCCGAAGGCGGCTGCGCCCACTCGCCCGCCGCTGATCGAGCCGGTGCGCCCAGCCGCGAACACCGAACCCACGAAGCCGACGGGCGCCGAACCCGCGCCGCCGCTGGTCCCGCGGTCGGACCTCGACAAGAAGACCGAATGGGGGGCGCCGAAGCCGCCTGCTCTCGAGCCAAAGGGGGGGGCGAAGATCGAGTTCCCACCGCTGCCGGACACGAAGACGCCGGCGTCGGAGCCGAAACTACCACCGCTGGTTCTCCCGGGGGAGAAGACGGAACCGAAGTTGCCCGTTCTGGAACTTCCGAAGGACGGCGGCACGAAACCGCCTGTGATTGAACTGCCGAAAGAGCCCGAGCCGAAGCTCCCGACCCTGGAACTGCCGAAGGAGGGCGGAGCGAAGCTTCCGGCCCTGGAGCTTCCGAAAGGGGACTCGCCCATCAAGTTGCCGGACGTGCCGGGGGCGGCGGCGGTTCCGGTGCCCGCTCCGGCCCCGGACGCGCTGATCCCGCCGCCCGGCGTGAGCGTGCCGCGCAACCCCGATGCGCTGCCCCCGCTCACGCTCCCGCCGGACACGCCGATCTCGCCCGACACCAAGCCCACCCAGGTGAAATCGAGCCCGCTGAGCGGTGCCTTGAAGGTGAGCGTGTTCCCCGCGACCGGGACCGCTGGGGCGAACGGGTTGCGCAAGGTCGGGTTCTACAACCACACCGATCGTGACCTCGCGCTGACCATCGAAGGGCAGGCGGTGAAGCTCCCGGCGAAGACGTACCTGCACGCCCAATTGCCGCGAACGTTCACCTGGAAGCACAGCGACCAACCGGTCACCAAGGAAACGGTCCCGACCGATGCGAGCGGGTTGGACGTGGTGTTCCGGCCGTAATCGCAAACGACGCGAGTACGGGCGTGAAGCCGTGCTCGCGTCGTTCGGTTGATAGCGGCGACGCCGTTTTAGAATTCCTCTCGCTCCGTGCCGGCTCACACCGGCTCGTCTTCGCCGGTACTTTTGTCGTCGCCGGCCGGGCCTTCCGCTGGGGCGATGTTCTTGTAGCTCTCCACTTTCGGGTGCTCATCGGATTGGCCGAGCATGTCGCCACACACCTGGTATTTGAAGTTGCCGATTTGTAACTCGTCGCCGGGTTTCAACTTCCCTTCTGCCACACGCTCGCCGTTGATACGCACCCCGTTGGTGCTCCCCAGGTCGCGGATCACGAGGTAGTCGTTCACCTGCGCGAGCACGCAGTGGCGCCGCGACACCTTCTTGGAGTTGAGTTGCACGTCGCACTCCTCGTGCCGGCCGAACAGCAGGATCGGTTTGTCCATCAGGATGCTCGGGCCGTCGGCGAGTGAGAGCAGGTGCGCGGGCATGGCTCGCTCCGGGTGGGGGCATACCACTTATACCACGCGGCCCGCCCGCGTGAAGCTCCGGAAAACCGCGCGGCGGATCCCGTGAGGGGGTGGGGACCTGCTAAAACAGACTGCATGGCAGATCTCCTCTTCCAGCGCTGCATCAACCCGGCGTGCGGCGGCACCGCCGACTGGGCCGACACCGCGTTCCGCTGCCCGCGTTGCGGGGGCCTCCTTGATGTCGCTTACGACTGGAACCGGCTCCCGGTTCCGTCGAGCCTGAAGCACTTCGAGAGTAAATGGGCCAGCCGCTCCAACCCGCTCGACTTTTCGGGCGTGTGGCGGTTCCGTGAACTGCTCCCGTTCGCCCCGGACGACAAAATTGTCACCATCGGCGAAGGTCAGACGCTGTGCCAGCGCGCCGACGCGGTGGCCGCGTACTGCGGGATGAGCCCCGGCCGGCTGTTCCTCCAGTACGAGGGCATGAACCCGTCCGGCAGTTTTAAAGACAACGGGATGAGCGCCGCGTTCACCCACGCTCGCATGACCGGTGCCACCCGCGCCGCGTGCGCCAGTACCGGGAACACGTCGGCAAGCTTGGCCGCCTACTGCGCCGCCACGCAACTGATGCGCGGCATCATTTTCATCGGCAGCGGGAAGATCAGTTACGGGAAGCTGTCGCAGGCGCTCGAACACGGCGCGCTCACGGTCCAGATCCAGGGCGACTTCGACGACGCGCTGCGCCGGGTACAAGAGGTGAGCCGGCAGCTCGGCATTTATCTGGTCAACAGCGTCAACCCGTTCCGGCTCGAGGGGCAGAAGACGATCATGTTCCGGGTGCTGGAGGCGCTCCGGTGGGAGGTCCCGGACTGGGTGGTCGTCCCCGGCGGGAACCTCGGGAACGTGTCGGCCTTCGCAAAAGCGTTCTTCGAGCTGCGCGAACTGGGGCTGATCGCGCGCCTGCCACGGCTCGCCGTTATCAACGCCGAGGGCGCCCACACCGCCTACCAACTCCACGAGCGACTCGGGCTGCGCTGGAACGGCGGGGCGTTCGATGCGGCCGGCGTTAGCGGGTATTACGGTGAACTCGATGCGACGAACCGGAAGCCCGACACGCTCGCCAGCGCGATCGAGATCAACCGTCCGGTGAACCTGCCGAAGGCGCTCCGGGCTCTGGATTGCTGCAACGGCGTCGTGCGGGCGGTCCCCGACGCGCAGATCTTGGACGCGAAAGCGAAGGTCGGGGCCGGCGGCCTCGGGTGCGAGCCCGCGAGCGGTGCGAGCGTCGCCGGCCTCCGTCACCTCGTCGCCGAAGGCGTGATCGAACGCGACGCGAGCGTCGTCTGTATCCTGACCGGCCACGTCCTGAAGGACTCGGACGAGACTGTCGCGTACCACAGTGCCGACCCCGCCACGTTTGAGGCGAAGCTCGGCAAGCGGGGCGTGAAATCGGTGTCGTTCGCAAACCGGGCCGTCCAGGTGCCGAACGACCTGGGGGCCATTGTGGCGGCCATCCAGTCCCAGTGCTGACCGCTCCGGTCCGCCCGCGCGGTGCCCGGTCGGGTGGCGTTCCGGAGGCGTCATGCGGCGCGGATTATCGCTCCTCGAAACCCTTGTCGTGCTCACGATCCTCGGGGTGCTCTTCGCTCTGCTGTTGCCCGCCGTGCAACGGGGCCGGGCCGCCGCCAACGGCGCCGTCTGTAAGAACAACTTGCGGCAGATCGGCCTCGGCCTCCACATGTACCACGACGCCCACAAGACGCTGCCGTTCGCACGCGCCTGTCCCGCCCCGTGGCAGGGCGGCAAAGACCCGCTGTGCCGCGCGTGCGACCCGGCGAACACCTTCACCGGGCCGAACGAAACCTGGTGGTGCCCCTACGACAACCGCCCCGGGGCCACGGTTACCAGCGCGCTGCCGGGGTACACGCCCGCCGGGGCCGTGACGCCGTTCGTTGAAAACTCGGTGCGCGTGTTCCGCTGTCCCGACGCGGTCGACGCCGGTGCCGACAGCCCGACGCGGGGCGGCGCGTTCCAGATCGGCTACGCGATCAACCCCGACGTGGGGGGCAAGAAATTGAGCGCGGTCGGCGGGAGCGTGCTCGTTTTCGAGCACGACGATCTTCCGGCCTGTCGCAGCGCTACCGATCACTTTACCGGTTGGGCCGCGGACGCCGCTCAGCGGGCCGCCCGGCACGCCCCGGTGCGCCACCTCGGCCGGGCGAACAGCGTGTCCTACGACGGCAGCGTGCCCCACGGCCCGTGAGCCGATATGTTGGAAAGCGAACCGACACGGAACGACGACAGATCGCCGAGGCACACATGAAAGTTCATATCGCGGTTAACGGGGCGTGCGGGCGGATGGGGCAGCGGCTGGTGGCGCTGGCCAAAGAGGACCCGGACCTGGTGCTGGTCGCGGCCGTGGACGCCGCCACGAATCCGGCGCAAGGTAAAGACTCCGGCGAAGTGGCGGGCATCGGTCCGAACGGCGTGCCGATCCGCTACGACCTGCCCCTCGGCACCCGCGTCGATACGCTGATCGACTTCTCCGCGCCCTCGGGCACCATGGCCGTGCTGCCGGTGTGCGTGGACCGGCAGATCCCGATCGTGGTCGCCACCACCGGCCACACCGACGCGCAAAAGGCGGAGATCGAGGCCGCGGCGCATATGACCGCCGTACTGTACGCGCCCAACATGAGCCTGGTTGTGAACCTGCTGTTCAAGTTGGTCCGGCTCACCTCCGAGGCGCTCAAGGGTAAGGGGTTCGACGCGGAGATCATCGAGCGGCACCACCGGTTCAAGAAGGACTCGCCGAGCGGCACGGCGGTGCGGTTCGGCGAGATCATCCGGGAAGTGCAGGGGGGGCAGTTCGTCCACGGCCGCGAGGGCATTGTGGGCGAGCGCAAGGCCGAGGAGATCGGCATCCACGCGGTGCGCGGCGGCGACAACGTGGGCGAGCATACGATCGTCTTCACCACCATCGGCGAGACGCTGGAACTGGTCCACAAGGGGCACAACCGCGACAGCTACGCGCGCGGGGCGCTGCTGGCCGCGAAGCACATGGCGAACCGCCCGGCCGGGCGGTACACCATGAACGACGTACTCGGGCTGTGAGCGGCCGGCGCGGCCGGCCGCGTTGAGCTATACTCGGGTTCGACGCCGTGTCTTCTGACGGAGACTCATCTGTGCTGTACCGCGCTTTGTTCGGCCTCGCCTTGTGCTGTGCTCTGGCCGTCGGCCTGTCCACTCCGCACCCGGCGGACGCGCAGGACAAGGACGCGATTGTGAAAGGGGCGAAAGCCGTCGCCGTCGCGAACCTGAAGAAGGCCAACATCGACAAGCCGACGGTGGTCGAAACCGCCAACTATCTGGTCGCCGGTGCGCTCCCGCCGGAGAAGGCAAAGGCCCTTGGCGAGGCGCTGGAAAAGGCGACCGCCGTGGCCCGCAAGGCGCTGAAGTTCGACGACAAGGAAGCGCCCTGGAAAGGGAAACTGACAGTTTACTTCATGCCCGACAGCGCCGAGTACAAGGCGCTCATGCGGCGGGCGTTTCAGGTGGCGCCCGAGGGCATCCATTCGGACTTGCGGGCCGATCCGCCGTTCCTCGTGGACCCCGCCGAGGCGCCTGCAAAGACTACGGACGCCGAACTGTACTTCAACACCGCGGCCCGGATCGCCGGCGAGCACCTGAAGGGGAAGGGGACCGGCACCCAGAACGTGCCGGACTGGCTCCGCGACGGGTTCGGTCGGGTCACGGCGATGCGCGCCGAGGGCACCACGGCGCGGCGGTACACCGCGTACCGGACACAGGCCCGCGCCGCGATTGCCAAGGGCGCGAAGCTGGACGACGTGTGGGGGGAGGCGAAGTCCGCCGCCAACGACGTGCTCGGGCAGTCGCTGGCCGAGTACCTCACCTTCGGGCCGGGAGCGGCCAAGTTCCCGATGATCCTCAGCGGCCTGATGCCAAGCGAGAACAACGACGCCCCGACCTTCCCGCAGGCTCTGGAAGCCGCCGGATTGCGGGAGAAGGACAAGGGGTTCGCGCCGCTCGAGGCGGCGTGGCGCAAGTGGGCCGCCGGGAAGTAGGCGACGATTCGCGAAGTGGTGCGGGCGGGAACAGACGCTCTTGGAGCGGTCCCGTTGGAGACTGCCGGGTACGTATCACCAATGTAAGGCCGACAGGCGCAACGGGCGAAGTCGTGCGGGTTCGTCCGAGGTGGTTCGGGTGTAACGCAGGCACCAAAGCGGTAGCGCAGGCCCTCACTCGGTACACGTGATCATTGCAAATACGGCAATCGGTTCGGCAAGTTATGCGGGCGAGTAAGCGATTGCCGCCGCTCGCACGAGCCGGAACAGCCGCGCCCCCCCCCCCGATGATGATGACACCGCATTTTGGAGCAAATGCAGGCTGCTGCGTTCGATGCGGAACCACTTCTTGGTGAGGCTCACTGTAATCGAGCCGTTACAGATTCGCAAAATAAGTATGTGTTGGCCACACGCGACGTGACAGCCGCGTCGCGCACCGCCCTAGAACTTCTCTCGCGCCCACAATCATCCCGCACCCGCTCATCCGGCACGGACGTTTTGCGGGGTTTGCCCGACACGCCCGCCCTTACTTCGCCTCTAAGGTTCCGGATGCACCAGGCGGAAAAGGCAAGTTGATTGGATGAGCGTATGGTATTCGCATTGGCGATCGCGGCGGGAGCAGCTTTCGCTCTCGGTGGGCTGTTGGTCGTTTTCGTTCGGCGCGTCGCCCGAGAGCGGGATCAGACGGCCGCGCTGTTGCGACAGGCGACCGACACGCTCGAGTCGCGGGTCCGGATTCGCACGGCCGGTTTGGCCGCCGACGCCGACGGGCTCCGGCACGAACTCGCCGAGCGGACCCGCGCCGAGGACGAACTGCGGGCGAACGAGGAGCGGTTCCGTGCCCTGGTCAGCACGTCCGTCGCGATCGTGTGGCGCGCAGACCCGGTCGGGGAATTTGAAACCGAGCAGCCGGAGTGGAGCGCGTTCACGGGCCAACCGTTCGGCGAGCACCGGGGGCACGGGTGGCTGCGTGTTGTGCACCCGGAAGACCAGGAGCCGTACCGCGGCGCCTGGGCGGCGGCGCGGTCCGAGCGGCGTGAGTTCGAAACGGAGCACCGGCTCTGGCACGCGAGCGGCGAATACCGCCGAATGGTCGTCCGTGGGGTGCCGATTCTGGACGCGGACGGAACGGTGCGCGAGTGGGTCGGCACGCACACCGAAGTGGCGCACGAGGGGGCCGCGGGCGCCGACGAACGCACCCGTCTGGCGTTCCAACTCGAACTCCTGCCGCTCGCCTACCTGCTGAGCGACGAGGCCAACCGGTACACCTACTGGAACAGCGCCGCCGAGCGAGTGTTCGGGTTCGCCCGGGCCGAGGTGCTCGGCAAGCGCCCGTTCGAGGTGGTCGTTCCGGCGCGTGCGCGGGGCGCCGCCGAGAGCACGTTCGCCCGGCTCGCGACCGGGGACCGCGACGCGCACGAGGTGGCCGAGAACGTCACCAAGAGCGGGCGCGAGATCCTGTGCGAGTGGCACCACGCGCCGCTCGTTGACGCCGCGGGCACGTTTCAGGGGGTCCTGTCACTCGCACAGGACGTGACGGCCGCGCGCCGCCACGAGGACCAGTTCCGCCAGACGCAGAAGATGGACGCGATCTGCCAGCTCGCGGGCGGGGTGGCGCACGACTTCAACAACCTGCTCACCATCATCAACGGCTACACCCGGCAGCTCATCGCCGTGTGTCCGGAGGGCACCCCCGCCGGTGACGCGCTCGGGGAGGTCCGCGCCGCGAGCGCCCGCGCCACCGACCTGACGCGGCAGCTCCTCGCGTTCGGCCGCTTGCAGGTGCTGCGCCCCCAGGTGCTCAACGTGAACGGGCTGGTGACCGAGGCTCAGAAGGTGCTTACCAAATTGGTCGGCGGCGACGTGCGCCTGGTGCTCGCCTTGGGCACCAACCTCGGCCTCGTTTCGGCCGACCCGGACCAGATCGAGCAGGCGCTCGCGACCCTGTGCGTGTACGCCCGCGAGGCGATGCCGCAGGGCGGCCGCCTCACGCTCACGACGGACGCGGTGGACCTCCACGACGGCGGGCCGGCGCCCGGCGATTTGGCCCCCGGCCGGTACGTCCGGTTGATGGTCGCCGACACCGGGTACGGCATGACGGTCGACGTGAAGGGGCAGATCTTCGAGCCGTTCTTTTCGACCCAGGGGGTCGGCAAGGGGGCCGGGCTCGGGCTGGCGTCCGTGTACGGCATCGTCAAACAGTCGGGCGGGCACATCGTGGTGGACAGCACGATCGGGGTGGGCACCACGTTCACGATGTACTTGCCGGCCGCGGCGAAGCCGGTCCCGGTCGTGCCGAAGGCGGCGGCCACGCCCCGCCCGCGCGGTGGTGAAACGGTGCTGCTGGTCGAGGACGAGCGCCCGGTGCGCGTGCTCGCGGCGCTCACCCTGCGCGGCGCCGGGTACAAGGTGGCGGAAGCGGGCAGCGGCGAGGAGGCGCTCGAACTCTACAAGACCCGCGGCCCCATCCACCTCCTGCTGACCGACGTGGTCATGTCGGGGATGAGCGGGCGGGAGCTGGCCGACGCGCTCCGCGAGCAGGACCCGGGCCTGCGGCTCCTGTACATGAGCGGGTACACCGACGACCCGCGGGTGCGCCACGGGATCGAGTCGGCCGACGCCGAGTTCCTTCAGAAGCCGTTCGAGGTGGACGATCTGCTGACGAAGGTGCGGCAGGTGCTCAGCGCGAACGAACCGGCGGCGCTCGCCGGCTCGCGGGCCTGACGACGCACGGAGCACCGGGCCGGCACCCGGCCGAACGCAGGGAACCCACTGATGATTGCGCCTCCCACACTCGCCCACGTCGGCGCCCCGAGCGCCACGGTGCTGATCGTCGAGGACGACGCCGGCCTCGCCGAACTGGAGCAGGTCCGCCTCGAAGACGCCGGGTACAGGGTCCTGGTCGCGGCCACCGCGGCCGGCGCGCTGGCCGCGCTCGCGACCACCGAGGTGGACCTGATCCTCCTCGATTACCGCCTGCCCGACGACACCGACGGGCTGGACTTCTACGTGCAGGTGAAAGCCGCCGGGTACGACGTCCCGGTCATCCTGGTGACCGGGTTCAGCAGCGAGGCGACCGTGATCCGGGCGCTGCGCCTCGGGGTCCGGGATTTCGTCACCAAGTCGATCGAGTACCTGGACTACCTCCCGGACGCCGTCGAACGGGCGCTCGGGCAGGTGCGCACCGAGTGTCAGCTCGCGTCCCTCATCGCGGCCGCCCACGACGCGATCATCGGCGCCGGGCCGGACCGGCGGGTCACGCTGTTCAACCCGGCCGCCGAGCGGATGTTCCGGTGCCCCGCGGCCGGCGCCCTGGGGCGCCCGGTCGGCGACTTCATTCCCGGCACGCCGTCCGCCGGTGACGGTGACGCCGCGCCGGCACAAGCGTTCCCCGCACGGGGAATCCGCCAGGGCGGGGACGAGTTCCCGGCAGAGGTTTCGGTGTCGCTCGGATCGACGGGCGGGCGGCGGTTTTACACGCTCATCGTTCGGGACGTGACCGAACGGGAGCGTATGGCGTCGGAACTGCGGCGGACCGGCGAGTTGCTCGGGGCCGTGGTCGAGGGCACGACGGACGCGATCTTCGTCAAGGATCGTGCCGGCCGATACCTGCTCGCGAACTCGGCCGCCGCGGCGGTCATGGGCCGCCCCGCCGCCGAGGTGCTGGGGCGGTCCGACGCCGACTTGTTCGACCCGGTCAGCGCCCGGGTCATCCGGAGCAACGACCTTGAGGTGATCGAAACGGGTCGGGTGGTGACGGACGAGGAGGCGCTCACCACGGGCGGCCAGCTCCGGACGTTTTCGGTCACCAAGGCCCCGCACCGTAACGCCGACGGGGCCGTCGTCGGGGTGCTCGGGATCTCGCGGGACGTGACCGAGCGGAACCGGCTTGCGGGCGAGCGCGACGCCCTGCTGGCCCGGCTCCGGCTCCAGATCGAGCGCATGCCGCTGGGCTACATCCTGTTCGGCGCCGACGCGCGCGTCGTCGAGTGGAACCCGGCGGCCGAGCGCATTTTCGGCCACCCCCGGAGCGCGGCCCTCGGGATGAGCGGGTTCGATCTCATGCCGGCCTCGTCCCAACACGAGGCCGGGGTACTGTTCGAGCGGATCCGAAGCGGGGACATGTCGGCCCACTCCGTTAACGAGAACCTCACCCGGGACGGGCGGGTCATCGTCTGCGAGTGGCACAACACCCCGCTCTTCGGCGACGACGGCCGGTTCACCGGGTTCCTGTGCCTGACCCAAGATGTGACCGCCCGGCGCGCGGCCGAGGAGGCGCTGCGCGTGCGGGACCGCGCCATCCAGGCCGTGACGCAGGGCATCCTGATCTCCGACGCCGAGCACCCGGACCACCCCGTCGTGTTCGCCAGCCCGGGGTTCGAGCGGCTGACGGGGTACACCGCCGCGGAGGTGATGGGGCGGAACTGGCACCTGCTGCAGGGGCGGGACACGAGCGCGGAGGCGGTCGCGCAGGTCCGCGCGGCGGTGCGCGCCGGCGTGCCGTGTGCCGTGGAGCTGTTGAACTACAAGAAGGACGGCTCCCCCTTCTGGAGCGAGCTGTCGATCTCCCCGGTGCGGGACGCGACGGGCCGGCTGACGCACTTCATCGGGGTGCACACGGACGTGACCCGGCGACGCAACCTGGAGGACCAGTTCCGCCAGGCTCAAAAGATGGACGCGCTGGGGCGGCTGGCGGGCGGGGTGGCGCACGACTTCAACAACTTGCTGACGGTCATCAACGGCTACAGCACCTTGCTCCTTAACGAGGTGGGGCCGAAGAGCCCGCTGCGAGAGCACATTGAGGAGATCCGGCACGCCGGAAAGCGGTCGGCCGACCTCACCCGCCAGTTGCTCGCGTTCAGCCGGCAGCAGGTACTCGCCCCGCAGGTGCTGGACCTTAGTACGGTGACGCGCGGCACCGAGAAGTTGCTCCGCCAGTTGCTCGGCGCCGACATCCGGTTGCGGGTGAGCGCCGGGGCTCGGGTGTGGCCGGTCCGCGCCGACCCGGGGCAGATCGAACAGGTGCTCATGAACCTGGCGGTCAACGCCCGGGACGCGATGCCGACCGGGGGCGCCCTAACCGTCGAGATCGGGAACGCGGAGCTGGACGAGGGGTACGCCCGGGAGCACAGGGGGGCGCGGCCCGGGCCGCACGTGCGGCTGAGTGTGTCCGACACCGGCACGGGGATGTCGCAGGATGTGCTGTCGCGGATCTTCGAACCGTTCTTCACAACGAAGGCCGCGGGACACGGGACCGGGCTCGGGTTGTCCACTGTGTACGGGATCGTCGAGCAGAGCGCCGGGCACCTGGCCGTGACGAGTGCGCCCGGGGCCGGAACCCGGTTCGACATCTACTTTCCCCGCGCGGCCGAGCCGGCCGCGCCCGGGCCGGTAACGGTTCCGACCGTGTCGCCCGCGGGCGGCGCGGAAACGGTTCTGGTGGTGGAAGACGATGCGCGCGTCCGGGCCTTCGCTCGCCTCACCCTGACCGCCCGCGGGTACAAGGTCCTTGAAGCGTCGGACGGGGCCGAGGCGCTGGCGGTGGCGGCCGCGCACCCGGGGCCGATCCACCTGCTGCTCACGGATGTGGTCCTGCCAGGGGCCAGCGGCCGGGTCGTCGCCGAGCAACTCCGGGCCGGACGGCCCGGGCTCGAAGTGCTGTTTATGAGCGGCTACACCGACGGTTCGCTGCTCAAGTACGGCGTCCGGTGCGACACCGAGCACTTCCTGCCCAAGCCGTTTTTGTCCGAATCGCTGGCCGCCAAGGTGCGTGAGGCGCTCGACCACTCGCAACACCTTCGGTCCCGAACCGGGTAGCTTCGAGCTGGCCGACGAGTCGTGAGCGCATGAGGGCTGACGCTACCCCCGAAGGTCGAAGATGGGTGTGTTCTTCTCGGCCCGGATTTCGACCGACTTGAGTGGCGTGGCGGGCGGGTTATTGAGGGGAAACCGGGGGGAGCTGGACAAGAGCCGCGCCGTGGACCTGTCGGTGCGGCCCACCATCTTCTGCGGTGTGCGTTCGATTGGTACGAGTTTTCCGTTTATGACGGCTGCGCCGCATTCTCCTCACAACGATCCTGGTTCAGGGCGCTGGTCCCGGCACCACGCCGCCGCTATGTAGCCCATCTCGGATTTTCGCCCGCACATATCACCCGATCTGAAAGGCCGTTCCCATGAGCGAATGGCGGGCCAGCTTGGCGGCTGCGGCCGGGCGTGCCGGTGAGGTCGAGTCGGTCGAGCGGGCGCGGTCCGATGACATCCTCAAAGCGGAAGCCACGCTCTGGTTGACGGGAACGGTCGCGCCGGCCTTGGAGCAGGTCGCCGTGGAGTTGCGTGCGCTCGGGCGCCGGGTGGAAATTACGGCCGGCCCGGGCGCCATCGGGTTCGTGGTGCGCGCGTCCCGGGAGCGGTCCGAGTTGGATCTGAAGTTCCGGTTCCGCTCCGGTCCGACCGGCGTTCACGTGCTCGCCCGCGAGCTGGTCCGTGACGGTCACAACGTGTTCGTTCACGAGTGGCCGCTCCAGGCGCCTGTCAGTGAGGTCACCAGCGAGCACGTGATCGAGTTCGTGGTCACGCGGTACCGGGCGTCGGTGGCGGGCGAATAGCGTGTTGTGCGACGGTTTCGTGGCTACTTGACCCACTGCGGTGCGATCGCAGGCGGACCGCCTCAAGTGATCGAAAGGCCGCGACGGCCCCGACTCGCTTCGGCGGCCGCCGCGTGTGCCGTCATCGGTCCGGTCCCGCATTTCATTCGCTCCCCGGTGCGGCGCCGGAGAGCGAATGAGAAACATCATTTCCCTTTGAGCGCGTCGAGCCCCGCGCCGAAGCGGACCGCCTTGCCCTTGAGTTTGAACTTTACCTTCAGTTGCTCGCCGCCCTCAATGCTGAAGGTCGCCGTGTCTTTACCGGCCGGGTTGCCGCCGAACGCGTCCTTCAGCAACGCCTTCAGTTCGTCGGGCTTGGCGTCCGGCTGTGCGAGCGGGGCCAGCTTCGCCACCGCCGCGTCCACCGACGCCACCGCGACCGGTACCGGCTGCGCCTTCAGGCCCTTCTTGATCAGCTCGCCCTCCGGTTCGATGCTGATCGCGAGCGCGGTGTCCGAGGTGGCCAGCCAGAACACCTTCGTGCCGAAGATCTTCTCGAAATTCTCGTCCGCCTGCTGCAGTTCGATCCGGTGGAGGTTGAACGCGCCGACCTTCTCGACGTCGAGCTTGATCTCGACGAACGCGCCGATGAGGTCGCCGTAGTCGCCCACGAACTTCTTGACGAACTTCTCGAACTCCTTACCGTCCTTCGCGGCCAGCGCGGTGATGAGATGCACGTGGCCCTTCGCGTTCGGGCCGACCAGCGACGCGGCCACGTCCAGCTCGCCGGACTTGATCGTCGGGCCGACGGCCGCGATCAGCGACTTCAGCACCGCCTGCTGGTCGTCCGGCGCCTTCTTGAGCGCCTCGGCGAACAGCTCGTCCACGGCCGCGGAGAACTCCTTTTTGATGCCGTCGGTCATGGCGAGTTTCAGGTTGCCCTTCGCGGCCGGGTTGGCGGTCGCGACGATGCCCGCCGGCAGGCTCGTTTTGCTGCCCAGCGCGGAGAAGTTCCGGGCGGTCGTCGTCCCGCTCTTCGCGCTGAAGGTCACCTCCGCGTTCAGGTCGTCGGACTTCGGATCGGCGAAGAGCTTGATGGTCAGGTCCTTGCCGTCGTCCAGCGTGCCCTTGGTGCCCGCCAGGATGGCGTCGAACACGAGGCCCTTGAGCTTCTTTTCCGCCGGGCTCTCGTTCCCCTCGTTCTTCTTGCGCTCCTGGTTCACGCCCAGCTCGAACTGCCCGAACGCGAAGGCCCGCAGGTCCGCGGGGATGCGGTCGACGTGAACGATCAGGGACGCGATCGCCCCGTCGTCGTTCGCGAAGTAGGTCGCGGGCTTGACGAGCGCCTTGGCGTCGAGGTCCTTCACCTTCTGCGACACGTACACGTAGCCGTTGGCGAACCGCAGGTGCGCCTCGCCCGCCAGCGGCACGGGCACCTTCTTGGTGCCCTCGTCGCCCTTCTCCACGGTCACGCCCAGGTGCTTCTCGAGCGCTTTGAGGAACTGCTCCTCGTCGGCGACCGGCACCATGACGACGAACGGGCTGTTGGCCACCTCTTTTTCGAGCAGCGCGTACGCCCCGAACGGCTGTTTCGGGTCGATGCCCTCGATACCCTTCTTGTCGGCACTGAGCGCCTTGAGGAACTCGCGCACCCGAGCGGCGGCGTCCTCCTTGCCCGCCAGGGCCGCGACGTACTCGAACTTGTCCACCAGGTCGTTGACGGAGCGGAGCCGCACCTCGATCGTCGGCTCAAGGGGCTTGGGCTGCGCGTTCGCAAGGCCGGTGGAGGCGAGGGCCACGGCGAGCGCGGCGAGCCAGCGGAATCGCATATTCGTGAACTCCGGAGGGACTGGGCGTCACTCACTGTACTCGGCGGGGCGGAGGAAAGTGTCAGGCCGGCGGAGAAATCCTAAAACCACACCCTAGAGGCGGGGCAAGGCTTTGCGCAGTCCCGCCGTGTCACGCGAGCGGTGGGGCTGCGCAAAGCCTTGCCCCACCCGACGAGCGGCAAGCAACGAACATGAGTCAGAAGACCTGGGGCGGGCGGTTCAGCGGCGGCACCGACTCGCGCGTGGAAGCGTTCACGGAATCGATCAGCTTCGACAAGCGGCTGTACCGGCACGACATCCAGGGGAGCCAGGCGCACGCCCGGATGCTCGCCGAGGTGGGCATGCTCACGGCGCAAGAGGCCGAGCAGATCGTTCGCGCCCTCGACGACATCGGGGCCGACATCGACGCCGGCAAGATGGAGTACAAGATCTCCCTTGAGGACATCCACACCCACATCGAGCGCGCGCTGATCGCGAGGCTCGGCGACACCGGCCGCAAGCTGCACACGGGCCGCAGCCGCAACGACCAGGTGGTGACGGACCTCAAGCTTTGGACCCGCGACGCGATCGACGAGCTGGATTCCCTCCTCGCCGACCTCCAGCGCTCGTTCGTGGAGTCGGCGGAGCGCGAGCGGGGGTTGATCCTGCCCGGGTACACGCACCTGCAGCGCGCGCAGCCGGTGCTCGCGGCGCACTACTTCCTGGCCTACGCCGAGAAGTTCCAGCGCGACCGCGAGCGGCTCGCCGACTGCCGCAAGCGGGTGAACGTGCTGCCGCTCGGGGCCGCGGCGCTCGCGGGCACCTCGCTGCCCATCGACCGCGAGTCGGTGCGGGCCAAGCTCGCGTTCGATTCGGTCGCGCGGAACAGCCTCGACGTGTCCAGCGACCGTGACTTCGCGCTGGAGTTCGTGTTCTGCCTGTCGCTCGTCGCCGCGCACCTGAGCGGCTGGGCGGAAGAGTGGGTGATCTGGAGCACCACCGAGTTCAACTTCCTCGACTTGCCCGACGCGTTCTGCACGGGGTCGAGCATCATGCCGCACAAGAAGAACCCGGACGTGCTGGAACTGACCCGCGGAAAGGCCGGCCGCGTGATCGGCGCGCTGCAACAGCTCTTCCTGCTGGTGAAGGGGTTGCCGCTGGCGTACAACCGCGACCTTCAGGAAGACAAAACCGCCCTTTTCGACGCCTTCGACACCGTTCAGGGGTGCTTGGCGGTGGCCGCCCCGCTCGTGAGCCAGACGAAGCTGCGGCGCGAGGTCATTGCCGCCCGCATCGAAGACGGGTTCCTCGACGCCACGACGTTGATGGAAGCGCTCATCGCCCGCGGCGTGCCGATGCGCTCGGCCCACGAGGTGGTCGGTAACCTGGTGCGGGAGTGCGAGCAGCGCAAGTGCCGCCTCGCCGATCTCCCGGCCGAACTGTTCCCCGCGCCCGAGGTCAAGGCCGCGCTGGGCGTGGCGAACAGCCTGGCGGCGTTCCGCAGCTACGGCTCGACCGCCCCGGCCGAGGTCGAACGGCAGTTGGGCGAGTGGAAAGAGCGGCTTAAGTGATGGTTCACATGTGGACGAAGAGGAACACGCTTTCGCCCTCGTCCACTAGCCACAATGACGCAACAACCGTAACGTCTTTCCCGATGGCGGGAACCGGGCATTCATCTACATAGGCCGGTTGGATTCGACAGCGAATACGGATCCGGCCGTTGCCTTTGAGACCGAACTCGTTGGCTTGGCCCTTGGGGTCTGGCCCGGAATCAACCGCCCCCCGCAGAATGATGGTTCGATCCCGGCATTTTTCCTTCATCCCCTTGGGATCAGCCGTAAACTGTTGTGCAAACTCCTCTGATGTCATTCGTACCGCCGTGTCAGGTCCGGTTGTGAGAAGTTCTCCCTCGACGAGGCCCGACGAGAGCGGTGTCTTTTTCCAGGTGCAGCGTATAGAAACCTCTTGTTCACAAGCGATTTTACCAATTACGCTTCTTCCCTTCATCACGACGCTTAGGCCGATGCTTGATCCGGACTTTTGGTCCTGAGTTTCTCGCAATCCAACAAGGGCATTGTCGACATTTCGCAATCCGAGGAAAATGATTTTGCCGCTCACCTCAATGACCGCGCCAGAGTATTTAGCTTGTGCCGCGGCCTCGTTCTGTTTGAATTCTGCAGCAAGGTCTTCAGATTTGACCTTGTAGATCGGGGACGGCGCGGGCGCTCCCTTATCGTCTCCCGGTTTGTCACTAGTGGGGGGCACAACTGGCTGTTATCCGCATCCACTGAGGCCCGAGAGAATGCCGACAATAGCAAGGAGGCGAAGTACGAGCATAGACCATCCCCAATGAGTGTTTGTGCACCGGGACGATCTTATGGACGGGGAATCAGCCGACACTTCGGCGAGTACAGATCGGTAATTGTGCGAGTGAGTTGGTGCGCAACGGCTGCTACGGCCTGGCGCACGGCTAACACGGCGTCTGCCTCACAGATCATCCGGGCCATAAAATAGCTGAGTCCCGCACCGCTTCATTGTTGAGGAAAGCACAGTGCTGCACACTCCGGTTGGCCGCGTTCGCGCGGCCGGTCTCGTGGAAGGCGTTTCCGCGCTGGTCCTGTTCTTCATCGCGATGCCGCTGAAGTACCTCTCCGGGATGCCCGAACTCGGCAAGGAAGTCGTTTACTGGGTCGGCGCGGTCCACGGCGCGCTGTTCATCGGGTACGCGCTCGTCACGTTCGTCGCGTGGGGGCAGGGGGCCGTTACCGCGAAGCTGGTGGGCTGCGCCGCCGTCGCTTCGATTGTTCCGTTCGGGCCGTTCGTCGTTGATGGTATGCTGAGGCGACACGAGGAGCGAACACGCGCCGCGACCGCGGACTGACGGTGGCGCTCGCTGGGCGGATGAACGGACCGCTTCGCTGCCAGAGGGGCGCATGATTCGGTACGACGAACAGCGTGATCGGCTGGTGGTGTCACCCGGTGACCGCTTCGCACGCACACGGGCAGCACGCGCCGGCTGCGTCGTCGTCGTGCTCCTCGCCGGCATGATCGCCTTGGGGTTGGTCAAGTATCAAGGCGAGGATTGGGGCAGGCGCCTCGGCATCGGTCCCGGCTGGCAGCTCGCCTTCGGCATTACGCTGCACGCCCTGTTTAAGTGCCTCAGGGTACTCGTCACAGGGGACACGCACTTCAGGATCGAGGTTAGCAAGACGACCGTCGTTGTTCGTATTTACGCAACGGTTTACAGGATTCCCATTTCGCACATCACCTCGACGTGCGTCATCGAATTCCGCGACGGTTACTTCGTTGGATTGGGCTGTTCAGACCGCCGCGACCCGGTCCCGCTGGACCCGGTCCTGTTCGAAAGCGCGGAGGAGGCTCGCCAACTGCTCGGCCATCTGGACGCCGTGCGTAACGCGCACGTGCCCCCCGTGGAGCCGCCATCGCCCGGCCCGAATGAAAACCCGGGTTGAACCTCCGCCGGTGCGGCCTCTCACTTCACATCGCCGCAACAACTACTTCTGTGGTAACGGTTTGGCGAACACCCCCAGGTGACTGGCCGATACCCGCTCGGTCCCGGACTTGTTCGCGTGGATCGGCCGGTTGATCAGCTTCGGCGCGCCGTCCGCACCCGCGACCACCAGCGTCGTCGTGCCGCCGCCGTCGAGGTTGATGCCCTCGGCGCACCCCAGTGCCTTCAGCCACTCACCGACCTCTGCCGTGGTGGCGCCGTCGCTGAAATCCTTCTGCCGGCCGTCGATGACAAGCAGCACCAGCGTTTTCCCGTCGGCCGAAACGCCCGCCGCGGTGCGCGGGTGGATCGACTTGTCGCCGGTTAGCACCTCACCGCCCTTCAGCACGATGTGGAACCCGCCGACCGCGTTCTCGATCCCTTCTAGGTCGAACGGCGGGGCCGCGATCCGGGCGCGGTTGTCCTTCGCGAGCAGCAGCGCGGGGTATCCGGGCTGAGCCGGCGAGACGAGCTTCCCGCCGCTCACCTGAACGCCGACGACGTCCTGCTCCTTCTCCTCATCCTTGTGGATCGGGCCGAACGGCGCCGCGTTGATCGCCAGTTGCAACTTGTGGCGCTTCAGAAACGTGCTCGTCTTCAGCCCGTCGGTCTCGCCGGGTCGGTCGCCGTTGCCCGGGGTGGCGAGGAACCCGATGCCCGCCGCCTTCAGATCGATCCGGACCGCGTGCCCCTTCATGAGGCGCGGCGTGTCGCCGATCAGGTCGGTGAGTTCCACCCCGCTGAAGAGCGGTTTCCAGACGGGCGGGGCTTTGAACGGGCCGTCGGCAGCGGGGAGCAGGCCGGCCGTTCCGGTTGCCAGCACCACGAACAGAACAGAACGCATCACGTAGCCTCGGCGGATCGGGACGCGGCGGGGCGGAGCGGTTATGATACCTCTCCCATTCCGTTCAACGCGAACGGGTTAACGAAACTCACACACCCTTCACGGGCCGCCGGTTCATGGACCACTTCGACTACCGCGACCGCACCCTGTTCTGCGAAGACGTCCCCGTTCCCGAACTCGCGGAGAAGTACGGCACCCCGCTGTACGTCTACTCCGAGGCCGCGCTGGTCGCGAACCTCAACGAGGTGCAGACCGCGTTCCGGGACGCCAACCCCGTCATCTGTTACAGTGTGAAGGCGAACGGCAACCTGTCGATTTGCCGCCTGATGGGGCAACACGGGTCCGGCTTCGACGTCACCTCGCAGGGCGAGTTCCAGCGCGCCCTGAAGGCCGGCCCGGCGGCCGCGAAGGTCGTGTTCGCCGGCGTCGGCAAAACCGACTCCGAGATCGAGTTCGCGCTGAAGAACGGCGTGTTCCTGTTCGACGTCGAGAGCGAGCAAGAACTCCACGCGATCGGCGCCGTGGCCCAGAAACTCGGCGTCAAGGCTGATGTCGCGCTGCGCGTCAACCCGGACCTGCCGCCGAAGACGCACGTCAAAACCGACACCAGCGTCAAGGGCGTGAAGTTCGGCCTCGACATCGAAACCATCGTGGACGTCGCGAAGGGGGTCGTCGGACACCCGGGGCTGTCCGTCGTCGGGCTGCACATGCACCTGGGCTCGCCCATCCTGAAGGCCGACCCGTACCGGATGGGGGCCGAAAAGGGGCTGGGGCTCATCAAGCAGTTCCGGGCACAGGGGCACGACATCAAGTACCTGAACATGGGCGGCGGGTTCGGGATCAACTACCGGAAGGACGAGGCGAAGCCGGCCAGCGCGTTCGCGGACGTCATCCTCCCGGTCGTCAAGGAGAGCGGCTGCCAGCTCATCCTCGAACCCGGGCGGTTCATCGTCGGGAACGCCGCGGTCCTGCTCAGCCGCGTCGTGTTCACGAAGTCCACCGGCGGCAAGCACTACGTGATCCAGGACGCCGCGATGAACGACCTCATCCGGCCCACCCTGTACGGCTCGTTCCACCGGATCTGGCCGGTCGCGCCCGCCGCCGGCGTGCCGGTGACGCCCGACGTGAACGGGGACCCGGACGACCCGCAGCCGTTCCGCGAGATGCCGAACTGCTTCAAGCAGGACGTGGTCGGCCCCGTCTGCGAGAGCGGCGACTACCTCGCCAAGGACCGCCCGCTGCCGGGCCTGACCCGCGGGGACCTGCTCGCGGTGTTCTCCGCCGGCGCCTACGGGATGACGATGTCGTCCAACTACAACTCCCGGTGCCGGGCGGCGGAGGTGCTCGTCTCAGGCCGCACGCATCGATTAATCCGCCGCCGCGAGACCTTTGCCGACCTCGTCGCGTGCGAAGAGGATTGCTTAACCTGATCGGCGCTTTCAGAATCACATCTAACAAGCTCGGTTGGTCGCGGCCGTGCCAGCGCCCGCGCTCGATCAACCGAGTTTATCGGCTTTACCCCGCATGCCGACGCGCTTAGCGTGAAAGGTGCGGGCGCCGACCTGCCATCCAACTCGGACTCGCCGCAATCGGCCGTAAGAGGAGACACACGGTGAGAACCGCTTCGTTCCTCGCTTTCGGACTGGCCCTGTTCGCCCTCGCGCTCGGCGGGGGCGCCGGCGCCCAGCCGCCGAGGGGGCCGGCCCTCAAGCCGCTCGAAATTTACGAGCGGTTCCGCGCCACCGTGGGCGAGGGCAAGTACGACGTCGCCGGCCTCTTCCTGGACGAGTTCCTCAAGAGCGGCCCCACCGACGCCGACTACCTCGAGATCGAGCGCAAGTACGGCACCACGGTGTTCCAGACGCTCCGCACGATCCCGAAGTACTCCGACGACCCGGCCACCGAGAAGCAGATCCGCGCCAACATCGAGCTGGTCAACAAGAACGCGCAAGCGGTGACCGCGAAGGTGCTGTACAAGCCGGAGCGGGTGGCCAAGTACGTCCGCAACCTCGGCGAGACCTACGAGGAGAAGCAGTTCGCGCAGTTGGAACTCAAGCGGACCGGCGAGTACGCGGTCCCGTTCCTCATCGACGCGCTCCGCGCCAACCCGAGCAAGGAGCTGGCCGCGGGCATTCTGGACACGATCCCCGTGCTCGAAGGCCCGACGATGGCGGGGTGGGTCGCGGCGCTCGACGTGTTTACACCGGATCAGCAGTACGGCGTGCTCGTTTCGCTGGCGCGCCGGCGCGACGTGCGCGACCTGCTCAACAACGCCCAGACCGATTTCGTCCCGTTCCTGTGGCGCGTGCTGTCTCGTCCGCGGAGCGAGAGCTCGACGCTCCACGACCTCGCGGCGCAGTTGCACAACGAGCTGGTGCCCGGCCCCAAGGCCGACACCAAGCGGCCGGAAGTCGAGCTGACCGCCTTCGCCCGCAAGTATTACGACCACAAGGGCAGGTACTTCGGTGCAAAAACCAACCCGGACGCCAGCGCCGCGCTGGTGCCGGTGTGGGTGGTGCAACCGGGGGAGGTGCCCCGGGTCGTGCGGCTCGCCGACGTGCCCGTGGGCCAGGCGGAAGAGTACTACGGCCTGCGCTACGCCCGCTGGGCGCTGGACGTGCGGCCCGACTACGAGCCGGCTCAGGCCCTGATTCTCGCGCTGGCCGCGGAGCGGGCCGTCGAGCGGGCCAAGTACGCCCCGCTCGCGGCGACGGAACCGGCGGTGTACAAGCTCCTGTCCGAAGCGCCGTCGCGGGCGCTGATCGAACTGCTGTCCCGCGGACTGGCCGAGAAGCGCACCCCGCTGGTCCTGGCCATGGTTCAGGTGCTCGGGGACCGCGCCGACCGCGAGGCCGCGACCCCGCCCGCGGGGACTTCGCCGAAGCCGTCGCTGCTGGTCCGCGCGCTCGGCTACCCGGACCACTCGGTTCAGTTCGCTGCGGCCAGTGCCCTGTTGCGCAGCCCGGTCCCGGTGCCGCCCGAGGCGAAGGTGCAAATCGTCGAGATCCTGCGCCGTGCCGCGAGCTTCGACGGCGGCAAACCGGGGGAGTCGAAGGGCACCGCGCTGCTAGTCGATCCGGGTAAGTTCCGGGCCGACGCGAACGCCTCGCTGCTCCGCGGGTTCGGCTACGATGTCGAAATTCTGGGCTCCGGGCGGGACCTGCTGCGGCGCGTCGCGCGGTCGTCCGACTTCGATCTGATCTTCATCGACCACCACGCCGCCAACCCCGAGCTGATCGAACTCGTCGGCCAACTCGCCGCCGACCCGCGTGCGGCCGCCCGCCCCGTGTTCGTGATCGCCTCCCCGGACAAGCCGCGCTCGCCGACGTTCGACCAGTTGCTCCTCCGGACGGCCGAACTGCTTGCCGCGACCGAGAACGACGTCCTCGGTTTGGCCGACCCGTACGTCCCGGACGCGCGCTACAACGCCGACGAGCAGGCCAAACTGCGAACTGAGGTCCAGCGGCGCCGCGACACCGTGCTCCGCGATGCCGCCAAGGGCCGCGCCGCCCGGTTGCAGCGGGTCATCGACACCCTGCCGATCGCGCTCTCCGACAGCCAGAAACGGCTGCTGAACCTCCGGCTGCTTCTCGTGAGCTACTCCGTTCTGGCCGCCGAGTTCGCCGTGTCCCCGGAATCGGCGCCCGGCACCGTGGGGGAAATGACCCGGCTCCGGAACCAGATCGCCGCCCAACCGCCGTCGGCCCAGTACTCCGCCACCGGGTTGGCGTCTTCCGACCTCATGAAGCTGATCGAGCGGTTCGAGCTTGATGTCGCGAAGGTGAAGGGGGCTCAGGACAAGTACGACGCGCTCCGCTCGAAGGTCGACCCGGTCGAGATCGGGCTCGCGGTTGAACCGTTCCGCGATCCCGTTCTTGAGGCCCGGTTGTCGCGGCTCTTGAAGGAGTACCCCGAAGTCAAGGTCATCACCGAGCCGTACAGCAAGCTGGCGCTGGAGCCCGAGTTCAAGGTGCTGTTCGCCGACCCGATGATGGTCCCCCGCGAGGCACCGGTGAAGAAGGCCGAGTCCCGGGCCGCGATCGAGTTCCTGCGGCAGATGGCGGTCGGCGATCTGCCGGGGTACGATTTCAAACTCGCGGAAGCGGAACTGCGGAACGCCGTTGACGTTCCGACCGATGTCGATCGCGCGTCGGCCGCGGTGGACGCCGTGGAGCGGCTGAAGTCGGCAGCGGCTCAGCAGTCCCTGCTCCAACTCGCCACGCGGACGATCGGTGAGCCGCCCATCGGCCTGCGGCGCAAGGCCGCGGACGCCGCGATTCGGCACGTCCGCGCTTACGGGCGGCTGGCCCCCCAGGCGTCGATCGATGAGGTCGTGCGTGAGGCCACCCCGGGAACCGCCAAAGACTCCGAACTGCTCGCGAAACTGCTCACGCTGAAGGGGATGCTCGCGTACCACGCCGGCAACTTCGCTAACGACCTGAAGAACTACAACCCGCCCGTCCTACCTCCGACTCCCAAGAAGGCACCCGAGCAGAAAGAGCCTGAGAAAAAGCAGCCCGAGAAGAGCGACGCGCCGCAGTAATCCGGATACACGACTGAGACCTCGGAACAGAACCGGGCGGCGTGTGGCGGTGACGCAAACAACGTCACCGCCACACGCCGCCCGGTTCTGTTACACAGCGGTTTTGAAGTCGCAGCGACCTCACTCGTCCCGAGTTCCAGTTGGGAAGCGATCCGGCACAAGCTCCGGATCGCTCGTGGGCCGTTTGGTTTTACGTTGGACCCAGAACGTGAGACCACTGAGATTCAGTCGTCTCGCCTTGATGATCGAGTGTTGTTGCGTTCAGAAGCGATGAGGATTGGGGCGGCGACGAACCGCAAAGGGCATTCGCCCGATGCGGAATCGAACGTGCGGCCTTACCAGTTCTTTGAATACGGCTTGAGCCCCCGGAAATGAGCCGCAAAGGGTTCGCCGCCTGGGGCGGGAGGGGGGCGGAGGGAACACAAAAGCTGAGCGAGTCCCGCTCTCTTTGTGTTCCCTCCGCCCCCCTCCCGCCCCAGGCGGCGAACCCATCGTGCCTTAGCCGATCAGCTTCGCGAACGCCCGCCGGACGCCCGCGTGGCCCTCGTGGGCGTTGAGCCAGTTGGCGTCCGCTTCGAGCGGCACCCGCAGCCCGCCTTCGCCGCGGTCTTCGGCCCGCGCGAGGTACTCCGGGACCGGGAAATAGTAGCTGGTCTGTTCCTCGCCGTTCTCCAGCAGGAACGCCACGACCGCGTTCACATCGGCCAGGCTCTTCAGCTCGTCCCGCTTGATGTCGAGGCCCTGGACGCAGGCCGCGATCTTCACCGGTACGAATTGGGTGTGAGCCCGGTTCGCGGCGACCAGGTTCACGCCCTTGTTGACCACCGACAGGTACGCCCGCATCCCGTTCACGATCAGCGCGCTGGCGACCGCGCCGCCGTGGCCCTCCAGGTCGAGGATCATCCCGTTATCGGCGCGGCGCACGGGCGCCGCGACCGGGGCGTCGAGCGGCTCGATCGGTTCGAGCGACTCCTCCGGGAGGGCGGCTTCCTCTTCGTCTTCTTCGATTCGCGGCTTCTTGGTCTTCGTTCTTGGCATAACTCACCTGAACCAGATTCCGAAACGACTAGCGTAGGACGCGGCCCGAACTTGTCGAGCCGGCCCCCAAACAGATTTCGCACGGCGCACGTGCGCGCGGCGCCGGATGAACTTGCACGATAGCGCAGCGGGCCGCGGAATCAACACCACTTGACCGAAATTCGCGGCCGGCGGTTCGCGCGATCCACACGGGCGTGAATAGTTCTGGAAACATGTTATACGCGCGCCGCGGGCGCCCGCGGCAAGTGCCCGCCGCGGTTGGGGTGGTTTCGTATCATCCCTCAATAAGCGTTGGGGACACGAGAGGCGAGAGACGATGGCGCGGTGGCTGCTGGACCTGCGGTCGGTGTGCGGGCACCCGTGGCGGCTCGGGCTGGCGACCGAGCCGCACGAACTGGATGCCGTGTTCAAGCTCCGGTACGACGTGTTCGTCGCGGAACAGGGCTACAACTACGTCGGCACCGACCGCGGCCCCGGGCGCGACGCCGACCAGTTCGACGCCTGGTGTGACCAACTCTTCCTCTTCGATGACGACCGGCAGCGGGTGGTGGGCACGTACCGGGCGATCAGCGGGCCGAGCGCGGTCGCCAACGGGGGGTTCTACGCGTCCGACGAGTTCGACCTGGCTCCGCTGAAGCCGATCGCGCACGAGATCCTCCAGGGGGGCCGCGCGTGCGTCGCGGCCGAGTACCGCAGCACGCTCGCGTTCCAGTACCTTTCTTACGGCATGGAACTGCTCCTCCGCGAGTACGGCTGTAAGTACCTGCTCGGCGCCGACAGCTTTCGCGCCGACGCGGACGAGCTGAACCGCATCTACTCGTACCTGTTGCGGCACCGGATGGACCCGGAGTGGGCGGTCGAGCCGTGGCCGCTGAACCGCGTGGGAAGCTTGCGCGAGGTGCCCGTGTCCCCTGCGGATGAGCGCACGCTGCCCGAAATCGTCCGCATGGATCTGCGGCTCGGGTTCCTGGCGTGCAGCCCGCCGGTGTGGGACCCGGGGTTCGGGTGCTACGACGTGCTCATGTTGGGCCGCCGCGACCGGCTCACCCGGGCGTACACGGGCGTGGTGCAGCGGCTCGAACGGCTCATCGCTTCGGGGCGGTCAAACGCGGCGAGCGGGGCCGAACCGTAACGGGTCAAGGGGCCAGGAGGCGGCCGCGTTTTAAAGGCTTCGAGTCAAAAGTCGTCAGGTTAGTAAGTCGTAAAGTCGCAAATTATTGCGGCTGATTGATTTGTGACTTTGTGACTTTCGACGATCGGACTTTTGGCCCGAAACCTTCATTCACGGTCCGGCTGGTTGTGTCTGTTTCTTGTGGCACAGACATTCCTGTCTGTGCGGCGCGATAAGGCCGCACAGACAGGAATGTCTGTGCCACAAAGACAAAAACCGAAACGCACACCAACAGCCGGTTCGGCACCCAGAGGGCAACGGTTTGGCTCGGCTGCGATACTCACGGGAAGATGCTCAAGCTGAGGCAATCCGTCGGGCCGCGGCTTTCGTCGCTAAT
This sequence comes from Gemmata obscuriglobus, assembly GCF_008065095.1. Classification (NCBI taxonomy): domain Bacteria; kingdom Pseudomonadati; phylum Planctomycetota; class Planctomycetia; order Gemmatales; family Gemmataceae; genus Gemmata; species Gemmata obscuriglobus. The sequence goes on along the minus strand of NZ_CP042911.1, from coordinate 5,288,881 downwards.
CGGCCGGACTGCCACGAGTGGCGGCTCCGTGGGGCGTCCCCGAACCCACTGGTTCCACCGAGTCGAGCATCCAAACACCCCGTTGCGTGGCTCGTCCTGTTCGCCCCGGTCCCGCCAGACGGCAGTGTGATTGACGGCGGCGAACTGTTCGTGGCTGTCGATCTGGAGTCCGAATCGGTCGGGTTACGCTGGGGACTGTAAAGACCGGCCGAACCCGGCACTGCACCTGACACCACCGTCGGGTTTGTGACGCGCTGCTCATCCGGTGATGGCGGTGCAGGTGAACTGTAAGCTCGTGTGCAAGGTGGTTCGCCCGCTCCCGAGTCAGGCTTCGCGCACGGATGAGATTTCCGTTGGCGGGGTGACAACAGCCCGCTCGCAGAGCGGGCTCTGCAGAAACGCACGTTCCGTCCTCAACAGACGCTTCTCAATCCGGAGCAATCACTTCGCCGTCGGCCGGCGTTTCACCCGCGGACCAGTTCGGGTCGCTCACGCCGCTACTGATAAACCGTACTGAGCCGTCGGCGAACGCCACATGGATGCCCGACGAGCTAATGCTCTGCGATTTCAGGCAGTGCGCGTTGTTGGGCGGCGGCGCGAACTCCGGGCGCAACATGCACCGGCACATCCACGGCGCGGTGCCGGTCCACGCGGTCGTCACCGGGCCGCCCTTGTTCACGAACCCGGTGCGCGGCCAGTAGCCGTTCACGTACAGCGATGTGGCCGCCAACCCGTTTGCCCACTGCGCGTCGCCCGGGTACTGCCCGACCGCCAGCGCCGGTGTGAAGTCGTTCGGGATCGTCCGCGGGTCGACGCCGTAGCCCCACAGGGTGGCGCCGAACATCGGGTTCCCGCTCGGCCGCGTCGCGACCGCGTACTTCTCGTTGAAGATGATCGTGTTCGACAGCCCGTCCTGGATCTTCGTCAGCCGGGCGCCCTGGTCGCCGAACACCTGCCAGTTGGCCGAGTAGCTGCTCAGCCCCCACGTGGTGTTGGCCGAGTTCGCCCACGCCGGGTACGGGTTCGCGGTGCCGGTCGAGGCGGCCCAGGAGGGCGCGGCCGTGGGCAGGTCGAACACGCCGTCGCCGGTCATCGTGCGGTCCGCCGGGTGCCGCAGCACCTTGAGCGGCTGCGCCCGGGCGGCGTCCGGCCCGAGGTTGTACACCGCGCTCTGCTCGAAGTGCGGCAGCAGGTGGTAGAAAACCGAGCCCGAGGTGCCGCTGCCGCGGAGCTGGCCGAAGATCGGCGGGGTGGTTTCGTGGTTTGCCTCGAAGCTCCGTGTCGCCAGCGCGATCTGCTTCAGGTTGTTCTGTGATTGCGACCGCGCGGCGGCTTCCCGGACCTTCTGGACCGCCGGGAGCAACAGCCCGATCAGCACCGCGATGATCGCGATCACCACGAGCAACTCGATCAGCGTGAAGCCCTTCGACCTTGAGTTCCGAACCACGGGGAGCCCTCCTGATGCGAATCCTGTGGCCGATCCGACGCGGATCAGCCCAACCCGTACCGCGCGCGGAGCACGCGCGCGGCCTGTGCGATCGCCCCGAGTTTCGCCTCGGCCACTCCGGCCGATGACACGGGGCTGTCCGCGAACGTGGCGAACCCGCAGTCGGGGTTGAGGAGCACCCGCTCGGGGCCGAACAGCTCGGCCGCCGCGGTCGCCTTCGCCACGATTTCGTCGATCGGTTCGACGCGGTCGAGCTTCTGGTTCACGACGCCCACCCCGACCCGGCACCCTTTGGGGAGGTCCGCCAGCGGGGCCAACTCGCCGGCCCGCGGGGTGGCGAGTTCGAGGAAGAGCGTGCCGACCGGCAGTTCCGCGAGCAGCGGCACGAGCGGCGTGTACGGCCCGGACAGCGCGACGCTCTCGTCCCGCGACCAGTTCCCGCGGCACACGTGGAGCGCCACCCGCTCGCGCGGCAGTCCGTCCAGCACCGCGCGAAGGAGCTGCGCCGCGAACGCGAGTTCCTCGGCGAGCGCCCGGCGCTCGCTCAGCGCGCCGCACATGAACGACTGCCGGGCGGTCGGGCGCGCGAACACGACTTCCGTCAGAACGGGCTCGTCGAACTGCACGACCGCCGCGCCGGCGGCGAGGAGGTCGTTGGCCTCGGCGCGGAGGGCCGAAACGATGTCGCGGGCGAGCGCTTCGCGGTCCAGGTAGGCTTTGTCGGAGACGCACTCGAGCCACATCGTGCGTGTGAGCAGGTACGGCCCCGGGAGCGCGACTTTGACCGGTTTCGCCGTGACGGCGCGGGCGAAGTTCAACTCGTGACCCGTGAGCGGGCGTGAGCGTGCCAGCCGGCCGAACACCGCGGGGTGACGCACCTTTTCGGCAGGCACATCCAGGGCGCGCAACTCTTCCGCGAAGTGTTCGGGGTCTGTGACGTAGGGCAACAGGTCGGTGATCGGGATGAGCTGGCAGTTGTCGAGCCGGGTGGCGACGAAGCTGGCGTAGTTGTCGCGGCGCTGCTCGCCGTCGGTGACCACGTCAACGCCGGCGCGCTCCTGGGCCGCGACCGCGAGCCGGACCGCGTCGTCGGCGTACTGCTGGAACTCGTCCTCCGGGAGCCGCCCCGCCAGGCGTTCGTGCAGCGCCCGGACCAGCCACGCCGGCCGCGGCCAACTCCCGACACCCATCACAGCGAAGGGCTTGATCGTGCCCGGGGCCGCGGCCGTTTCGGTTGGCGACGGTCCCGCCGGAATGCGCTCGCGGTCAACGGGGTGGCGCGGTGCGGGAGCGGTACTGGACGCCGTGCCGGCTTTGCGAATCAGGTAGCTGCGCACATCACCCGAGCGCGTGCGTGACAACAGGGCGTTGCCGGTGAGCCGCGCCCACGCGGGTAGGTCGTCTTCCACGGACGATTCGGACGAGCGCACTTCCAGCACCTGACCCGGTGTGAGCGGGTCGATGTGCCGGCGGATCAGCAGGAGCAACCCGTTGCCGCAGTCGAGGTTGCCGCCGTCGAAGCTGGCGTCCGGCGGGACCGTGTGTCGTTCGGACCAGTCCATCGGTGGAACTCAAAAGTACGGATCGCGGGACACCACCACGGGGGCGCGCAGTGCGACGGCGTACACGGCCTCGCGCTCGCTCGACTTGCCCTTCTTGTCTTTCAACTTCAGCACGACGGTGACGCGGACCACGTCCTTGTCCGAACCGTCCACCTTCCCGACCGTGTAATCGGTGAGGGCGTGCGTCGCGCGCAACTCGTCCGCGAAGTCCACCGGGTCCGGGCGCGCCTTGAGCTTCTCGGGGGCCTCGTTCGCCTTCCACCCGTCGAGCGCGGCGGTCACCGCGGCGCGGGCGCGCTCGACCTCCGACGCCGGGCGGCCGGGGGCACCGCACCCGGTTACGAGTGCGGCGACGGCCAGTGGGATCAGGTTCCGCATGGGTTCCTCGCGCTAGTACGAGAGGCTCGGGCAGCCCGTGCTCATGAACTCCACCAGCTTCGCCCCACCGACCATGACCGCGCCTGCGACCAGCGCGGTCTCGTCCAGCTTGCGCTTCTTGAAGCACGGGGAGCAGACGTAGATCTTTCCGCCGGCCGCTGCGAAGTTCGCCATGAGTTCCTTGAGCGGGGCGAAGCCCTCTTCGGCGATTTCATCGGCGTACCCGGCCACCGCGACCCGGACGCCCTCGGTGCTGAGGAACACGACGGTTTCCTGGTCCGACGCGACGGCCGCGTTGGCCACCACGAACGCCACGGTGGCCTTGTCGGGGTTGTCCTTCGCGCAGGTCAGGTTGATGCAGAATTTGCCGGGCATGTCAGTTCTCCCTTCGCTGGATGACGTAAATCGGGTGCCGGGCCGAAACGAGCGCGTGCCGGGTGAGCCGGCACCAGGCGGGGATGTCTTCCGGCGCCGCCGCGTCGGTCGCGCGCACGGTGAACCGTGTGCCCGGCGCGAGCGGCAGTAACCGCATCCGGAGCAGCATGACCAGCTCGCCGCAGCCCATGCCGCCGGCGTCCCAATCGGGTTCGTCGTTCATCCGTGCGCTCAAGGGGAAGGAATCAGTTCCCGTAAACGAGCGTGCCGAAATCCGATTGCCGCGCCTGCCGCTCGCTTCGCGCGGCGCGGGCGTTGGCTCCCACCTTCCTGCTTGGAGAAGGTTGGGGAAGGAGCGTTCGGGTGCTGTTGGGAAACGGACCGTTTCGAGAGTGACCGCGCATCAGCCGCGGCTACACGGCCCGCACTCAGGTGAAGCCCGTGTCTTCGACCGCGAAGACCGGCACCGCGACGAGTGCGAACTCGTCGCGTTGGGTGCCGGCGTTGGGGCGTTGGAACGGCATCGTGACGAGAATTCCGGCGACGAGGCTTCGGCGCTCTGTTCGGAATAGGATACGCCTCGGGCGCCGGGGCCGCAACGGTTCGCGCGGCCTTGTTACCGTCGAGCCGTCCGCAAGGAGAACCCGTCATGAGTCGCATGTGCTTCGCCGTCGCGCTGCTCGCACTTGCGGGGCCGACCGCCAGCGCTCAGAAGCCCGAGTGGGACGCCAAATACATCAAGATGGAGGTTCCGAAAGAGGTCACCGCGGATCAGGTGTTCGTCGCGAAGGTGACGATGCGCAACACCGGCACCCAGACGTGGAAAGAGGCGCGCGACGTCGTCCCGAGTTCGTTGCACTCGGCCGAGCCCGCGGACAACCTCACCTGGGGGACCAACTTCTTCATCCAGGGACAGGGCGTGGTCGTGGCGCCGGGGCAGGACATCACGTACGCGTCGTACCTGCGCGCGCCGAGCGAGCCCGGTAAGCACAACTTTCAGTGGCGCGTGCACGGCCCGCAGGGGGCGGTCGGCGAGACCACGCCCAAGCTCGAAATCACGGTGCTGAAGCGCCCGGACGCGAAGGACGAGGCGCTGGCCGCGCGGGGGCCGGACGCGGGCGGCAAGCGCCCGCTCACGTTCGACGACTTCGAATACCTCGGGTCGTTCAAGCTGCCGGAGACGGTCGGGAAGGGCGGGGCCGCATTCTCCGAGAGCGGGCTCGCGCTCCGCACCCTGAAGGACGGCTCCCGGCGGCTGTTCATGAACTACACCCACCCCGAAACCGTGATGTTCGAGACGGACATCCCGGACCCGGTCAAGTTCGAGAAGGGCGACGCCGCGCCGCTCAAGACCGCGGCCGTGAAAAAAGAGTGGGGCCATCTCACGAGCAAAGACAAGAAGCAAGGGGCGAACGGCGGGTTCGTCTGGGACGACGAGCGGCAGGTGATGTACTGGACGTACTACCACGGGTACTGGACCGGGGGCGATCTGCCCGTTCTGAACGCGTCGAAGCTGAGCGAAGACGGCACGGTAGCGCCGGCCGGTTCGTGGACGCTGCCGCGGCAGAAGTGGTTCTGGGGCGGGGCGACGCGGCTGCCGAAGTCGTTCGCCGACACGTACACGGGCGGGGCCACCCTCGGCGTCGGGTTCGGGGGGTATTACAGCATCGCCGAGCCGTGCAGCCGCGGGCCGGCGCTCGGTGCCGTTGCGAAGCCCGACCCCGCCAAGGGGCAGGCCGACGTGGTGCCGCTGCTCGGGTACGCACCAACTGTGCCCGCCCCGCGCCCGGGCGACTACTTCAACGCGAACTGTGCGTTCTGGAGCGACCAGCCGACGAGCCGCGCGGCGGGCGCCTGGACCTACTGCGACCACTGCCGGGCGGGGGTGCTGATCGACCTTGCCGACAAACAGGGCTACATCGCGTTCGCGAAGCTGGGCACCGGCCGGCTCGGGTACGACTACGGGCACATCGGCAACGCGGGCGAGGCCCAGTACTGGTACTTCTACGATTCCCGCTCATTAGGCGAGACCGCGAAGGGCACGCGGCCGGTCGGTGTGACCGGCCCGTATCTGGTGCGAGCCGACGTCGGGATGGTCGGGACGGCGTTCGGCGCGTGCTTCGAAGAGGAGACACGCACGCTGTACGTGATGCGCGGGGGCGCGTACCAAGTGGGGCGCGAGATGCACCCGCTGGTTCACGCGTACCGGGTGAAGAAGTGACCGGCGCCGGACCGGCCCCCCGCACGGGCGGGCCGGTCAAGAAGATGGTGATGCGATGCGGAGCAGAACCGGGGCCGCTACCCGGGTTCACAACAGGAGACGGTCGGATGAATCGGTTCCTTTTGCTCGGTGCGGTTCTGGCGGGGGCGTGCGCGTCCGCCTCGGGAGCCGATCCCTCCCCGGAGTTCGCCGTCATCGGGATGGACGCCCAGGTCCGCACCGACCCGCCCAAACTCGCGCCGAGCGGTAAACGCGCTCCGTATGGCGGTCGTGTTACGGTGCTCGAAGAGAAAACGGTTGACGGGAAGGTTTACGCGAAGGTGCAGCAGAGCGGCGGTGCGAAAACGGTGTACGGCTGGACCGCGAAAACGAACCTCGGCAGCCCGAAGGAGTTCGACCCCGCGATGGCGCCGGGTGACGAGGTCGATACCGAACCGCTCAAGGGCCTTGAAGCGGTGATGGGGTCGATTTACAACGCGCGCGGCAAATACCTGTTCGACCGGGCCAAGGAACTGGGGGCGTCGCCCGCGGCGCTGGCGGCGGTGCTGAAGGTCGAGTCCGGCGGGCGCGGGTTCGGGCCGGACGGGCGAACCATCGTCCGGTTCGAGAACCATACGTTCTGGGGCCAGTGGGGGAAGGCGCACAAGGACACGTTCGACGCGCACTTCAAGTTCAACCCCGACAAGGGCTGGCTCGGGCACCAGTGGCGCAAAACCGCCGCCGGCCCGTGGGTCGACGAGCACAAAAACCAGGCCGGCGAGTGGGAGGTGCTGGAGTTCGCGCAGACGCTGGACAAACCCGCGGCGCTGAAATCCGCGAGTTACGGCGCCGGGCAGATCATGGGCTTTAACCACAAAACGGTCGGCTACGCGACTGTCGAAGAGATGGTGAAGGCGTTCGACCGCGGCATCGAGCCCCAGTTGGACGGCATTATTGCGTTCATCAAGACGCACCCGAACTGTCTGAAGGGGCTAAAAGAGAACGACTTTACGCTGTTTGCGGGGTGCTACAACGGGCGCGGAAAGGAGGCGGAGTACGGGCGACTCATCAAGGACGCGGCGGAGGCGTACACGAAGGTGACGCGGGGGAAAAAGCTCGGCGGGTGAAGTAACCGGGGCGTGTAGGGAAAAAAAGAAGTGTTCCGTCATCTGTCCCTTGCCCTCAGAGCGGTCGGGAGTTAAAGTCGTCTATAACTCGCTCTGGTCCACTGTCTGACTCGCGTTCGCTACAACCCATTTTTTTACGCCTCGCAGGGAGAGCTCCCGTGCCCGTACGCCCTACGTCCCACTTCACGTGGCAAGTGCTCCGCACCGCCAAGCGCAGCAAGAAGCCCCTCACCGGTCGCGCGCTCCGGCTGGCCCCGACCCGCAACACCAAGGACGGCTCGTTCCTGACGGCGCTGGTGACCGAAGGGCTGTTGGAGCGCGTGGCCGGGTCTGAGGACGAACCGTTCGACGCCACCTACTCTCTGACGGAGAAGGGCAAGCACGCGGCCGAGTACGGCGAGTACGAGTACGACCTGAAGCGGGCCGAGCCGGAGGCGGCGGGGCGGAGCCGGTGAGCCCGCGGCGTGTCACTTCGCACGCGACCGCATCTGAAACGGACGGCGCATTGGGCGCTCCTTGCCCCCACCCAGAGTGGTGGCGTCAGACTTGCTCGTGAGTTGATCGGATTCTTGTAGACCGCGCCGGAACGGCGCGGTCTACCGACAGAGATACCTCAAAGCCGAATCACAACGCTCGCCGGAACAGGTCGGTGGCGAGCCCGAGTGCGGAACGCGCCGCGCTCGGGTCGTACCGCTCCCCCTCGTCACGCAGGAACGCGTGCGCGGCGTTGAACTCGTGCCAGGTGAACCACACGCCGGCGTCGGTGAGTGTATCGTAGATCAGCCGCCGGCCCTCGCGCGGAACGTGCGGGTCTTGCCGGCCGAACACCATCAGCAACTCGCCCCGCACGTCCTTCGCTCGCGCGAGCGAATCGCTTCCGCCTTTGCCAAGAGTTCCGGAGTGAATGTCCGTCGGATAGAAGCACGCCGCGGCCTTCACATCGGGTAGCAGCGCGGCGCGAAAGGCGAGGTGCCCGCCGAGACAGATGCCCACCGCCCCGACGCTTCCTGTGCAACCCGGGTGCGCCTTGAGGGCGTCCACCGCGGCGCGGGCGTCCGCGTCGAAGTCGCTCATCGGGATGATTTGCTTGAGGGCGTTGCCGCGGTTCTTGCCGGGGTCGTCGTACCCGAGCACGCACCCGGCCGGTTCGTGGGCGTGGTACACCTCCGGCACCGCGACCAGATAACCCGCGCTGGCGAAGTTGAACGCCAACCGGCGGACCGGCGGGGTCTGCTGGAAGATCTCGGAGTACAGCACCAGCCCCGGGCGCGGCGCGGGCGGGCGGCCCGGTTCCGACGGGGCGTAGAAGTACGTCCGCATCGGCCCGGTGGGGGTGTCGATGTCGAGTGCGGAGTCGGTCACGATCATGAGTGCGTCTTCCGGGGCGGTTTGTGCCAGATCTTGTGTCCGAACACGCGGCTGAACTCGTTCACGATCGCCCGGAGCCGGCCGTCGAGCCGCTCCAGCGCCGGCGCGGCGATGTGCTCCGGGACCCCGCCGTAGAACGCTTCCGCGACGGCCCCGGCGATGGCGGCCATCGTGTCGGCGTCGCCGCCGAGCGAGATCGCGTTGCGGACCGCGTCCTCGTAGCTCTCCGATTCGAGGAACGCGACGAGCGATTGCGGCACCGACCCCTGACACGATACGTCGAACGCGTACCCCGGGCGGATGTCGTCGAGCCGGGCGCTCAGGTCGTAACCGAACTCCGATTCGATGTGCGAGCGGATCTCGTCTTTCGATTTTCCGGTGCGTGCCAGGAACACGGCGACCGCAGTCGCCTGTGCGCCCCGCACCCCTTCCGGGTGGTTGTGAGTCACGTCGGCGCTTTGTCGGGCGTGGCTCATCACGTCTTCGAGTGTGTCGAACGCGATCCCGACGGGCGACACCCGCATGGCCGAGCCGTTGCCCCAACTGTTGTACGGCTCGCGCTCGAACGTCCCGGCCCAGCGGATGAACGTGCCGCCGAACCCCGCCAGCGGGTACAGGTGGAAATACCGGTGGAACCGGTTGACGTATTCGCCACCGTGGAGCAGCTTTTCCGCCACCGCGACCGTCAGCACGGTGTCGTCGGTGAACCGGCTGTCCTCGACGAACAGGGGGAACTCCTTGGTCTTCGTGCCGGAGCCTTCGTGGACCGAACCGATCACGTCACCGACGATCGCACCGATCATCGAAAACTCCCCGTTCGGGAGACCAAAGGGCAACACAAGAAAGAGTAGCCGCGGGCCGACGCAGATCAAACGCGGATCGGAACTGAAAGAGCCGAACTCGCCTTGCGGTGGTCCGTTCTTCGTTTCGATTCGCGCCGATCTGTATCGGCCCGCGGCCACTTTCGTTGCTACTCCAGCACCTCGCTCACGACCCCGCTGCCGACGGTCTTGCCGCCCTCGCGGATCGCGAACCGGCTGCCCGCCTCCAGGGCGATCGGCCGGTCGAGGTTCACTTCGACGCGGGCGTTGTCGCCCGGCATCACCATCTCAACGCCGGCGGGCATCGTGACCACGCCGGTCACGTCCGTGGTCAGCAGGAAGAACTGCGGCTTGTACCCGCGGAAGAACGGGGTGTGCCGGCCCCCCCTCGTCCTTCCGCAGCGCGTACACCTCGGCGCGGAACCTCGCCCGCGGGCGGATCGACTTCGGCGCGACCAGCACGTGTCCGCGCTGCACCTGGTCCGCCTTCACGCCCCGCAACCGTACCCCGACGTTCAGCCCCGCCTCCGCCACGGCCAGCGGGCGGTGGAACGCTTCCACCCCGGTGACCACCGTTTCCACGGCGTCGCCCGAGCCGAGAAGTTCGACCTTGTCGCCCGGCGCCACCTTGCCCTGCTCGATGAGGCCCGTCACGACCGTACCCAGCCCCTCGATCGAGTAGACCCCTTCCACCGCGAGGAGGAGGGGCTTATCGACCAGACGGACCGGGGCCGGGACGTGCGCGTCGAGCGCGTCCATCAGCTCCGTAATGCACGCCGAGAACGCCGGGTCGCCGGGGTGGTCGAGCGCGCCCTTCGCGTTGCCGCGGACGAACGGCACCGCGTCGCCGGCGAACCCGTACCGCGTGAGCAGGTCGCGGGTCTCGAGTTCGATCAGGTCGAGCAGTTCGGTGTCGCTCACCAGATCGACCTTGTTGACGAACACGACGAGGTGCTCGATGCCCACCTGCCGGGCCAGCAGGACGTGCTCGCGGGTCTGCGGCATCGGGCCGTCCACGGCCGAGATGAGCAGCACCGCGCCGTCCATCTGCGAGGCCCCGGTGATCATGTTCTTCATGTAGTCCGCGTGGCCCGGGCAGTCGGTGTGCGCGTAGGCGCGCGTGTCGGTCTCGTAGCGCACGTGCGCCGCGGCGATGGTGACGGTTTTGGTCTCGTCGCGCCGGGTGCCGCCCTTGGCGATGTCGGCGTACTTCTTGGGCTCCGCGAGGCCCTTGTGGGCCTGCACCGCGAGGATCGCGGCGGTCAGGGTGGTCTTGCCGTGGTCGATGTGGCCGATGGTGCCGAGGGTGCCCCTCTGGATTTTGGCCCGTTATTGGTTTTCCCAAAACCCCTTCCACTCCGGCCCCGCTGCTAATGCCCCCAGTTCGACAAACGGTGCCACATGCCCCAGATTCCATCTCGCCCCAGTTTGTTTCATTCTGATGTTGAGCAATTGCTTAACCGTTCCCTCCACCAACCCGCTTCCAATCGACTGCCCCCGCCGCAAACGCACCGCATAATTCAACCGCCCCTGTCGGCCACAAAAGTAATTCAATACGCCGCCCAAGGCGGCTCCGTCGCCTCCGGCGGGCATCTGCCCGGTCAGTTCTCCGATCCAGTCCACCAACCCGGGATATCCCAGTGCTGTGCACAACTGAGTTCAGGGATCCTCGTTGGGCTTGTGGGCTTGTCGACGCCGTTGGACGGAGGTGTGTGCCCCCTTCTGTTTCGCGGCGTGCGGGTGGGCACGGGGCGCCTTGTTGCGTGTCTTGTCCCAGCCCGGCTTCCACATCGTGCCCAATAACTGATCCAACAACGTTCCCACACTCTCTGCCGTCTGATCCGTCGGGATCAGGGACACGATCATCGACACCTCGACCAACTCCTTGAGCGCGGCCAACTGACGATGCCAGTCCGTGCAGAACTGCGCCGTCGAGAGGTCGTCGATGGTCACCTTCCGCTTCGCAACCACATAGCCCTGGAGGACCTGCACCACGTTCGCGAGGACGAAACACATCGACGCCTGAAACACGGTCGCCTCCGGTGTCGAACCGATGAACCGACCCAGGGCGAAGATCGCCGTCACCTTTTGGAACGTGCCTTCGATGGTCCACCGGATGCGGTACAGGTCCAACAGATCGGTCGCCGGGTATGGGGCCGAATCGAGCAGGTCCGTGAGGATTGTAATCGCTTCGCCCACCGGGCGCGCGACGGTGATCCGCCGGACGTACCGGCGGAGCTTGTCCTTGGGCTTCCCGGCCCACCCCCATTCTTCGACCACGGCTCGTTGGGATGGGTCCGCGGTCGTGACCGCGGGGCGCTTCGGGTCGGGTTCGAACGACAGGGTCCGCGCGTACCGCACCACGAAATGACCATTGTCCTTGGTGAACTCGGCGAAGTGCTTCGACGCACAGAACAACCGATCCCCGACCACCAGTTTCGCCGGACCGCCTCGGGCGTGCACTCGGGGCATCAAATCGGGGATCAGTTTGGCCTCGTTGGTTTCGCCATCGAGATCGGCCGCCATGTCGAGCACCAACCCGTCACGGGGCCGGTACGCCACGAGCAGTTTTCCGCCCAAGAGCTTGCCCGGTGTGCCCCGCGTGTCGACGAGTCGCTTGGCCACCTTCTTGAGACTCTTGCCGTCGAGGATCAGAACCTCCAGGCGGTCGAAGGAGGTCGGAAGGCGGTGCGCGACGACCTCGGGGAACAGGGCGGTGAACCGGTCGGTGACGTCCCGCAGGAACGCTTCGCTCAGGCCCCGGGGGATGCGCCGGAGCTTGCCGTAGAACGCTTCGTGGCACCCGTCGTCGGGTTGCCGGTGGCGTCGCAGGTGGGCCTGCCGCCCCGAGCCCTGGTGTTCGATGAGCGCATCGAAGATCCAGGTGACCAGTTGGGCGAAGGTCACGACGTCCTCATAGCCGCGTCCCCGATGTCGCTCGTAGAGGTCCGCGAGGACCGGGTCGGGAACGCCATAGGCGAAGAGTGCGAGCGACGCGTGGGCCAGTGGCAGGCCCTCCAGGACCTGGCGCGCGAAGTCCGTGGGCGCGTGCGGTTGGGAGCGTGGGACGCGCTGATGAGGTGGCAGAATCACGGTGACCTCCATGTCCCGGGTCGCGGACCCCGCACCACCCCGCGTCCCACGACCACTCGGTTAACCCCAATTTCGTCGCAGTGAAAACCCTAAATCAGCAATCCGCAATCAGTTATACAAATCCAAGATGTGCATAGCACTGGGGATATCCGTCTTCCAGCAGCTTCGACTTGCCCCGGACAAACGCCGTCGCGGCTTGGCCCCCGGGACCGAACACCGCCTTCGCCCCGCTGGCGAGGTACTCCGCCCCATGCCAGAAGTCGAGGACCTGGGTCGCGTCACGGAAGTGCTGCTCGGACACGTTCCACAACCACTCGGCCCCATCCCCCAGTACCGTCATTTGGCTCGAATCGGTCCACTCCAGTCGCGTGGCCTCGTCGTGACACCGCTTCCCGAACAGGCTCGCCTCCTCCACGGCCGCGATCACCGACCGCGCCAACGGGGTTGGCAGGTCGCGTCCCTCCCAGTCCATCGCCGTGGTCGGCGCACTTCGCTCGCGCCGGGCAAAAACGGCCATCTTGAGATCCCGCCAACCGTCCTCCACAGTGTTGACCTTGCCCGCGTCGATGTGCAACTCGCTGTCCACCGGCCGCTCGGTCCTGGCCGCGGCTTGGGCTCGGGTGAAGACTTCAGCGGTCGAGCGGTGTTGCCGGGTGGCGGTGGCCTGGGCCGCCGTGGCGTGGCAGAGTTGCCGGATGGTGTTGTCGTCCAATTCCCAGCCGACCACCTCGGCCAGAGTCACTTCGGCTTTGGCGAAGGACTGTTGGACGCCCAGCAAGACGGCCATCCGACAGGCGCCCGGGGTGACGTAGCCGCTGAGGCCCAGCCCGCGATCGGCTCCGAACTCGCCTTGCCCGCAAGTGGGGCAGTGGAAATACCTCCGCTCCAGCTCAATCGGACCAACGGCGGTCACAACCGTTCGGGTGTGCGGTCCTTTGGAGCGCCCGGGGTGCGTCTTCGCGCAGGTGCGGGCGCGCCCCCTTTTTGCTCGTCCTTCTCGATCCGTGAACCCAAGGCGGCACCGAGTGTGGTCCGCAACAGTTTGCGCCCTTGATCGAGTGCATGCTTCTCGCAGGCGGCCAGGACCGTGCCGTCGGGAGCTTCTTGGGCCAGACGATTCAGGTCCGTGAAATAGCCCAGCAGTTGTTCCAAGGCCAACCGTTCGGATTCGGTACTGTATTCTATAGTCAGCGTCGGCATCAGCATCCCTCCCAGATTGCCACGGCTTCCCCAGCCGGCTCCCATACCGTTCACAAATGCCAAAATCCAGAGGGGCACCCAGGTGCCGACGTTGACGTGAACCTTGCGTGGCTGCATGGTACTGAAGCTCCTCAGCCGCAACGAGCGACTGCGGTGAGCTGGCTTCCCACGCCCGGCCGCAGGTGCGGCCTTTTTTTCACAACGAGTGAATCCAGAGCGGGGCCGCCGGCGGTGCCGACTGGCACAAGACGGACACGATGCGAGGAAAGAGGTTCGCTCCCGGTGCGAGCGTGATACTGTTCGCTTGCGGGACCGGAACCAGTTAACGCAGCGCAACCGCACAAGGTAGGTGTCCAGGGTGTTTGTCGTCCGCAAGGGCGAGCGAATTAATTGAGCCTTGGCGAGCGGGTTCGGATCGGTCATGCTGAGTGCGAGTCCTTGTCGAAGCGGAGACGGACATGAACCCGAGCGACCTGACAAGATGGGGCGCGAGGCTGCTTTAAGTTCGGGGCCTGTGCGGTGGGGTGCTACTGAGCGCTGTCGTCGCCCCGTTGCCGAACCCGTGGCTGATGCTGGCCGCGTTGCTCGTGGTCGGTTTGAGTGGCGTGGTCACTCCGATTCTGCGCGCGCTGGGCTGGCGCAGGTTGGCGGAGCGCGTTCAAGACGTGCCGACCGGCCCGTTTCGTGATGAGGTCGAGATTGCCTTACGTACTGCGCTCAGTAACGGAATGGACCTTCAAGAAGCTGTGAAGTTCCTGCGGGGTGTCAAAGGCTGGGATGTCCTCCAACTTTACCCTGTTGTGGCTGAGGTCGCGGGCATTCCCGAGAAGGACGCCATCCGGCTAGTTGTCTCGACTGTGTGACCCGTCACCGCGGAACCCAGGCGCCACATTTCAGGACTCGGCAAGGCCGCACGGCGTTGGGAGCCGCGACAAGCTGGGAGCAAGGAAGGGAAGCGAAGGCGGTGATGAGTGGGGCAAACGGCTTCGCTGGGAGCGTGAGCGGGCGCGGATCGGTCATGCTGGCTGCGAGAGGAGGGCGGGGCGTGGGCGGGGCTACTCTGATGGCGCTGGTGTTTGTCGGTCTGGTCGTCGCCTGCACTGTGTACTCAGCCGGGTGGTGTGTGTGGTGTCTGGTTCGCCCTTTTGCCGTGCGCTACCGACTCTTGACGCCGACACGGGACGATGTGATCACCCGTGCGTGGGGTGCCGAGCGAGCCGGGCAGTGGGACGACGCACTCGTAGCCTACGAGGCCGTGTTACGCGATCGGCCGGGGGACGAGGACGCCGAGGCCCGACGTGCGGCACTCGTGCAGCGACGACCGGAATTGCTCCCGCAGGCGGAACAAGCCCAACGGGAGCGGCTGGCCGGCCTTGACCCACTGGACGTGCTCGACTGCGTTCAGCCCAATCATACTGACCGGAAACTGTTACTCTTCACCGTCGCTTGCTGCCGCTGTGCCTGTTGCACGCCGAGCGACGACTTGGACACGCTGCTCGCCGAGACCGAGGCCCGCGCTGAGCAACCGCACGCTTCACTGGGTCCGGTGGCCGAGTCAGCGATTGACGCGCACGACGTGCATCAGTTCGCCTCGTCCCAGGCGGAGGCTCGGGTTGCCTTGATAATGACGTCGGTGTTTCCCTGGGCGGGAGCCCACGCCGCGCTCCGGCTGGCACAGGCTGTATGGTCCCGCGAAGAATGCGCCCGGCTTGTCGAATGCGTTTTCGGCCTGCGGGGCCGCACGGCGGCTCTGGCCCCGCAGTGGCTTACCGGCACCGTCGTTGCGATCGCCGCAGACATGTACGAGTCCCGCGACTTCTCCGCGATGCCGATTCTGGCGGACGCGCTCCAGGACGCCGGGTGCGACCGCGCCGACATCCTGAACCACTGCCGCGGGCCGGGGCCGCACGTGCGCGGGTGCTGGGTCGTAGACTTGGTGCTGAACAAGGAGTAGGCACTGCGGACATCTGGGCGCGTCGAACTGGCTTTCTTAGGAGTTACGCAGTTGCCTCTCCGGGCAATCGGTAACGCGGGTCTGATAGATAGGTCCGGACGGCCTCACGGATGATGCTCCATTTAGCTTCGAATCAACTGATGCCGGTACGGAACCGGTGCCACTCGAGCCGCACGAACGCGCGCAACGCGAACCCGATGTGGTTCCGTTGTGAGCGGGTACGGCGGGCTGAGCACCGCTACACTTCGGTGTATTGCTTGAGCCCGCGGTGGTATTCCTCGATCGCCCAGGACCGCTCGGCGTACGTGACCCGAACGAGCTCATCCATGGTCAGGTCGTTGGTGATCCCGTGTTCCGTGTCGCCATTTGTGGCCACGAGCCGGAACGCCTTCACGAGCCCAAACCCTTCGACATGAACAATGGTGCCGGTGCTCGCGATCGGTTGCTCGCAGATCGGCTTGTTATCCGTACGGTCGATGTCGACCCGCCGATTGGACCGCACTTGGGTCAAGAAATGCCACCCGTGGTTGCGACTCCAGTAGTTTCAAGTTGGCGGCGATTTAGGAATAGCGGGCCGCATAGGTTTGCCGGTTAATGGTGGTTACCACGCCCCCATTGCCGGAGCCCCCATGCGGCCCAAGACCCAGTCTATCCGACCAACCCGGGGCCATGCCACCGTACACCTGCGGCCGGTGCTCACCGACTGGCTCGGTCGAGCGGTCCAACTGCCCAGGCGGCGCCGCCGGTGCACCCCGGAGGTGGTGTGGCAGGTGATCCTGTTCGCGGCCGCGTTCGCCCGGTCCGTGGCCACCGCGTGTGCCGCCATCGCCCAGGCCCCGTCCGGGCAGGCCATCTGGGATTGCTAGTACCTAGCGCTCCCCAAGCGGCGCCGCACCCTCGAGCGGTGGTTGCTCCCGGCCCTGCACGCACCACTGGGGAAGCGGAGGCGGGCCGCGCGGGTGGCCATCGACTACCACCGGATCGGGTACTTCGGGACACCGAACCGGGACACGACCCGGTCCAAGGAGGCCGGGGCACCCTCAACTTCCACACGTACGCCACCGCGTGTCTCGTCGGGGGACCGGACCGATACACGGTCGGGGTGACCGCGGTAGGCGAGAAGGAGCCCATGACCGACGTGCTCACCCGGTTGCTGGATCAGCTGACGGCCGCACGAGTTACGGTCCGGGTGGCGCTGCTGGATAAGGCGTTCTTCACGATCGCGGTGATGCGGTTGCTCCAGTCCCACAACGTGCCGTTCGTGATCCCCGCGGTGGTCCCGAAGGGACCGAGCGGTGGTCCCCGACGCGGTTGGTACGGACGTGCGTGGCGAGCCTGGAGACGAGCGCCTCGTTCGGCCTGATGATGGCCGCGGAGGCCCAGGAGCGGCGCTTCTATGCGGCCCCGCGGCGCGCGTTCGTGGCCGACGGTCAAGCGTACAACTGGACCATCTGGCGCGGGTACTTCGGGTACTTCGAGCCGATCGAGGATTTCCTGCACGCGGTCTGTTACGTGTTCTCCGCGGCCGCGGCGGTGAGCGCCGATGAGGGCGCCGGTTGGTCCCAATACCGGGTGTGGATGCGGGCGTGCTGGCAAGGCCGAGCCGGGGAGGTACTGGTGGAACTGGACCAGTGGCAGGCGCGTCTGTGCGAAACCCCACCGAGCGAGGCGGTGACGGCCGAGGAGCAAAGGGACCCGCGCCGGGTGGTGGCCCAGGCGCGGAGCTACCTGGGGAATAATCGTAATCGCATGGACTATCCGCGGTACCGACGCCACGGGCTCCCGACGACCAGCAGTTTGGTCGAGTCGTTGGTGGGCGAGGTCAACGCACGGGTGAAGAGCACGCAGAAGCACTGGAACCGTCCCGACGGTGCCGAATCGATCCTCCAACTGCGGGCCGCGGTGCTCAGCCAAGACGACCGGCTCCCACGGTTCTTCACCGAACGGCCGGGATGCCCGTTCCGCAAACGAGATACATGCTGCCATAAACCAGAGGATGTCACGGCGCAAACCGTGGCGTGACCTTTGGGAACCGTTGGCCCTCCCGCGCAAGCCGGGTATGCTGTCTCCGCTTACCCGCAACGGCGCCGAGGGGACTTCATGCGACCCGGGGACGTTATCCAGACCAAGCGCGACCGCGGCGTGCTGTCGCCCGAGCAAATCGGGGCGTTCGTTTCCGCGGCAGCGCGCCTCGACGGCAGCGGGTGGGAGAAGTACCACCTCACCGCCCTGCTCATGGCGATCTACCTCAATGGGATGGTCCCGGACGAGACCGCGGCCCTCACCGCCGCAATGGCGAACTCTGGGAAGCGCCTCGACCTCTCCGACCTCGACGGCCCCAAGGTCGATAAGCACAGCACCGGCGGCGTCGGCGACAAGACGTCGCTCATTTTGGGGCCGCTCGCGGCGGCGTGCGGGGTGGTCGTGCCGATGATGTCGGGCCGCGGGCTCGGCCACTCTGGCGGCACCCTCGACAAGCTCGAAGCGATACCGGGTTTCCGGGTGAACCTGTCGGAAGCGGAGCTCCGCGCCGCGCTCCGGAAAGTCGGACTCGGCATGATCGGCCAAACCGCCGACGTGGCGCCAGCGGACAAGATGCTCTACGCGCTGCGCGACGTCACCTCGACCGTGGAGAGCATCCCGCTCATCACGGCTTCGATCCTGAGCAAGAAGCTATCGGAGGACATCTCGGGCTTGGTAATGGATGTGAAGTGCGGGGCCGGGGCGTTCATGAAGACGCGCGAACAGGGCCGGGCGCTGGCAGACTCGATCGTGAATGTTGGCACCGCAAATGGGCTCCGGATGAGCGCGTTCATCACCACGATGGACGTCCCGCTGGGTCGGTACGTCGGGAACGGGCTCGAAGTGATCGAGAGCATCGAAACGCTGAAAGGCAACGGCCCGCCGGACCTGACCGACCTGTCAGTCACACTCGCCGCGCGAATGGTGCGAC
Source organism: Gemmata obscuriglobus (assembly GCF_008065095.1). Taxonomy (NCBI): domain Bacteria; kingdom Pseudomonadati; phylum Planctomycetota; class Planctomycetia; order Gemmatales; family Gemmataceae; genus Gemmata; species Gemmata obscuriglobus. The sequence continues at coordinate 5,270,403 of NZ_CP042911.1, read as the reverse complement.
TCGCCGGCATCGCCCCGGACGACGCCAGTGCCGAAAAGCAGGTGCGCGGCGCACTGACCAGCGGGACCGGACTCGAGGTGCTGCGCAGATGCATCGAACAACAGGGTGGTGATCCCGGCGTCATCGACGACTACGCTCGCCTTCCGTCTACCGGCGCGATTACGGCCGTAACCGCCGACCGCGCCGGCTATGTCGTCTCCATGAACGCGGAGAAGGTGGGGGTTGCCGTGCGGTTGCTCGGCGGTGGGCGCGACCGCGCCGAGGACGCCATCGACCCCGCGGTCGGCGTGATCGTGCGCGCCAAACCTGGCGAACACGTCGGCACGAAACACGTGGTGTTCGAGGTGCATCATCGCGGCGGGCCGAGGGTGGGCGCCGCGCTAGACCTTCTCAAAGAATCGTTTGCCATCGGCGGCGCGCCGCCGGGGTCCGAACCGCTCGTCCTGGAACAAGTCACCTAACGCCGCACAGGGGAACCCATGCCCGCGCCCGTGAACGTGTCCCGACACCCGTTGATTCAGCACAAACTCGCCCGACTGCGATCGGTCGAGACGAAGCCGCCGGAGTTCCGCGATCAGGTCGCCGAGATCTCGCGCGTGCTGCTGTTCGAGGCGACCCACGACCTGCGCCTCGCACCGACACTCGTTCACACGCCTCTGACCGAAACCACCTGCCAAACCATCGCCGACCAGGTGGGGTTCGTTCCCGTGTTGCGCGCAGGGTTGGGTATGGCCGAGGCAATGCTCGAGGCTCTGACCGAAGCAACCGTGTGGCATCTGGGTCTGTACCGCGACCACGCGACGCTCAAGCCGGTAACGTATTACAACAAGCTGCCGCCGAAACCGACGATGGACGTGGGCATCGTCCTCGATCCGATGCTCGCAACCGGGGGGAGCGCCATCGCGGCCCTTGACATCCTTCAAAAAACCGGCACCCCGCGGCTGATTTTCATCGGCCTCATCGCTGCCCCCGAGGGCGTCGCGGCACTCCAGGCCGCTCACCCGAACGTGCCGATTCACCTCGCGGCGCTGGACTCGCACCTGAACGAGGTCGGTTACATTGTGCCCGGTCTGGGCGATGCCGGAGACCGGCAGTTCGGAACGGCTTGAACGACCATGCGGTTCACGCGCAGTCACATGGGAGCCACAGGAACAAGTGTAATCATGTGCTAATTATATCATATTGTTATATTGTATTTTCGACCTCTTGGGCCAGTTTCATGACGCGGGTGAGCATGAGGCCCGCGAATGCCACCCAGTGCCACCCGGCCAGAACCTCGGCGGTGCGCTCGTCGTCCCGTGCCAACCGCCGGAACCGAGCCAGCCACCCGAAGCGGCGCTCGACCACCCGGCGCCTCGGCAGCAGCACGAACCCCTTGTTGGCCTCGGGCCGCTTGACCACCTCCAGCCGGATGCCGTGGGCCGCCGCATCCGCCGCCGGCGGATCTCCGGTGTACCCCTGGTCCACGAACGCCGGGGTGACCGTCTGCCCGGTCGCCTCCTGAACGTCCGAGGCCAGATCGAACACCTGCGCCCGCTCCTGTTCGCTGGCGGCCGTCACCCGCACCGCCAGCAGCAATCCCAGCGTGTCCACGGCCACATGCACCTTGGACCCGCGGCGCCGCTTGTACCCGTCATACCCGGCCCGGGTCCCACTCCCGGGCGTGGACGGGATGGTGCGGCCGTCCATCACCGCGGCCGTCGGGCTCGGGTCCCGCCCGGCCGCCGCCCGGATCACCTCGCGCAGGTCATGTGCCATCGCCTCGAAGCACCCGGCCGCGAGCCACGGCCGGGCCGGCGGGTACACCGCCGCCCACGGCGGGAAGTCATTCGGGATGTACCGCCAGTGGGCACCCGTCTTGACCACCCCGCGCAACGCATCGAACACCGATCGCAGGTCGTGCGTCCGCTGCTCGGCATCCTCTCGGAGCAGGGTCAGATACGGGGCCGCGAACGACCACTCGTCGTCCGTCACGTCGCTCGGGTATCCTCGTCGCGCCTCACTCATACCACGTAACCGTTCACGGCCCGTTGGGTGTTCGGGTTGACCGGCGATCACGGTTCGGGTTCTTCTTGGCCACATGACCCGACCTGCTTCCATCCCTGCGGACCTGTGGGACGCGATCCCATCCGACCTGCGGCCCGCCATCGTGGCGGTGGTCACGGTTTGGAAGCCCGGATCGCGGACCTGGAAGCCCGGCTCAACCAGAGCTCGTCCAACTCGTCCAAGCCCCCGTCGTCTGACGGCCCGCAGGTCAAGGCCGCCCCGACCCAGAAGGCGACCGGCAAGCGGCGCGGCGGGCAACCCGGGCACCCCAAGCAGGCCCGCCCGGACCTGCCCCCGGACACGGTCCTCGAGTTGCGGCCCGAGGTGTGCGCCGGGTGCTCCGGTGCGCTCGCCGGGACCGATCCCGAGCCCATTCGCCACCAGGTGCTCGAGTTACCCGCGGTGCGGCCCCAGGTGACCGAGTACCGGCGACACCGGCTCACCTGCCCCCGTTGCGCGCGGGTCACATGCCCACCATTGCCACCCGGGGTGCGGGGCGGATACGGCCCCCGGACCCAGGCCGCCTGCGCGGTCCTGACCGGGGCGTACCGACTCGGCAAGCGGGGCGTCGCGCGGGTGCTGAGGGACCTGTTCGGGGTGCCGATCAGCCCGGGTGCCGTGTGCCACCTCCAGGACCGCACCGCGGGCGCCCGGGAGCCGGTCACCACGGCGGTCCACGCCCACCTCACGGGGAGGCCCGCGAACGTGGACGAGACCGGATGGCGCGAGGGCCGGAGCCGGGCCTGGCTGTGGGTCGCGGTGGCCGACCGGTTGACCGGGTTCGTGATCCGCCGGTCCCGAGCCCGCAAGGTGTTGGGCGAACTGATCCCGGGAACCCCGGGTGTGCTCACCACCGACCGGTACTCGGTGTACGACCACCTGTCACCGGACCGGCGCCAGGTGTGTTGGGCGCACCTGCGGCGGGACTTCCAGGCGATGATCGACCGGGGCAACGACGGGTCCCCGATCGGGACCGCCCTGTTGGCCTCGGCCGATGCGCTCCTGGGCGCGTGGCCCCGGGTGCGAGACGGGACGTTGAGCCGGGCCCGGTTCGTGTCCCATCACCTGGGCGGGGTTCGGGCGGCCGTCTACGCCCAACTGGGGCGCGGGCGCACGTGCGGGTGCGCGATCACCGCGGGCGTGTGCCGCGAGTTGCTTCGGTTCGGTGGAGCCCTGTACACGTTCGCCCGGGTGGACGGCGTCGAGCCCACCAACAACGCGGCCGAGCGGGCCCTGCGCCACGCCGTGTGCTGGCGCAAGACCAGTTACGGCACCGACTCCGCACGCGGCTCCCGATTCGTCGAGCGGGTGCTCACCGTCGTCGCCTCGTGCCAGCAGCAAGGCCGCAACGTGCTCACCTTCCTAACCGACGCCATTCAGGCCGCACGAAACGGCACACCCGTGCCCTCACTCCTCCCGGCACCCATCGCCACCCCGTGAACGGATACTAGATGGATGGTGTCGCACCGGCCTCACAGAGGCCGGCTACAGAAGAAGGTTATTCTTCAACCGGATTCCAGTAGTTTCAAGTTGGCGGCTTGGTTTTGTTGGCCGATCGTGCAGTAGTAATGGACTTATTTTCGCCATCTGTAGGTGCCAGCCCATCGGCCAACAGTATCAGGCATACCGCCGCCAGTGTCCACCCGAGGCCGCGGGCTGAGCGGGACCACAACCAGGCGTTACGCAGGATCAGCCCGACGGCCACCCACAGGAGTCGCACGACCCCATCGGTGGTCGAGGTCCGGGGCCGAACCTGCCCCAACTGGCGGTAGCTGCTCTCGATCCCGAATCGGGTCCGGTACAGGTCCCGAATCGCCACCGGGCTCCCGCTCACCCGCCACGCCGCGTACAGTAACTTCTTGCTCCGCCGGCCCCCGGTCCGCCGGTACCGGTAGCTCTTGTGAGCGATCACCACGTGCACCCGCACCGAGGTGCCCCGATCCGCGTGGGTGTACGCATATCGACCCGCGCCCCGCCGCCGCACGGCCCGCAACCCGACCCCCTTCACCCCGGGCCGGGGCTTGCGGCCCCGGACCACGGCCGGGATCACGAACGGCACACCCCGCGCCTGGAGCAACCGCATCACCGCGATCGAGAAGAACGCCTTGTCCAGCAGCGCGACCCGGACCGTAACCCGTGCCGCCGTCACCTGATCCAACAGCCGGGTGAGCACCGCGGTCATCGGCTCCTTCTCGCCCACGGCCGTCAACCCGAGCGTGTACCGGTCCGGTCCCCCGACGAGGCACGCGGTGGCGTACGTGTGGAACGTGTGGGTGCCGCCGGCCCCCTTGGACCGGGTGGTGTCCCGGTTCGGCGTCCCGAAGTACCCGATCCGGTGGTAGTCGATCGCGACCCGAGCCGCCCGCTTCCGCTTGCCGAGCGGGGCGTGGAGGGCCGGCCGCAACCGCCGCTCGAGGGTGCGGCGCCGCTTGGGCAGCGTGAGGTACAAGCAATCCCAGATGGCCTGCCCGGACGGGGCGTCGGCGATCGCGGCACAGGCCGCGGCCACCGAGCGGGCGAACGCCGCGGCGAACAGCACCACCCGCCACACCACCTCGGGTGTACAGGTGCGGCGACGCTTGGGCAGTTGGACCGCACGGCCGAGCCAGTCGGTCAGGACCGGACGGAGGTGCCGGGTGGCGTGGGCCGGGGTGGCTCGGATAGACTGACGTTTGGGTCGCATGGGGGCTCCGACAGTGGAGGCGTGGTAACCACCATTGACCGGTAAACCCATGCGGCCCGCTACTCATAAATCGCCCAACTTGAAACTACTGGATTCGGTATCACTCCCCCGACAAGAAGACGCCCCGAGGAAAGAACGGGCGATTAATAGTGCCGAACGTGCGCTTCGTGCCGAGTCGCTGTTGCGTCCCGCGCTGGGCGCTTCGAGTGCCGGGTTGGTGTTGGGTGAGTTGCGGCGCGTGATGGTTCACGCCGCCCGCCGCGCCCGTGGTTACGGGCGCGGCGGAAGCAGAGGCCTCAGCCCTTCGCCTTCAAATCAAGGAACGTAACGCACGACGGGTTACCGACCGGGGCGTAGTGCCCGGTGAACGCCAGCGCTCCGGTTTTCCGATCCGTCCGGAACACGGTCACGTGGTCCGCCCGCTGGTTGCAGCAGTACAGAAACGACCCGGTCGGGTCGAAGCTGAAGCTCCGCGGGTAGTTGCCCCGCGTCCATTCATCGCCCACGTGGGTCAAATCGCCAGCCTCGCCAATTGCGAAAATGCCGATGCTGTCGTGTAACCGGTTGCCGACGTACACGAACTTCCCGTCTGCCGACACCAGAATCTCCGAACAGAAGTTACTCCCTGCATATCCTTTCGGCAGTGCGGAGATCGTTTGTCGGGCGGTCAGCTTGCCGGAGTCGGCGTCGTACTCGAACCGCACCACGGTGGAGCCCTCCTCCTGGACCGAGTACAGCCATTTGCCGTTGGGGTGGAAGGAGAAGTGCCGCGGGCCGTCGCCCGGCGGCAGCGATACCGACGCGGGGTCGTTGGCCGTCAGCGTGCCGTTCTTCGCGTCGAACTTCCACACGAAGATCGCGTCCAACCCAAGATCAACGTGCAGCACGTATCGGCCCGACGGGTCCGTCTGGATCTGGTGCGCGTGGGTGCGATCGTGGCCGCTGAAAGCGAAGCTCCCCTTGGGGGCGTTGGCGGCCTTCGTCGGGCCGATCTTACCGGCGTCGCGCTTCACATCCGTTGCGTCCCCGAGTTTCCCGTCGTCGAGTACGGGAAGCACCGCGACCGAGCCCCCGAAGTAGTTCGCCACGAACAGGAACTTGCCCGACGGGTGCAGGCTCACGTAAGTCGGTCCGGCGCCGCCGGATTTTACAGTATTGAGCGGCTTCAGGTTGCCACTGCTCCGGTCGATCGCGAACGCCGTGACGGTGCCTTCCTTCTGTTCCCCCTGGCGATCCGTTTCGTTCGCGGAGTACAGGTGCGTTCCGGTCCCGTTCACCGCCACATGGCTCGGGCTCGTCCCCATCTCGTGAACGCCCGTCGGCGTCAGCGCGCCCGTGGTGCGGTCCACACGGAAGGTGTGAATGCCGCGGCCGTTGCCGGGCGGCAGATCGACCTGCGTTGGGAGCACGTCCTTGAGCGGAGAGCTGAACGTACCGACGTAAGCGATCAGCGGGGCGTCGGCGTCTTGCGGTTGCGCCGATGCGAACCCGCCCGCGAGGGGGGCGGCTGCCGTTGTGGCGGAAAGCGCGAGGAACTCGCGGCGCGAGCGATCAAAAGGCGTCACGCGGGGTCTCCGGGAAATGGATCACGAGGCGGGAGGGATCAGGGGGTCATTACGACCGAGCCGACGGTGCGGCGGCCTTCGAGGTCGCGGTGGACCTGTTGCGCGTCGGCCAGCGGGTACACGTGGCGCACCTCGACCTTCACGGCCCCGCTGCGCAGAACGTCGAACACGTCGTTGGCGGTCGCTTCGAGGTCCGCGCGGGTGGCCGTGTAAGTGGCCAGCGTCGGCCGGGTGAGGAAGAGCGAACCCTTCTGCGACAGGATGGTGAGGTCGAACGGCGTCACCTTGCCGGACGAGTTCCCGAAGCTCACCATCAACCCGAGCGGGCGCAGGCAGTCGAGCGAGTTGAGGAACGTGTCCTTCCCGACCGAGTCGTACACCACCGGCACCCCCGCCCCGCCGGTGAGTTCCTTCACCCGGGCGGCGGTGTCCTCGCGCGTGGAAACGATGACGTGGTCGCACCCGTGCGCGCGGGCGATCGCGGCCTTTTCGTCCGACCCGACGGTGCCGATGACGGTCGCGCCGAGCGCCTTCAGCCACTGGCACGCGATCAACCCGACCCCGCCCGCGGCGGCGTGGAACAGCACCGTTTCGCCCGCCTTCACCGGGTACGTGCGCCGGATGAGGTACTGCGCGGTCATGCCCTTGAGCATCACCGCGGCGGCGGTCCGGTCGTCGATGCCCGCAGGGATCGGCAGCAGAACCTCGGCGGGCACCAGCCGGCTCTCGGCGTAAGCGCCGCGCGGGCCGCCGGCGTACACCACGCGGTCGCCGGGCCGCACAACTGTCACCCCCGGCCCGACCGCCTCAACCACGCCCGCGGCCTCGCTGCCGATCCCGCTCGGGAGCGGGACCGGGTACAACCCGGACCGGTGGTAGGTGTCGATGAAGTTCACACCGACGGCGGCGTGCCGCACGAGCGCCTGCCCCGCGCCGGGAGCGCCAACCTCCACCTCGTCCCAGCGGAGCACCTCGGGGCCGCCCGTTTCGGTGATGCGAACTGCTTTCGGCATGGGTGCCCCCGTGGTAGTTGTGGAATCAAGATACGTCGGCGCCGGCCGGCGGGACACCTCGACCCGGCGCCGGCCACACGTGCGGCGCCGAAGCAACCGCGCGGGCGTAAGCTACCGCCAGGGTCATTCCCTTCTGGACCGCACATAATTGAGCCCCGGAACAACGCCGATGAAAGTCGAAGTCATCTCCATCGGGACCGAACTGACCAGCGGGCAGAACCTCGACACCAACGCGCAGTGGTTGAGCCGGCGGCTCGCCGAGATCGGCATCCCGGTTGCGTTTCACACGACGGTGCGCGACGACCTCGCCGAGAACGTCGAGTGCTTCAAGATCGCGACCGGGCGCGCGGACCTCGTCATTACGACGGGCGGTCTGGGACCGACGCAAGACGACCTGACCCGCGAGGTGATCGCTACGGCCGCCGGCGTGGAACTCGTGGAACACGCGGCGTCGCTGGCGCACATCGCAGAGATGTTCGCCAAGCGCGGGCGGGTGATGCCGGACCGCAACCACGTTCAGGCGCTGATCCCCGCCGGTGCGGAACCCATTTTCAATGTTGCAGGCACTGCGCCGGGGGTGTGGGCGCAGGTCGGACGCGCCCAGGTGATCGCGATGCCCGGGGTGCCGTCCGAGATGCACCGGATGTACCTGGAACAGGTTCAGCCGAAGCTCTTGGCGATGGGACTCGGCGGCGGCGTGTTCATCCAGCGCAAGATCAACACGTTCGGCACGGGTGAGTCTGCGGTCGAAGCGAAGCTCCTCGACCTCACCCGCCGCGGGCACGTTCCCGAGGTCGGCATCACCGTCAGCGACGCGGTGGTCTCGCTCCGCATCCTCGCCCGCGCACCGACCCTGGCCGAAGCCGAGGCGCAGATCGCTCCGGTGGAAGCGACGATCCGCGAGCGCCTCGGCGAACTGGTGTTCGGCACCGAGGACGACGATTTGCAAGGGGCGGTCGTGCGGCTCCTGCACGAGAAGCGCAAGACCCTTGCGACCGCGGAGAGCATCACCGGCGGACTGGTGGCCCATCGGGTGTGCCTGGTGCCCGGCGCGAGCGACTTCTTCATGGGCGGCGTGGTGAGCTACACCGACGAGGTGAAGCACCGCGAGTTGGGGGTTCCGAAAGAACTGCTGGACCGTTTCGGCGCGGTGAGCGAACCGGTGGCGCGGGCGATGGCCGAAGGGGTCCGCGCGAAGTTCGGAACCGACTACGGCGTGTCAACAACCGGCTTCGCGGGACCGGCCGGCGGCACCGAGGAGAACCCGGTGGGCACGGCCTACGTGGGGCTGGCGCACGCCGACGGGTGCGAAGTGGTTCGCTGGGGCTGGCTCGGCACGCGGTACGAGATCATGAGCCGCACCGCGAAACTCGCGCTCAACGCCGTGCGGTTGCGGCTCATGAAAGAGTGATGCCAATAACAACGCCGTTCATGCACGATCCGGTTACTGGTGTTGGCTTCGTTTTTTTGTGGCGCAGGCATTCGTTAGTGGTTGCAACTGTGCTTGGGCGGCGCATGAGTTTCTGTGACAATCAACGACCGAACTACCGAATACGCCGTAGCCGTGGCAACTACTGAGGAATGCCTGTGCCGCGAGAAACAGACACAACCACCCGGATCGTTAATCAGGAGGGACCGGCTGCGCGGCGCTCCCGACGTGTCTTCTCTCCCGGCCAGAAGGGGAGTGGGCCAGGGGTACAAGCTCCGGGAGCTACTTTGCGCCGCGTATCACCTGGGCGCGGCGGAGGGCTGCCGATGGAAGCGGCGGTGGTCCGGGAGCTGGCACCGAGCTACCACACAGCGGGGGTGATGTGGGGGTTCCGCTTCCGTTCGCTACCTTCGAACACCTCCGCTGCTACCCCAACGGCAGCGGACCGGAGCGGGCCGGGCGGCACTCGGCTGCGTGAGGTGTAACGGGGGTTACAGCAGAACCTGCTGGGGCACCGAATGGACATTCGCGGGCGGAACGGTGGCGATTCGCTCCCCAGGAGCTACCCGTTTGCTACCCACGAATCCCGCCCAAGCGGACGGGAGCGACCGGCCCGATGCGGTCCGGGAGGTGGCCGAAGGTTAGTTGCAAGATCATGATTCGTAATGCTTTGCGAATTCGAATTGGCGGTGGCGTAGGTGCGAAGCGACTCGTTCGAACGATCGCGGTTGGCCCAACCGGCCGCAACAGAGGAATACCCGTGCGGACCGACACGAGTTCCATTGCATTGAACGCCCGCCACGCGCGAACCTGGCCGGCTGGCGCGGCGGCCCGGCGGGCGGGCGAACCGCCGGCGCCTGTCGGTCATCACTTTTCTGGACGCGGGTTTCGGGCCGGCGTAAGCCAAGCCCTACGATTTACACGCACACAAGGCCGCGCGATGCCGAGTTATAATCACGCCGACGTGGAACGCCGCTGGCAGCAGTTCTGGGAAACGAACAAGACGTTTCGCACCGCCGACCCGGGCGAGCCGGGCACCGAAGGGAAGCCCAAGTACTACATCCTGGACATGTTCCCGTACCCGAGCGGCGCCGGGCTGCACGTCGGCCACCCCGAAGGGTACACCGCGACCGACATCCTGGCGCGGTTCAAGCGGATGAACAACTTCCACGTCCTGCACCCGATGGGCTGGGACGCCTACGGCCTGCCCGCCGAGCAGTACGCCGTCGAGAAGAACGTTCACCCGCGCATCACCACGCAGCAGAACATCAACACGTTCCGCCGCCAGATCAAGGCGCTGGGCTTCTCCTACGACTGGGACCGCGAGGTCGATACCACCGACCCGAACTACTTCAAGTGGACCCAGTGGATCTTCCTGACCATCTACGACACGTGGTACGACCCCGTCGCCAGGAAGGGCCGGCCCATCGCCGAGCTGCCGATCCCCGCCGAGGTGACGGGGCAGGGGCCGGACGCGGTGCGCAAGTACCAGGACGATCACCGGCTCGCTTATCAAGCGGAAGTGCCGGTGAACTGGTGCCCGGCGCTGGGGACCGTGCTCGCGAACGAAGAGGTCATTGACGGCAAGTCCGAGCGCGGCGGGCACCCGGTCGAGCGCCGCCCGCTGCGCCAGTGGCTGATGCGGATCACCGCCTACGCCGAGCGGCTGCTGGAAGACCTGGAGCCGCTGGACTGGTCGCACTCCATCAAGGAGATGCAGCGGAACTGGATCGGCAAGAGCGAGGGGGCCGAGGTCGAGTTCAAGCTGGCGGACCACGACGCGACCGTGCGCGTCTTCACCACCCGGCCCGATACGCTGTACGGCGCCACGTACATGGTGCTGTCCCCGGAGCACCCGCTGGTGCCGGCGATCACCACGCCGTCGCACGCCGCTGCCGTGAAGGAGTACCAGCAGGCGGCGGCGCGGAAGAGCGACTTCGAGCGCACCGAGACCGCCAAGAAGAAGACCGGCGTGTTCACCGGCGCCTACGCCATTAACCCGCTGGGCAACGAGAAGATCCCGATCTGGATCGCGGACTACGTGCTGGCGACCTACGGAACCGGCGCGATCATGGCCGTGCCGGGGCACGACGAACGCGACTTCGAGTTCGCGAAGGAGTTCGGGCTGCCGATCGTCACCGTCGTGCGGCCGACCGACGAGTGGCTGGCGAAAACCGGCAGCACCGTTTCGGATCTGAAGGAGCCGTACTGCGAGGAAGGGATCGCGATCAACAGCGGGCGGCTGAACGGGCTGCCCACCGCGGAAGCGAAGCGCGACGTGATCGTCACCCTGGAAGGGCGCGGCGTGGGGCACCGGCGGGTGAACTACAAGCTGCGCGACTGGCTGTTCAGCCGGCAGCGGTACTGGGGCGAGCCGTTCCCGGTGCTGCACGGGGCGGGCGGCGAACTGGTCGCGCTTTCGCCGGGCGACCTGCCGCTGGTGCCGCCGGACCTGGAGGACTTCAAGCCGACCGGCACCCCCGAAGGCCCGCTGTCGAAGGCGACCGACTGGGTGAACGTGACGGCGGGCGGGAAGGGCTTCAAGCGCGAGACGAACACGATGCCGCAGTGGGCCGGCTCGTGCTGGTACTTCCTGCGCTACATCGACCCGCAGAACACGGGCGCGTTCGCCGACCCTGCGAAGCTGAAGCACTGGCTGCCCATCGACCTGTACGTCGGCGGGGCCGAGCACGCGGTGCTGCACCTGCTGTACGCGCGGTTCTGGCACAAGGTGCTGTTCGACCGCGGCTACCTGCCGTGCCCGGAGCCGTTCCAGCGGCTCGTGAACCAGGGCATGATTCTGGGAGAAGTTGAGCTGACTGCTTACCAGAAGGGCGGGAAATGGGTGTCGGCAAATGCCGTTACCGATGAAGAGAAGGAACTGGCCGAAATTAAGCAAGGCCCGGTCCAGACCGTGAGCGTCACCGAGGAGCAGGTTGAGAAAAAGGGACCGTCGTTCGTGCTGAAGGAGGACAACAGCATTCGCGTCGATTCACGCGCGCACAAGATGTCGAAGTCCCGCGGGAACGTGGTGAACCCGGACGACATCGTGAAGGAGTACGGGGCCGACAGCCTGCGGCTGTACGAGATGTTCATGGGGCCGCTGGAGGCGGTGAAGCCCTGGAACACCAAGAGCGTCGAGGGCGTTTACCGTTTCCTTTCGCGCGCATGGCGGTTGATCGTCGACGACATGGCCGAGTCGCTGACGCTGAACCCGGCTGTGAAGGACGTGGAACCGGACCGCGACACGCTCCGCGTGCTGCACCGCACCATCCAGAAGGTGGGCGAGGACACCGAAGGGTTGCGCTTCAACACCGCGATCTCCGCGATGATGGAGTTCGTAAACCACGCCACCAAGCTGGAGGCGCGACCCCGCGCGGTGCTGGAACCGTTCGTGCTGCTGCTGGCGCCGTACGCGCCGCACGTCGCGGAGGAACTGTGGCGCGCCCTGGGGCACACGGACACGCTCGCCTACGCGCCGTGGCCGAAGTTCGATCCCGCGCTGGCGAAGGCCGACGAGATCGAGGTGCCGGTTCAGATCAACGGCAAGAAGAAGGCCGTGCTGAAGGTGCCCGCGGAGATCGACGACGCCGCACTGGAAGCCGCGGCCCGCGCCGACGAGGCCGTGAAGGCCGCGATCGATGGGAAGACCGTGAAGATGGTGAAAGTGGTGCCGCGGAAGCTGGTAAACATCGTGGTTGTTTGAGCGACAGGCGGGCCGGACGCTCGTGTGTCCGGCCCGCGAAACGCCTACATTTCCGCGAGGGTGTGCCGCGTGCTTTTCGGCCCGGCGAGCGTGTGGCCGGCGTCACGGCGGACCGTCGTTTTGCGGACCTCGACCGGTTGCCCGCGGTCGGTCGCGTAGCGCCCCAGCGCCAGCAGCGGAGCGCACACCGCGTCGATTCCGCTCCGCAACTCAACCCCGGAGGCGAAGGCGGTGCAGGGGAAGCCGTTCTCGGGCCAGGTGCCGTCGGCGCGCTGCGTGCCGGCGATGAACTCGGCGCCCGCTCGGGTCTCCTCGCTTTCCCCTTCACCCGCGGCCAGGAGGGCCAGAACCGCCCACGCGGTTTCGGTCGCGCTGCCCCAACTGGCGTCGGCGTTCTGAGATTCTTTGAGCCAGCGCACCGCCCGGCGGATCGGGAGGTCGTACACGTCGAACCCGACCGCGTGGAGCCCGGCGAACACCCGCCACGTCGTCTGGATCGCTCCGGCCCCGCACCGGGTGTGCCACTGCCCGGCGACCTCCTGGCGGTCGAGGATGAACTGCACCGCGGCGTCGACCGGCCGCTGCCCGACGCGGAACCCGAAGTGCCCGATCGCTTCGAGCACGCACGCCGTCACCGCCGGGCAACTCGGGTCGCCGCTCACCCCGCGGTCGAACGCCGCCCACCCGCCGTCACGGTTCTGGAGCGCCAGCAGTTCGTTGAGCGAACGGTACACCACGGCGCTCGCCGTAGCGTTCCGCACGTGCCCCCCGCGGGCGAGGGCGGTCAGGACCAGTGCGGCGGTCTCGGTGTCGCGACGGGGCGCGGGGCGGGAGCCGCGCTCCAGAAGCCACTCGGCAATCGAATCGCGCGCCGCGGACGGGCGGCTCGGTTCGGTGCCTGCCAGCGCGAGGAGTGCGAGGGCGGTGTCACGGACGGGCGCCCGGAACGGCCGCACCGTGAGTGCGCCGCCCTCGATTGTGCACAGCGATTCGAGCTGTGTCAGCACCCAGTGCATTTCGGCGTCGTCGGCCGGCACGCCGATTGATTTGAGTGCGACGGCCGTGAAGGCGAGTACGCGGAAGTTCGAGTCGGGGCCGTCCTCACTGTACCGCGCTCGCAGCCAGTTCGTGGCGGCGCGGACCGCGCGACCGCGAAACGGACGTGGCCTGTTCGGCTTGTGTGCGGGAGCGGGGCGCACGAACAGCTCCGAGATACCAACCGCTTCCGCAAGTGGAACGACCGGTTCGTGAACCTGAGCGATTCCCAACGCGACCCGCTGAGCCCGCTCCCATTCGGGGTACGAATCGATACCGCCGAGCCACTTCGGCAGGAGCACCGTCTGAACCGGTGTTCGGGCGCATGCGGAGTGCGGTAGTTGGCCGAGCAGCGCCAGCCACACGCGCGTGAGTGGGTCGGCGGCGGCCGCGCCGCCCCGCGCGCGAATTGCTTCGGCCGCGCGGGTCATGTGCGGTGTGGCGGCGGCGTGTCCGGCGAGTTTCAGCGCGAAATACGCCCGCACGGACGCGCCCAGATCGCCCCACGTGCCATCAGCCTGTTGAGTACTCAGAATCGAACGCGCGGCCGGGGCGGCACGATGGTTGTGGAGTTTGCCAAGAAACGCGAGCAGAAGAACCAATTCCGCTTCCAGGCGTTCGTTGGTCTCCACGGTGCCGGCCCAGTGCCCGTCTTCGTGTTGAAGGCCGAGCAGGGCCGAGCGACCGCGTGCGAGCGTGACGGTCAGTTCCTCGAACCACGCCGCGTCGCGTTCGGAGAGCGTTTCGGGGGTCGTATAGGTGCTTTTCACGGTGCGGGTTTCCTTTCCTGCACGCGGATCGAAAGGGCTGATAAAATTTACCGGACCACCAGAACTGGTCGCAAGGGCAACCGCCCTGATCCTTCGCAGAGGGGGCCACGACACGGTTTGCAAGTTGGGGTATCATGATAGACCGCGGCTCGAAGAAATAACGGCCGTGCGAGCCACACAAGTCGTTGGTGGAGATCAGGTATGGCACGCCCCAATAACGCTCGTCCCGAAGTCGCAGCGAATAAGGCGTACCTGGACGGGGTGGCCAAAACGTTGGTCGAGAGGCTGTTCGGACCCGATGGGCCGCCGTGGGGCACGACGTTCGAGGAACTCGAAGAACTGGTCGTCCAGTTGGGCCAAACGGTGTCACGCGAACTGCTCCGCCAAGCTCTCCAGAAACAAGCGGCCGGCACCATACCCGCCGAGAGACAACAATGCCCGGGGTGCCGACAGACGCCATCACCCGGTGATCCCGAACCACGCATCCTCACCACGCGGGTCGGGGAAGCGGAGTGGAGCGAACCGTCGGCCTACTGCACCGCCTGCCGGCGGGCTTTTTTTCCCTCAGTCGGCGAGTCTGGCGATTGACCGCGGCGGGCAATCCCCGGCCCTGTTGAAGAAAGTCGTGTTCGCGGGCACCCGGTGCGGATCGTTTGCGCTGGCCGCTGAGGCCCTGCGGGAACTGGCCGAGGTTCCGGTTCCGGTCAAGCAGGTCGAGCGACGAACGCAACAGATCGGTACCGAGCGGTGTGCCGAACGCGATGCCGCCGTCGCGGCTTACGAGTCCTTGCCTCTGGTTGAACGCAAGAAGGCGCCTCCGGATGTCGTGCCCCCGCCGATTGCGGTGGTCCAGATGGACGGCGGAAGGCTTCAGATCCGGAACCCGACGTCACCGGAACAGCCGAAGGGCTCCGCGGTCGCGACGCCGGTACCCCCGAAGAAGAAGAAGAAGGGGGAGCATTGGCGTGAGGTTAAGGTGGGTTTGCTGGCCTCAATGGCGAGTGTGTCCGACACGGACGACCCGTGCCCGCAAATTCCCACGCACTATATCGACCCCGAGCGGATCCCGCGTCTGGCCCAGGAAATCAAGTCGGAATCGAAGGCCGCCGGGCGTGAGCCGGCCGGTGACGCGGTCGCCCCGGTCGATCCCCAACCGGTGCCCGAGGCGACCGGCCGGTACGAACCGCCCGAGTTGGTCGTGCGGAGCGTGGTGAGCACCAAGCAGGGGGTCGAGGTGTTCGGTGGGTTGCTGGCGGCCGCGGCTTGGGCCCGTGGGTTCTACGGGTCGAAACGCCGGGTGTTTCTGGGCGACGGGTCGAATGCCAACTGGGGCGTGTGGGAACGGCACTTCTCGAGCTTCACGCCGGTGGTCGATTTCATCCACGCGTTGGCGTATGTGTACGGTGCCGCGATGGCGGGTGGTCCGTTTGGGGAGGGTTGGTCCCGATATGTGCAGTGGATCGAGGCGCTGTGGCGTGGGGATGTTGCGACGGTCGTGTCGGGTCTGGAGTCGCGGCAACAGGTTCTCGGGATGCCCGAGGCGACCGACGGCGAGACGCACCCGCGGGTGTGCGTAGCCGAGGCCCGGTGCGACTTCGAGAACCAACGGGGACGTATGAAATACGCGGAGTATCGCCGGGCCGGTCTGCCGATCACCACCAGCCACGTGGAGTCGACGATCAAGCAGATGAATCATCGGGTCAAGGGGTCCGAGAAGTTCTGGTCCGAGCCGGGCGCCGAAGCGATCCTCCAACTCCGGGCCGACCTGCTCAGCGAAACCGCACCGCTCAATGACTTCTGGAATCGACGACAAGCCAACATCACCGGCGAACGCCGACACAGACTCGCTGGGTAGGCGCAAAGCATGTCGTACACCCTTCGCAGAGGAGCAGGGCGGTTCCGTTATTCATGCTGGGGAACGCCGGTAAACTGGTGTGCATATTCGTGGCGCATCTGAAGCTATTTAAAGGCTTTGGGGCACGTTTTGGCGGGAACGGTGGCGAGCGGGCCGATGGTGGGGTTGAGCGGGGGCGCGAGCACGGACGCGCCCCCGCTCAACCGTCACGCGCCCTCGCGCAGGGGCGCATCGCCCAAGTAATGGATCTAGTCCTCAATGAGCCAGTGGTATCTCACCATGTCCAGAGGTGCACGAGCGTCGGCCCGCTCGCGTGGAAAGCTCGTGATCTCATGCACCACTTCCACAGTGGTCACCTTGTTCACCGCTCGGGTGCGGGCCACCTTCAACCCCTGCTTGAGGCCGCGCCGCCGGTAGCGAGTGGATCAGGCACTGTAACCCGCGTGGCTCGGAATTTTCGATGGTTTCTTGTGCAGCGAACGCGGGGGCATCGTGTACCTCGGGCCGGAAGCACCCCACCCGCCCAACAAACCCGCACGCGCCGAGATGAGACACGGAATGCCCCTGATTTCGCGGACTCATCAGACAGTTCGCCTTGCCCCGCCCTTTCCGTTCGGCATATCTTCGCGGTCAAAGCACACTCCTCGGTCACGGAGGACCGTTCAATGTCCGGCCCCTCGCACCCCGCGCCAACCTCGGTCAGCACGCCCGCGAAATCCGGCGGGTGGCTCAAGGGCATGATCCTCGGCTTCCTCGGGCTCGGCGGCGGTGCGGCCGGCACCTACGCCACCGCAATCGTGGACCAAGTGGTAAAGCCAACTAAACCGGTCGCAAATTTTGCGGTGAGCACCGACGGCTTCACACTCACCTGCCAGAACCAGGCGACCGGTGAGAGCGGTTGGTGGGACTTCGGTGACGGCACCCCTCTTGAACCGTTCTCCAAAGAGCAGCCGATTACTCACACTTACACCAAACCGGGCAGCTACACGGTCAAACTCACTGTCCGCAACTACCTCGGCGACGAAAACGAGCGCACCGTTCCTGTGGACGTTGCCGCGGCGGCGCAGTCCGAACCGCCTCCGAGCATCGGGGCATTTACGGTTCAACCGGTCTCGGCGGCCGTCGCCCCCGCAACCTTCAAGCTTACCGCGGATGTGGTCAACGCAGCGTCTTGCGTGTGGGACCTGGGCGACGGCCGCGTCGAGGTGACCGGCGGCGGCAAGGTCGAGCGACTCGTGACCTTCGAGAAGCCCGGCACGTTCCCGATCTCGCTCGTGGCGCACAACGGGAAGCAAGGCGCCAAACAGTCGGCGGCCGCGAAGGTCGAGGCGCCGCGGGACGGTAGCACGATGGCCGTGTTGAAGGTGACCGACACCGGCAACAAGGTCGAACGCCTTACAACGAACGAGTCTGTCGCGGTGCCCGTTCCGAGCGATAAGACACAACCCACCTTCGCTAAGGTCGTCCACGCCCGGCCGGGGTTCACCATCGCAGAGGCAACTATCGGAGATGCCCCGCCGAGCGCGAAGAACCTCAAAATTGAAGTGGCACCGGACAAGCGGTTTGCGAAACTCTCGGGCACCTGGGTCGGCGATCTGAAAACTACCAACAAAGCCGCCGGTGGCTCGGACGCTATCGTTCGCGTCAAGTTCATTCAGGAGCGTGCAACCGCTCAACCGCCGAGCGTCATGGTGGTGACGGGCATGTTCGTCAACGCAAACGGAGCGATCCGCGCGGACCTGCCGCTCCCGACCGCTCCCGCTGGACTGAACAGCGGAAAGCGCGAGTACGCACTTGAAATCCGCACCACCGGGAGCGGCAAATCCACAACCGTGCTGCAGGTGCCGCAACCGGGCAAGACGCTCAACTTTCCTTGGTCCGGAAAGCAGAACGGGCCGAACTGGAGTATCACCTACAACGCCAAAATCGAAGGCGACATGCTCGTTGTGACGTGGGTGCAGGGACAATAGCCCCACCACAGCGGAACCGTCGCGCGCCGCCCCAACCGCTCAAGCTGAGCGGTTGGGGCGGCGTGCGGCGGTTGCTACAATCAACACCGCTCAGTGAGACTGCTTCGGAGTTGTGCGCATGGCCGAAGACCTCCGCCCCGTGTCCCTCAATCGCGAGGGCAATGGGCTGAAGATCGAGTGGAGCGATGGGGTTGCCACATTCACGGCGTTCACCGCGCTCCGTGCGAAGTGCCCGTGCGCGACCTGCAACGAGGAGCGCGGTAAGCCGGTCGACCCCTTCCGCATCCTGACACCGCAGGAGGTGGCCGCCGGCGCCCCCGCGCCGGTCGCCATGACTCCGGTTGGTCACTACGCGTACCAGATCAAGTGGAACGACGGGCACGACACCGGCATCTACCCGCTCGCGCTTTTGCGCGCGCTGGGTGAACAAAATAAGGAACACCGATGAACCCGCAAATGCCCCCGAAGCTGGTGCTGCCCGGGGTAAAGCAACTCATTGCGGTCGCCAGCGGAAAGGGCGGCGTGGGCAAATCCACAGTCGCCGCGAACCTCGCAATGGCGCTGCACATGACCGGCCGTTCCGTGGGCCTCATGGACGCGGACATCTACGGGCCGTCCGTGCCGCTCATGTTCGGGCTGGGATCGGTGAACCCACAGACCACCCCCTTTCCCATCGAGAAGTACGGCATCCGGCTGATGAGCATGGGGTTCCTCGTGAGCCCCGAGCAGGCCGTGATTTGGCGCGGGCCGAAGGTGGCACAAGCCGTTCAATCGTTTCTCGCCCAAATCGACTGGGGCCAACTCGACTACCTCATCATTGACCTGCCGCCCGGGACCGGAGACGCGCAGCTCACACTGAGCCAGAGCGCGCCTTTGACCGGGGCGGTCATCGTAACCACCCCGGGTGAAGTAAGCCTCATCGACGCCCGTAAGGGCGTGAAGATGTTCGGCGAGGTCCGCGTGCCGATCCTCGGCATCGTGGAGAACATGAGCTACTTCGAAGACGCGGGCGGCAATAAAACACCGATTTTCGGAGTCGGCGGCGGGCAAAAGCTCGCGAACGAGAGCAAGGTCCCATTCCTGGGGGAGTTGCCCATCGACCCACGGGTGGCGTGGTGTGGCGACAACGGCGAGCCGATCGTGCGCAAGTACCCTGATTCGGCCGTCTCGAAGGCGTATCTTGCGCTTGCGAAAACGGTTGCGGATGCTGCAAGTAAACCTGGTACCGCGCCTCTCCCGCCCGTCTTGCTTTGATTTTATACGCGGGACATGTAAAACTCTGGTGGTATTTGACACGCGTTGCACGGCGGGGGAATGGCCACCATTCGGCGACTGGCCACACGTGATCGGTAAGCCCGGCGGCCATCGCGAAGCTTGTGCCCGATAGCAGCCGTCCTCGCCCTTGAAGCGTAGGGAGCGCACTAGCCAGACTGCGGGGGGCTTGCAAGCCTTGGTGCTCTGCAACGAAGGTTTGTGGCAAGAATTCCGGAACAGTTGCAGACCACATGCCTCTGAGTAGGGTTCACACATTCTTCGGACTTGACCCAGTCAGATGTAATCGCTGCTACTGGGGTTCGTAAAAAGACCGTATGCATGAATCGACTTCCGGCTCGCGCATATTGACAGTCGAGGCGGTGCTGCTTGCGTTGGCGTTTGCAATATCGCACACACAGTCTCCGCTGTACTACTCGAACCAGAACCAGTACCTGTTGCACGCTGCCGCGAGCGCACACTATGGGCACCTCGCGGGCGACTGGCTCGCGAACACGGCCGACCCCACGCCGCTTTTTTCGCTGCTCACGTCGGGCGCATTCGCGACACAGCCGTGGCTTATCCAGCCGGTGTATTTCGCGCTACTCGCGAGCTATTTTCTCGCCGTGCGGTGGCTCGTGGTCACGCTCCCGTGGTTTCCCAATAGCTGGCTCGCACGTCTGGGTTTTGCGGCCCTTTTCACCGCCGCGCATGCGGGCATCCTGAGGTGGCTCTCGATACAGGCTGTGGGAGTCGATTATCCCTGGTACCTCCAGTCTGGTCTCGCCGCCCAGTACCTCTTGGGGCCGGGGTTTCAGCCGTCTGCATTTGGGGTGCTGTTAGTCTGGGCGTTGGCGCTATTCGCACACGGGAAGCCACGACTTGCGTGTGCCGTGGCCGCGGCCGCATGCTGGTTCCACTCGACGTATCTCTTCCCCTCCGGATTGCTGGTCGCGGGGTTCGTGTGTACGCTTGCGCCCACAAGGGCGCGGGCCGCGGTACAGGCTGGCGGCGGAGCACTGGTGGTGGTGGCACCGGTGTTTCTGTTCACTTTCAGTCAGTTCGACCCACTTAATGCGGGGGCCGAGAACGCGTTGAGCACCCTCGCGAATGTTCGCATTCCGCACCACTGCGTGCCGGCGCGATGGCTCGACCGAGTTGCAGGGTGCCAACTTGCGTGGGTCGTGTTCGGTTTGGTACTTGCACGCCGAGTACCGTTCGGCCGAGCGTTGACAACCGCCGCGGCCGGCGGCGTGCTCTTCACTGGAGTGCAACTCGCGACCCGGAGTGACGCACTCGCACTCACGTTCCCGTGGCGCATCTCGGTGCTACTCGTACCGATCGCGACGGCCATCATCTGTTCGGCGGTTGCTTCACGGTTTTCCAACAATCGGCAAGCGGAGCGGGTTGCGTTCGCGCTTCTAGTGACACTGGTTGCAGGTGGTGTAGCCGTGACCGCGCTCGGATTGGGCTACCGCACTGTCGACGAAAGTGGTGTCTACAATTTCGTTCGTGGGACCGCCAAGCCCGAAGATGTGTACCTTATCCCGACCAGCTTTCCGAAGGTCGGGAGCGGGCGCGGAGCGGTGTCCAACACGTTCGCCCCTCCGCCGCGCGCGAAGGAAGGTACGAACCAAATCCCGGTCGATCTGCAGCGGTTCCGACTCGCGACTGGGGCATGCGTGTACGTCGATTTCAAGTCGGTGCCATATGCGGCTTCTGAGGTGCAAGAGTGGCATAGTCGCATGACGTTCGCGGCCGATTTCTACTCGAATCAGAGTCGTAACTTCTTGTCCGATCACACCGCGCTACGGATGCGTGGTATCACGCACGTCGTTGCATCGCGGTCACAGCCGTTTGAGGCGCACTACCTCGAGGAGGTGTACGCCGACGACGCGTATATCGTGTACCGTGTCGAGTGATTCCCCGCCGGCTACGTCACCTCCCTTCTCATGCGGCGATTTCGGCTCGCGACATTCGGCCCGAGTCGCGGGCCGAATGTCGCGGTGGGTACAGTGGACCCCATTGTCTAGACCAAAAAGTTGCTATCCTTCGCTACTGTTTCGTCGGGGCCTTCGTGGCTCCGACGCCATACACCTGAGCCGGGGTGCGGTAGTCCAGGGACTGGTGTAACCGCTCGGTGTTGTAGAACCCGAAGTACGCCCGGAGCCCACTCTCCAGGGCCGGCACCGACTCGTAACCCTTGAGGTACACGTCCTCGTACTTGACGCTCCGCCACAGGCGCTCCACGAACACGTTGTCCAGGCACCGGCCCCGCCCGTCCATGCTCACCGCGACCCCGGCCCGCTCCAATCGCCCGACCCACGCGGCGGCCGTGAACTGGACTCCCTGGTCCGTGTTGAACACCTCCGGCTTGCCCCGGCCCAAGGCCTCCTCCAGCATGTCCTGGCAGAATGACCCGTCCAACGTGTTGGACAGTCGCCAGGCCACCACGTACCGGCTGAACCAGTCCATCGTTGCGGCCAGGTACATGAACCCGGTGGGCATCGGGATGTACGTGATGTCCGTGCTCCACACCTGATGGACCCGGTCGATGGCCACGCCCCGCAACAGGTACGGGTACACCTTGTGCCCGGACCCGACCGACAGCTTGGGCTTGGGGTACAGGGCCTCCAACCCCATGATCCGCAACAGCCGCTGCACCCGCTTGCGGTTCACCTCGTGACCCTGGGTGCCCAGCCACGCGGCCAGGCGCCGGCTCCCGTAGAATGGGCACGTCGTGTACTGCTCGTCGATCAACCGCATCAGCGTCAGGTTCTCCGCGCTCTCCGGGGTCGGCTCGTAGTACACCGTCGAGCGGTTCAATCCGATCAGCTCGCACTGGCGCCGGACGCTCAGCTCCGGGTGCTCGGCCTCGATCCGGGCACGCTTGGCCTCAGCCGAGGGCGGCCGATTTTTTTTTCACCCAGTCGAGTTCCACCTTGAGGCGGCCGATCTGCTCGTACAACTCGGTCGTCTTGTCTTCCGGGGGGCCGGTGCCCTTCGCCCCCGAGGCGAACACGGCCTCGGCCCCGGTGAGCAACTGCTTCTTCCACCCATGAATCAGGGTCGGGTGGACGCCGTGCTGACTCGCCAGTTCGTTGATGGTCTTGTCGCCCTTGAGGGCCGCCAGCGCGACCTGGGCCTTGAACGCCGCCGAGTGACTCTTCCGCTTGCCCGCCATGGGTTCCCCTTTCCTGGGCCTCCGGTATAGCTTAACCGGCGGTCCAGTTTTCGGGGTCCACTATAGGGAGCGTTACGGCGACTCGCGCCGCTCGTGCTACGCGAGTTGCGGGGTGAGCGATTCAGCTCCGGCCCTTCAACATGTCGCCGTGGGTGAAGTTCGCACTGTGGCGAATACTACGACCCGCTCCGTTGCCACACGGTAATGATGAAAAACGTTGCCGGGCTCCACAATCGCATGCGTGGATAGCGGTTTAATCGGATCGCTTAGAGCCTGTTATGAACCTAATGGGTTGCGTTGCCACTCTTTAGTGGTATGAGTCAGGCCATTCACGGTAGGGCTACTGTCGTTTTTGTTGCCGTTTTTGCGACTGACGATTCTTCTTGTCATCTGCCAGCAACCGAGCGGTTGAGACATGTAGGATTTTGTCTTCGACACGTTCGGTCTTGGTTTTCGTGGGCTTGCGTGGCGGTGACTTTTTGACCTTTTTCAGGTTAATCTTCTCGGCCCAGGCCCGTAGGTGCCGGGCCAGCTCGACGCCCGACATGGCCCCGAACACGGCCCACTGGGCCGGTGGGACGGCGATCATCATGCCCGGGTACACGGTGGCCAGCTCGAGGGCCACGTAGTAACCGGACACTTCGTTCTGCACCACGTCCACCCCGTGTGCCGCTCGCATCGCGGCCTTGAGAACCGCCAGCACGTTGTACGCGGCTACCGCCACCGCGAACCCGAGCACCGCCGCCTTCGGGTACCCGAGTGTGTTCACCTCGCACCGCAGCGCGACCGTCAATTCGTGGAACGCGCCTTCCACCGCCCATCGGCCCCGGTATACGGCCGCGACGGTTGCCGCATCCGCCTGGTCGCCCGGCACGTTGGTCAGGATCTCGAGCTCCCGGTCCCCGTCCCCGGTCGGCTGGTCCAACCGCACCCGCACGCACCGCACCTGCAGCACCGGCTCCCCACCCACGCACACCCACATCGGCCGCTCGCTCGCCCGACCGGTGTCGGTACGCACCTCCGCGGTCCACTCCCCGTCCCCCTCGAGGGTCGTGTTCCCGTGCCGGCGGATCACGAACGACGTGCCCCGCTGATCGATCCGGGACAGGAACTCGGCGGTGCAGAAGTTGCGGTCACCGACCCACACCTGGGCCGGTTGCACCAGCGGCATCACCGGGTCCAGAAGGGCTCGCTCCTGGGTGTGCCCGTCCTCACACGGGATGATGTCGGTGATCAACATGCGGTCCGGGTCCAGAACCGCCAGGACCAGCCCGGGGAGCGGGCCGGCGGTGCGCCCGCGGGTCACCCGGAGCCGCTTCTGGGTGGCCCCCAGATGATTCCCGTCCAGGATCCGAACGGCTCGACCGGGCCGTACCGGGTCCCGCTCGCCGCCCAACCGGCCGATCCGCTCGTGGCATCGGTCCGCGATGCGCCGCACCAACCCCGCCGACACCCCGAGCTCGATGTTCTGGAGCTTCTCGTACACCGACTTTAGGGTCACCGGGATCCGATCCACCATGTGCTGGTCGGCCGATTGCACGTGATGTGCCTTCCCGCACACCACCCGGCTCATCAACTCCACCACCGTCGAGAACAGCAACTCCTGCGTGTACCCCGTCTCCGCCGTGTGCTCGAATAACGCATCCAGGGCCGAGGCCGACAGCGCGTGTTCAATGGTGGCCCGAGACATGACGCTCAGTGGGCTCTCCTCAACGAACCGATCGAACACCGCACCCAGGAGCATGGCCGACCGTCCGGAAATGGCTCTATTCGTTCACTGAACAAACCTTACGACCGAAACCCGGCACCATGAATGGCCTGCCCCGCCAGGTTCGTGCAGCGCAAGTAGGTCACCACCGAGGTGTCGGCGGCGTCGGTGATCGAACAGTTGCTGGAGGTGGGCGTTCACCACCTGTTCGTGATCGACCCGAGCGGGATTGTGGTGGGAATCATCAGCCCCGTCGACGTGCTGAGAAAGCCCATGTAAGCGTTCACGGGTGATGCGGCAGTGTATCAACAGTTGGCGAGGAGTGAATTCCGCATCGGAGTCTGTTGGGCTTCGGCTGGGATTAGGGTCGGCGGTGTCGCGCCGGTGCGGTGCGGTGCGCGGTCACGGCGTCGGTGAGGAACTCCAGGACATGGCGGTTCTGCCGGCGACACGAGGCGATGACCGTGAGGACCCGCTCTACGAACCGGCTCCGGCGTTCGCTGTCGGTGCCGTGTGCTGGTCTTCCGCCAGCACACGGCGTGACGCACCTCGCGCTCGGCCGCGTTGTTGGTCGGTTCCACGCCGGCCACCCGCGCGAACGTCCACCGTGACGCCTCGACCGCCAACAACTCCGCGCAGGTGGCGGCCGTCTCGGCGCAGCCGCACGCGGCCCCGCTCCGCAGGTGCTCCCCAACCTGACGACGCAACGCGGGGATGTAGGTCGAGCGACATGTGGACCGCGCGAGGGTTCCGTCCCGCACCCGATACCAGTTCTCGAACAGGGCGTCCGAACACGCCAGCAGAGCCGCGCCGATCGCCTGTCCGGAACCGCCCCGGTCGATCATCGCCTGGAAATCGCGTCGCAGGTGCGCCCAACACACTTGCCGCTTGTGCGGGCGCAAGTGGGTGTACACCGGATACCGGTCGGTCGTGTGCACCTGGGTCGAACCGGCCCGGAGGTCGTCCAAGGCGGCTCGGCCACAAGTCCGGCGGATCAGGAACGCCACCACCAGCGTGGTCACGGCGGCCCACAGCCAGGCCCGCTGACGCCCTTGCGTCCAGCCCGCTTCGTCCACGTTGGCCGGTTGGCCACGGGTGTAGACGAGGGCCGCGTCGGCCACCGGGGCCAGCGCCTGGGCGGATCGGTGCTGGAGCTTGCACACCATGGCCGGGCTCAGCGGTAGCCCGAACAGGTCGCCGAACAGTTGGCTCACGCCCCGCTTGCCTAGGCGGCACGAGCCGGTGAGAAGCGCGGCCACGGCCTGGGCCCGAGGGCCGTATCCGGTGGTCGCCCCGGCGGGCACCAGGGACACCGTGGTCGTGCCGCCGTGTGGGCACCGGAGCCGGTGGCACCGGTACTCGGTCACGTGGGGCTTGACGACGGGGATCTCGTGGACCTGATGAACGGCCGGTTCCGGGTCGTCCCCGGTCAGCGGGCGCGCCCCCCCGGCACGTGGACGGCTGGAGGGCCCGGATCTCATCGGGCGGCAGAACGGTGCGTTCCGCTTTGGGGTGTCCCGGTTGGCCCCCGCGACGCGTGCCCGAGGCCCCCTTGGGCGGGGCCGGGTTCACGTGCGGGGCGTCGGACGACGGGTGCTTCGACGAGTTGGTCGAGTTCTGGTTGAGACGGGCGGTCAGTTCGGCGACCTGGGCCGTGAGCTGGGCAATCGTGGCTTCGAGTGCCCGGATATACGCCACCACGTGAGGCGGCAGGTCGACTGGGAGGTCCGGCGGTTGAGGAACAGGTGTCATGGCGTTAGATCGGTCACAGGACACACTCGCCAGTGGCAACCGCCCACGGAAAGGGCTCAAAAGGCACGGGAAAACGCGGGGCAAATCGCCCGTGAACGCTTACTACTTCGGAATGTATGACAACAGGTAAAACGCCAGGGCCGCGCAGATCACGCCAAGGAACATGACCAGCCACGCCTGAAACACCCAGGCGTAGACCTTGCGGTACGGCAGAGACTCCGCCGCAACCGACACGGCGGTAGCGGAAACGACCGGGTTGGGTTTCACGGGCTGTGACATCAGCATCTCTCCTCAGCACCTGGGTTGTGTCATCATCGGGAATTTTAACGGTTCGCTTCATGCGGTGTTGGTTCGCTTTCGAACTTCGTCGCCGTATCGGTCGGATTTGCCGCTTCTATTGGGCCAACGATGCGCTACAATCTGAAGAACCGAATGGGCCGCCCTCGCCGGCCTTCGTTCGGGGCGTCGCCTGAAGCGGATCGGACGCGCCCGGTATGCCACTTGAAACCGCCGACGACTTGGTACGTACCCTCCAGGGGAGCGGGCTGTTCACCCCCGAGCAGATCGGGGCGATCGTCCGCGACCTGAACGCCTTCGGAACCGACCTCCAGGGCGGGATGAGGCACATACTCAAGCACGAGCGCGTCACCCACTACCAACTCGGCAAGATCATTCGTGGGAAGTCCGCGGACCTCATCGTTGGCTCTTACGTCGTGCTCGACAAGCTCGGTGAGGGCGGAATGGGCAAAGTGTTCCGCGCGCGGCACGGTCGCACCGATCGGACGGTGGCCCTCAAGGTGATCCGGCCGTCACTCATCGTGAACCCGACCGTGCGCGGCCGGTACGCGCGCGAGGTGCAGGCGACTGGCAAGTTGCACCACCCGAACATCGTGAGCGTCGATGACGCGGGCGAGGCGGACGGCAAGTTCTTCCTGGCGATGGAGTTTGTCGACGGCATCGACCTGGCCCGGATGATGCGTGACTTCCAGAAGCTTGAGGTCGTGGAAGCGTGCGAATACGTTCGGCAGGCGGCACTCGGGTTGCAACACGCGCACGACCATGGCCTAGTCCACCGCGACATCAAGCCGTCCAACATTGTGGTTGCGGGTGAGCGGCATTTGCCTCAGGCGACCGAACCTGCGGTCGTCAAAATTCTGGACCTGGGACTCGCCCGGGCGGTCGATCCCGAGGACATGGTCGCCCCGGACCTGACGCGGGACCATACCGTCGTGGGGACGCCGGACTACATGGCCCCCGAGCAAGCGAAAAACTCGAAGCTGGTGGACGCACGCGCGGACCTTTACAGCCTGGGTTGCACGCTCTACTTCCTCCTCACCGGCCGTCCCCCATTTCCCACCGGGAACGCGATCGAGAAGTTGTTGCAGCACCAACTCGAACGGCCGGCCCCGCTTCAGGCGCTGCGGCCCGGGGTGCCCGCTCCGGTGGCCGAGATCGTCGCCCGGCTGATGGCAAAGCGCCCCGACGACCGGTTTCAGACGGCAGCGGAAGTCGCCGCGATTCTGGAATCGTACGCGCGGTATCCCGACGGGTCGGCCGCGGTGCCGGTGGTGACGGTGCGTCCCGCCCCGCAGAATCCGGCGGCGTCCGGCGACACCCTGCCGTCGCGGAGCACTGCTCTCCCGTCCTCAATGGGTTTGGCGCCGAGTTCCGCGACGAAGCACGTGTTGCTCGACCTTCCGGAAAACCCGCCTGCTGGAGTGCCGGCGGCGACTTCATCCGATATCACCCCTCGGCCGGTCGATCTGGCCGAACTGACTACCAAGCCGCGCCGGGGAAAGCGGCGCCAAGCACCCGCGTCACGTTCGAACCGCGCTCGCGCCCGCCCCTCGCGCAATGGGCTCGCGCCCGTGTGGGTGGGGGCCGGAGTTATGACCCTGTTGCTGCTCGTCGTGTTGGTGTGGGCGGTGCGGTCGGTGAATTCTCGCTTGGCGCCGACGCCACAGCCGACTCCGCAAATGTCCCCGCGGTGAACCGATCTCGCCGCAGGCCCGCGCGCCAAGCGGTGGGAGTGGCGTCAAGCGGCCTTCTTGGTTTGGCGCACCTCGCCGAACACGTTGAGCAGTGCTTGATAGTGGTGCTCGAAGGTCCATTTCGTGCCGGTCTGCCGTGCGGCGGTCGATGACTCCGCGCGGTACTTCGGGTCCGTGAACCGGTACATCGCTCCGGCCAGCGCCGCGGCGTCGTGCGGGTCGTCGATTACGGCGCCGTCGTTCGGCGGGGTGAGTAACTCGCTCGCCCCGTTGTACCGCGACGTGACCACCGGCAGCCCGCACGCCAGTGCCTCGAGCGCGACCAGCGAGCACGGGTCGTAGAACGTCGGGTGAACAAGAAAGTCGGCCGCGAAGTAGCAGTCGCGCGGGTCGTCGCGGTGCCCGAGGAACACGACCCGGTCGGCGACTCCCAACTTCTCCGCCTGGCGCCGGTACCGGTCGACCTTGGGGTGACCCACCACGGCGAGCTTGAACGGGCGATCGCGGGGCACCCGCGCCAGTGCGTTCAGCAGGGGCGCCAGCCCCTTTAGCCGGTAGTTCATCGCCACGAACAGGCCGATCGTGTCTTCCGGGAACGCCATCCACCGGCTGCGCTCCTCGTGCCGGCGCTTGAGCCGGTCCTCGGCTGCAAACCGAAGGGGGTCGATCGCGCTGCGGACCACCCGCACTGCGTCCGGGGGTATGCCGTAGAACTGCTCGAAGTGCTTCTGCACCATGAAACTGTTGACGACGATCAGCGGGCGGTTCGGCCCGAGGTACTGCTTCCGCTCCAGCCGCGCGAACGACCACGCCGCGGGGTCGAGCCACTTCCCGACCGCCGCAAGCCCACGGGAGAGCGCATCGGGGTACTTCAGCAGGTTGTGCGCGGCGCTGGCGGCGTGCAGCCCGCCTTGCGGGTACAGAACGTCCTGACCCCAGGTCTTGTCGAACCCCATGCTCACGTCGTGCCGGTGGCGTCGCAGCTCGGCTTCGCACGCCTCGGCGAACCGCCACGGGCGCAGGAACCGTGGGCCGCTCGGCACGTCGATCCGGTGGAAGTGCGTGGAGGCGGGCAGCGCGCCGGCGTCCCACCGGGCGGCATAAAGGTGGACCGCGTGCCCGTCGCGGGCGAGCCGGCGCGCGAGGTCGCCGATGTACGTCTCCGCGCCGCCGCGCGCCGGCAGCACGCTCTCGTAGCACAGTGCGATGTCCATCTACGCGGCACTCCGTTGCTGGTCGTAAGGCACGGCGGACGGCTTCCGCTGGTTGTGGCGGCGGTACCGCTGCCACTTCCACTTCACGAGCGGGCGAATCCATTCGCCCGGGGCACGCCCGGCGGGCCAGTGCCGCCGGTACAGTTTCCAGAACCGCACGCGGTCGCGCGCGGTCACCCCTTCGACTTCCGACGAGAACAGCAGTTGCGCCAGGTCCTTGATCTGCCACCACGGGCCGGTGAGCGGGTGCCGCGCGAGCCGGTGCAGGTCGATCATCACGACGCGGTTCGTCCAACCGGACGGGGGCGTGCGGGCCAGCGCTTCGGGGATGTAGAAGTGGCAGAAGTACAGGTCTTTGTGGAACACGTGCCGGCGGTGCAGTTCGCGCGACAGGCGGGCGAGTTCGGCCACCAGGCCCCGCTTCCAGCGCGCGAACGTCCGGGGATCGAGTGTTCGGGCCGCGCGAGGAACGGCCTCGTGGAGCGGCAGCATCCCGTGCAACTCTTCGACCGCCAGGAACCCCTGGAGCCGGCCCCACGGCCCGACGAACTGTCCGGCCGCGACCGGGCGCGGCACGGGAAACCCGTGCTCCTTCGCCCAGCACAGGTGCGCCCACTCTTGCAGCCCCGGCGACCACGCGCGGCCCGGGAACAGCGTCGCCAGCAGCCCGTGCAGCCGCGGCAGGCGGTAGTGCCGCTTCAGGTACACGCTCAGCTTGTCGCGGCCGTCAGCGAACACCTTGCGCCCGATGGATCGCCCCTGCTTAGAGTGCTCGCGGTCCGTGAGCGGCACCGTCATGATGCTCTCCGTCCACGACTCGCCGGCGAAGCGCTCCCAGTCCGCTTGGCGGCGCAGCAGGCGCACCCCCTGGCGCACCCGGCGCCAGAAGCTCGAGACCGGGTCGCCCACCTCGGGCCGGAAGAGGGACGGGTTCGGGTTCGCGCTCATTCCGCTCCCAGTCGTGTCAAGTTCCAAGATCCAAGTTCCAGGTTTCAAGTCGAATTCCCGCACGCGCGGAGTTCGATGACGATTCGTTCACTAACGGTCCACTTGGAACTTGGAACATGGATTTTGGAACTGTGGGCTTCCCAGAAGCCGGGCCGCGGCGCGGGCGTCGCGCCGCCTGGTTGCCGCACCCACCCGTCGCGCGACTCGCACGGCGCGCGGGTCCGCGACGCTCACCCGCCCGTTGTCGAACGCGAACGCGTTCTTCGGGTCGGTCAGGACGCACCCCGCGGCGTGGAGCGCGTCCAGGCACGCGAGTACGCTCGCAAGAGCCGCGCGGCGGGCGGAAGATGATGCCGTCCGCCGCCATTTTCGCAAGGGCACTCCGGGCGGCGCGTCGTACAGCGCGAACCACTCCGCGGACGTGGTCCCGGTGAGCCGCTGGCCGAACGCCATCAGACGCGGGGCGGGTACCCCGTACCGCTCCAGGTGGAACAGCACCCGCCCGATCGTGACCCCTTCCGACCGCCACGGGGTGGCGCGGACCCAGGCCCGTAGCCGGCCGAGCGGCGCGGACTCGCGACCGCGTGCGAGGACCGCGTCCCGGCCCGCCATCCGTACCTTCAGCGCGCCGGTCGGTCCCGAGCCGTAAAACGGTGACCTGATCGCGGGCGTCGGCCACACCGCCGCGATCTCCGGCACCGCGCACACGGCCTCGCCGGCGAGCCACACCAGCCGCTGGGGCCGCGCGCCGGGCTGAAGCTGGTCACGAACCGACCGCCGGGTCGCGTGGCGCGCTGCGGCGCCGAGCGCGCGTGCCAGTAGGTTGTCCGGGGCGCGGCCCTGGGCGCGGTACGCGGCGAGGAAGCGGAGCCGGTCGGCGGGGCTCGCCAGCTCTGGGGAGACCGATGCGTGCAGCGCCCCGAGCGCGTCCGCACGGGCCGCGTCCGTCACGCCACGGCCCGCGGACGGCCAGTCCAGGAACGTCAGGTCAAAGGTGCGCGGGTTCACGAGCACGTGCTTTGCGGTGAGATCGGGCGTCTCGAACCCGGCTGCGTGGACCGCCGCGACCGCGCCGCCGATCCGCCTTGCGAGTGCGGACCGCTGAGCCGGCGACAGCGTGTTCGTGCCGAGCAGCCGGCGCAGGTCGACAGCATCTGCCACCTCCTCGACCAGCAGGAAGGCTTGTCGCCCGTGGGTGCCGAATGCCGCCCACGGCGGGGCCGGAAGACCGGCGGCGGTCAGCTCCTCCAGCAGGGCGGCTTCGCGCTCGCACCGCGACGCCCACCCGAACCCCGCCCGCCAGTTGCGAAGCTTCTCGCGCCACCCGACGACGTGCTGACGCTTGAGGTAGAACGCCCGCGGCGCCCCGGGCACCGTCACCCGCACGACGTGCCGGTCGGCGTGGCCGCTCACCACCTCACCGGGTAGGTCCAGAAACGAGGCGGGGTGCTGCAACCCGACACGCGCGAACAACTCGGCGAACGCCGTGTGGACCGTGAGCGTGCCGCCTCGGTCGGCGGGCGGCGCGAACAGGACCTGCGGCTCGCGCACGGTGGCGGCGGCTTCAAGCTGCACGGGGCACCCCTTCCCACACGGGGAGCGTGAGCCGCGTTAAAAGCCGCTCGGCGGCCTCGAACACGGCGGCGGGGGCGAGTTCGCGCATGCAGCGGTGGTGCCCGAGCGGACACACCCGCTGCTGGCACGGGCCGCACGCGAGCTTCTTCTGAAGGCAAATCTCCTTCGCGAAGTGCGTCTCGGTCCACTCGATGTGTGTCGGGCCGAACAGCGCCACCACCGGCCGGTTGAAGGCTGCCGCGAAGTGCCGCGGGCCGCTGTCGGTGGTGACGAGCAGGTCGGCGCGCTTGACCACGGCTTTCGTCAGCCCGAGCGACAGCTTCGCGTCGGCGAGCGAGTGGACGTGCGGGGACCGGCTCTGCTCGGCGATTTGCCGGGCCATCTCGCGCTCGCCCGGGCCGCACAGCACGAGCACCCCGCAGCCGAGGCGCGCGGTCAGGGACCGTGCGAGTTCCGCGAAGTGGTCGCAGCCCCAGTGCTTCGCGGCGCCGAACGCCGCGCCCGGGTTGAGTGCCACCACTCGCGGGTACCGCCCGAGCCCGAACCGCTCCCAGACCTCCGCGGCGCTGGAGTCGTCGGCGGGCGTGGTGAACAGCTCCATCCGGTGCCCGGGATCGGCCGCACCGAGCGCGACCGCGAGCCGGTTGTAGTCGTCGAGTGCCGGGGACGGCACGAACCGGCCGCGGGCGTCGGTTTTGGCGTGCAACTTGTCGGTGAGCAGGAAGCCGCGGGCGTAGCGCGCGAACCCGACGATTCGTTTGGCGCCGCCGAGCCGCGCCAGGAGGGCCGTGCGGAACGAGTTCGGGAACAGCACCGCCGCGTCGGTGCCGAGTTCGCGCAGCCGGCGCGCCGCGGCGAACAGCCGTTGCGCCTTCGGCCCGCGCTTGTCGGCCAAGACGGTGTGCGCGAACCACGGCGCGCCGGCCAGCACGTCGGCGACGTAGGGCTTGCACACCGCGACCAGTTCGGCCGCCGGGAAGGCGGTGCGAACGGCCCGGACCGCGGGCGTGGCCATCACCACGTCCCCGATCCAGTTCGGCAGGAACAGCGCTATGCGGTTCATCAGGCGGCCTTCATCCGTTCGATCAGGTTCGTGGTCGAGAACCCGGCGCGGAGGTCGGCGAGGTGGACCCGGCCGCCGTAGCTCTCCACGAACGCCGCGCCGACCACGTCGGCCTTCTGGTAGTCCGCGCCCTTCACGAGTACGTCGGGCCGCACGGCCTCAATGACGCTCGCGGGGGTCTGCTCGTTGAAGATGGTGACGTAGTCCACGTCCTGGAGCCCGGCGAGCACGAGCGCCCGGGCCTCGACCGGGTTGAGCGGGCGCGTCGGGCCTTTCAGTTGCCGCACGCTGGCGTCGCTGTTGACGGCGACCACGAGGCAGTCGGCCTGGCGCCGGGCTTCGGCGAGGTACTGGACGTGGCCGGCGTGCAGCACGTCGAAGCACCCGTTGGTGAACGCGACCGTTTGGCCGTTGCGGCGTCGCCCGTCGAGTTCCGCGAGCAGGTGGGACAGGGCGGTCACCTTCGCCCCGCCGGGCACGCGCTCCGCCGTCCGGAACGGGGAGTGCAACAGGTCGGCCAGGATCTCTTCGCGGGTGACGGTCGCGACGCCGATCTTCTCAACTTCGAGCCCGCCGGCGACGTTCGCCAGCCGGATCGCGTCGCCGTAATCGGCCCCGGCGGCGAGCGCCAGGCCGAGCGTCGCCATCACCATGTCGCCGGCGCCGGTGATGTCGTACACCTGGCGCGGGCGGGTCGGGAACACGGCCCCGCGCCCGTCGGCGTGCGCGAGCGCCATTCCGTCCTTGTCGAGCGTGACGATGCCCGCTTCGAGTTCCAGCGTGTCGCGGAGGTGAGCGGCGGCGCGGACCGCGTCGTCCCTGGTGTTGATCGCGAACCCCACCGCGAGGCTCGCTTCGAGCCGGTTGGGGGTCATGCTCGAGCACCCGCGGTACTTGCGGTAGTCGCCCCCGCGGGTCGGGTCGGCGACGACCCGGACCCCGCGCGCCTTCGCCATTTCGATCACGGTCCGGAGCAGCCCGGGCGTGCAGACGCCCTTGTCGTAATCGCTGATGAGAACCACGTCCGCCTCGCGCACCTTAGCGACGAGCGCGTCGGCGAGCTGTCGTTCCACCCGGTCCGAGGCCGGCTCGCGGCTCTCGTAGTCCACCCGGATCATCTGCTGCGGGTGCTTCGCCTGCGCCCGGCCGATGTACCGCTCCTTGACCGTCGTCGGGCGGTCCGGGTCGGTGACCACGGCGTCCGCGTCGATGCCGAGGCCGGTGAGGATGCGGCGGGCGTGGAACCCGTCGCCGTCGTTGCCCACGACCCCGAGCACGCTGGTGCGGGCGCCGAGTGCGTGGAGCATGGTGGCGACGCTGCTGGCGCCGCCGAGCCGCTCCTCCCGCTTGTCGGCGCGCAACAGGACGACCGGCGCCTCCTGGCTGATGCGCTCGGCGTTGCCCCACACGTAGCGGTCGAGCATCACGTCGCCGACCACCAGCACGCGCGGGGCGCCCAGGTTCTGAACAAGCTCGGTCAGGTCGGTCATGGTGACGGTCCGTTGCCATCCGTTGGCGCGTGCGCCGGACGTTGTGTGTTGTGCCGCCTCATTCGCACTTCGGTTACTGGTACCTGTTTTGGCCGTTGTCTTTGTGGCACAGACATTCCTGTCTGTGCGGCCTTCTCGCGCCGCACAGACAGGAATGTCTGTGCCACAAGAAACAGACATAACCAGCCGAATCGCGTATCGGCCACGGGTCAGGCCGTGTCGCTCGTCAGTACCCGTTCCAGCACGTCCGAAACGGCGCCCTCGCCGTCGCGGAAGTGTAACCCGATCCGCACCGCCCGCAGCCGCTGCCCGCCCAGCTCCGGCACGCGCAGCTTCACCCAGTCTTTCTGGGTCGTGGCGATGATCGCGCCATCGGGGAGTGTGGTGGCCCAATGAGTCAGGGCGCGCACGTCTTCGGCCGTGTAGGCGTGGTGGTCCGGGAACGTGCGGAACTCCGCGACCGTCGCTCCGAGCGATTCGAGCGTGTGCCGGAACGCGCCGGGGTTCCCGATTCCGCAGAACGCGCCCACCGTCTGCCCGCGGAGCAGCTCCAGCGGTTCGGTGTCTCCGTCACCGCCGACCAGATCGATCGGCCGGTGTTCGGTACTCGCGACCGGCACGTTCGGCACCCGGCGCCCGAGCCAGTCGCGCAGTCGGTCGAGTTCCGCGGCGGGCACCTGATCGCACCGCGTCAGCAGCACGGCCCCGGCGCGCCGGACCCCGCTTGCGGGTTCGCGGAGGGTGCCGCGCGGGAACACGAAATCGCACTCCGGCGGCCGGGTCGCGTCGATCAGTACGAGGTCGAGGTCGCGGTGCAGCCGGCGGTGCTGAAACCCGTCGTCCAGCACGAGCAGTTCGGCCTCAAGTTCCTCGACGGCGGTGGCCGCGAGCGCCACCCGGTCGGCGCCTTGCAGGTGCGGCACGTCCGGCAGGTTCTCTTCCAGCACGAGGGCTTCGTCGTTCCGGCCCGTGCTGCTCCCGTAGCCGCGACTGAGAATCGTGACCTGTACGCCGCGCTCCCTGAAGAACCGCGCGACCCACTCGACGCACGGCGTCTTTCCGGTCCCGCCGAGCGTCAGGTTGCCGACGCTCACCACGGGCACGGCGGCCCGGTGAACCGTCCTCCACCCACGGGTGAACAACGCGTTCCGCGCCCGCACCCCGAGGGCGTAGGGACAGCTCGCCAGGCGCAAACCGAGGCGCAGCGCCGCCGCCAACGGCCCGCGCCGCTCCCCGCTCACCAGGGCGTACCACGACTGAGGGTTAATCCCGAAAACTCCTGTGTGCTCACAAGCGGACGGACTGTAACAGTCGCGGCGCAAGTGTGTCAACGCGAAGCGCCGCAGCGCGCGACGACACCCCTCTACGGTCGGCACATCGGGCATTTCGAGCACCCATTTCCCCTGTGTGGAGCTACCGGAAGTTCCAACCCCCTTCGCTCGCACCGGGCCGGACGGTTGGCGTCGGATTTGCGTGCGGCTGGCGCCACAACGGGTTAGCGATGGCGGCGTCGTAAATAACTTGCTGGCAATATGTTGCAGATCTCCGTTGGGACGGTTTCGAGGGCGCGGGCGGTTGCTCTCGTGGCCACATCCGGAAACAAAAGCGCGCGATTCGCGGGTAGCAATGACCCAGCGAGTTGCCAGCGAATCGCCACTCATCCGGTAGCGATTGTCCCGTCGGTGCCCCAGCGGTTGCTGCCGCCGCCCTGTAACCCCCGTTACAGCGCGAACGGGGACGTGCCCGTGTTTCGAGCGGTGGCATAACCCGCAAAGCCCGAAGCCACAGTAAGCCGACAGAGGCTTGTTCCGTTGTCCGTGGTGGCGCATTTGGTGGTTTGACTCTCCCCCGCCTGTTGGGGCGGAGTGGTTCGCGTCTAAAATGAGGACACCCGGAGGGCGCGGCGATGGCGGTACGGCACATGCGGCTCGCGATCGGGCTATTCTTCCTGATGGCAGGCGCGACGCTCCTGACCGTTCGGTTCGTGGCACCCGACCGCGTGGCGCAGGTGTTCGACCCGCTTCGGCTCGCGCTCGGCGCGATTTTGGCGTTGGTTCTTGCGGGTGTTAACTTGGCGAAGTGGTACGCCGGCCGCCTGGCGCACGACGAACTGAGCACGCCGGTCCGACAGCCGTTCCAACCAGACCCGGTAAAGCGGGTCGGGGAAGTCGAACCGAATCCAGACTTCGATTTCAGCAAACCGGAATCGGAACCCGCGCGGAAGTCGAATAACTCTTGACCACCCACCTGCACGCCGCTCTTATACTGAAATCATGTTTACTGAGGCGAACGCCATCGAACTGTCTGCCACGCTTGACGCCAAACGCGAGGCGCTGCTCGCGACCCTTGGCGGCATGCCGGGCGTTGCGGTCGCGTTCAGCGGCGGCATTGATAGTACCGTCGTCGCGAAGGCCGCGCACCTGGCGCTCGGCACCCGGGCGGTCGCGGTGACCGCCGACAGCCCGAGCGTGGCCCGCAACGAGTTGCGCGACGCACGCGAGCTGGCGAAGCTGATCGGCATCCGGCACGTCGTCGTCCGCACCGACGAGTTCCGCAACCCCGACTACACCAAAAACGACGGCTCCCGCTGCTACCACTGCAAGACCGAGTTGTACACCACGGTCGAGTCGATCCTGCCGGAGCTGGAAGTGTCGATCATCGCGAGCGGGGCGAACCTCGACGACCGGGGGGACTACCGCCCCGGGCTGCTCGCCGCCGCCGAGCATTCGGTGCGGCACCCGCTGCAAGACGCCGGGTTCACGAAGGCCGACGTCCGCGCGCTGGCGCGGTTCTGGGGGCTTCCGACCTGGGACAAGCCGGCGGCGCCGTGCCTGTCCAGCCGGATGGCGCCCGGGGTTACGGTCACCCCGGAGCGGACGAAGAGGGTCGAGGACGCGGAAGCCGTACTGCGGTCGCTGGGGCTGCGCGAGTGCCGGGTGCGGTACCACGAGGGCGACCTGGCCCGCGTTGAGGTGCCCGTGAGCGAGCTGTCGAAGTTCGCCGCCGACCCGGTTCGCGGCGAACTCGCCCGGGCGCTTCATGGGCTCGGGTTCAAGTTCGTGACCCTCGACCTCGACGGGTTCCGCTCGGGCAACTTGAATGAACTCGTACCGATCGAGTTAAAGCTGCGCTACCGCCGCGACGAACCGACCCAGGCGCCCGCCGCCGACGAACTGTAAGGCCCCCATGAACCCACTCCCCGCCGCCGCCGCGCTCGACCAGTTCTTCCTCGACGCACGCAGCAAGTTGCTGGAAGCGGCCGCCATCTTCGACCGCATCGGCCGCGGCGCCGGCGCCGAAACCGCGGCCGCCGATCCGCGTATGGCGAAGCTGCGGAGCGCCGTTGAGGCGCTCCTCGGCGACGCGCCGAACAAGGCCGAGTTGCTTCAACAAATCTTCTCACTGGCCTACGATCCCGAGTGGCCGCGGCCCGCCCCGCGGTTCTGACGCCCCGTGCCGCCGGCACCACCGCGCCGCGCGGACCCCGGCCGCGGCTTTTCCGGCGCCCGGGGGGTTCCGCCCGGGCGCTGTTGCGCTTAGCATGTCGCAAATGGCACAAAGGGTTGGCCGGTCGTTTCCCTTTGGAAACAGTGGATGCCGATTTCGCTCACCTGCTCGCACTGCGACGAACCGCTTGAGGCACCGGAGCACCGGGCCGGACAATTGGTCCGGTGCCCCCACTGCAAGGCGCTCTCGACCGTGCCGGGCCCAGAGGTCGAACTGCTTCCGATTCCCGATGAGGGCGAGCCGCCGGTGACCCGCAAATCGCCGGTGCCGGGCCGCCGCACTCGCGGAACCGCGGGGCACGGCTCGGCGGGGCCGTGGCGGTCGTTCGCCCGCGGGTGTCGGTGGGTCGAGTGGGGCATCGTGACGGAGTTCCTTGCCGTCACGCTAATGTTTATGGTCGTGGCGGGTGTGGGGCTTGGGCGGCTCGGAGTGATCCCGGTTGCTCGGGTCAACAGCGACTATTCTGCGCCCGTGTTCTTTGGCCTCCTCCTCGTCGGCACCGGCTGCGTCTGCGCCGGGCGGTTGATGATGCTGCAGTTGCCGGCCGGGACCAGCGGCTTGGGCGTCCTGATGGGCGCGTTCTGCTTGAGCGGTTTGCGGTTCCTGGCGCTCCTCTGCGCGCTGCTCTTCGTGGCGTTCGCGCTGGTGAGCCGCGGCGACCGGGCGGTGGGGACCGAGTGGGTCGGACGGCTGTACGCGCTCGCTGCCGTTGCCGGCTTCGTGGCGGAAGTGAGTGTAGTCGCCGGGATGGGAGTTGTCGGCGGCGCGCTGCCGACCGACCGGCTCCGCCGGCGGGCGGGAGCGGTCGCGCTGGCGCTCCAGTTGATGGTGTCCGCCTGGGTCGTGCTCATGGCGCTGATCATCTATGCCGGTCTGTTTGCGGAGTTTCTGCCGCGCCCGGCGCCGGTCCCCGCGGCGCGGCCCGCACCGCCTGCCGCCCCGATACCGGTCGCACAGCGCGCGGGCCTCCTTTTGGGCGGCCTCTTGGTCGTCTACCTGTTTAATGCCGCGTACTCGTTCATTCACTACTCGCTCTTTGCGGCCGGGCGCGCGGCCGCGGAGAGTAACCGTTCCGGTTCCGAATCCGCACAATAGCGCCGGCCGCCCCACCGGTAGGTGGGATCTTTATTTGGCGACGCGGCGAGTTCCTTGGTGCTGGAGAAATTATGCCGATCACACTGGGGTGCCCGTCGTGCGGGAAGCGGTTCCGCGCCCGCGACGAGTCCGCGGGTAAGCGGGTGAAGTGCCCGTACTGCCAGACCGCGGTGCCGGTGCCGGT
The DNA here is from genome assembly GCF_008065095.1 of Gemmata obscuriglobus. Classification (NCBI taxonomy): domain Bacteria; kingdom Pseudomonadati; phylum Planctomycetota; class Planctomycetia; order Gemmatales; family Gemmataceae; genus Gemmata; species Gemmata obscuriglobus. The sequence continues at coordinate 5,231,369 of NZ_CP042911.1, read as the reverse complement.
GCCCGAAGAGGGCGGGGCCGCGCCGACGGTCCCGGTCGAGCCGCCGCCGCCGCCCCCGGCCCCGTCGCGGCCCGCGTTCGAGTCGGACCTGCTGCCGCCGTCGCAGCCGCGCCCGGCCCCGTCGCGCCCGCCCGTCGCGCCGGTGCGGGCCAAACTGCCCGAGTCGCCGGCCGCCGCGGCCGATTGGGGTGCGCTGCCGAACCAACCCGCCGCCACCGGCCCGGTGCCGACCGCCGCGTCGCGGCCGTTCCCGTCGGCCCCGCCGCCCGAACTCGAACCGGACCCGGACGCACCGCCGCCCGCGCCCAAGCGAGGTGACCGCGGGAGCAAGCCGCGCCCCAAGCCGGCCGCGCCCGAGCCCAAGAAGAAGGCGGCGGAGAAGAACCCCGAACAGGTGCTCGCGAAGAAGTGGGCGTCCGTGCGCCGCGGGCTCTTCTGGGTCCGGTTCTCGCTGCTGTTCGTCGCGCTGCTCGGGTTCGTCGAGTTCGGCAAAGCGGTTTACACTCGCTCCGTCGGCGAACTGCCCAAGGGCGAGGGGTGGGTCCAGATCGAAGGCTACATCAACTCGGGCGGGCCGAACTCGATCCCGCTCTCGAAGTCCGACGAAATCAACCTCGCCACCTACGGGCTGCTCGGCGCGCTGGCCGGGTTCCTGATGGTGATCGGGCGGCTGTTCAGCGGCGGCGCCCCGCGGAACAGCGGCGCCGGCGGAATGTTCGCGCTGAGCGGTCTCCTGACCCTGGTCGCCTTCGTGTCCGTGCCGGTTTGGATCGTGTGCGAGAAGGTGCCGTTCCCGGAGGAGGTGAAGTACGCGCGGCTGGCGCTGCTCGTGTCCGCCCCGCTGGCGGAGTTCTGGTTCCTCACCGCGCTGACCGCCAGCGGGCTCGCGCTCAAGCGGCCGAAGGTGGCCCGGCAGGTCGGGTGGCTCGGGTTCCTTTTCGCCCTCATTCCGGTTCTCGTAATCGTCGGGTGGGAGCAGTACGTAATTCACGGGCGCCCGAAGAAGCCGGACGCCGATTGGCTGCTCTACGAGCAGGCGGCGATCCTGATGGGCTGGCTAATCGTGGTAGTGGGCTACTGGCGTGCCGTCGGGGGCGTGCGGCGTGGCGCGCTGGAGTTCATCCGGTCAGTGGAAGACAAGGACGATGAAAAGAGCTGATCCGGTGGACTGCTCGGTCTGAAACTGCGCCCGGCTGATCCTCCAGCCGGGCGTTTTAAGTGGGTACGGCCTTGGTGATCGGTTGGGAGCCCGGAAGACGCTGTGTTGCCCCGTCCGCTGGTGCCGCCGGGGTGGGTATGTCAAGGAATCATGTTCAGTGTGCGGGAGGTGGGATGGCTCCGCGAGCGGCGCAATGAGTGCGGCGCCGGCGGAACGAGATGGGCGAACGGGCGCGCAGACACTGGACCGAATCGGGATAAGGGTCTTGAGCGCGGGCGACGACGTGGGTACACTTCTGATCGTGTCGGCCCGATCGGCGCGAGAGAATGCGCCGGCCCGTGCAACTAGAAAGCAAAGATCACCGCGAGAAGCACCGAAGTAACGTTCACGTTCGCACGGACCGTTACCGTGTTATTGTGCGAGCCGTGAAGGTGTGAGTCGAAGTTTCGCACGGCCCATTACCGTGTTGTTGCGCATATTGTGAAGACGCCCTTCACACGGTAACGACAGTTCCGGCAAGTAGTTCGGTTCCCGGCGCGTGGTGCGCCGGGTGAAATCATCCCGTGTTATTGCGCGAAGCCTCGCACACTAAACACTGGTTCGGCACCCGGAGGGCTCTCGGATGGGCGAAGCCGAGGTTGCCCGGATCGAGTCGGCGCTCGGCCATCCGCTGCCCGGCGAGTACCGCGACTTCCTCCGCCGCCACGCTGACGAAGTTCGCCGGATCAAGGCGACCCTCCCGCAACGCGCTGTGCTGTGGACCGACGCGGATGCCATCATCCGAGAGAATTTGGCGGCGCGGCAGCGGGCGGCCTGGATGACCGTTGGTGAGGACGAGGAGCCGTGGCCAGCGAGCTACCTCGTCGTCGGCACCAACGGGGCTGGGGACTACTGGTTCGTGGACCGCGGTGGTGCCATGTGGGGTGTCGGGTTCTACCAACACGAGGCCCACGAGGTCGAGGAGCGGTACGGCAGCTTCGAGGTGTATCTGGCGGAGCTGCGGCAGGAGGCCCGCGACGCCCAATAAGGCACGCCGAACCCGGCGCTGCACCTGACACCGCCGGCTGATTCGGAACGCATCGCTGATCCGATGATGGCGGTGCAGGTGAGCTTTATGTTCGGCACCAGAAGGTCGAGGAGCCGTCATGCGAGTGCTAGTTTACAAGCGAACGCACAACGGCGACCCCGACGCGAGCGGTTGCTTCGGTGTGCATGACTGCATGGGCATCGTCCGCGACCGCGAGTACGATGCGGTCGTCGGCGTCGGCGGCATCGGCTCGGAGGCCGTGTCCAACGGCATCGACGGGCAAGTCAACTGGATCGGTATCGGCCCGCACAAGCGGGAAGTCGAGGACAAGCGTGGGTCGGAGGTGCTGTTCGAGCACTTCTTGAACTTTGGCACCGACGGGCCGGACTTTCGCGAGTTGGCTCCGCTGTTGGCCGCGAGGATGTACGGCGACAACGTGCGGAGCATCCTCGACGGCATGAGTGACGCCGAGCAGGAGGAGGCCGAGGGCATAGTAGCGTTGGCCGAGGGCGAGCCGCCTTCCCCCGGCCTCGTTGCCGACTCAGACGAGCCGCCCTTGGCTGGCTCGTGTCGCACCCGAGGCCGAACCCGGCGCTGCACCTGACACCGCCATCTGTTCCGGGACGCATCGCTCATCCGATGATGGCGGTGCAGGTGAGCTGTTCGTTCGGCCGCCGCCGTGAGGTGGTTGTACGCGCCGCGGATCGGCGGGCGGTCGTAAGGTTGTCGCCACCTCCCCCCTGGTGAAGGCGACCGGCGAGGGCCCGCCGATCCGAGCGGCCTGAGGTCGCATGGTGATCTCCCGCCGTGCGATGTCCCCGGTGGGCTGAGCGGATCCGGCGGCGGCCGAACCAGGAGCTGAGCTGCAACGCTCACTCACCCTCTGGCGGAAGGAGGCGGCCGTCGGCCGAACCCCCCGCTGGAGCTGACAAGCCGTCGCGGGAGCAAGGGGAGACCGCCCTGAGAGGGGCGGCTTGCAGCTCAGCTCCTGGTTCGGCAACCCCGAGGCGCTCGATCGCGCGTGCGGCGGTTGTGGGCGTGTGGTCCGCGTGGGTGACGCCCGCGGGTCGGGCTCCGCGTGGTGCCGATCGGGTCTGGCGCGGCTCGCCGCCGCGAGGTGTGGTTGGGCGTGGCCGGGTGCGCATGGGGACACGGCGGTTCGGGTCGGTGGCGCTCCGCGTGGCGCCCGCCGGTGGTCGGCGCGGCTCATCGCCGCGAGGTGCGGTGGTGGGTGGCCCTCGGTGGGCCGCGACACGGTGGTGGGTGTCGGTGGTGGCTCCGCGGATGCGCGGTACGAGCGCGGGCTTCGCGGAACCGCAACTGCCAGCGACGAAGCCGAACCCGGCGCTGCACCTGACACCGCCATCTGAGTTGTGACGCATCGCTCATCCGGTGATGGCGGTGCAGGTGAGCTATTTGTTCGGCCACCCGGGCGTTCTGGAGCGCGCGGGCGGCGGTGGGCGTGTGGTCCGCGGGGCATCAGACGGTGGTGGCTCCGCGTGGTGCCGGTCGGTGGTTGGCGCGGCTCGTCGCCGCGAAGTGCGGGTGGGCGTGGCCGGGGGCGCGTGGGGACACGGCGGTTCGAGTCGGTGGTGCTCCGCGTGGTGCCCGTGGGTGCCTGGCGCGGCTCATCGCCGCGAGGTGCGGTGGTGGGTGGCCTCCGGTGGGCCGCGACACGGTGCGTCGAGTCGGTGGTGCTCCGCACGCCCGCACCGGTGGCACGGGCTCCGCGGATGCGCGACGCTCGGCCCGTGGCCAGGAACCGCGGTGCGGAGCGAGCCGAACCCGGCGCTGCACCTGACACCGCCCGCGAGTTTGTGACGCATCGCTCCCTGGGAGGGGGCGGTGCAGGTGAGCTTTATGTTCGGCAACCCTCGCGTGCATGAGGGCGCGTGCGGCGGTAGGCGTGTGGTCCGCGTGGGCGAACTCCGGTGTCGGGCTCCGCGTGGTGCCGGTGGGTGGCCGGCGCGGCTCATCGCCGCGAGGTGCGGTTGGTCGTGTCCTCCGGTGTGCGGCAGCACGGTGATGCGGGTCGGTGGTGCTCCGCTCGGCCGCACCGGTGGCCCGGGCTCCGCGGAGCCGCGACGCTCGGCGTGCGCCCCCGAACCGCGGAGTCATGCGAGCCGAACCCGGCGCTGCACCTGACACCGCCCGCTCGTTTGTGACGCACCGCTCATCCGATGATGGCGGTGCAGGTGAGCTTTATGTTCGGCACCAGAGGGCCGCGGATGAGCGACGGTCGTCTGAAGATGTTGGCGCACTTGCCGGCGTCGAGTGACTTCTCTCTGGCTGCGGCTGTCGCGTACTTCGATGGCCGACAGTGCGGTCGGCGGTCGGTCCAGGCCGAGTTAGCACCCGAAGCCCGTAGCCCAACCGGTTTCCGGGTGCGGTTCACCTCCTGGGCCGTGGTGGCGTGGTTGGAGGAGGGAGCGGAGGTGTTGGCCGACAGCGCAGAACTGGCCGCCGGCCCTGACCTACCGGCCCCGCCGGAGGTGGTCGCCGGGTGCTCCCGCCGGCTATCTGTGTGGTCCGACCCGGGTCTGACCGCCGACCGCCGGGCCAAGTTCTGGTGGCTCGCGGCCCAACTCCGCGAGCGGTTCGCGGCCCTGCACTACGACCACTTCGCAGTGCGGTGGCTCACAGACGCCGAACCCGGCGCTGCACCTGACACCGCCCGCTGATTCGGGGCGCACCGCTCATCGTGTGATGGCGGTGCAGGTGAGCTTGATTGTTCGGCCACCCGGGCGTTCTGGAGCGCGCGGGCGGCGGTGGGCGTGTGGTCCGCGGGGCATCAGACGGTGGTGGCTCCGCGTGGTGCCGGTCGGTGGTTGGCGCGGCTCGTCGCCGCGAAGTGCGGGTGGGCGTGGCCGGGGGCGCGTGGGGACACGGCGGTTCGAGTCGGTGGTGCTCCGCGTGGTGCCCGTGGGTGCCTGGCGCGGCTCATCGCCGCGAGGTGCGGTGGTGGGTGGCCTCCGGTGGGCCGCGACACGGTGCGTCGAGTCGGTGGTGCTCCGCACGCCCGCACCGGTGGCACGGGCTCCGCGGATGCGCGACGCTCGGCCCGTGGCCAGGAACCGCGGTGCGGAGCGAGCCGAACCCGGCGCTGCACCTGACACCGCCCGCGAGTTTGTGACGCATCGCTCCCTGGGAGGGGGCGGTGCAGGTGAGCTTTATGTTCGGCCACCTTCGCGTTCTGGATCGCGCGTGCGGTGGTGGGCGTGTGGTCCGCGAAGGTGACGCCCACGCGTCGGTGGTGGCTCCGCGTGGTGCCGGTCGGGGCGGGCGCGGCTCGTCGCCGCGAGGTGTGGTTGGGCGTGGCCGGGGTGCGGGTGGGGACACGGCGGTTCGGGTCGGTGGTGCTCCGCGTGGCGCGCGTCAGGGCGGGCGCGGCTCGTCGCCGCGAGGTGCGGTGATGGGTGGCCACCGGTGGGCCGCGACACGGCGATTCGAGTCGGTGGGGCTCCGCTCGGCCGCACCGGTGCCGCGGGTTCCGCGGATGCGCCAAGCTCGGCGTGTCGCCCGGAACCGCGGAGGCGAGCGAGCCGAACCCGGCGCTGCACCTGACACCGCCATCAGCCGCCGTTGTGTCGCTCACTCCATCCTGGCGGTGCAGGTGAGCTTTCTGTTCGGCCCCGCGCCGAGACCCACGGGGGTGGGCGCGATGTCGATAGGGTAGCCAGCCCCCCATCCCAAGTGGCTGGCCCGACCCGCGCCCACCCCCGAGGCGCGAGCGGATCGGTGTAGCTCATCTGCCGGGCTGCATGAGCGGGGCCGAATGTGGAGCTCACCTTCACGGGCAGCCCATGTTCGGCGTGGTGGGGCGCGGGGCCGAACCCTCCGCTGCACCAGACTCGCGCATGCAGAACTCGGGGATCGCCCCCTCCAGGGCGCGCGAGCAGGTGAGCTCCACATTCGGCACCCGAGGCGCTGATCCATGTCGCCACTACCAGAGGCCGCCACCGACGCTGAGTTGGTGGCGCTGGTCGATCGCTGGGTGGGACTTCTGGAGCAAGGCGACTACGAGGCCGCGAACGAGTTGATCCCTCCTGACGAGGGGCGCTGGGCACCGAACCGCGTGCGGTGGGCGATCGAGGGCTCTGGCGGACGCGCTACCGTCGCGGGCGAGTCGCGTGGGCTTCCCCAGCGCAGGGTGGTGGACCGCTGGGAAGCGGCCGACGGGTCCGACGCGGTGGGCGAGATTTGGTACGACCTCAACATCGACGGGGTGGCTTCCGACCTGACCGCGACGTTCTGGCTGGTCCGCGTGCAGGGCGGGCAGGTGGTGCGGCTCAAGGACATCCACGTCATGTAGCCGCCCGCCTGGAGCAAAGGCACGCCGAACCCGGCGCTGCACCGGACCCGGCCATGTAGTTTGTTTCCCGTTGCTCCCCGCGCGTCTCTGCCGCACACGGGTGTCGCGGCCGGGCCGGTGAGCTTCATCGTTCGGCACCGGAAGGGGGATCGGATGCGGGTGCGGTGGCTTGTGGTCGTCGTGTTACTCGGTGCGGGGTGTGCCGGTTATTGGCTGTCACCCTGGGGCCGGCACGCGGAATCGGCCACACGACAGGAGCGACCGTTCGTCTCCCTGGAAGCCGTCGTGGCCGGATACGATGGGTGGGAGGTCGTGGCCCCGCCCCGATTGCCGGGACCATACCGCAAATCCCTTGCCGGCGGTTCATGTCTCGGGCCAGGTGGGTCGATGATCTGTCGGGCACAGGACGACGACGGCACAGTGATCGAAGAAGTACGGCTGCAGGGCGCCCCGGCCTACGCTCAACTGGTCGTGAGCTTGGACACCGCGAGCGGAGGACGCACTCTCGTCGTCATGCGCCGACCGCGCTGAGGACAGAGCCGAACCCGGCGCTGCACCTGACACCGCCGGCTGACTTGGGACGCACCGCTCATCCGATGGTGGCGGTGCAGGTGAGCTCTTTGTTCGGCCACAGAGGCTCTCGTGCAAAAGCACTCCGCTCTAGTACGGGCCGACAACCCAAGGTGAACGCGGTGCTTCGTGTCATCGGCTGGACCCTGGCTGCGGCTGTTGCTGGTGCGGTGCTCGTTTTTCTCGGTGCAGTTGCCTTCGTCGAATTGATCCAGCCCCGGATGTTCCCTCCCAAGCCCGGGGAGGGCTTCAATGCCCTCGGGCTTGTTCTCTATCTCTTTGGCCCCCCCTGCGGGGCGGTGATCGGAGCAACGGCCGGGTTGGTCTGGTCGCTGTACCGGTGGAGGCGACCCGACAGGGCGCCGGCCAATCTGTTCGGCTACCTGTTCAGCGGTCTGGTCGCCACAGGCGTGCTCTGCTTCCTTCTCCTAGTGGTGTTCCGGGGAGGGCAAGTAAAACCACTCGCCTGGCTGCTGGTGGGTGGGGTGACGGCGGACGCCGTGGTCGGGGCTGCCGCTTGCTTCTGGCTGGGCGCCCGATCGACACGGTACGCCGAACCCGGCGCTGCACCTGACACCGCCCGCTGACTTGGAACGCACCGCTCATCCGGTGATGGCGGTGCAGGTGAGCTTTATGTTCGGCAACCATCGCGTGCATGAGGGCGCGCGTGCGGCGGTGTGCGTGTGGTCCGCGGTGGTGAACCGCGCGCGTCGGGCTTCGCGTGGTGCCGGTTGGGGCTGGCGCGGCTCGTCGCCGCGAGCTTGCGGTGGTTGTGGCCGGGTGCGGATGGGGACACGGTGGTGCGGGTCGGTGGTGCTCCGCTGAGACCGATCGGTTGCGGGCGCGGCTCATCGCCGCGTGTGGCGGTGGTGGGTGGCCCCCGATGTGTCGGGACACGGCGCCGTGGTTCGGTGGTGCTCCGCCCGGTCGCACCGGTGGGCGGGCATCCGCGGATGCGCGGCGCGGATGTGAGCGAGCCGAACCCGGCGCTGCACCTGACACCGCCCGCTGACTTGTGACGCACCGCTCATCCGGTGATGGCGGTGCAGGTGAGCTGTTCGTTCGGCAACCACCGCGTGCATGATCGCGCGTGCGGCGGTGGTGGGCGTGTGGTCCGCGTGAGTAAACGCCGCGGGTCGGGCTCCGCGTGGTGCCCGAGTGCGACGGGCGCGGCTCATCGCCGCGAGGTGCGGTTGGTCGTGGCTGGCGGCGCGTGGGGACACGGCGGTGCGGGTCGGTGGTGGCTCCGCGTGGTGCCCGGGGGTGCCGGGCGCGGCTCATCGCCGCGGGTGGCAGTGGGTGGCCTCCGGTGGGCCGCGACACGGCGCATCGGGTCGGTGGTGCTCCGCCCGCCCGCACCGGTGGGCGGGCTTCCGCGGATGCGCGGCGCGGACGTGAGCGAGCCGAACCCGGCGCTGCACCTGACACCGCCATCGGGCTTGGGACGCACCGCTCATCCGGTGATGGCGGTGCAGGTGAGCTGTTCGTTCGGCCACCCTCGCGTGCTGGAGCGCCCGTGCGGCGGTGTGCGTGTGGTCCGCGTGGGTGAACCCCGCGCGTCGGGCTCCGCAGAGTGCCGGTGGGCGCGGGCGCGGCTCGTCGCCGCGAGGTGCGGTTGGGCGTGGCGGGCGGCGGGTGGGGACACGGCGGTTCGGGTCGGTGGCGCTCCGCCAACACCGGTCGGTGGTCGGCGCGGCTCGTCGCCGCGAGTGGGGGTGGTGGGTGGCCTCCGACGTGCGGCGACACGGTGCTCCGGGTCGGCGGTGCTCCGCGTGGCCGCATCGGTGGCGCGGGCATCCGCGGATGCGCGGCGCGGACGTGAGCGAGCCGAACCCGGCGCTGCACCTGACACCGCCATCGGCCACCGTTGTCATGCGCACTTCATCCTGGCGGTGCAGGTGAGCTTGTTGTTCGGCAACCACCGCGTGCATGATCGCGCGTGCGGCGGTGGTGGGCGTGTGGTCCGCGTGAGTAAACGCCGCGGGTCGGGCTCCGCGTGGTGCCCGAGTGCGACGGGCGCGGCTCATCGCCGCGAGGTGCGGTTGGTCGTGGCTGGCGGCGCGTGGGGACACGGCGGTGCGGGTCGGTGGTGGCTCCGCGTGGTGCCCGGGGGTGCCGGGCGCGGCTCATCGCCGCGGGTGGCAGTGGGTGGCCTCCGGTGGGCCGCGACACGGCGCATCGGGTCGGTGGTGCTCCGCCCGCCCGCACCGGTGGGCGGGCTTCCGCGGATGCGCGGCGCGGACGTGAGCGAGCCGAACCCGGCGCTGCACCTGACACCGCCCGCTGACTTGGGACGCACCGCTCATCCGGTGATGGCGGTGCAGGTGAGCTGTTCGTTCGGCCACCGGAGGGGACGCAGCGGATGGGAGACGGTAAGAACCGCACTGCGGGCCGGCGAGCCAAGTTCGTCTTCAGCTACCGCGAACATGACGTGCCGGAAGTGTGGTCCGACGAGGTTGACGGCCTCCACGACGCATTCGCCTCCGACTCCGGTGTGTGGGGGTGGCAGGAGCAGGAGTTACCCGAAGGCGACCTCGCCGACTCTTGCGACCCCGGAGTTCGGAGCATCGACGACTTGGTGACTGTCGCCCGTGAGTACTTCGTAGCCCAGGGGCAGCAACCGGAGTGGCTGGTCCGCATCCCGTTCGACAAACTCGCAGTGCTGATGGACCGTGGGGGCTGGTCGTTCCTGGGCGGGGTGTTCGGGGAGTTCGTGGGCAACAACAGCGACACGGAGATCGAATAGGACTTACGCAGTTGCGCTGGCGCAGGATTTGCGCATGGTGTGTTGTTGGTCTATGATCGGGCCATGAACGCACCACGTGCGAGCGCCGAGGACTACATCCAATTCCTGATCGCCACCCCCAAGGTGGCGTCGGCCGCGGAAGCCGCGCGAGCCCAACCGGACCATCCGACGGCGCCCGCGCATGATGCGTTCACCCGACTGCTGCACCGGCTGGAACCGGACCCAGCGGCGTTGTGGGACGAAGCCCGGTCGTCGGTCCGCCCGGGCGGTGCCGTGGTGCTCGACGACTCGGTGCTGGACAAGCCGTTCGCCCGGCACATGGGGCTGGTGCGCCGGTGCTGGTCCGGGCGGCACCGCCGGGTGGTGAGCGGGATCGGGCTGGTGACCCTGCTGTGGACCGACGGGGCCGCCCTGGTACCGTGTGATTACCGGCTCGCCGACCCGGCCCGAGCCGAGACCAAGAACGACCACTTCCGAGCCATGCTGGCGGTCGCCAAGGGACGGGACCTGTCGCCCCGGGTGGTACTGTTCGACACCTGGTACTCGGGCAAGGACAACCTGAAGGCGGTGCGGGCCCTGGGGTGGCACTTCCTGACCCGGGTGCGGAGCAACCGGCGGGTGAACCCGGATCGCACGGGCAATCGGGCCATCGAGGGGTGCCCGATCGGGGCCGCCGGTACGGTGGTGCACCTGGAGGGGTTCGGATTGGTGAAGGCGTTCCGGATCGCCACCGGTGATGGGGGCACGGAGCATTGGATCACCAACGACCTCGACATGGACGAGGCCACTCGTGCGGTTCTGGCCGGGCACGCGTGGGGCATCGAGGAGTATCACCGGGGCCTCAAGCAGCATTGCCACGTGGACCGGTGCCAGGTGCGCATGAGCCGGGCCCAAGCGGTCCACATCGGGCTCGCGATCCGCGCGTTCCTGCGGCTCGAGTGGCACCGGCTCAAGTCCGGCGTCAGTTGGTTCGCGGCCAAGACGGCCATCGTGCGCGAAGCGGTGCGAACCTACCTCGCCGCACCTACATACCTACTTACCCAAAAGTCAACTACGTAAGTCCTATCGAAGTCTTCCTTGAGAAGGTGGCGGTGAGTTTCTCCGAGCGATGGTGATCGGGCACGGCTCTGGCGCTGGCCCGTCAGATGGATGTGTCGCGGGAGTTCTCCGCGATGCCGGTCCTGGCCGACGCGCTCCAAGACGTCGGGTGCGAGGACGAGCAGTTGCTCGGTCACTGCCGCAGCTCCGGTCCGCACGTCCGGGGCTTTCGAGTGGTGGACTTGGTGCTTGGCAAGGACTAGGCTCAAGGCCGAACCCGGCGCTGCACCTGACACCGCCATCTGATTTGAGGCGCATCGCTCATCCGGTGATGGCGGTGCAGGTGAGCTGTTTGTTCGGCAACCCCGAGGCGCTCGATCGCGCGTGCGGCGGCGGTGGGCGTGTGATCCGCGAAGGTGACGCCGGCGCGTCGGGCTCCGCGTGGTGCCGGTCGGGGTGGGCGCGGCTCGTCGCCGCGAGGTGCGGTTGGGCGCGGCTGGCGGTGCCTCGGGACACGGCGGGTCGGGTCGGTGGTGCTCCGCGTGGTGCGCGTTAGGGCGGGCGCGGCTCGTCGCCGCGAGGTGAGGTGGGGGGTGGCCTCCGGTGTACCGCGGCACGGTGGTGCGGGTCGGTGGTGGCTCCGCGGATCCGCGGTACGAGCGCGGGCTCCGCGGAACCGCGACGGTGGGCGCAGAAGCCGAACCCGGCGCTGCACCTGACACCGCCATCTGTTCCGGGACGCATCGCTTATCGGGTGATGGCGGTGCAGGTGAGCTGTTCGTTCGGCCGCGTGGCGTGACCCGCAGAGGGTCGGCGCGACCGGCGGGTGGCCCCTCCCCGATCCGAGTAGGTGGCACCGCCCGCGCCGACCCCTGCGGCGAAGGCGGTCTGGGTGGGTTCAGCTACGGGGCGTCCGGGGGCACGCGGCCGAACGGCGGAGCTCAACTGCGAGCGGGGCTTCATCCGCCCCGCCACGCACCCGAACCCTAAGTTGCAGCAGCGAGCCCAAGGTCGCTACAGGGACGGACCGCATACCGGGTCCGCTCGCAGCTGAACTCCGCCGTTCGGCACACAAAGGGCACCGGTGGATTGTCGGCCTCCCCCAGAACTTCATGTGCAAGTGTGTCTCCCGTTGAGGAGTGGCGATGAGGCAACTCTTGGCGATCGCGCTATTAATCCTCGCGAGCGTTGTTGCCGCGGCTCCAGTGCCAAAGGAGGCGCGGAAGCCAAATTGGCAGTTCCCGACCCTAGTCGGAACGGAGTGGGTGTACGAGACGGCGGGGCGGAGAAACGGCCTGACGACAGACACTATCGCCGAAGTCGGGCTAAGGAGGGGAGACCCGATGATCCACATTCGCAGTACCTTTGAGTGTGTGATCGAAGGGATGGAGACGTCTACCATCAACGCTACGAGGCTCATCGTCCGCGACGGGTGCTTGTGGGAGATGGCTGGAGATGCTCCCGGATTTCTACTGCTGAAGTTTCCACCGCGCGTCGGGGACGTCTGGGAGAGAAAGCACACCGCCTTGGCGTTCGACCGGACCGTCACGCGAGTGGTCGTGGAGGAACGGATCAAGGTTCCGGCGGGTACCTTCGACTGCGTGAAGGTCGAGACCCGTGCGTACACCGGCGACACGCTCGAGTGGACCGAAACCAACTGGTACGCCCCCGTGGTCGGGTTGGTGAAGAGCACCGGCGGTCCGATCAAGGAGCGGGCGAAGCTACTCAAAACCTTTACCCCCGGTCCGGCGGAGCATTGACCCGTAGCTCCTGGCAGCGCCAAGAAGCCGAACCCGGCGCTGCACCTGACACCGCCCGCTGAATGGGGACGCACCGCTCATCCGGTGATGGCGGTGCAGGTGAGCTTTATGTTCGGCTGAAGGAGGCCCCGACCATGAACCCGATGTGGTTCCTCATCGCCGCGGCGCCACTGACCTGCGCCGCGCCGGTCCCGAAGGACGCCGCCGCACCCCCGTTCGCGGTCGTCTCCGTCTCGTACACGGACAAGGACGACAGGCCGCAGACAGCCCCGTTCGCACAGGCCGAGGCCGTCCCGCCGCGCGAGGAGCCGCCGGGCAAGCTGCGCGTGCACATCGGCGCGTCGGCCGCCGGGCACGCGATCGTCATCAGCGGCACCGGCGCGCAGGGCCGCCCGGCCGTCCAGGCGATCCGGGTTGTGCTGCCCGGGCTCGACGGCGGGAAGGAGGAGGTCGTCAGCGTCAGCCCGAAGTACGCGGGCGGGAAGTGGTCGGCGACGATCGAGGCGAACACGCTCCCGACCAACCGCGTGTACCGCCTCGAGTTCGAAGGGCGGTGGGCGGTGGGCGCCGCCCCGGACGTCGAGCTGGCCATCGCCGCCAACCACTAGCTGGCGCCGCCGGTCCGGGCGCCCGGCCGAACCCGGCGCTGCACCTGACACCGCCGGCTGATTTGTAACGCATTGCGGCCTGCATCATGGCGGTGCAGGTGAGCTTTATGTTCGGCAACCGGAGGCGCGGAGGGTGAGGGCGAGAGGTGGACCTGCATCCTTATGACGGGGTGGAACGGCGGTTCCGCTACACCGATGTCCAACCGGGGTACGGGCCAGAGGCGCTCGCGCGGGTACTCCGCCTCTCCCGCCCACCTTCCGGTGAAGTATTGTACGACCTCTCCTTTTTCAGCGGGGGGATCGGCATAATCGACCATTTGTCGGCCTCCCTCCTGGCCACTCCAGAGTTATGGGCGGAGGTGGTTGCGGGGTTGGAAGCGCAATCCCTTGAAGAGGCGGCTAATAACACGGAATGGGCGGCGGAACTCGGTTGGCTGCTAACCGCCGCTGAAGGGCCGACACTGCTCCGCCCGGCGGCAGCGGCTTTCATTGCCCAGCACCGTCAGGACTTTCAGCCGTTATGCCACCCCGGAGACCGTATCTTGTTCGAGTGCGCGAGCGACGTGAACCACTGGGGCGTCCTTTGGGGAGATGACACCCGAATCAACTTTCTGGGCTACGACCAAGGGTAGTGCCCGAACCAGACCCCGTTGTTAACGGTACAGGCCGAACCCGGCGCTGCACCTGACACCGCCGGCTGATTCGGGACGCACCGCTCATCCGATGATGGCGGTGCAGGTGAGCTGTTCGTTCGGCGTCGGAGGCGGGATCGGAGGGCGTGATGGAGTTCTCGCCAGGGACCGATGGTGACCTCGCCGACATCGAGCGAGCCGCAGACGAGTTCCGATCCCTGTGGGGCTCGCTCCGGGCGATGCCGTTCCCGGCCCCGTTCGACGGGGGGCTTGGTGACATCCGGGCGCTGGACTACCTCGACTACGAGTCACTCGCCTACCCGCCCGGCGGGTTGCCGGCGGCGGCCCTGGTGTGGGGCCGAGTGCTGGCCCGTCAGAGCGGCCTCGCGTGGGCGCGGTGCAGCGTCGGCGGTCTGTGGCTGCGGGCCGGGGAGCCGGGCGGGCAGCTGGCCGTCTGGCCGCTCGCGCGGGTGGCCGAGGCACAGGCCAGGTCCAACCCGCAGGACGGCAAGTACGCGATGCTCATCGAGAGGGTACTCGCCGAGTGCTTGGACGGGTACTACGGGGTTGGCGAGGTGAGCGAGCGGCTGGAGCGGCTACGGGTGCAACTGGCCGGCGAGTAAAGGCAAGCCGAACCCGGCGCTGCACCTGACACCGCCCGCTGATCTGGAACGCATCGCTCAGCCGGTGATGGCGGTGCAGGTGAGCTCATTGTTCGGCCACCCGAGGGCGCTCGACCGATGGAGCCGCAGCCGTCGCGTTCGGTCGCTGAGGCACTGGCCGACGTCTGGTCGTGGCACCGCACGCCGCGTTTCCTCGACTACGTGGCCGACTCATTCGGGGTCCGCGTCGCCGACCTCGCCGCGTTCGACGCGCTGTACATCTACCAAGTCGCGGACGGCGACCTGGAGCGCGGGCAGTTCGACCACGGCAGCACCTTCCAGTGGTGGGAGGTGACGGACGCCGGGGTGCGGGAGTGCGGCCGGCCCGGCCGGTTGCTCGGCTGGCGAGACGCCCCCGAGAAGGTGCGGGGGTCGTTCTACCGCTGGCCGTACGTCAGCTTCCTGCACTGCGGGGAGCGGGTCGGGTTCGGCGAGTGCTTCGGGCCGGCCCTGCTCAACCGCAAGGCCGGGCAACTCGCCGCCGGGCCAGGCGGCATCGAGCTTGCCGGCGTGCAGGTGGTCTGGCGGGGGTAGCCCAGACGCCGAACCCGGCGCTGCACCTGACACCGCCGGCTGATGCGGGACGCACCGCTCATCCGATGATGGCGGTGCAGGTGAGCTTCATTGTTCGGCCACAGAGGGCTTGCATGTGAACGAGCGACTGCGGCAACTCCTTGTCGCGGCGTGGCACGCCTGCCCTGAGGAGGAACGCCACCCGCCGGCCGCCGAGGGCGACCTGCGGGCGTTCGAGGTCGAGTTCGGGACGATCCCGCCAGCGTTCCGCGAGTACCTGACGGTGTGCGGCGGGCGCGTGGGCGGTGACGGCGAGTGGATCGACGGGCTGCCCGAGTTGGCCGATTCGCACCGCCAGTTCCGAGCGGACAACGAGTTCTGGCACATGCGAGGAGTGTTCATCATCGGTTGGGATGGCGGCGGCAACCCGTTCGGCATCGAGCTCTCGTCCGGGCGAGTGCTGGTCGAGGATCACGACTTTGGCGGCATCCACGAGATGGCCCCTTCGTTCCCCGCGTTCCTGGCCGCCGGGTTATCCCCAAACGCCGAACCCGGCGCTGCACCTGACACCGCCGGCTGATTCGGGGCGCACCGCTCATCCGGTGATGGCGGTGCAGGTGAGCTTTATGTTCGGCACCAGAGGGACGCATCGGATGAGCCTCGTCGTTCGCCTGTGTGTGTGCAACGACGCTGACAGCGGGGCCGACCGGTTAGTGGAGGTCGTCCCAAGCGACTTCAGCGTCGCCCTTCGACCCGGCGAGGAGTGCGTCGTTACCGCTGTCGGGTTGGACGCGGTGCCGTCGCTGACGGTTGTCGAGTCGGCCTACGGCACGCATGTCATCTGCGAAGGCGGGGCCGCGGTCACCGTCGAGGGGCCTCGTCGATACCAGATGCGCGGTCTGGCAGAGGCGCCGCAAGAAGCCGAACCCGGCGCTGCACCTGACACCGCCATGTGATTCGGACCCCGCCGCTCATCCGATGATGGCGGTGCAGGTGAGCTATTTGTTCGGCTACCATCGCGTGCATGAGGGCGCGTGCGGCAGAGCTGGGCGTGTGGTCCGCGGGGCGTCCGGCGGTGGTGTGGCGCTCCGCGTGGCGCCCGTGGGTGTGTGGCGCGGCTCGCCGCCGCGCGGTGCGGTTGGGCGTGGCCGTCGGCGGGTGGGGACACGGCGGTCCGGGTCGGTGGTGCTCCGCGGGGCGCGCGTCAGGGCGGGCGCGGCTCGTCGCCGCGAGGTGCGGTGGTGGCCGGCCTCCGATGGGCCGCGCACGGCGCGTCGGGTCGGTGCTGCTCCGCTCGGCCGCACCGGTGGCCCGGGCTCCGCGGATGCGCGGCGCTGGACGTGTCGCTCGGAACCGCGGAGGCGAGCGAGCCGAACCCGGCGCTGCACCTGACACCGCCATCTGCCGCCGTTGTGGTGCTCACTGTATCCTGGCGGTGCAGGTGAGCTGTATGTTCGGCAACCCGAGGGCTTTTCGGCGGTGACAGCCTCAGACTGGTGGGCGTGTCTCGATCCCGATGCGATGGTACGGGCGATGCCTGCCGACCGCTACCAGCGCGAACTGCGGCTATTTGCGGCGGGGTGTGTCCGCCGCGCCTGGCACTTGCTCCCGCCAGGCTGCCGAGCCGCTGTCGACGCGTCTGAGCGGTTCGCGGCGGGGCGTATCGGCGTGTCGGAGTTGGCGTCCGCAGTTGCCGTCGCGGGCGGCGAGGCCCAGGAAGCGTTCCCCGGTCACTCGGCCCCGGACGCTCGCGGGTATGCGGCATCGGCCGCCGTCGATGCGTCGTCGGTCTGGCCCCGCTCGGCATCCAACGTGCTGGCCGCCACATCCTGCGCGGCATCGGCCGTCGGATGTGCCGCGGGCGAGGCCAATGCGGAGCGGTACGACGAGGCGTTCGAGGCAGCACGGGTTGCGGAGTTGGCGGCACAGGCGGCGCTACTTCGCGAGCTGGTCAGCCATCCGCCCGAGTAAAGGCACGCCGAACCCGGCGCTGCACCTGACACCGCCATCTGATTCGGGACGCATCGCTCATCGGGTGATGGCGGTGCAGGTGAGCTTTATGTTCGGCAACCCAGAGGGCGCAAGAATGCGATCCCGCGTCGCGGTCCTGGCGGTTGCCACCACCCTCTCGGTCGTGGCCGTCGTGGCGGTTCGTCAGCGCTCCGCCGCCCCACCTGAAGCCATCGCGGCAACAGAGCGCGTGGCCGCTGCGGTTGTCGCGTCCGATCGCACCGCGCTGGCCGTCGAGCCGCTGCTCCGCGGGGACGCGGGAACAGTCGATTGGCTCCTCCGACATCAGCCGGCTCTGGTCGGTGGGTACCGTGTGTCGGTCGTCCGGAATGGGGCCAGTGGTTATCACCTGCTTTCCGAGGAACTGGTGTACCACCTGGGCGTAATTGACACGCCAACGGGTACGATGCTGCTGGGCTTCCGCTCAACCGCGGACGGCGCGCTGGTGTTCGTGACGGCTTCGTTTTCGGACTTCCCAGCAGCTCGATAGAAGCCGAACCCGGCGCTGCACCTGACACCGCCATCGGGTTTGGGACGCACCGCTCATCCGGTGATGGCGGTGCAGGTGAGCTGTTCGTTCGGCCTGGTCGCGCCGGTTCTCTGCAACCGCGGGTTCCGGTGCGGCACAGTGTGGGGACCCGTCGCCCCCCTCCCAAGCGCGACGGCGCCGCCCCGGAACCCGGCCCGGGGTGGTGGTCCCGCGAACTCGGGGCTCGGCGCGACCAGGCCGAACCTCGTAGCTCAGGCGCGGGGTGCGTCACATCCTCGCAAAGCCTGCGAAGTGTGATGCGCCGCCGAACCAGACGCTGCAGGCGACGCGCGGTCGCGGCTCGGGAGCGCAGCTTTATCCAGCCGCGCGCGCCTGAGCTCCGAAGTTCGGCAACCCCCGAGGGCATGAGGGCGCGTGCGGCGGCGCTGAGCGTGTGGTCCGCGGTGGTGAGTCTCGCGTGTCGGGCTTCGCGTGGTGCCGGTCGGTGCTGGCGCGGCTCGTCGCCGCGAGGTGCGGTTGGGCGTGGCCGGCGGTGTGTGGGGACACGGCGGTTCGGGTCGGTGGCGCTCCGCGTGGTGCCCGTGGGTAGGGGCGCGGCTCGTCGCCGCGTGTAGCGGTGGGCGTGGCCCTCGATGGGCCGGGACACGGCGCATCGAGTCGGTAGCACTCCGCCCGGTCGCACCGGTGCCGCGGGCATCCGCAGATGCGCGGCGCTCGGCGTGTCGCCCGGAACCGCGGACGGCAGCGAGCCGAACCCGGCGCTGCACCTGACACCGCCCGCTGTATTGTGACGCACCGCTCATCGTGTGATGGCGGTGCAGGTGAGCTGTTCGTTCGGCCACCCGAGGGCACGGGATGAGGCTGTTCGGCTGGCTCCGATCGAAGCGTCCCGCGCCACCGGTGGCGCTGCCCGTGCGGTACGGTCTCGGTCCGCCGCCACCGAAGAAGCCCGGTGAATTGTGCCCGATCTGTGGCGGTGAGGTGATTCAGGTCGATTGTTGGTTCCACAGCGAGTTTCACTCGGCGTGGCGGGGCCGGTGTTCCGCTTGCGATACCGCCCTGTGCCGCTCGTTTGAATCGCCGTGGCAGCGCCCGTGCGTGGTACCGCCCGAAGCTTGGGGCGAGGTCGTGCCGGAAAAAGAGCTCGACGCGCTCACGGCACAGTTTGCGTCGCTCGGGTTGATGCCTTACGACTACTTCTGGAAGTCGCTCCTGACCGGCCGCCGATCCGGGGATGAGGTGCGGCGGGTCACAAGTACCGACGGCCGGGCGTGTTTCGTGCTCGTCCGCGGTGATCGACTGCTGGATACTTTCCTCGGCCCCGAGCCCAGCCACGCACAACAATGGCTGGCGTTAAAGGCCAATCAAGGAAGCTCGAACGCGGTGCGCAGCGCTCGGAACCAAGTGCCGAACCCGGCGCTGCACCTGACACCGCCATCGGCCTTGTGACGCATCGCTCATCCGGTGATGGCGGTGCAGGTGAGCTTTATGTTCGGCCACCCAAGCGTGCATGAGTGCGCGTGCGGCGCGCGCGTGTGTGGTCCGCGTGGGTGAACTCCGGTGTCGGGCTCCGCGTGGTGCCCGCCGGTGTGTGGCGCGGCTCATCGCCGCGAGGTGCGGTTGGGCGTGGCCTCCGGTGTGCGGCGGCACGGTGATGCGGGTCGGTGGTGCTCCGCAGGGCCGCACCGGGGCGCGGGCTCCGCGGAGCTGCGGTGCGGAGCGTGTGCCCGGAACCGCGGTGGTCCGCGAGCCGAACCCGGCGCTGCACCTGACACCGCCGGCTGATCTGTGACGCACCGCTCATCCGGTGATGGCGGTGCAGGTGAGCTATTTGTTCGGCAGGCAAGAGGCGCACCGATGGCGGAAGCCCCCGACAACACGGAGCCGCGGTGCCCTGCGTGCGGCGGGCGGCTCGGCGGGTTCGCCCCCGACGACACCGTCACCGGCATCCGCTGCACAGTCTGCGATTGGGTCGGGGCGGTTACGACCAACCACAACCGGCCGACGTTCGATCACACGCCCTACGACGTGTGGGTGGAGTGGGCCGGGCACGACCGGGGGCGGATCATCGCGGCGGTCGGCAACGCCCTGTGCATCGGGGTCAAGGCCGCCCGCGAACTGCTGGACGCCGGGTCGCCGGTCGCCCGCGGGGTGCAGGCGCTAGAGGTGCGGCGGCTGTCCGAGATGTTCCGCGGGCTGGGGCTGTGCATCCGCGTCAGCCCCGAGTATCGTTGGCCGCTGGGGTAGCCGCAGACGCCGAACCCGGCGCTGCACCTGACACCGCCCGCTAGACTGGGACGCATCGCTCATCGTGTGATGGCGGTGCAGGTGAGCTGTTCGTTCGGCGGCGGAGAGCGGAAGGGAGTTGCGATAGTCATCGAGTGTTGGATTCCCGAATGGCGGTTCCGGGAGTTCCTGGAGGCTGTTGTTTCGCTGATCGGTAGCCACCGTTCGAATCCGAGCGGGCACCAAGCCGCGGGCACAGTCCGTGTGGACGCGGGCGGTCGGCTCGACGAGTTCTACTGGCAGAGGCTGAGCATGATCCTCGCGCTCACCGAACGGATCAACTCGGACACGTGGGCCGGCTTCTCCTGGCACGGCCGGTGCAAGGCACGATGCGAAGTCCAGCGCGACGACGGGTACAGCGGCGTGTGTGTCCGGCTTGAGGTGCCGGCTTCCTGGGAGAGTCGTGTCGAGGAAGTCGTCGGCCGCTTCCGGGCGGAGTAGCAAAGGCACGCCGAACCCGGTGCTGCACCTGACACCGCCGGCTGATTCGGGGACGCACCGCCCATCGTGTGATGGCGGTGCAGGTGAGCTATTTGTTCGGCACCAGAAGGGCGCGGAGGGCCGTTAGTGACCACACGGTTCGTCGTGCGGCTGATGTTCGAGTGGGGCGGCGGGTGCTTGTGGTGCGTCAACGATGTGACCCGCGCAGTGTTCGATGTCGGCCCGATCGAGGAGCAGCTTCCGTTGTCCCCAGGCATCCGCCAGCGGCTCGTGGAGTTGACCGCGTGGCACGACGGGGCGCTCGATTGGGAGTATCCGCCGGGCTCGTCGCCGTGGTCAGCCGAGGAGCGGGAGCGGTTCGAGAGAGCGGCGGCCGAGGTGCTCGCGGTCGTTCGCTCAGAACTTGGCCCAGAGTTCGAGGTGGTGTACGTCCCGCTGTAGCTCAGGGCCGAACCCGGCGCTGCACCTGACACCGCCCGCTGATTCGGAACGCATCGCGGCCCGGGACCTCGCGGTGCAGGTGAGCTGTTCGTTCGGCGGCGGAAGGACCCGACAGATGGCTGTACGGCAAGCGGCCGAGGACTTCGTCGCACGAGCTACGGCGGCCGGTCAGGTTGGGCGTCCGGCGACGGCAGAGGAGATCGCCGCCCTCCAGGTGGCGTTCGGCGACCGATACCCGGCTTGGCTGACCGAGCTGTGGCAGTCCCTCCCGCTTTGCGGGCTCCGGTTGGGCTGGCGGTCGGATGCGTTCAAGCCGTGGGAGGGGCCGTGGTGGCTTGTCTGGCCGACGCCAGCTGAGGCGGTGGGACGGCTCAAGTTCCTACTCACCGAGAACGCGCTGGCCGCCGGCTACCTGCTGGTGGCCCTCGACGGCAGTTCCGGGGCTGATCCGTACTACATTCAGGCCGGCGGCGACGACCCGCCGTTAGTCCGGCTGTACCACGACGGCGAGCAGTTGCAACCGGATGACATCACCCCAGTCGCCCCCTCGCTGAGCGCGTTCCTGCGGGTGGCCGAGGTGCGACCGCTGACCGACGAAGAGGCGGAAGCCCTGATGCTCAACGATGCCGAACCCGGCGCTGCACCTGACACCGCCATCTGATTCGGGACGCACCGCTCGTCCGGTGATGGCGGTGCAGGTGAGCTGTTCGTTCGGCAACCCGAGGTCTCGAGTCTGTGAACCGCATCGAGGCGATCCGCGCGCCGAGCAAGTTCGTCCCGGAACCGCATTTGGTGATTGCGGTGGACGGTGTTCCCCTCGACGTGGCGCTGGGCGTCGAAGGACAGGTGTCGTCGCTGCTCGGGTGGTTCCACCACGAACCAGACGCGGCCATACCGTGGGAACGCATCTTGCCGGCGGTCGGCTGCACTGGGTACGCACCAGTACTCATCTGCCCGGACGACCTGGATCTGAGCTGTAGCGTGGTGATGGCCGAAGTCGTGTCAGAGCCGGACGTCGTTCGCTGGGAGAAGCTTGGTTTTGACGTGTCCCCGAACGGTGGCTTGAGCGCGATCATTCGGTGGAATCCGGGGTGGGGACCGTACCGCTTCAGCCGCGCCGAATACGAGCGGTGTTTGGCTGCTTTCAAGCCGCCAGAGGCCGAACCCGGCGCTGCACCTGACACCGCCGGCTGATTCGGGACGCGCCGCTCATCCGATGGTGGCGGTGCAGGTGAGCTGTTCGTTCGGCAACCATCGCGTGCAGGAGCGCGCGTGCGGCGGTAGTGGGCGTGTGGTCCGCGTGGGTGAACCCCGGGTGTCGGGCTCCGCGTGTGGCCTGCTGGTGGTTGGCGCGGCTCGCCGCCGCGAGGTGCGGGTGGTCGTGGCCCGGTGTGGGTGGGGACACGGTGGTGCGGGTCGGTGGTGCTCCGCGTGGTGCCCGTGGTTGGCGGGCGCGGCTCACCGCCGCGGGTGTCGGTGGTGGGCGGCCACCGGTGTGCCGCGGCACGGTGGTGCGGGTCGGTGGTGGCTCCGCGGATGCGCGGCGCGGGCGCGGGCTCCGCGGAACCGCGACGGTGGGCGCAGAAGCCGAACCCGGCGCTGCACCTGACACCGCCGGCTGATCTGGAACGCACTGCTCATCCGATGATGGCGGTGCAGGTGAGCTTTTAGTTCGGCAACCAGGGGGCCGCGCGGCGTGGAGGTATGCGGCGAGTTGCAGCTTGGCCCGACCGACTTCCGCGTCCTCATCGCGTGGTTCGCGCCGGTGGCGGGCGGTGGGTGGGACTTCCACTTCTACGCCCATTGCACCAACGAAGCCGACGCGGCAGTCTTCCCGTACGGGGTGGCCTTGGTCGCGGAGGGTGCCCCAGTCCCACAGGTCCTGGCTGTCGACTACACCGGGGTCCGGCTGGTCATGCCCGAGGCGCGCTACCCCGACTCCGGCCAGTCGTGGTTCGGGCTGTGGGTCGGCGGGGAGCACGAGACGTGGCACCCGGAGTTGCGGTTCGCCGCGCGGGACGGGGCGCGGTACCGGGTCGAGTTCGCGTCCGGGACCAGCTTCGAGGCGGGCGGGGCGTATCTGCCGCTCCGCCTGTCCACATGGGCGGAGGCACGGCCGCCGCGTTCCGGGCCGGCCACCGTCTGGGGCGTGTGGCCTCGCGGGCGTTGGCGCTGAGGCGCCGAACCCGGCGCTGCACCTGACACCGCCGGCTGAGTTGGGACGCACCGCTCATCGGGTGATGGCGGTGCAGGTGAGCTTTATGTTCGGCCACCTTCGCGTTCTGGATCGCGCGTGCGGTGGTGGGCGTGTGGTCCGCGAAGGTGACGCCCACGCGTCGGTGGTGGCTCCGCGTGGTGCCGGTCGGGGCGGGCGCGGCTCGTCGCCGCGAGGTGTGGTTGGGCGTGGCCGGGGTGCGGGTGGGGACACGGCGGTTCGGGTCGGTGGTGCTCCGCGTGGCGCGCGTCAGGGCGGGCGCGGCTCGTCGCCGCGAGGTGCGGTGATGGGTGGCCACCGGTGGGCCGCGACACGGCGATTCGAGTCGGTGGGGCTCCGCTCGGCCGCACCGGTGCCGCGGGTTCCGCGGATGCGCCAAGCTCGGCGTGTCGCCCGGAACCGCGGAGGCGAGCGAGCCGAACCCGGCGCTGCACCTGACACCGCCATCAGCCGCCGTTGTGTCGCTCACTCCATCCTGGCGGTGCAGGTGAGCTGTTCGTTCGGCAACCATCGCGTGCAGGAGCGCGCGTGCGGCGGTGTGCGTGTGGTCCGCGGTGGTGAACCGCGCGCGTCGGGCTTCGCGTGGTGCCGGTCGGGTCTGGCGCGACTCATCGCCGCGAGCTTGCGGTTGGGCGTGGCCTCCGATGTGTCGGGACACGGCGGTGCGGGTCGGTGGTGCTCCGCGTGTGGCCCGTGGGTGGTCGGCGCGGCTCATCGCCGCGAGGTGCGGTGGTGGGCGTGGCCTCCGGTGTGCCGGGACACGGCGGGTCGTGTCGGTGGTGCTCCGCGTGGCGCCGTTGGTGGCGGGCGCGGCTCACCGCCGCGAGGTGTCGGTGGTGGGTGGCCCTCGGTGGGCCGGGACACGGGGCGCGGAGTCGGTGATGCTCCGCAGGGCCGCACCGGTGCCGCGGGCATCCACGGAGCCGCGGTGCTCGGCGTGTGCCCCCGAACCGCGGATGTGAGCGAGCCGAACCCGGCGCTGCACCTGACACCGCCGGCTGACTTGTGACGCATCGCTCCTCGGGACGGGCGGTGCAGGTGAGCTTTATGTTCGGCCACCCGGGCGTTCTGGAGCGCGCGGGCGGCGGTGGGCGTGTGGTCCGCGGGGCATCAGACGGTGGTGGCTCCGCGTGGTGCCGGTCGGTGGTTGGCGCGGCTCGTCGCCGCGAAGTGCGGGTGGGCGTGGCCGGGGGCGCGTGGGGACACGGCGGTTCGAGTCGGTGGTGCTCCGCGTGGTGCCCGTGGGTGCCTGGCGCGGCTCATCGCCGCGAGGTGCGGTGGTGGGTGGCCTCCGGTGGGCCGCGACACGGTGCGTCGAGTCGGTGGTGCTCCGCACGCCCGCACCGGTGGCACGGGCTCCGCGGATGCGCGACGCTCGGCCCGTGGCCAGGAACCGCGGTGCGGAGCGAGCCGAACCCGGCGCTGCACCTGACACCGCCCGCGAGTTTGTGACGCATCGCTCCCTGGGAGGGGGCGGTGCAGGTGAGCTTTATGTTCGGCCCCGCGCCGAGACCCACGGGGGTGGGCGCGATGTCGATAGGGTAGCCAGCCCCCCATCCCAAGTGGCTGGCCCGACCCGCGCCCACCCCCGAGGCGCGAGCGGATCGGTGTAGCTCATCTGCCGGGCTGCATGAGCGGGGCCGAATGTGGAGCTCACCTTCACGGGCAGCCCATGTTCGGCGTGGTGGGGCGCGGGGCCGAACCCTCCGCTGCACCAGACTCGCGCATGCAGAACTCGGGGATCGCCCCCTCCAGGGCGCGCGAGCAGGTGAGCTCCACATTCGGCCCCAGAAAGCTCTTTCAACCGGCGTCGCGGCAGCCGTACAAGCCGCATAGCGATGGGTGTCCGAGTGGAGGTCTGCGAGGGCGAGTCGCTCACGTCGGCCCTGCGGAGGTTCCGCAAGTACGTCCGGTCGGCGAACGTGATGTACGAGTACCGCTGGCACGACGAGTTCACCAAGCGGTGCGAGGAGCGGCGGCGGCGCAAGGGCAACGCCAAGCGGCGGGCCCAAGGGTTGCGGTCGTGGCGGGAGTACCAGCGTGAGTGCGAGTCTGAGGCCAACTGGCCCGACCCGCCGCGTCCATCCTTGTAGGCCGGCTGGCCCCGCCCCGCAAATGCACGGCGCGGGGGTCGCAGAAGCCGAACCCGGCGCTGCACCTGACACCGCCCGCGGAGTTGTGACGCATCGCTCATCGGGTGATGGCGGTGCAGGTGAGCTTTATGTTCGGCAACAGAGGCAGTGCGAGATGCGGCGGTGGAAGTGTGTCGTCGGCTTGCTCGCCCTGGCCGCGTTGCTGTTGGCCCGCGGGTGCGTGGCCGGGTTCGTCGCGCTCGACCGGTATCTCGACCCGTTCGACGACCGCCCATTCAGCCCGGCGGCGTGGGCGGCCGCCGACGAGCGGGGGCGGGGGCCGATGGCCCGTGACGCCATCCGCCACCTGCCCGCTGGGACGCCCAAAGAGCGTGTGCGGGAACTGCTGGGCGAGGGCGAGCCACCGTCGCGTGACCCGCGGGGGCCGGTGGACGGGTACGGCGTTCGACTGGACCACCCGGAGACGTGGGTGTACTGGCTGGGATGCTGGAGCGGCCTCGGCCCATACGGCTTCGACGACGCCTTCCTGTACGTTCACTTCGGCCCGGATGGTCGGGTCGTGGCGGCCGAGGTCAACGGCGGGTAGCTGGGGGCTGCGCAGATGCCGAACCCGGCGCTGCACCTGACACCGCCCGCTGATTTGTGACGCGTTGCTGACGGTATGATGGCGGTGCAGGTGAGCTTTATGTTCGGCACCCCGAGGCCGCTCGATGGCGCGTGCGGTGGTGTGCGTGTGGTCCGCGGTGGTAAACGGCGAGTATCGGGCTCCGCGTGGTGCCCGAGTGCGACCGGCGCGGCTCGTCGCCGCGAGCTTGCGGTGGGCGTGGCCGGTGGCGGGGGGGGACACGGCGGTTCGTGGCGGTGGTGCTCCGCGTGGTGCCCGTGGGTGCCGGGCGCGGCTCATCGCCGCGGGTGTCGGTGGTGGGCGGCCACCGGTGTGCCGCGGCACGGTGGTGCGGGTCGGTGGTGGCTCCGCTCGGCCGCGTCGGTGGGCGGGCTCCGCGGATGCGCGGCGCGGGGCGCAGAAGCCGAACCCGGCGCTGCACCTGACACCGCCATCTGATCTGGGACGCATCGCTCATCCGATGGTGGCGGTGCAGGTGAGCTGTTTGTTCGGCCACCCGAGGGCGCTCGACCGATGGAGCCGCAGCCGTCGCGTTCGGTCGCTGAGGCACTGGCCGACGTCTGGTCGTGGCACCGCACGCCGCGTTTCCTCGACTACGTGGCCGACTCATTCGGGGTCCGCGTCGCCGACCTCGCCGCGTTCGACGCGCTGTACATCTACCAAGTCGCGGACGGCGACCTGGAGCGCGGGCAGTTCGACCACGGCAGCACCTTCCAGTGGTGGGAGGTGACGGACGCCGGGGTACGGGAGTGCGGCCGGCCCGGCCAGTTGCTCGGCTGGCGAGACGCCCCCGAGAAGGTGCGGGGGTCGTTCTACCGCTGGCCGTACGTCAGCTTCCTGCACTGCGGGGAGCGGGTCGGGTTCGGCGAGTGCTTCGGGCCGGCCCTGCTTAACCGCAAGGCCGGGCAACTCGCCGCCGGGCCAGGCGGCATCGAGCTTGCCGGCGTGCAGGTGGTCTGGCGGGGGTAGCCCAGACGCCGAACCCGGCGCTGCACCTGACACCGCCATGTAGTTTGGATCGCATCGCTCATCCGGTGATGGCGGTGCAGGTGAGCTGTTCGTTCGGCCACAGAGGGCGCGGATGGATGAGGTCGCGGCTCTCCTCGACCGGATGCGGGAACTCGAACCGCACGTGCACGTCAACGGGCCGGCGGCCGAGGACACCATCCGCGAGTTGGAGAGCGTGTTCGGCCGCCCGATGCCGCCGAGCTACCGGGCGTTTCTGGCTAGGTTCGGCGGATTTAGCATCGTCGATAACTCCTGGTCGGGGGTCTACGAGGGCAAGATCGTCGGCGGCGGGGGCTGCGTGTGGTCCGACACGACTCGCGCCCGCACGTGGTGCCAGTTGCCCGAACACTACTTGGTGGTCGAGCCGGACCAGGACGGGTTCGTCTGCCTGGACTTCAGCCGCACGAGTCCCGACGGCGAGCATCCGGTGATCTACCACATGCCGTTCCGGGAGACGCCGTTCAACGAGCTCGGGCCGAATTACTCGGCCTACCTGATTGGGTCCTTGCGGGCGATGGTCGAGGCGTGGGACGATGGGGACTGAGTGCGGGGCAGCTGTGTGGCGCGGATGGCCCAGAGGCCGAACCCGGCGCTGCACCTGACACCGCCCGCTATATTGTGACGCACCGCATCCTGCATCCTGGCGGTGCAGGTGAGCTTTATGTTCGGCAACCATCGCGTGCATGAGGGCGCGCGTGCGGCGGTGTGCGTGTGGTCCGCGGTGGTGAACCGCGCGCGTCGGGCTTCGCGTGGTGCCGGTTGGGGCTGGCGCGGCTCTTCGCCGCGAGCTTGCGGTGGTTGTGGCCGGGTGCGGATGGGGACACGGTGGTGCGGGTCGGTGGTGCTCCGCTGAGACCGATCGGTTGCGGGCGCGGCTCATCGCCGCGTGTGGCGGTGGTGGGTGGCCCCCGATGTGTCGGGACACGGCGCCGTGGTTCGGTGGTGCTCCGCCCGGTCGCACCGGTGGGCGGGCATCCGCGGATGCGCGGCGCGGATGTGAGCGAGCCGAACCCGGCGCTGCACCTGACACCGCCATCTGATTTGGGACGCGCCGCTCATCCGATGATGGCGGTGCAGGTGAGCTATTTGTTCGGCCACCCGAGGGCGCTCGACCGATGGAGCCGCAGCCGTCGCGTTCGGTCGCTGAGGCACTGGCCGACGTCTGGTCGTGGCACCGCACGCCGCGTTTCCTCGACTACGTGGCCGACTCATTCGGGGTCCGCGTCGCCGACCTCGCCGCGTTCGACGCGCTGTACATCTACCAAGTCGCGGACGGCGACCTGGAGCGCGGGCAGTTCGACCACGGCAGCACCTTCCAGTGGTGGGAGGTGACGGACGCCGGGGTACGGGAGTGCGGCCGGCCCGGCCAGTTGCTCGGCTGGCGAGACGCCCCCGAGAAGGTGCGGGGGTCGTTCTACCGCTGGCCGTACGTCAGCTTCCTGCACTGCGGGGAGCGGGTCGGGTTCGGCGAGTGCTTCGGGCCGGCCCTGCTTAACCGCAAGGCCGGGCAACTCGCCGCCGGGCCAGGCGGCATCGAGCTTGCCGGCGTGCAGGTGGTCTGGCGGGGGTAGCCCAGACGCCGAACCCGGCGCTGCACCTGACACCGCCATGTAGTTTGGATCGCATCGCTCATCCGGTGATGGCGGTGCAGGTGAGCTGTTCGTTCGGCACCCAGAGGCGCAGGGTAGTGTTCACCCGGCAGGAGCTGATCGCCACGTTTCCCGGCCTTGCGGTCGCCGATTCGCCGCCGCTGGAGGTTGCCTACTTCCCAAGCCGTGACTTCATCACGCCGGATTGCGAGGAGTCCATCTGGGTGTTCCGCGGGTGGAAGCGGGACTTTACCAGCGACCTGCTATTCTGGGTGAAGGCTTTGCAGGCGCAAGACTGGTCGGGACGTGAAGATTACCTCGTGCCATACGCAGAGGGGGGGCTATGCGAGCCGATCACCGAGGCCGAGTGCATCCGATTAGTGACGGAGTACAGCAGCGGGCTCCGTAGCCCACTGCCACCATACATCGCCGATCTGAGTGGGTTCCGGTCGGGGCTGCGGATGTACGCTGAGTGGTACGATGTGGCGGCTGTAGCAGAGTTGGATGAGATGTTCGTGGCGTTCTGTTGGTCCACGACCGCGTAGGTGGTAATGCCGAACCCGGCGCTGCACCTGACACCGCCGGCTGACTTGGGACGCACCGCTCATCGGGACGGGCGGTGCAGGTGAGCTGTTCGTTCGGCAACCATCGCGTGCATGAGCGCGCGTGCGGCGGTGGGCATGTGGTCCGCGGTGGTAAACCCCGCGCGTCGGGCTCCGCGTGGTGCCGGTCGGGGTGGGCGCGGCTCACCGCCGCGAGGTGCGGGTGGTCGTGGCCCGGTGTGGGTGGGGACACGGTGGTGCGGGTCGGTGGTGCTCCGCGTGGTGCCGGTGGGTGGTCGGCGCGGCTCATCGCCGCGAGGTGCGGTGTTGGGCGGCCACCGGTGGGCCGCGACACGGTGGTGCGGGTCGGTGGTGGCTCCGCGGATGCGCGGTACGAGCGCGGGCTCCGCGGAACCGCAACGGCCCGCGCAGAAGCCGAACCCGGCGCTGCACCTGACACCGCCATCCGCCGCCGTTGTAGTGCTCACTGTATCTTGGCGGTGCAGGTGAGCTTTCTGTTCGGCACCCAGAGGGCGAAACGGGTGGGCAGCTTCCGAACTGATCCGGCCAACCCCCACTGCGTCCACCCGGACGATGTGCTACGGGTGGATCGGCAGGTGCTGCTGAACGGCCCGGTCGCCCTGTACGGTCCTGCCGAGCGGTTGCGGCGGCACGTCGCCGCGCTGGAGTCCTACGGCTACCGCTGCCCGGCGTTCGATTGCGGCGAGTGGGCGTCCGAGGCCGACATGCATCGGGAGGTCGCCGCCCGGCTGGAGTTCCCCGGCTACTACGGCCGCAACCTGAACGCACTCAACGACTGTCTCGGTGACATCGACATCCCGGAGGCGGGCGGCGTGGCGTTGGTGCTGTGGCGGTTCGATCAGTTCGCCCGACGGCCGGGTGTGCGGGCGTGGGACGTGCTGGACGTGATCGCCAACGCCTCTTGGGTGCATCGGCTGTATGGCCGGCGACTGCTGGGGCTGGTGCAGTCCGACGACCCGGAGCTGCACTTCGCTTCTGTCGGCGCTCGACCTGTCATGTGGGTGTCCTGGGAGGCTCACAAGCCGGCCGAACCCGGCGCTGCACCTGACACCGCCGGCTGATTTGGACGCATCGCTCATCCGGTGGTGGCGGTGCAGGTGAGCTGTTCGTTCGGCCACCGGAGCGCACCGATGGGTAGGTCGGCGAATCCGCTCTTGCCCTTGTGGTGCGACCTCGACCGCCTGCTGTTGCGGGAGTTCATGTGCCTGCCGTGGGAGTCGCAGAACCCGGCGGTCCACGCTGTCTGGGAGCGACTGACCCGCCCTGACAACTTGGTCGCGCTGGAGAACTGGGGGCTGGGCGTGGAGTCCTTCAACGAGTTCGCCAGGGAGTCCACGCTCCGGGCGCTCGCCGAATGCAGGGCGCGGGTTGCCGAGCAAGCCGAACCCGGCGCTGCACCTGACACCGCCGTCTGATTCGGGACGCATCGCTCATCCGGTGATGGCGGTGCAGGTGAGCTTTATGTTCGGCCACAGAGGGGGCGCAGCGGTGGGGCATCCGGTCAACGTGGCGTTCTTCAGCCGCGACAACGACGGCCAGGTGTCCCCGCTGATCTACTGCCCCTACGGCGGCGAGTACCTGTTGCAAGACCTCCGCGTCGCCCTCGACCTGTGCGGCATCCCGGGCGCGGCCGAGGTGAGCCGCGAGATCTTCCTGCACTGGGCGCTCAAGTACGGCAAGCGGAACGTGTGCGCGTTCAACCTGGGCGCCCCGGGAATTGTTGCCGGGGCATCCGCCGCCGAAACCTTCCGGGCATCCCTCGCGTACCTCCGGGAGTTGGTCAGCAAGAGCGACGAGTTCGCCGCGGTCGATCTGGACGAGTTCGTGCTCGAGCACCGTCGCGGCTCCCAGTCGTTGGAGCGGGACGGCGCTGAGCCGTCTCCGGTGGTGGGTGCAGCGCCGGGCTCAGCTGCCGAACCCGGCGCTGCACCTGACACCGCCATCTGATTCGGGACGCATTGCTCATCCGGAGATGGCGGTGCAGGTGAGCTTATTGTTCGGCACCAAAGGCACCCGGAGGTGCTCGTGGCGGTCGTCACTATCGCTGAGGCGGCGGGTATGTCGCTGTCGCTGTCGCCCGACCCAGACCTGCCGGGCGTACTGGTGGCGTGGCTCCGCGGAACGGCGTTCGAGGCCGCCGTGTCCGTTGATCCCGACGCCGAGCCCGCCTTCCCTGGGATGGGACAGCTCGGCGACTTCCTCATATCGGCGGCGGGTGTCGCCGCCGGCCGCGAGCGGCAGTGGACGGCGAGCGGGGAGGACTTTACCCTACGGGCCGAGGCCGGGGACGACGGCCGGGTGCTGCTCGGCGTGTACATGGGCTCGACCTCCGACGACGCCTGCTGCTGGCAAACGGACGCCACGCTGAGCGTCGTGCGGGCGGAGTTGCGGCGTGCCGGGGCGGCGCTGGCTGAGTGGAGCCAAGCAGAGTCCTAACCCGGCGTAACGTTGACCGGCGGTGTCGCTTGCCTCATTTGGCGGCTCTGCTGACGGGGCGCGGCCGATTCAGTCCCGAGCAAGGCGAGCCGAACCCGGCGCTGCACCTGACACCGCCATCTGATTCGGAACGCACCGCTCATCCGGTGATGGCGGTGCAGGTGAGCTGTATGTTCGGCAACAGAGGGCGCTGATGGCAGCGGATGAGGTGGTCCCGCACATCGGCATCCGGTCGCTCGCCGGCATGGTGCGGCTGGGCATGACCCGCGCGGAAGTACAACCCCTGCTCGACCAGGATCGCGACATCCGGGTGGATTTCCGCGGTGATCCACCGGTGGTGGCGTTCGTCGAATCGCCCAAGCACTGGGGATCGTTCGAGGGCATCGACCTGTTCGAGGCCGGGGCCGACGAGGTCATCGCCGAGATCGCCGAGCGGCTCGGGTTGGCGCCAGAAGTGTACCGGCCAGGGCGGCACTCGTACTACTTCCCCGATCTGCGCATGGGCCTGTGGCGGAGTTGCGTGTCGGACGAGGACGGCGACCAGGGCTTCACGTTCGACAGCGTGAGCGTCCACGCGCCGGGGTACTACGATCCCACGGGACTGGCGTTCATCCGGCATCAGGGCGGGCTGCCTCCGGAGCAGAGGCACGCCGAACCCGACGCTGCACCTGACACCGCCATCTAATTTGTGACGCACTGCTCATCCGGTGATGGCGGTGCAGGTGAGCTATTTGTTCGGCCACCGGAGGGCGCAGGGCGTGCAGTCGCTGGAAGAGGTCGAGACATGGCTCGGGCGACCGCTGCCGGAGCCGTACCGTTCCTTCCTAGCGGGCACCGCCGTGTCGTTCCTCGCGGCCAATGGGCGGACGCTGGTGTACGGTCGCACCGCCGTGATGGAGCGGAATGACACCCACGAGTCGCGGGCGTACTGCCCAGGGCACCTGATGATCGGCGACAACAGCGGCGGGGTCGCGCTCGTGCTGTCGCTCGCGGACGGGCAGGTCCACAGCGTCGGCATGGGGGCAATGACGCCGGACTGCTTTGAGCCAGTAGCCCAGAGCTTTGCGGCGTGGCAGGCCGCGGGTTTCCTGTGCGCGGAGTAAAGGCACGCCGAACCCGGCGCTGCACCTGACACCGCCATGTAGCTTGGATGGCATCGCTCCCTTGGCAGGGGGCGGTGCAGGTGAGCTTTATGTTCGGCCACCGGAGGCGCACTGTGACCGAAGCGGAGTGGTTGTCCGCGGATGACATTTGGCCGATGAAGAACTACCTGTGGGAGACCGGGAAATACTCGTCTCGCAAGTACCGCTTGGCTGGGTGTGGCATCTACCGGTTGATTCGCAGCGGCACCTTCAGCGACCAAGAATCTCGGCTTCTCGATCTCGCGGAAGCCTTCGCCGACGATCCGAGCTTCGCCGTTCAGGTGCGTGCGTACGCCGACAAGGCCGATGAAATCCCAGGCACGTTCCCGTTCGAGGTCTGCTGGCCACCCGATCATGGCAGGTACGGCTCGGAAACTGTCGCAAGGGTGGTTTCGTTCATGCAAGACCGACTCGCGGATCAATGGTGGGAGTTACACCCCACCCAAGACGATGATGAGGACGAGGCGCAAACTGAGGCGGGACGGTGTTACCGGAGGCAAGCCAACGCGGTCGGGGCAACTATCCTCCGCGAAGTTCTGGGCAACCCATTCCACCCCGTCGACCTCGATCCCGAATGGCGCACACAGAAGGTGTTGGCGTTCGCTCGGCAGATGTACGAGTCGCGTGAGTTCTGCACCATGCCGATTCTCGCTGACGCGCTTCAAGACGCGGGCTGTGACTCCGACGACATCCTCGACCACTGCCGCGGCCCCGGCCCGCACGTTCGCGGCTGCTGGGTGGTGGACTTGGTACTCGGCAAGGAGTAGCATCGAGCCGAACCCGGCGCTGCACCTGACACCGCCCGCTGACTTGGAACGCACCGCTCATCTGGTGGTGGCGGTGCAGGTGAGCTGTTCGTTCGGCGACGGAGGGGGGATAGAGGTGGACCCAGAACGGCTGCCACACTGGTTGCGGGTGGCCTTTGCCGTGCGGTGCGCCCGCCGCGTTCAGCCGCTGTTCGCCGAGGCGTGGCCGGATGCCGCCCCAACCCGAGTCGCAGCTGTCGACCGGGCCATCGCGCTGGCCGAGCAGTCCGCGGCCGAGCGGCAGGCGTGCGGCGGGCTGCGGGCGGCGTACATTGATGCCCTTGCGGCGGCCGGTCGGGCGCTGATCCCGTACCACTACCCGGTGCCGCTGGAGCCCGACGAGGCGGAGCACGACCCCGGCCCGGCCGGCCCCGAGGCGGCGCTGGTCGCGTCGTTCGCCGCGAAGGTGGCGGAGCACGCGGCGAAGGCGGCGGAAGCCGCGGCGGGTGAGTCGGCACGGCCGGCCCGGGAGGCGCTCGGGTTCGCCCTGGATGCGATCGGAGCCGCCGGCCGTCCCGGGTTGGTGAAGGTGCTAGAGGCCGACTTCGAGGCCGCCGTTGGGTCGGCCCCGCGTCGACGCTGGTGGCGGTTCTGGTGAGTGCCGCAGGCGCCGAACCCGGCGCTGCACCTGACACCGCCGTCTGACTTGGAACGCACTGCTACTCGGGACGCCGCGGTGCAGGTGAGCTTTATGTTCGGCGGGAAGAGAAGCGAAGGAGGCTGGTAATCGTCAGCTACGAAGACGCGAAGCGGCTGGTAATCGACCGCTGGTCCGGGCTCTGGGAGTCCGAACTCGGTGTCGGGCTGGTCGTCGACGAACACCAGACGCGGGAGTATGAGTGGGGCTGGATGCTGGCTTACCACCCCGCTGACTCGACGCAGGTTCCTTCCGACCACTGGCTCGCTGGCGGGATCAATATGGCGGTTGTGGACCGTGTGACCGGGTGCGTCGAATCCGTCAGCACGTCCGGCCCGAACATGGCGATCATGCGACTCTTGGAAGGCCGGCCGCCGGAGATACGTGACGGGCTGATCGAGGTGCTTGGAACGACCGGGCTGATACAGATCCGGGTTGCGGATCGGGCATTTCAGCCGTTCTCACGCGCGGGGAGCGCCGCGGACGCCGAACCCGGCGCTGCACCTGACACCGCCCGCTAGTCTGGGACGCACCGCTAACTGTATGATGGCGGTGCAGGTGAGCTTTATGTTCGGCACCCGAGTTGCTCGATCGCGCGTGCGGCGGTGCCGTGCGTGTGGTCCGCGTGGGTGAACGGCGCGTGTCGGGCTCCGCGTGGTGCCCGTGGGCGTGTGGCGCGGCTCATCGCCGCGAGGTGCGGTTGGGCGTGGCCGGCGGTGTCATGGGACACGGCGTTTCGTGTCGGTGGTGCTCCGCGTGGTGCCCGTGGGCGGCCGGCGCGGCTCGTCGCCGCGAGGTGCGATTGGGCGTGGCCTCCGGTGGGCCGGGACACGGTGCATCGGGTCGGTGGCGCTCCGCTCGCCCGCATCGGTGGCACGGGCTTCCGCGGATGCGCGGCGCGGACGTGCGACCCCGAACCGCGGACGGCAGCGAGCCGAACCCGGCGCTGCACCTGACACCGCCATCTGTTCTGGGACGCACCGCTCATCCGGTGATGGCGGTGCAGGTGAGCTTTATGTTCGGCCACCATCGCGTGCATGCGCGTGCGGCGGTGCTGGGCGTGTAGTCCGCGTGAGTAAGCCCCGCGCGTCAGTGGTGGCTCCGCGTGGTG
This sequence comes from Gemmata obscuriglobus, assembly GCF_008065095.1. Lineage (NCBI taxonomy): Bacteria > Pseudomonadati > Planctomycetota > Planctomycetia > Gemmatales > Gemmataceae > Gemmata > Gemmata obscuriglobus. The sequence goes on along the minus strand of NZ_CP042911.1, from coordinate 5,196,428 downwards.
CCTATGGGCGCCTGGCGCGGCTCATCGCCGCGAGCTTGCGGTGGTTGTGGCCGGGTGCGGATGGGGACACGGTGGTGCGGGTCGGTGGTGCTCCGCTGAGACCGATCGGTTGCGGGCGCGGCTCATCGCCGCGTGTGGCGGTGGTGGGTGGCCCCCGATGTGTCGGGACACGGCGCCGTGGTTCGGTGGTGCTCCGCCCGGTCGCACCGGTGGGCGGGCATCCGCGGATGCGCGGCGCGGATGTGAGCGAGCCGAACCCGGCGCTGCACCTGACACCGCCCGCTGATTCGGGACGCATCGCTGATCCGGTGATGGCAGTGCAGGTGAGCTTTATGTTCGGCAACCCCAAGGCGCTCGATCGCGCGTGCGGCGGCGCTGAACGTATGGTCCGCAAAGGTGAACAGTGCGTGTCGGGCTCCGCGTGGTGCCCGCGAGTGGCCGGCGCGGCTCATCGCCGCGAGGTGCGGTTGGGCGTGGCGGGCAGTGAGTGGGGACACGGTGGCGCGAGTCGGTGGGGCTCCGCGTGGTGCCGATCAGGGCTGGCGCGGCTCGTCGCCGCGGGTGGCGGTTGGTGCCGGCCTCCGGTGGGCCGCGGCACGGTACGTCGGATCGGTGGTGCTCCGCACGCTCGCATTGGTGGCACGCGCACAGCGGATGCGCGGCGCTCAGCGTGAGGCCCGGAACCGCCGAGGTAAGCGAGCCGAACCCGGCGCTGCACCTGACACCGCCATCTGATTCGGGACGCACCGCTCACTGTATCATGGCGGTGCAGGTGAGCTGTATGTTCGGCCACCCTCGCGTGCAGGAGCGCGCGTGCGGCCGTGGGCGTGTGGTCCGCGGTGGTGAACCCTGCGGTTCGGGCTCCGCGTCGTGCCCGCCGGTGGCCCGCCCGGCTCGTCGCCGCGAGTGGCGGTTGGGGGTGGCCGGTGGTGCGTAGGGACACGGCGGATCGTGGCGGTGGTGCTCCGCGTGGTGCCCGTGGGTGTCTGGCGCGGCTCATCGCCGCGAGGTGTCGGTGGTGTGTGGCCTCCGGTGTGTCGCGACCCGGCGGGTCGAGTCGGTGGGGCTCCGCTCGGCCGCATCGGTGGCCCGGGCATCCGCAGATGCGCGACACTGAGCGCGCCCGGAACCCCCGAGGGCATCGAGCCGAACCCGGCGCTGCACCTGACACCGCCCGCTAACTTGGGACGCACCGCTCATCCGGTGATGGCGGTGCAGGTGAGCTTTATGTTCGGCACCAGAGGGCCGCGGATGAGCAACGGTCGTCTGAAGATGTTGGCGCACTTGCCGGCGTCGAGTGACTTCTCTCTGGCTGCGGCTGTCGCGTACTTCGATGGCCGACAGTGCGGTCGGCGGTCGGTCCAGGCCGAGTTAGCACCCGAAGCCCGTAGCCCAACCGGTTTCCGGGTGCGGTTCACCTCCTGGGCCGTGGTGGCGTGGTTGGAGGAGGGAGCGGAGGTGTTGGCCGACAGCGCAGAACTGGCCGCCGGCCCTGACCTACCGGCCCCGCCGGAGGTGGTCGCCGGGTGCTCCCGCCGGCTATCTGTGTGGTCCGACCCGGGTCTGACCGCCGACCGCCGGGCCAAGTTCTGGTGGCTCGCGGCCCAACTCCGCGAGCGGTTCGCGGCCCTGCACTACGACCACTTCGCAGTGCGGTGGCTCACAGACGCCGAACCCGGCGCTGCACCTGACACCGCCGTCTGACTTGGGACGCACCGCTTATCCGGTGATGGCGGTGCAGGTGAGCTATTTGTTCGGCTAAGGAGGGCTTCGGGGTGGGGATGGCGGAAGACATCGTGGCGTTCCTGCGGCTGTTCGCGCCGCACGCTCCCGATCCCGAGTCCGCCGCACGGGTGGTGGCGCTCGCGGCCGACCCCAAGCAGTGGCCGGCCGCCCACCGCCTATTCGACGAGGTGCGACGCCGCTGGCTCGGCACCTCGGACCGGTTGCGGCAGGGGCAGTACGCCTTCGAGGAGATCTGCCTCAAGACCCTGTACAACGAGACGGCGGCCGTGGACCCGTTCGACTCCGATTCCGCGTACTACGTCGTGCCGTTCGCCCTCAGCCGGGCGCGGCAACTCGGGGTTCCGGTCCAGCGGGTACTCGACATCGTTGCCCCAGGGAAGTAGCCCAGGCGCCGAACCCGGCGCTGCACCTGACACCGCCATCTGACGTGGGACGCACCGCTCCCTTGGAGGTGGCGGTGCAGGTGAGCTCATTGTTCGGCCCCAGAAAGCTCTTTCAACCGGCGTCGCGGCAGCCGTACAAGCCGCATAGCGATGGGTGTCCGAGTGGAGGTCTGCGAGGGCGAGTCGCTCACGTCGGCCCTGCGGAGGTTCCGCAAGTACGTCCGGTCGGCGAACGTGATGTACGAGTACCGCTGGCACGACGAGTTCACCAAGCGGTGCGAGGAGCGGCGGCGGCGCAAGGGCAACGCCAAGCGGCGGGCCCAAGGGTTGCGGTCGTGGCGGGAGTACCAGCGTGAGTGCGAGTCTGAGGCCAACTGGCCCGACCCGCCGCGTCCATCCTTGTAGGCCGGCTGGCCCCGCCCCGCAAATGCACGGCGCGGGGGTCGCAGAAGCCGAACCCGGCGCTGCACCTGACACCGCCCGCGGAGTTGTGACGCATCGCTCATCGGGTGATGGCGGTGCAGGTGAGCTTGTTGTTCGGCCAGCAAGAGGCGCAGGAGGTGCGAAGCTGATGGAGGTGCTGCCGCTAGAGGTGTACGCCACGGACTCGAACTACGCGGTGGTCAAGCCGCCCGGCCGCAACTTCCCCGGCGCGGTCATCCAGGGCGACAGCCTCCGCATCCTGTGCGGGCTTGCGGTGAGTGTCGCACGGCGGGTCCGGGATCACGCCCCCGAGGACGACGAGTTCCTGAGCGACCTGCAAGAGTTGGCGCAGTCACTCGTCGGTCGGCTGCTCCATTACCAACAGGTGTTGCAGGCCCACGGCGTCAGGTTGCCGTACACGCGGCCGGTCACCGACGCGGACCTCGTGCAACTGTTGCCCGAGGCCCCAGACGCCGAACCCGGCGCTGCACCTGACACCGCCCGCTGATTTGGAGCGCACCGCTCGTCCGATGATGGCGGTGCAGGTGAGCTTGATCGTTCGGCAGCGGAGGTTGCGCGTGTCCCAGAAAGCCGCGCTCACGATCCTGCATGTGGTGATGGGTGCGCTCATCACGCTCGGCGGGATGCAGGTAGCCGGGTCGATCGCGTCCGAGCAGCCGTTGGGTGCGCTGATGGTGCTGGCCGTGTCGGCCGTCATGCCACCACTGATCGCAACCCGCGTGGCATGGGCGAGTGGCTTCGCGGCCGGGCGTGTCGTCAGGAACACTCGAGGCGCCGAACCCGGCGCTGCACCTGACACCGCCATCTGATCTGCGTTGTGTTGCTCACTCGATCCTGGCAGTGCAGGTGAGCTTTATGTTCGGCCGCCGGAGGGCGCGGTTGCGAATGCCGACGTTCAGCCGGAGCTATGGCCCCGTATCCGCCGCAGTGGTGAACGCCGCCGAGAAGCGGCTCGGGGTCAGGCTGCCGGCCGACTACAAGCGGTTCCTCCGCACCATCAATGGCGGGTGCCCAGACCCGCAAGAGTTTGTCGTCCCGAATCGTGGCCCGGCGCTGGCGGCCATCTTTTACGGAGTGCGGAGCGAGCGTACCCACGCCGACCTAGAGTACGAGCAGGAGCAGGCGACGCTCTGGGACCCGCTGCCGCCGGGATTCCTTGCCATCGGGCACGACCCCGGCGGCAACACGTTCCTCCTGGCGACCTTCGCGCCAGACGCCGGGCGTGTGTTCTTTTGGGACCGCAACGGGCTGTGGGTCCGCGAGGACGGGCGCAACGCGTTCCCGGTGGCGGACACATTCACCGCGTTCATGGAGTCTCTGCACGAGTCGCCCCAAGACGCCGAACCCGGCGCTGCACCTGACACCGCCATCTGATTCGGGACGCGTCGCGGCTTGGGTGATGGCGGTGCAGGTGAGCTTGTTGTTCGGCACCCAGAGGGCGTGACGGTGCGTGTGCCGCTGATCCGGTTCGGGCAGGATAACCGCCCCCTCGCTTGGTGGGAGTGTTTCTTCTTCCCGATCGTGATGCCGGCAGTGTTCCTGTTGCTCGGCGCGGCGGCCCTGGCGTCGATCCCGTACTTCGCGGTGTTCCCGGACCACCACGCTCACGAGTACGATTTCGGCACCGAGCGACAGCAAGAGGTCATGCGGCGCTATCGGCAGTTCGCGTCACGAGTGCCGGTCTGGCGGCGGGTCGGTCGCGCGTTGGCGTTCCCGCTCCGTCAAGCTCGCAGGCGCCGAACCCGGCGCTGCACCTGACACCGCCTGCTGATTCGGGACGCATCGCTCATCCGATGATGGCGGTGCAGGTGAGCTTTATGTTCGGCAACCCTCGCGTGCTGGAGCGCCCGTGCGGCGGTGTGCGTGTGGTCCGCGTGGGTGAACCCCGCGCGTCGGGCTCCGCAGAGTGCCGGTGGGCGCGGGCGCGGCTCGTCGCCGCGAGGTGCGGTTGGGCGTGGCGGGCGGCGGGTGGGGACACGGCGGTTCGGGTCGGTGGCGCTCCGCCAACACCGGTCGGTGGTCGGCGCGGCTCGTCGCCGCGAGTGGGGGTGGTGGGTGGCCTCCGACGTGCGGCGACACGGTGCTCCGGGTCGGCGGTGCTCCGCGTGGCCGCATCGGTGGCGCGGGCATCCGCGGATGCGCGGCGCGGACGTGAGCGAGCCGAACCCGGCGCTGCACCTGACACCGCCCGCTGACTTGGAGCGCACCGCTCACTCGGCGATGGCGGTGCAGGTGAGCTTGTTATTCGGCGGCGGAGGCGCGGATGCGGTACTTGCAGCGTGCTCTCGACCTCGCTGAAGTCCGCGGCTACCTCCGTTACCCGGAGGTACTGGCCGCTCACGACAGGGTGCCGGACTGGTTCCGCGCCCTCGGCACCGATTCCGGGGTTGCGGAGTTCGAGGCCCGGCATGGGTTCCAGATTCCGGCGGCTGTGCGGGAGCTCTACGCCTCCCTGCCACTAGCTTGCTTCCTGGAGGCCACGATCGACGGCGAGGTGTTCCTGACCGATCTCGCCACCATGATCGAGGGCGACCCGCCGCCGGTCGTCCACTGGTCGGCGGGGCCGCACATGGTGTTCGCGTTCCACAGCCACAGCGGGATGGTGTTCGCCGCACACCTCGCGGCGGACGACCCGCTGACGCATTGCGGGTTCGACGGCGACCCGGAGCCAATCACGGATGAGGAGCGGCCGCCCGAGTCTTTCTCCGCTTGGGTGTTCGGGGCGGTGGACGGGCACGAGGCCCGACTCGACTATTGGCAGGGCGTGTACGAGAAGTGCCGGCGCGACCCAGCCGAGAACGCCCGGATCGGGGGTGTCGAGTGGGTCCGGTCGATGCCTGGGATGGCTCAGCGGCTTGGGTAGCCCGGACGCCGAACCCGGCGCTGCACCTGACACCGCCGTCTGACTTGGGACGCATCGCTCATCGGGACGGGCGGTGCAGGTGAGCTATTTGTTCGGCAACCCGAGGTCGCAGGAGCGCGCGTGCGGCGGCAGTAGGCGTGTGGCCCGCGGTGGTGAAACCCGTGTGTCGGGCTCCGCCTGGTGCCGGTCGGTGCTGGCGCGGCTCATCGCCGCGAGGTGCAGTGGTGGGTGGCCCTCGGTGGGCCGCGACACGGCGCATCGAGGCGGTGATGCTCCGCCCGCACGCACCGGTGCCGCGGGCTCCGCGGAGGCGCGGCGCTCGGCGTGCAACCCGGAAACGCCGAGGGCATCGAGCCGAACCCAGCGCTGCACCTGACACCGCCATCGGACTTGGGACGCACCGCTCATCCGGTGATGGCGGTGCAGGTGAGCTCATTGTTCGGCCCCGCGCCGAGACCCACGGGGGTGGGCGCGATGTCGATAGGGTAGCCAGCCCCCCATCCCAAGTGGCTGGCCCGACCCGCGCCCACCCCCGAGGCGCGAGCGGATCGGTGTAGCTCATCTGCCGGGCTGCATGAGCGGGGCCGAATGTGGAGCTCACCTTCACGGGCAGCCCATGTTCGGCGTGGTGGGGCGCGGGGCCGAACCCTCCGCTGCACCAGACTCGCGCATGCAGAACTCGGGGATCGCCCCCTCCAGGGCGCGCGAGCAGGTGAGCTCCACATGCGGCGGCGGAGGGCGCGGTGAGCTTCGACGTGTTTGTCCAAGACCTGCCGCTCGACACCCGCACGGTGGCGGAGATCCCGGACGACTTCGCCCCACAGCCCATCGGCCGGCGAGCGGACATCGTGGCCGGCATCCTCCGAGCGGTACCGGCGACCAACTTCGCCGACCCGACGTGGGGCGTGATCGACGGGCCGGGGTTCAGCATCGAGGTCAACATCGGCCCCGCGGAAGTACTGGACAGCTTCGCCTTCCACGTTCGCGGCGCCGAGGAGGCGCGGTTTGTCATCGCCGACATACTCCGCGAGTTGCGGCTGAGGGCACTCGCCCCTGGCACCGACAGCGGGTTCTTCGAGCCTTCGGAGTTGGGGGCGGCTTACACGGCGTGGCAGGCGTACCGGCGGCAGGTGGTTGGCGGCGCCCCAGACGCCGAACCCGGCGCTGCACCTGACACCGCCCGCTGATTTGGGACGCACTGCTCATCGTGTGATGGCGGTGCAGGTGAGCTTTATGTTCGGCACCAGAGGGACGCATCGGATGAGCCTCGTCGTTCGCCTGTGTGTGTGCAACGACGCTGACAGCGGGGCCGACCGGTTAGTGGAGGTCGTCCCAAGCGACTTCAGCGTCGCCCTTCGACCCGGCGAGGAGTGCGTCGTTACCGCTGTCGGGTTGGACGCGGTGCCGTCGCTGACGGTTGTCGAGTCGGCCTACGGCACGCATGTCATCTGCGAAGGCGGGGCCGCGGTCACCGTCGAGGGGCCTCGTCGATACCAGATGCGCGGTCTGGCAGAGGCGCCGCAAGAAGCCGAACCCGGCGCTGCACCTGACACCGCCATGTGATTCGGACCCCGCCGCTCATCCGATGATGGCGGTGCAGGTGAGCTTTATGTTCGGCCACAGAGGGCTTGCATGTGAACGAGCGACTGCGGCAACTCCTTGTCGCGGCGTGGCACGCCTGCCCTGAGGAGGAACGCCACCCGCCGGCCGCCGAGGGCGACCTGCGGGCGTTCGAGGTCGAGTTCGGGACGATCCCGCCAGCGTTCCGCGAGTACCTGACGGTGTGCGGCGGGCGCGTGGGCGGTGACGGCGAGTGGATCGACGGGCTGCCCGAGTTGGCCGATTCGCACCGCCAGTTCCGAGCGGACAACGAGTTCTGGCACATGCGAGGAGTGTTCATCATCGGTTGGGATGGCGGCGGCAACCCGTTCGGCATCGAGCTCTCGTCCGGGCGAGTGCTGGTCGAGGATCACGACTTTGGCGGCATCCACGAGATGGCCCCTTCGTTCCCCGCGTTCCTGGCCGCCGGGTTATCCCCAAACGCCGAACCCGGCGCTGCACCTGACACCGCCGGCTGATTGGGGGCGCACCGCTCATCCGGTGAGGGCGGTGCAGGTGAGCTTTATGTTCGGCGGCGGAAGCCTGCGGGAGTGAACCGGCAGATTTCGCTTCCTGAGGTCGTCCATGAGCGACGTTGATGCCGACCCACCCCCAACGATGGCGTGCGGAATCGTCGAGGGGTTCCATAGGGACGACCTCGTCGCCCACATCCTCCAAGTGCGCCCCGAGCAGCGCGGCGAGTGGCTACTGCCAGGCGAACCGCCGGCCGTGCGGCACCGCGTCAAGGTGCAGGTGTGGACAGAGGACGGGGGATGGGCCATCCTCACGGGGCGCGTCGTCGAAGTCGGCGACGGCTTCGTGGTCGCAACCGCCGAGCGCACGACCGAGAGCGACACGTTGCCCGGCGGCCCATACCGGCTCACGCTCCGTCACGACGCGAGCATGGAGTGCCCGTGGGTGCTGACCCACGCCGAGTTGTCCGGTTCCACTTGATGCTTACGGAGTCACAGTGCCCGAAGGCAAGCCGAACCCGGCGCTGCACCTGACACCGCCCGCTGATCTGGAACGCATCGCTTGTCCGATGATGGCGGTGCAGGTGAGCTTTATGTTCGGCCACAGAGGGCTTGCATGTGAACGAGCGACTGCGGCAACTCCTTGTCGCGGCGTGGCACGCCTGCCCTGAGGAGGAACGCCACCCGCCGGCCGCCGAGGGCGACCTGCGGGCGTTCGAGGTCGAGTTCGGGACGATCCCGCCAGCGTTCCGCGAGTACCTGACGGTGTGCGGCGGGCGCGTGGGCGGTGACGGCGAGTGGATCGACGGGCTGCCCGAGTTGGCCGATTCGCACCGCCAGTTCCGAGCGGACAACGAGTTCTGGCACATGCGAGGAGTGTTCATCATCGGTTGGGATGGCGGCGGCAACCCGTTCGGCATCGAGCTCTCGTCCGGGCGAGTGCTGGTCGAGGATCACGACTTTGGCGGCATCCACGAGATGGCCCCTTCGTTCCCCGCGTTCCTGGCCGCCGGGTTATCCCCAAACGCCGAACCCGGCGCTGCACCTGACACCGCCGGCTGATTGGGGGCGCACCGCTCATCCGGTGATGGCGGTGCAGGTGAGCTTTATGTTCGGCGGCAGAAGGAGACGGAGGCGCGAAGGTGGCGATAGACGGCAACCTCTTATCTCTCCTGCACGAGTTAGATCGCTCATCCGCGGATGCAGTGATCCGCTTCTACGACGGCGAGGCGTATGGGGTGCGGGTCATCTCGACGGCTCACGCGGATGCCGGCGGCGATGTCATTGCCGAGATCCTGACTGTCGCGGCGGGTTCCATCCCGGTTGGGGCGTTCATGAACTTCGCGCTCACGGATGTGGCCGAGGTCAGGGTGGGTGGGACCTGTGCATTCGCTGCTCCGAGCGGCTGAGTTATTATGGCCGGGGACTCACACCGGCGTGCCGGTCCCGCTCCGCGGATGCGCGGCGGTGGGCGCGGTCGCTGCGGATGCGCCATGCGGGCGCGGGCTACGCAGATGCGCGACGGTGAGCGAAGAAGCCGAACCCGGCGCTGCACCGGACCGCGGTCAAATACGTACTTTCCCGACCGTGTCGCGTGGTCCCGCGGCCGGTGAGCTTTATGTTCGGCAACCCAGAGGGCGCAAGAATGCGATCCCGCGTCGCGGTCCTGGCGGTTGCCACCACCCTCTCGGTCGTGGCCGTCGTGGCGGTTCGTCAGCGCTCCGCCGCCCCACCTGAAGCCATCGCGGCAACAGAGCGCGTGGCCGCTGCGGTTGTCGCGTCCGATCGCACCGCGCTGGCCGTCGAGCCGCTGCTCCGCGGGGACGCGGGAACAGTCGATTGGCTCCTCCGACATCAGCCGGCTCTGGTCGGTGGGTACCGTGTGTCGGTCGTCCGGAATGGGGCCAGTGGTTATCACCTGCTTTCCGAGGAACTGGTGTACCACCTGGGCGTAATTGACACGCCAACGGGTACGATGCTGCTGGGCTTCCGCTCAACCGCGGACGGCGCGCTGGTGTTCGTGACGGCTTCGTTTTCGGACTTCCCAGCAGCTCGATAGAAGCCGAACCCGGCGCTGCACCTGACACCGCCATCGGGTTTGGGACGCACCGCTCATCCGGTGATGGCGGTGCAGGTGAGCTGTTCGTTCGGCCACCGGAAGGGCGCTGCGATGATTCCGTGCGTCCAATGCAATGGCCCGCTCGTTAGCGCCGTCCAGCACGGCAGCTTCCTGCTGCGGTGCCCGGCGTGCGGGGCCAACTACAACTGCACCTCGTGGTGCGCCGTCGGGCCGACCATCAACCATCGGGTCGCCGTGTTCCGCGAGGGCGAGGAGGCCACCGGGCCGGTGTTGGTCGGCATCGGGGCCGAGGTGTGGCAGCGGGTGCGGGAGCTTGCGTCCGACGGCAGTTTCCTCCACCTGCGAGCGGCAGAGGCCGAACCCGGCGCTGCACCTGACACCGCCATCTGATTTGGACGCACCGCTCATCCGGTGATGGCGGTGCAGGTGAGCTTTATGTTCGGCAACCCCGAGGGCATGAGGGCGCGTGCGGCGGCGCTGAGCGTGTGGTCCGCGGTGGTGAGTCTCGCGTGTCGGGCTTCGCGTGGTGCCGGTCGGTGCTGGCGCGGCTCGTCGCCGCGAGGTGCGGTTGGGCGTGGCCGGCGGTGTGTGGGGACACGGCGGTTCGGGTCGGTGGCGCTCCGCGTGGTGCCCGTGGGTAGGGGCGCGGCTCGTCGCCGCGTGTAGCGGTGGGCGTGGCCCTCGATGGGCCGGGACACGGCGCATCGAGTCGGTAGCACTCCGCCCGGTCGCACCGGTGCCGCGGGCATCCGCAGATGCGCGGCGCTCGGCGTGTCGCCCGGAACCGCGGACGGCAGCGAGCCGAACCCGGCGCTGCACCTGACACCGCCCGCTGTATTGTGACGCACCGCTCATCGTGTGATGGCGGTGCAGGTGAGCTGTTCGTTCGGCTACCATCGCGTGCATGAGGGCGCGTGCGGCAGAGCTGGGCGTGTGGTCCGCGGGGCGTCCGGCGGTGGTGTGGCGCTCCGCGTGGCGCCCGTGGGTGTGTGGCGCGGCTCGCCGCCGCGCGGTGCGGTTGGGCGTGGCCGTCGGCGGGTGGGGACACGGCGGTCCGGGTCGGTGGTGCTCCGCGGGGCGCGCGTCAGGGCGGGCGCGGCTCGTCGCCGCGAGGTGCGGTGGTGGCCGGCCTCCGATGGGCCGCGCACGGCGCGTCGGGTCGGTGCTGCTCCGCTCGGCCGCACCGGTGGCCCGGGCTCCGCGGATGCGCGGCGCTGGACGTGTCGCTCGGAACCGCGGAGGCGAGCGAGCCGAACCCGGCGCTGCACCTGACACCGCCATCTGCCGCCGTTGTGGTGCTCACTGTATCCTGGCGGTGCAGGTGAGCTGTATGTTCGGCTACCATCGCGTGCATGAGGGCGCGTGCGGCAGAGCTGGGCGTGTGGTCCGCGGGGCGTCCGGCGGTGGTGTGGCGCTCCGCGTGGCGCCCGTGGGTGTGTGGCGCGGCTCGCCGCCGCGCGGTGCGGTTGGGCGTGGCCGTCGGCGGGTGGGGACACGGCGGTCCGGGTCGGTGGTGCTCCGCGGGGCGCGCGTCAGGGCGGGCGCGGCTCGTCGCCGCGAGGTGCGGTGGTGGCCGGCCTCCGATGGGCCGCGCACGGCGCGTCGGGTCGGTGCTGCTCCGCTCGGCCGCACCGGTGGCCCGGGCTCCGCGGATGCGCGGCGCTGGACGTGTCGCTCGGAACCGCGGAGGCGAGCGAGCCGAACCCGGCGCTGCACCTGACACCGCCATCTGCCGCCGTTGTGGTGCTCACTGTATCCTGGCGGTGCAGGTGAGCTGTATGTTCGGCAACCCGAGGGCTTTTCGGCGGTGACAGCCTCAGACTGGTGGGCGTGTCTCGATCCCGATGCGATGGTACGGGCGATGCCTGCCGACCGCTACCAGCGCGAACTGCGGCTATTTGCGGCGGGGTGTGTCCGCCGCGCCTGGCACTTGCTCCCGCCAGGCTGCCGAGCCGCTGTCGACGCGTCTGAGCGGTTCGCGGCGGGGCGTATCGGCGTGTCGGAGTTGGCGTCCGCAGTTGCCGTCGCGGGCGGCGAGGCCCAGGAAGCGTTCCCCGGTCACTCGGCCCCGGACGCTCGCGGGTATGCGGCATCGGCCGCCGTCGATGCGTCGTCGGTCTGGCCCCGCTCGGCATCCAACGTGCTGGCCGCCACATCCTGCGCGGCATCGGCCGTCGGATGTGCCGCGGGCGAGGCCAATGCGGAGCGGTACGACGAGGCGTTCGAGGCAGCACGGGTTGCGGAGTTGGCGGCACAGGCGGCGCTACTTCGCGAGCTGGTCAGCCATCCGCCCGAGTAAAGGCACGCCGAACCCGGCGCTGCACCTGACACCGCCATCTGATTCGGGACGCATCGCTCATCGGGTGATGGCGGTGCAGGTGAGCTTTATGTTCGGCGGAAGAAGCCCGGCATTGGAGTTCCGTGGAGTCTCGGTGATGGCGGAGCGGGAACTCTCCCCGGGTCAATGTTGGGCGCTGCGCGCCGGGGTGCTGCTGATGTGGCTGATAGGGTTGGCCGGTGGGGTGCATGTGTGGCTCTCCCCGGAGCACGAACCGTGGCAGCGTGTGGCGGCCCCGGCCGCGATCCTGGTCACAGGAGCCTGGGTAGTGAGGCACGCTTGGCTGCGCGCCCCGGGGCCGGGGGCAGCGCGGATGGGCTGGGCCGAGGCGGCGTTCGAGTGGGGTTTGGTCGGATTCGCAGCCCTTTTAGCACTCGGCTGCTGGCTTCCGCTGGCTTGGCGGTAAGTCCCACGCGCTGCACCGGGCCGCTTTTGAGTGTGTGGCTTCCTTACCGTGTCGCTCACCCCACGGTAGGTGAGTTAGGTCGTTCGGCGGTGCCGCTCCGCCGTTCTGCGTGGGTGGTGCGGGCCATCGCGCCGAGCTGGTCGCGCCGCTCCGCCGGTGGGTCGCGGCGTCCGCGGTCCCGGCGCGAGGGCCGAACCCGGCGCTGCACCTGACACCGCCCGCTGATTCGGGGCGCACCGCTCATCCGGTGATGGCGGTGCAGGTGAGCTTTATGTTCGGCAACCCTCGCGTGCAGGAGCGCGGGTGCGGCGGCGCTGACGGTGTGGTCCGCGTGGGTGTACCTCGCGCGTCGTGCTCCGCGTGATACCGATCGTGGCTGGCGCGGCTCATCGCCGCGAGGTGCGGTTGGGCGTGGCCTCCGATGCGTTGGGACACGGCGGTTCAGGTCGGTGGTGCTCCGCGTGGTGCCCGCCGGTGGTCGGCGCGGCTCATCGCCGCGAGGTGCGGTGGTGGGTGGCCCTCGGTGGGCCGGGACACGGCGCGCGGGGTCGGTGGTGCTCCGCCCGCCCGCACCGGTGGGCGGGCTTCCGCGGATGCGCGGCGCGGACGTGCGCGAGCCGAACCCGGCGCTGCACCTGACACCGCCCGCTATACTGCGACGCATCGCTCATCGTGTGATGGCGGTGCAGGTGAGCTGTTCGTTCGGCCGCCGCCGTGAGGTGGTTGCAAGCGCCGCGGATCGGCGGGCGGTCGTAAGGTTGTCGCCACCTCCACCCTGGTGAAGGCGACCGGCGAGGGCCCGCCGATCCGAGCGGCCTGAGGTCGCATGGTGATCTCCCGCCGTGCGATGTCCCCGGTGGGCTGAGCTCATCCGGCGGGTGCCGAACCAGGAGCTGAGCTGCAAGGCTCACTCATCCTCTGGCGGAAGGAGGCGGCCGTCGGCCGAACCCCCCGCTGGAGCTGACAAGCCGTCGCGGGAGCAAGGGGAGACCGCCCTGAGAGGGGCGGCTTGCAGCTCAGCTCCTGGTTCGGCACCCGCCGTGAGGTGGTTGCAAGCGCCGCGGATCGGCGGGCGGTCGTAAGGTTGTCGCCACCTCCCCCCTGGTGAAGGCGACCGGCGAGGGCCCGCCGATCCGAGCGGCCTGAGGTCGCATGGTGTTCTCCCGCCGTGCGATGTCCCCGGTGGGCTGAGCGGATCCGGCGGCGGCCGAACCAGGAGCTGAGCTGCAAGGCTCACTCACCCTCTGGCGGAAGGAGGCGGCCGTCGGCCGACCCCCCCGCTGGAGCTGACAAGCCGTCGCGGGAGCAAGGGGAGACCGCCCTGAGAGGGGCGGCTTGCAGCTCAGCTCCTGGTTCGGCAACCGGAGGGCGCACCGATGGGCGGAGGTCTCTACCCACCCGACGACTTCGAGGCCGCCATCCGGGTGTACGGCCCGGAGGAGGGTGGGCGGCGGACGCGGGCGTTCAACGGCATCCGGTGGGACTTCGCCTATGCCGACGACGGGCCAACCCCACCGAGCCTGTACATGATCTGGCCGGACTTCTTCGCCGCTGACGGACAGAGCCTGGCGACCGATCATGGACTGCCGGTAGGCGTGGAGTTGTCCGCCCGCATGACGGTCGTGATGGATGAGATGCGGGCCGAGGTGCATCGCGGCCGGATTGCCCCCGGCGCCCGGTTCTACTGCCACGAGGGCGGGCGGCGGGTCGCCGAGGGCGTCGTCACCCGCATCACTGGGCTGCACGCGGTTCGCGGGTAGCAAGGCAGGCCGAACCCGGCGCTGCACCTGACACCGCCCGCTGATTCGGGGCGCACCGCTCATCGTGTGATGGCGGTGCAGGTGAGCTTGATTGTTCGGCCACCCTCGCGTGCATCAGGGCGCGCGGGCGGCGGTGGGCGTGTGGTCCGCGGTGGTGAACCCCGGGTGTCGGGCTCCGCGTGTGGCCTGCTGGTGGTTGGCGCGGCTCGCCGCCGCGAGGTGCGGGTGGTCGTGGCCCGGTGTGGGTGGGGACACGGTGGTGCGGGTCGGTGGTGCTCCGCGTGGTGCCCGTGGTTGGCGGGCGCGGCTCACCGCCGCGGGTGTCGGTGGTGGGCGGCCACCGGTGTGCCGCGGCACGGTGGTGCGGGTCGGTGGTGGCTCCGCGGATGCGCGGCGCGGGCGCGGGCTCCGCGGAACCGCGACGGTGGGCGCAGAAGCCGAACCCGGCGCTGCACCTGACACCGCCGGCTGATTCGGGAGGCATCGCTCATCGGGACGGGCGGTGCAGGTGAGCTGTTTGTTCGGCAACCCAACGGTGCATGATCGCGCGTGCGGCGGCGGTGGGCGTGTGGTCCGCGAAGGTGACGCCCGCGCGTCGGGCTCCGCGTGGTGCCCGTGGGTGGCGGGCGCGGCTCACCGCCGCGAGGTGCGGTGGGCGCGGCCGGGAGCGGGTGCGGACACGGCGGTTCAGGTCGGTGGTGCTTCGCGTGGTGCCGATCGGGTCTGGCGCGGCTCACCGCCGCGAGGTGGCGGTTGGGTGTGGCCGGCGGTGCATCGGGACACGGCGGGTGGGGTCGGTGGTGCTCCGCGTGGTGCCCGTGGGTGTCTGGCGCGGCTCATCGCCGCGAGGTGCGGTGTTGGGCGGCCACCGGTGGGCCGCGACACGGTGGTGCGGGTCGGTGGTGGCTCCGCGGATGCGCGGTACGAGCGCGGGCTCCGCGGAACCGC
Source organism: Gemmata obscuriglobus (assembly GCF_008065095.1). Classification (NCBI taxonomy): domain Bacteria; kingdom Pseudomonadati; phylum Planctomycetota; class Planctomycetia; order Gemmatales; family Gemmataceae; genus Gemmata; species Gemmata obscuriglobus. Next base: position 5,181,388 of record NZ_CP042911.1, on the reverse strand, counting down.
AACGGCCCGCGCAGAAGCCGAACCCGGCGCTGCACCTGACACCGCCATCCGCCGCCGTTGTAGTGCTCACTGTATCTTGGCGGTGCAGGTGAGCTTTCTGTTCGGCAACTAGAGGCGCGGGGATGACGTTGTCGCCAGAACAGCGAAAGCGGGTCGCGTGGCTGAAGGACGGGCACTTGGACGACGAGGACGAGGGCACCTTCGACGCCCGGTGGTGGCGGCAGTTCGCGGCCCTCGCATCGCCCGAAGAACTGTTCCTTCACGCCTCCGAGTGCCACCCGGCCCAGGGCGTTGCCGAGTGGCGGCGGTTGCTCGACCATCGGCTGTGCGACCAGGGCACGGCGCTGCTCATCTTCTGGCGGAACTCGCCGGTGCACGAGTACGGGAGCGAGCCGGCCGGCGGGTGGGACCGCGAGCGGCACGAGTTGGTCCGCGAGATCGCCGGGCGGTGCGCGGCCGGGGCATACCCGTCTGCTTTGGTGCGGTTCGATCCGGCCGCGTTCAAGGGGTTCAGCTTCCTGGCGGGGTACACGCCGGAGGAGTTGGAGCGGGTGCCGGCCCACATGCGGGTGCCCAGCCCCGGCCAGCCGGTGGCCCCGCTCACCGCCCCCGACTTCGAATGGGGCGAGGGACTTGGGGCGCAGTAAAGGCAGGCCGAACCCGGCGCTGCACCTGACACCGCCATCTGATTCGTAGCGCATTGCGGCCTGCATCATGGCGGTGCAGGTGAGCTTCATTGTTCGGCAACCAGAGGGCGAGCTGATGGGGTGGCGGCGGCGACTGCTCGGACAGCGCCCCGACGCCGGCGAGCCGCCCCGGCCGCCGGCCCCGCACGAAAGGTTCGGCGTGGTCGCCGGCTTGGCAGACGGGGCGGTGTTCGGGGCCGGGTTCAGCCCCGGCTTCACATCGGACCTGACGTGCTGGCGGCTGTGGTTCTACCTCGACGGCCGCGTCCGGCAGGAACTGCGGGTCAGCACCCCCGATAACAACTACGTCGGCGAGCCCTCGTCCGAGTCTCGCACTGTCGGCCCGGAGGTGCCCGCCGGGCTGGTCGCCGCGGCCGGCGTTGCCGGTCTGGCCGGGCTGGATGGCTGGTACGGGGCCGATTGCACCGACCTATGCACGGTGTCGGTGGCGGCCCTCCTGCCGGGCGGCGTGCGTGCGGTCGAGGTATACGGGCCGTTCGACATGGCCGGCCGGGGGCACGCCGGAGCGGGTGTGGTACTCGGCCTGTGGCTGTCGGCAGTTCGGTTCGCCCCGCGCCGGCCGGAGTGGCTGGCGGTCGCAGACGCCGAACCGGGCGCTGCACCTGACACCGCCCGCTGATTGAGAACGCACCGCTCATCCGGTGATGGCGGTGCAGGTGAGCTATTTGTTCGGCCACGGAAAGCGGAGTCATGCGATAGCAGAAATCGAGTTGTTGCGAGCGCGCCTCGCTGAACTGCGGAGGCGTGACCCCGGTTACAAGGTGTTCGGGTCCAGGGCGCATCGCTACCAGAGCGCCCCAGTTGGACAGGCGGAGTTGGACCGCGCCGAAGCCACGCTCGGTGTACCGCTCCCGACCGAGTATCGGCGGCTCATGCTGGAACTCGGGCACGGGGCCGGCCCCTACTACGGGCTGTGGAGTCCTGGCGAGTCACTGGACGAGTTCCTCGGGCGAGCTCAAGAGTACGAGGCCGAGGAGGGTCGGCCGGTGCGTCCGGCCGGCCCCTTCCCGCTCGCCGCGGCTGACCTGCGCGACGCTGAGGTCAGCCCAGCCGCCCGTGATTGGCCGTGCGACGGCTGCATGCCGATCTGCCACCAAGGCTGCACGTTCTGGTCGGTACTGGTGCTGACGGGCGAGTTCGCCGGGCGTATATGGGACGTTGCGTGCTTCGTCGGGTTCTCGGGAGAGTGGCTGCCGGCGCGCCGACCGCCGGGTTGGTGGGAGTTCGGGATGCCACACCCGCGTCAGTTGCCCCCACTGCCCAGTCCACCGACGTTGACCGAGTGGTTCGCCGGTTGGGCCGAGCGGTGTCTCACAGACCTTCCCGAGCAGGCCGAACCCGGCGCTGCACCTGACACCGCCCGCTGATTCGGGGCGCACCGCTCATCCGATGGTGGCGGTGCAGGTGAGCTTGATTGTTCGGCAACAAAGGCGCGGCGCATGACCGAGGCGGACTGGCACCGGAGCAACGACGCGGGTGCCATGCTCGACTACCTGTGGGAGTGGCGGGGCGTGTCTCCCGACGGGATCGGCCTCCGCTTCGGCGGCGACGTGCAGGAGTCGGACGCTGCGGGCGGCGCGGACGACAGGTTCGGTCTATCGCTCCATCGGTTCTACTTGGCGTCCTGCCGCGGCATCTGGCCGCTGCTGCCGCAGGAGGCCAGCCGCCGGGGCGTCGAACTGGCCGAGCAGTTCCTCGCCGGTGAGGCCACCGCCGAGCAGGTGAGTGAGTACAACTGGCACACGGAGGGCGCGGCCTTCGTCCTCGACTACAACACCGCCCCCGAGGACATCGCCCGCTGGGTGGCTGAGGTCCAGGCGCTGCCCCCGGCCGAGCTGCGAGGCCTGCTTCACCCGCCCGAGACGGCCGACGAGGTCGAGCCGCGGGAGTTGCTCAAGCGGGCCGCGTACTTCGCGGACTACGTGATGGTCTACCCGAGCCTTCGCCCGCAGGGACCGCCACCGGACAGCTACCGCCCGTTCCTGTCGGCCCAGGTGCTTCGACGGCACGTCAGGTATCCCGGGGCAGCCGGCAAGTAAAGACACGCCGAACCCGGCGCTGCACCTGACACCGCCATCGGCATTGTGACGCACTGCTCATCCGGTGATGGCGGTGCAGGTGAGCTTCATTGTTCGGCCCCGCGCCGAGACCCACGGGGGTGGGCGCGATGTCGATAGGGTAGCCAGCCCCCCATCCCAAGTGGCTGGCCCGACCCGCGCCCACCCCCGAGGCGCGAGCGGATCGGTGTAGCTCATCTGCCGGGCTGCATGAGCGGGGCCGAATGTGGAGCTCACCTTCACGGGCAGCCCATGTTCGGCGTGGTGGGGCGCGGGGCCGAACCCTCCGCTGCACCAGACTCGCGCATGCAGAACTCGGGGATCGCCCCCTCCAGGGCGCGCGAGCAGGTGAGCTCCACATGCGGCGACAGAACGCAGGAGTCGCGGCGGTGATCGTGTATGTCTTCAACCGCCGCGAGCTGAAGTCGCCTCTCGTAGTGGCCGCCGGGCTGGTCGCGTTCGCGGTCTGGCGGTCGGAGTGGGTGGCCCTCGTGGGGTTGCCGCTGGTCTACGTCGGGTGGTGCGGTTGCGCCCCGAACATGAACTTGGCTAACGGGTGCCTGCCGGCCCTGGCCACGGGCACGGCCCTCGCCTTCGGGGCCACGGTTGGCTCGGCCGGCGTACTCGTCGCCGCGGGAGCGTGTGGGGTGACGTGGGTGGTGGCGTCCGCGGAGTCTGCGTGGCGGTGCTGGCCCGTGGAGTGGTAGCGCCGAACCAAGCAGCGTGTTGCCCGACCGCGATCCGTAGCCGCGCCGAACCCGGCGCTGCACCTGACACCGCCCGCTGATTCGGGGCGCACCGCTCATCGTGTGATGGCGGTGCAGGTGAGCTGTTCGTTCGGCCACCGGAGGGCTTCCGAGTGGAGGAGCGTTGCGACGAGTGCGGAAGCCGTCGCCTGGAGGTCGTTAACATCCGCGAGGTGCGGCCGCCGGCCCGAGCGGGCGACCCCCAGGAGGTCGCGGCGCCGGTGATGGTCCGCAAGGTCGAGGTGCGGTGCCGGCGGTGCGGGTGGTCCGACTTTATCCTCCGACGCGTCGCCGCGGATTCGCAGCGAGCCGAACCCGGCGCTGCACCTGACACCGCCATCTGATTCGGGACGCACCGCTCACTGTATCATGGCGGTGCAGGTGAGCTTTATGTTCGGCAACCATCGCGTGCAGGAGCGCGCGTGCGGCGGTAGTGGGCGTGTGGTCCGCGTGGGTGAACCCCGGGTGTCGGGCTCCGCGTGTGGCCTGCTGGTGGTTGGCGCGGCTCGCCGCCGCGAGGTGCGGTTGGGCGTGGCCGGCGGCGCGTGGGGACACGGTGGTTCGGGTCGGTGGTGCTCCGCGTGGCGCCCGCTGGTGGTTGGCGCGGCTCGTCGCCGCCAGGTGCGGTTGGTGCCGGCCTCCGGTGGGCCGGGACACGGCGGGTGGGTCGGTGGTGCTCCGCTCGGCCGCGACGGTGGGCGGGCTTCCGCGGAGCCGCGATGCTGAGCGTGCCACCTCGGAACCGCGGACGTGAGCGAGCCGAACCCGGCGCTGCACCTGACACCGCCCGCTATTCTGGGACGCACCGCTCATCCGGTGAGGGCGGTGCAGGTGAGCTTTATGTTCGGCCGCCGCCGTGAGGTGGTTGCAAGCGCCGCGGATCGGCGGGCGGTCGTAAGGTTGTCGCCACCTCCCCCCTGGTGAAGGCGACCGGCGAGGGCCCGCCGATCCGAGCGGCCTGAGGTCGCATGGTGTTCTCCCGCCGTGCGATGTCCCCGGTGGGCTGAGCGGATCCGGCGGCGGCCGAACCAGGAGCTGAGCTGCAAGGCTCACTCACCCTCTGGCGGAAGGAGGCGGCCGTCGGCCGAACCCCCCGCTGGAGCTGACAAGCCGTCGCGGGAGCAAGGGGAGACCGCCCTGAGAGGGGCGGCTTGCAGCTCAGCTCCTGGTTCGGCCACCCTCGCGTTCTGGATCGCGCGTGCGGCGGTGTGCGTGTGGTCCGCGTGGGTGAACCCTACGTGTCGGGCTCCGCGTGGTGCCCGAGTGCGACGGGCGCGGCTCGTCGCCGCGAGCTTGCGGTGAGCGTGGCTGGTGGTATCGTGGGACACGGTGGTTCGGGTCGGTGGTGCTCCGCGTGGTGCCCGTGGGTGGTGGGCGCGGCTCATCGCCGCGAGGTGCGGTGGTGGGTGGCCCTCGGTGTGCCGGGACACGGCGCGGGGAGCCGGTGGTGCTCCGCCGGGTCGCACCGGTGGCCCGGGCTCCGCGGAGCCGCATCGCTCGGCGCGTGACCCGGACCCGCGGACGTGAGCGAGCCGAACCCGGCGCTGCACCTGACACCGCCCGCTGCTCTGTAACGCATTGCGGCTTGCATCATGGCGGTGCAGGTGAGCTTTATGTTCGGCACACAGAGAGGGCACAGCGAGTGGGAATGCCCGAAGACGTCCGCGGGGTGTTCACGAACGACTACGACGAGTATGTCTTCGGCGCTCCATGCTCAGAAGCGGACCTTGCACGGGCCGAAGCCACACTCGGCGAACCGTTACCCCAGCAGTTGCGCGAGCTGTACTTGGCGTTCAACGGTTTCACTGGATGCAGCGGGGCGTCGTTCTTCTGGCCGCTGTTCGGTGAGCTCAGCTTGGTGGAAGCGAATCGGCTTTACCGTAGTGACGATGTGTTCCCGCGAGCAGGCCATTCACGGTCCCAACGCAAGTATTTGCGAGGCAATTACTTGCGAATCTAGTGCTTGCTTGATATTAGTGAACAATTGCTCAATATCCAGCGTGGCTCTCGATCAGAAACCCTCAGTTTCCCGGGGAATCTTCACTGCGACCCCTCTGGACATATGACCACGACCGTGAATGGCCTGGTTCCCGCGAGCAATCACTTCAACCTGCTTGTTTTTCGGGGACAACGCTTGTAGGCAACTGTGGGCATTCAAGAGGGACATGCCAGGCCGCGTCATTCAGTGGAACCTCTCGTGGCCGGATGAGGTCCAAGATGTCGGCGACAGCCCGCTTGCGGCGTGGGCCGCCGAGAAGCGCATCTACGACGAGTTAGAGGCTGAGAACGCAGAGCCGCAGGCCGAACCCGGCGCTGCACCTGACACCGCCGGCTGACGTGAGACGCGCTGCTCATCCGGTGATGGCGGTGCAGGTGAGCTGTTCGTTCGGCTACCATCGCGTGCATGGATGCGCGCGGCGGTAGGCGTGTGGTCCGCGTGGGTGAACCCCGCGCGTCGGGCTTCGCGTGGTGCCCGAGTGCGACGGGCGCGGCTCGTCGCCGCGAGTGGAGGTTGGGCGTGGCCGGCGGTGCCGTGGGGACACGGCGGTTCGGGTCGGTGGCGCTCCGCGTGGTGCCGGTGGTAGCAGGCGCGGCTCATCACCGCGTGTGGCGGTGTTGGGCGGCCACCGGTGTGCCGCGACACGGTGCGCGGGGTCGGTGGTGGCTCCGCGGATGCGCAACGCGGGCGCGGGCTCCGCGGAACCGCGATGGTGGGCGCAGAAGCCGAACCCGGCGCTGCACCTGACACCGCCCGCTATACTGCGACGCACCGCTGACGGTATGATGGCGGTGCAGGTGAGCTTATTGTTCGGCACCGGAGGGATTCGGGGTGGCGGACGGCTGCATGGTGTTCTTCCGGGCCGGCGCGTGCGACCTCGACGCGGCTGCGAAGGCGTTCGCCGGGTACGGGCTGACTGTCACCCGGCGCGGCGACGAACTCACCGCCGGGCGGCCGGCCATCCCTGGTTTCCCCAACCGCTGGTTCCGCGTCCGCCTGGCCGCCGGCCCGCACGTCGCGGCCGAGGCGACCGAGATCGGCGAGGGCACCCCGCACGAGGCCGCCATGCGGGAGTGCGCCGCCCGGTTCGAGATCAGCATCGACGACCTGGACGCGGCGCTGGACGAGATCAACACGCTCATGGAGGTTCAGGGCGCGCTGCAGGACGCATCGCAAGGATTCCTGTTCCTGCCTTGGAACGGCAGCCTGTCCAAGCCGTGGCGCGAGTAGTCGCTGGGCAGCAAAGGCACGCCGAACCCGGCGCTGCACCTGACACCGCCAGCGAGTTTGGGACGCACCGCTCATCCGATGATGGCGGTGCAGGTGAGCTTACTGTTCGGCCACCCGGGCGTTCTGGAGCGCGCGGGCGGCGGTGGGCGTGTGGTCCGCGGGGCATCAGACGGTGGTGGCTCCGCGTGGTGCCGGTCGGTGGTTGGCGCGGCTCGTCGCCGCGAAGTGCGGGTGGGCGTGGCCGGGGGCGCGTGGGGACACGGCGGTTCGAGTCGGTGGTGCTCCGCGTGGTGCCCGTGGGTGCCGGGCGCGGCTCATCGCCGCGCGTGGCGGTGGTGGGTGGCCTCCGGTGGGCCGCGACACGGTGCGTCGAGTCGGTGGTGCTCCGCACGCCCGCACCGGTGGCACGGGCTCCGCGGATGCGCGACGCTCGGCCCGTGGCCCGGAACCGCGGTGGTGAGCGAGCCGAACCCGGCGCTGCACCTGACACCGCCCGCTGATTTATGACGCATCGCTGCTCGGGATGTGGCGGTGCAGGTGAGCTGTTCGTTCGGCCGCCGCCGTGAGGTGGTTGCAAGCGCCGCGGATCGGCGGGCGGTCGTAAGGTTGTCGCCACCTCCCCCCTGGTGAAGGCGACCGGCGAGGGCCCGCCGATCCGAGCGGCCTGAGGTCGCATGGTGATCTCCCGCCGTGCGATGTCCCCGGTGGGCTGAGCTCATCCGGCGGCGGCCGAACCAGGAGCTGAGCTGCAACGCTCACTCATCCTCTGGCGGAAGGAGGCGGCCGTCGGCCGACCCCCCCGCTGGAGCTGACAAGCCGTCGCGGGAGCAAGGGGAGACCGCCCTGAGAGGGGCGGCTTGCAGCTCAGCTCCTGGTTCGGCAACCGGAGGGCGCACCGATGGGCGGAGGTCTCTACCCACCCGACGACTTCGAGGCCGCCATCCGGGTGTACGGCCCGGAGGAGGGTGGGCGGCGGACGCGGGCGTTCAACGGCATCCGGTGGGACTTCGCCTATGCCGACGACGGGCCAACCCCACCGAGCCTGTACATGATCTGGCCGGACTTCTTCGCCGCTGACGGACAGAGCCTGGCGACCGATCATGGACTGCCGGTAGGCGTGGAGTTGTCCGCCCGCATGACGGTCGTGATGGATGAGATGCGGGCCGAGGTGCATCGCGGCCGGATTGCCCCCGGCGCCCGGTTCTACTGCCACGAGGGCGGGCGGCGGGTCGCCGAGGGCGTCGTCACCCGCATCACTGGGCTGCACGCGGTTCGCGGGTAGCAAGGCAGGCCGAACCCGGCGCTGCACCTGACACCGCCCGCTGATTCGGGGCGCACCGCTCATCGTGTGATGGCGGTGCAGGTGAGCTTGATTGTTCGGCCACCCTCGCGTGCATCAGGGCGCGCGGGCGGCGGTGGGCGTGTGGTCCGCGGTGGTGAACCCCGGGTGTCGGGCTTCGCGTGGTGCCGGTTGGGGCTGGCGCGGCTCGTCGCCGCGAGGTGCGGTGGGCGTGGCCTCCGGTGTGCCGGGACACGGCGTTTCGGTTCGGTGGTGCTCCGCGTGGTGCCCGTGTGTGGTTGGCGCGGCTCGTCGCCGCGTGTGGCGGTGGGCGTGGCCTCCGGTGTGCCGGGACACGGCGGGTCGGGTCGGTGGTGGCTCCGCTCGGCCGCGTCGGTGGGCGGGCTCCGCGGATGCGCGGCGCGGGGCGCAGAAGCCGAACCCGGCGCTGCACCTGACACCGCCATCTGATCTGGGACGCATCGCTCATCCGATGGTGGCGGTGCAGGTGAGCTGTTTGTTCGGCCACCCGAGGGCGCTCGACCGATGGAGCCGCAGCCGTCGCGTTCGGTCGCTGAGGCACTGGCCGACGTCTGGTCGTGGCACCGCACGCCGCGTTTCCTCGACTACGTGGCCGACTCATTCGGGGTCCGCGTCGCCGACCTCGCCGCGTTCGACGCGCTGTACATCTACCAAGTCGCGGACGGCGACCTGGAGCGCGGGCAGTTCGACCACGGCAGCACCTTCCAGTGGTGGGAGGTGACGGACGCCGGGGTACGGGAGTGCGGCCGGCCCGGCCGGTTGCTCGGCTGGCGAGACGCCCCCGAGAAGGTGCGGGGGTCGTTCTACCGCTGGCCGTACGTCAGCTTCCTGCACTGCGGGGAGCGGGTCGGGTTCGGCGAGTGCTTCGGGCCGGCCCTGCTTAACCGCAAGGCCGGGCAACTCGCCGCCGGGCCAGGCGGCATCGAGCTTGCCGGCGTGCAGGTGGTCTGGCGGGGGTAGCCCAGACGCCGAACCCGGCGCTGCACCTGACACCGCCATGTAGTTTGGATCGCATCGCTCATCCGGTGATGGCGGTGCAGGTGAGCTGTTCGTTCGGCCGCGGAGTGGCGCGATTGACGGGGCATCGTACATCGTCGAGTGGGACGACACCGAAACCCGACTGCCCGATACGGCCGCCGTCGGAGAGGTGTTGACGCGAGCGGCGGCGGCCGAGGCGTGCGATCTGTGGGTACTCCTCGACCGCGGCACACGTCATCGGACTTGGCTGGGTCGGCTGCTCAGTCTGCCAGCCCGCGACATCGAGCCGTGCTTCTGGCTCGGTAAGGCGGGCGGGGTAGCGGTCCTGATGTTCCTTGATGGGGCGTGGAGCGAGTACCGGGCCACCGACCCGGATGGCCCCGCGCCGGCGACCGAGGCCCAGCGGATGGCGCTGTCGTGCGAGGAGCCGACGCCGGCCCCGCCGGAGTCGTGCCTGCGGGCGGAGCGTGCCTTCGCGGCGGCCGCCGAGTACTTGGTGCGGGGCGAGCGGCCGAGGTGGTTGGTGTACCAGTATGTGCGATAGCCCACAAAGGCACGCCGAACCCGGCGCTGCACCTGACACCGCCCGCTAGACTGCGACGCTCCGCTCATCCGATGATGGCGGTGCAGGTGAGCTTATTGTTCGGCACCCGGAGGGCATCGGGGTGCGGAAGCGTGGCGAGTGGAGCGACGCCGAGGTGGTGGCCGACCTCACCCGCGAGTTGCCGCTCGCCCGGTACTGCCTGATCGGCGGCCGGCTCCACACTTGGGCGCGGCTCAAGCAGCCGGACGGAGACGTGTGGCTCCCGCTGTGGCTGCTCATCGAGGACAACGCGCTTGCCGAGGCCGCCCCGGGGGCGATGTGCCGTGCCGGGGTGCGGGTGTTCCGGTCAGCCGAGGAGGCGGTCGCGTGGGGGCGGGCTCACCTGGGCGCGGTCGCAGAGGCCGAACCCGGCGCTGCACCTGACACCGCCATCGGATCTGCGTTGTGGTGCTCACTCGATCCTGGCGGTGCAGGTGAGCTATTTGTTCGGCCACCCGAGGGCGCTCGACCGATGGAGCCGCAGCCGTCGCGTTCGGTCGCTGAGGCACTGGCCGACGTCTGGTCGTGGCACCGCACGCCGCGTTTCCTCGACTACGTGGCCGACTCATTCGGGGTCCGCGTCGCCGACCTCGCCGCGTTCGACGCGCTGTACATCTACCAAGTCGCGGACGGCGACCTGGAGCGCGGGCAGTTCGACCACGGCAGCACCTTCCAGTGGTGGGAGGTGACGGACGCCGGGGTGCGGGAGTGCGGCCGGCCCGGCCGGTTGCTCGGCTGGCGAGACGCCCCCGAGAAGGTGCGGGGGTCGTTCTACCGCTGGCCGTACGTCAGCTTCCTGCACTGCGGGGAGCGGGTCGGGTTCGGCGAGTGCTTCGGGCCGGCCCTGCTCAACCGCAAGGCCGGGCAACTCGCCGCCGGGCCAGGCGGCATCGAGCTTGCCGGCGTGCAGGTGGTCTGGCGGGGGTAGCCCAGACGCCGAACCCGGCGCTGCACCTGACACCGCCGGCTGATGCGGGACGCACCGCTCATCCGATGATGGCGGTGCAGGTGAGCTTCATTGTTCGGCAACCAGAGGGCGTATGAGCGACGAGGCTGCATTCCTGGCAGCGATTCGAGCTGCCCCGACGGACGACCTGCCGCGATTGGTCTACGCCGACTGGCTGGACGAACACGACCGGGCCGGAGGCGGCTTCCTCCGCGCCGAGTGCGAATTCGCCGCGCTTGCCCCCTCCGATCCGTGCCGGGAGGCGATGCAGGGTCGCCTGCGGGAGGCCAGTCTCGGTGTTGATCCTGACTGGCTCGCGTCGATCAGTCGTGCCCCGGTCGAGGGCTGTGGGGTCGAGTTCCGGTTCCGCTGTCCGAAGCAGTGGGAGCAACTCCAGCCAACGGCCGAGGAGGGCGTCCGCTTCTGCGGCCAGTGCCGGCAGAAGGTGTTCTTCTGCTCAAGCATCGAGATCGCTCAGACGCATGCGTCCCTCGGGGAGTGCGTGGCTGTCGATCCGCGGCTCGCTCGCAAACCGCGAGATCTGGAGTCGTCGGTCTGGGAGTCAGGCAGGTTTGTCATGGGCATGCCGCTCGCCGACGACGAGGAGCCAGACCCGAAGAGTGAGGAGCCACCGCTTCCGCCAAGTCGGCGGAGAGGATAAGGCATGCCGAACCCGGCGCTGCACCTGACACCGCCATCTGACTTGGGACTTACCGCTCATCCGGTGATGGCGGTGCAGGTGAGCTCTTTGTTCGGCAACCCGAGGTCTCGCGGCGTGGAAGTTGGAGCACTGTCGATCAACGAGGCGCAAGCAACCCTCGCCGCGGCCAATCGCGGCTTGGAAACGCTCAGCGCGGAGGGCCTTGCCCGTGCGGATGCGGCGGCGTGGCTGCTGTTACGGCATCACCTGTCGCGCATCGCCAGCGGGCTAGTGGACCCGTGGGCGGGGTTGGAGGTGATCGAGGCCGAGGTGCGATGGCCCTACCTCGTGCAGCTCCAGATGCGGTCGTATCCGTGGCGGTATGCGTGTGAGTCCCACGACTACCACCACCTGTACGGGCTCTACGTCGACTACGGCGACCTAACGGGCCGCCCTCACGAAGTGACGTGGGACGGGTTGTACGGCGAGGCGGCGGTGGCAGCTTGGGGCCGGTCGGTTGTCGCGGAGGCGCGGGGTTGGCTCCAAAGGCATGCCGAACCGGTCGCTGCACCTGACACCGCCGGCTGATTTGTGACACACCGCTTATCCGGTGATGGCGGTGCAGGTGAGCTGTATGTTCGGCACCCAGAGGGCGCATGAGCGCCCGTGCGGCGCGTGGGCGTGTGGTCCGCGGTGGTAAAGCCCGTATGTCGGGCTCCGCGTGGTGCCGGTGGTTGCGGGCGCGGCTCGTCGCCGCGAGGTGCGGTTGGTCGCGGCCGGGTGCGGGTGGGACACGGTAGCGCGGGTCGGCGGTGGTGGCTCCGCGATGCGCGGTACGAGCGCGGGCTCCGCGGAATCGCAACTGCCCGCGCAGAAGCCGAACCCGGCGCTGCACCTGACACCGCCCGCTAGTTTGTGACGCATTGCTGACTGTATGATGGCGGTGCAGGTGAGCTTTATGTTCGGCGGTAGTTGGCGACCACGGGAGGGCCAGATGCGGCGATGGACTGGGGAGGCGAAGCTCGCCACGGTCGCCACGGCGGCCGTCCTGCTGCTTCTGAACGTCTGGTCGTGGGCCCCGTCGATCGGCGGCCGGTGGCCGGATCAACCGCCGGGGGCGGAGATCGTCGAGTTGTTCGGGTTCCCGGCAATCTGGCGAGCCGACCGGTGGGAGTCGGACGACGTCAGACTTATCCCGTCCGCCTTGGAGACCGCCCCGTTCCGCCTGCCGACCGATCGGATGGCCCGCACCGGCCGGATCACCCGCCAGGCCGCCCTGGCGTACAACCTAACGTTCGCCGCCGCGGGCGCTGTCGGGGTCGGGCTGGCTGTGGATGCCCACACGTCGGGCCGGTGGACCCGCCGCCGGGTGGGCATGGTGGCCGCCCTCGCGGCGGCCGGTGTCGGGATGGTCGCGGCCGCCCCGCTGGTGCGGATCGAGCGGCTGACGTGGTGAGGCGCGGCATGCCGAACCCGGCGCTGCACCTGACACCGCCGCGCGGCTTATGACGCACCGCGGCCCGGGACCTCGCGGTGCAGGTGAGCTACTTGTTCGGCAACCAGAGGCGTAAGCGGTGGACGAGGGCAGCCGCAACGTCGTCGCGTTCTTGGGTGCGTTAACGCAGGCCCAACACACGCTCCTGCAGTTGGCGAACGACCTCGCCGATGGTGGCCTCGTCGCCGACCAACATGAGCCGTATATCCGCATCAGTATGCACGCCTGGCGGTATTTAGAGATCGGGGTCGAGGTCGATACTGCCGTCTGCCGCCGCTACAATCTCCGGCTAACGGTGGACTGGTCTGAAGATCAGTGGAAGATCCAGACGGGCGCAGCCAGCCAAGTCGTTCGTGGTGCTGTATGGGATGCCGAATCGTATCTCCCCGATCAACTCGGGCTGCCGGTACGGTCGGCGACCACACTCGATGGGTTCGCCGTCGAGCTTCGCGAGGCGACCATGAGCGGTTGCCATGCTCTCCGGCAACTACTCGCGTCCGGCAGAGTGGCGGCCCAAGAGGCCGAACCCGGCGCTGCACCTGACACCGCCCGCTGAGTTGTGACGCACCGCTCATCGTGTGATGGCGGTGCAGGTGAGCTTTACGTTCGGCCACCTTCGCGTGCTGGAGCGGGCGTGCGGTGGTGGTGGGCGTGTGGTCCGCGTGAGTAAGCCCCGCTCGTCAGTGGTGGCTCCGCGTGGTGCCGGTCGGGGCGGGCGCGGCTCGTCGCCGCGAGGTGTGGTTGGGCGTGGCCAGCCGCGCATGGGGACACGGCGGTGCGGGTCGGTGGTGCTCCGCGTGGTGCCCACCGGTGGTCGGCGCGGCTCATCGCCGCGTGTGTCGGTGGTGGGCGGCCACCGGTGTGCCGCGGCACGGTGGTGCGGGTCGGTGGTGGCTCCGCGGATGTGCGACGCGGGCGCGGGCTCCGCGGAACCGCAACTGCCCGCGACGAAGCCGAACCCGGCGCTGCACCTGACACCGCCCGCTGACTTGTGACGCACCGCTCATCCGATGATGGCGGTGCAGGTGAGCTGTATGTTCGGCAACCATCGCGTGCAGGAGCGCGCGTGCGGCGGTGTGCGTGTGGTCCGCGGTGGTGAACCGCGCGCGTCGGGCTTCGCGTGGTGCCGGTCGGGTCTGGCGCGACTCATCGCCGCGAGCTTGCGGTTGGGCGTGGCCTCCGATGTGTCGGGACACGGCGGTGCGGGTCGGTGGTGCTCCGCGTGTGGCCCGTGGGTGGTCGGCGCGGCTCATCGCCGCGAGGTGCGGTGGTGGGCGGCCTCCGGTGTGCCGGGACACGGCGCGTCGGGTCGGTGGTGCTCCGCCCAGCCGCGTCGGTGCCGCGGGCTCTGCGGATGCGCGGCGCTCGGCGTGCGACCCCGAACCGCCGAGGGCATCGAGCCGAACCCGGCGCTGCACCTGACACCGCCGGCTGAGTTGGGACGCACCGCTCATCGTGTGATGGCGGTGCAGGTGAGCTTTATGTTCGGCCACCTTCGCGTTCTGGATCGCGCGTGCGGTGGTGGGCGTGTGGTCCGCGAAGGTGACGCCCACGCGTCGGTGGTGGCTCCGCGTGGTGCCGGTCGGGGCGGGCGCGGCTCGTCGCCGCGAGGTGTGGTTGGGCGTGGCCGGGGTGCGGGTGGGGACACGGCGGTTCGGGTCGGTGGTGCTCCGCGTGGCGCGCGTCAGGGCGGGCGCGGCTCGTCGCCGCGAGGTGCGGTGATGGGTGGCCACCGGTGGGCCGCGACACGGCGATTCGAGTCGGTGGGGCTCCGCTCGGCCGCACCGGTGCCGCGGGTTCCGCGGATGCGCCAAGCTCGGCGTGTCGCCCGGAACCGCGGAGGCGAGCGAGCCGAACCCGGCGCTGCACCTGACACCGCCATCAGCCGCCGTTGTGTCGCTCACTCCATCTTGGCGGTGCAGGTGAGCTTTCTGTTCGGCCACCCAGAGGGCGCGTGAGCACGCGTGCGGCGGCGCTGAGCGTGTGGTCCGCATGGGTGAACCTCGCGTGTCGTGCTCCGCGTGGTGCCGGTCGTGTCTGGCGCGGCTCATCGCCGCGAGGTGCGGTTGGGCGTGGGCGGAGGCGCGTGGGGACACGGCGCGTCGGATCGGTGGTGCTCCGCCGATACCGGTCGGTGGGCGGCGCGGCTCATCGCCGCGCGGTGCCGTGGTGGGTGGCCCCCGGTGTGCCGCGGCACGGTGGTGCGGGTCGGTGGTGGCTCCGCGGAACCGCGACGCGGGCGCGGGCTCCGCGGAACCGCACATCCCAGCGCAGAAGCCGAACCCGGCGCTGCACCTGACACCGCCATCTGTTCTGGGACGCACCGCTCATCCGGTGATGGCGGTGCAGGTGAGCTTTATGTTCGGCACCGGAAGGGGGATCGGATGCGGGTGCGGTGGCTTGTGTTCGTCGTGTTACTCGGTGCGGGGTGTGCCGGTTATTGGCTGTCACCCTGGGGCCGGCACGCGGAATCGGCCACACGACAGGAGCGACCGTTCGTCTCCCTGGAAGCCGTCGTGGCCGGATACGATGGGTGGGCGGTCGTGGCCCCGCCCCGATTGCCGGGACCATACCGCAAATCCCTTGCCGGCGGTTCATGTCTCGGTCCAGGTGGGTCGATGATCTGTCGGGCACAGGACGACGACGGCACGGTGATCGAAGAAGTACGGCTGCAGGGCGACCCGGCCTACGCTCAACTGGTCGTGAGCTTGGGCACCGCGAGCGGAGGACGCACTCTCGTCGTCATGCGCCGACCGCGCTGAGGACAGAGCCGAACCCGGCGCTGCACCTGACACCGCCGGCTGACTTGGAACGCATTGCTCATCCGATGATGGCGGTGCAGGTGAGCTTCATTGTTCGGCAACCGAGGGGGAGCCGATGCACGCGAAGGTGCTGGAAACGCTCTCCTACCTGCAGGACGGGCGACGGGATCGCAGGGAGAAGGCCGTGCGTCCGTCCTGGGAGACAATCGAGACCGCGATCCGCCGGCTGGACCGCCGGACCCACCCCATCCTGATCCTGTGGCCGACCGAGGACGAGGCGTGCCACGAATACGACCAGTTCTGCGAGCGGTTCGAGGTGTCCGGTGGCGACGGGGTGTACTGGCTGGCGGGCACCCACGGCGGCTACCTGCAGCGGCGGTTCCAGGACCCGGCCGGCGGCGACCGGGACGTGGAGATCTATGGCCCGCTCATCGAGCAGGGGTTCGGGGACCGTGAGCGGCACATCTGCCGCGACGTGGAGCTGGTGGTGCGGGCCGCCCGGTACTACGCAGAGCGGGGCGGATTCGACCCGTCGGTGCCGTGGGAGGTCGGGCGGCGTGCCTACCTATGCCAGCGGTGCGGTGCCCCGACGCTGGCACGCGAGGATGACCCGCAGCGCGAGGTATGCTATCGGTGCCTGACCCCTGTGGAGCGGAAGGCCAAGTTCGGTTGAGGAGGTCGCGCCGAACCCGGCGCTGCACCTGACACCGCCCGCTGATTCGGGACGCATCGCGGCTCGGGACGTGGCGGTGCAGGTGAGCTTGTTGTTCGGCACCCCGAGGCCGCTCGATGGCGCGTGCGGTGGTGTGCGTGTGGTCCGCGGTGGTAAACGGCGAGTATCGGGCTCCGCGTGGTGCCCGAGTGCGACCGGCGCGGCTCGTCGCCGCGAGCTTGCGGTGGGCGTGGCCGGTGGCGGGGGGGGACACGGCGGTTCGTGGCGGTGGTGCTCCGCGTGGTGCCCGTGGGTGCCGGGCGCGGCTCATCGCCGCGGGTGTCGGTGGTGGGCGGCCACCGGTGTGCCGCGGCACGGTGGTGCGGGTCGGTGGTGGCTCCGCTCGGCCGCGTCGGTGGGCGGGCTCCGCGGATGCGCGGCGCGGGGCGCAGAAGCCGAACCCGGCGCTGCACCTGACACCGCCATCTGATCTGGGACGCATCGCTCATCCGATGGTGGCGGTGCAGGTGAGCTGTTTGTTCGGCCACCCGAGGGCGCTCGACCGATGGAGCCGCAGCCGTCGCGTTCGGTCGCTGAGGCACTGGCCGACGTCTGGTCGTGGCACCGCACGCCGCGTTTCCTCGACTACGTGGCCGACTCATTCGGGGTCCGCGTCGCCGACCTCGCCGCGTTCGACGCGCTGTACATCTACCAAGTCGCGGACGGCGACCTGGAGCGCGGGCAGTTCGACCACGGCAGCACCTTCCAGTGGTGGGAGGTGACGGACGCCGGGGTGCGGGAGTGCGGCCGGCCCGGCCGGTTGCTCGGCTGGCGAGACGCCCCCGAGAAGGTGCGGGGGTCGTTCTACCGCTGGCCGTACGTCAGCTTCCTGCACTGCGGGGAGCGGGTCGGGTTCGGCGAGTGCTTCGGGCCGGCCCTGCTTAACCGCAAGGCCGGGCAACTCGCCGCCGGGCCAGGCGGCATCGAGCTTGCCGGCGTGCAGGTGGTCTGGCGGGGGTAGCCCAGACGCCGAACCCGGCGCTGCACCTGACACCGCCATGTAGTTTGGATCGCATCGCTCATCCGGTGATGGCGGTGCAGGTGAGCTGTTCGTTCGGCAACAGAGGCAGTGCGAGATGCGGCGGTGGAAGTGTGTCGTCGGCTTGCTCGCCCTGGCCGCGTTGCTGTTGGCCCGCGGGTGCGTGGCCGGGTTCGTCGCGCTCGACCGGTATCTCGACCCGTTCGACGACCGCCCATTCAGCCCGGCGGCGTGGGCGGCCGCCGACGAGCGGGGGCGGGGGCCGATGGCCCGTGACGCCATCCGCCACCTGCCCGCTGGGACGCCCAAAGAGCGTGTGCGGGAACTGCTGGGCGAGGGCGAGCCACCGTCGCGTGACCCGCGGGGGCCGGTGGACGGGTACGGCGTTCGACTGGACCACCCGGAGACGTGGGTGTACTGGCTGGGATGCTGGAGCGGCCTCGGCCCATACGGCTTCGACGACGCCTTCCTGTACGTTCACTTCGGCCCGGATGGTCGGGTCGTGGCGGCCGAGGTCAACGGCGGGTAGCTGGGGGCTGCGCAGATGCCGAACCCGGCGCTGCACCTGACACCGCCCGCTGATTTGTGACGCGTTGCTGACGGTATGATGGCGGTGCAGGTGAGCTTTATGTTCGGCCACCCTCGCGTTCCTGAGCGCGCGTGCGGCGGTGGTGTGCGTGTGGTCCGCGTGGGTGAACCCCACGTGTGGTGCTCCGCGTGGGGCCGGGCGGGGCTGGCGCGGCTCGTCGCCGCGAGGTGCGGGTGGGCGTGGCCGGGGGCGCGTGGGGACACGGCGGTTCGAGTCGGTGGTGCTCCGCGTGGTGCCCGTGGGTGCCGGGCGCGGCTCATCGCCGCGCGTGGCGGTGGTGGGTGGCCTCCGGTGGGCCGCGACACGGTGCGTCGAGTCGGTGGTGCTCCGCACGCCCGCACCGGTGGCACGGGCTCCGCGGATGCGCGACGCTCGGCCCGTGGCCCGGAACCGCGGTGGTGAGCGAGCCGAACCCGGCGCTGCACCTGACACCGCCATCTGGTCTGGGACGCAACGCTGACGGTATGATGGCGGTGCAGGTGAGCTGTTCGTTCGGCAACCATCGCGTGCATGAGTGCGCGTGCGGCGGTGCGAGGCGTGTGGTCCGCGGTGGTGAAACCCTTGTGTCGGGTTCCGCGGGGTGCCGGTCGTGTCTGGCGCGGCTCGCCGCCGCGAGGTGCGGTTGGGCGTGGCCGGCGGCGCGTGGGGACACGGTGGTTCGGGTCGGTGGTGCTCCGCGTGGCGCCCGCTGGTGGTTGGCGCGGCTCGTCGCCGCCAGGTGCGGTTGGTGCCAGCCTCCAATGGGCCGGGACACGGCGGGTGGGTCGGTGGTGCTCCGCTCGGCCGCGACGGTGGGCGGGCTTCCGCGGAGCCGCGATGCTGAGCGTGCCACCTCGGAACCGCCGAGGGCATCGAGCCGAACCCGGCGCTGCACCTGACACCGCCCGCGAGTTTGTGACGCATCGCTCCCTGGGAGGGGGCGGTGCAGGTGAGCTATTTGTTCGGCCACCCTCGCGTGCTGGAGCGCCCGTGCGGCGGTGTGCGTGTGGTCCGCGTGGGTGAACCCCGCGCGTCGGGCTCCGCAGAGTGCCGGTGGGCGCGGGCGCGGCTCGTCGCCGCGAGGTGCGGTTGGGCGTGGCCGGGATGCGGGTGGGGACACGGCGGTTCGGGTCGGGGGTGCTCCGCGTGGTGCCCGCCGGTGGTCGGCGCGGCTCATCGCCGCGAGGTGCGGTGGTGGCCGGCCTCCGATGGGCCGCGACACGGCGCGTGGGGTCGGTGGTGCTCCGCTCGGCCGCATCGGTGCCGCGGGCATCCGCAGATGCGCGGCGCGGGGCGTGTGCCCCGGAACCGCGGACGTGAGCGAGCCGAACCCGGCGCTGCACCTGACACCGCCGGCTGATTCGGGACGCACCGCTCATCGTGTGATGGCGGTGCAGGTGAGCTTTACGTTCGGCAAGACCAGCCGGAGGCGCGGATGCGGTGGCTCGGCTGTGTGGCACTGGGGTTCGCTGCTGCCGTGGCCGGCGGGTTTGCGTTCATGCAGGTCGGGGAGATCGTCTTTGCGTTCACGGACACGTTCGCTCCCGGCTTCTTCCCGGGTTGCTACCCCGGGCTAATCCGGTACAGCTCGCCCGAGTTCGACGCCCCACGCAAGCATGCGTGGGCGGACATGGTGGGCGGCTCCGCCCTGTGCGGCGCGGCGTGCATCGGGTCGGTCACCGTGCTCATCCGGGGGCTGCGTCTGGGGGGCGCCGTGTCGGTCCTGCGGGCATACCTGATCGTGTGCCTGAGTGGCCTCGCCGGGGCGTGTGCCGGCGGCGGGGGCGGTTATCTCCTCGGAGCGGCGGCCCCCGGGTACTCCCGCCGAGCATTTTCGGCCGGTGGGGACGTGGTTCAGCCCTCTGCACGTGGGCATCGGTTCGGGCGTGTCACAGGGGCTGCTCGTGGGGCTGGTGGTCGGAGCGGTGGCCGCCGTGGCCGTGGCGTGGCGCCGGGAGCAGATTCCGGCACCCACGGCTCACCAAAAGCACGCCGAACCCGGCGCTGCACCTGACACCGCCATCTGATTCGGGACGCATCGCTCATCCGATGATGGCGGTGCAGGTGAGCTGTTCGTTCGGCCACCCGAGGAGCGATTGGTGTTTGCCAACGCCATTTTGACTCCAGAGCCAGACTGGGAAACTAGTACCCCTGGCGAAGTGGCGATCTGGGGTGCCTGCTTGGCATTGGCTGCGGTATTGGTGGGATGGCTCCTCATCGCGCTCTACACCGGCGTGTGGCCGCAGCGGCCGCGCTTCGTGGTCATGTTCCTTCTCGCATCCGTGGCGCTGGTGTTCGGGGCCACGATCATCGCCACGCTCGGCCATGTGCGGCACGCTCAGGAAAGGGTAAGGAACCAACGCGAACGAGAGGAGTCGGAGCGCAAGCATGGGGTAGAGAAGGCGCCGCCTTGACCGGAGCTGTGCCAGGAGAGTTGGTGTTCCCGATGCGTGGCTCAAGAGTTGGTGAGCCTCGGTCGTCACCGAGGTGTGCAGCAATGAGAAAGCCGAACCCGGCGCTGCACCTGACACCGCCCGCTGATTCGGGACGCATCGCTGATCCGGTGATGGCGGTGCCGGTGAGCTTTCTGTTCGGCCACCCAGAGGGTTTTCGAGTGGCGGTGCGGCTTGCCACATTCGAGCGTGATTACTGGCAAATCGACTCCGGTGAGGAGTTGAGCCGACAGCACCCCGACACGTTCTGGGTGCCCCCGCTCGACCAGCGCCGCGGCCTCAAGCGCGGCGACGCCGCTAAGCTGCTGTTCCATATCGAGGCTTACGAGAACGACGGGTCGGTCGGGGTGCGGTCGGAGCGTATGTGGGTGCTCGTGGCCGAGCGGGTCGGCGACACGTACATCGGCATCCTGGACAACCAGCCAGCGTGCCTCGAACGGTCCGACCGGGTGTACCTGTGCTTCGGGGCTGAGGTACCGTTCCGGGCGGAGCACGTGCTCGACATCGGCCACCCGCCGCCCGAGTACGTCGCCTGGCAGTTGGGTCAGCCGCCGGATCGAGTGTGGCCCCGCGACTACTGGCGGGATAGCGCAGAAGCCGAACCCGGCGCTGCACCTGACACCGCCATGTGATTCGGGACGCGTCGCTGACTGTATCATGGCGGTGCAGGTGAGCTCATTGTTCGGCGGCGGAGGCGGAAGTGACCGGGTCCACGACACGGTTTGCAAGTTGGGGTATCATGATAGACCGCGGCTCGAAGAAATAACGGCCGTGCGAGCCACACAAGTCGTTGGTGGAGATCAGGTATGGCACGCCCCAATAACGCTCGTCCCGAAGTCGCAGCGAATAAGGCGTACCTGGACGGGGTGGCCAAAACGTTGGTCGAGAGGCTGTTCGGACCCGATGGGCCGCCGTGGGGCACGACGTTCGAGGAACTCGAAGAACTGGTCGTCCAGTTGGGCCAAACGGTGTCACGCGAACTGCTCCGCCAAGCTCTCCAGAAACAAGCGGCCGGCACCATACCCGCCGAGAGACAACAATGCCCGGGGTGCCGACAGACGCCATCACCCGGTGATCCCGAACCACGCATCCTCACCACGCGGGTCGGGGAAGCGGAGTGGAGCGAACCGTCGGCCTACTGCACCGCCTGCCGGCGGGCTTTTTTTCCCTCAGTCGGCGAGTCTGGCGATTGACCGCGGCGGGCAATCCCCGGCCCTGTTGAAGAAAGTCGTGTTCGCGGGCACCCGGTGCGGATCGTTTGCGCTGGCCGCTGAGGCCCTGCGGGAACTGGCCGAGGTTCCGGTTCCGGTCAAGCAGGTCGAGCGACGAACGCAACAGATCGGTACCGAGCGGTGTGCCGAACGCGATGCCGCCGTCGCGGCTTACGAGTCCTTGCCTCTGGTTGAACGCAAGAAGGCGCCTCCGGATGTCGTGCCCCCGCCGATTGCGGTGGTCCAGATGGACGGCGGAAGGCTTCAGATCCGGAACCCGACGTCACCGGAACAGCCGAAGGGCTCCGCGGTCGCGACGCCGGTACCCCCGAAGAAGAAGAAGAAGGGGGAGCATTGGCGTGAGGACAAGGTGGGTTTGCTGGCCTCAATGGCGAGTGTGTCCGACACGGACGACCCGTGCCCGCAAATTCCCACGCACTATATCGACCCCGAGCGGATCCCGCGTCTGGCCCAGGAAATCAAGTCGGAATCGAAGGCCGCCGGGCGTGAGCCGGCCGGTGACGCGGTCGCCCCGGTCGATCCCCAACCGGTGCCCGAGGCGACCGGCCGGTACGAACCGCCCGAGTTGGTCGTGCGGAGCGTGGTGAGCACCAAGCAGGGGGTCGAGGTGTTCGGTGGGTTGCTGGCGGCCGCGGCTTGGGCCCGTGGGTTCTACGGGTCGAAACGCCGGGTGTTTCTGGGCGACGGGTCGAATGCCAACTGGGGCGTGTGGGAACGGCACTTCTCGAGCTTCACGCCGGTGGTCGATTTCATCCACGCGTTGGCGTATGTGTACGGTGCCGCGATGGCGGGTGGTCCGTTTGGGGAGGGTTGGTCCCGATATGTGCAGTGGATCGAGGCGCTGTGGCGTGGGGATGTTGCGACGGTCGTGTCGGGTCTGGAGTCGCGGCAACAGGTTCTCGGGATGCCCGAGGCGACCGACGGCGAGACGCACCCGCGGGTGTGCGTAGCCGAGGCCCGGTGCGACTTCGAGAACCAACGGGGACGTATGAAATACGCGGAGTATCGCCGGGCCGGTCTGCCGATCACCACCAGCCACGTGGAGTCGACGATCAAGCAGATGAATCATCGGGTCAAGGGGTCCGAGAAGTTCTGGTCCGAGCCGGGCGCCGAAGCGATCCTCCAACTCCGGGCCGACCTGCTCAGCGAAACCGCACCGCTCGATGACTTCTGGAATCCAGTAGTTTCAAGTTGGGCGATTTATGAGTAGCGGGCCGCATGGGTTTACCGGTCAATGGTGGTTACCACGCCTCCACTGTCGGAGCCCCCATGCGACCCAAACGTCAGTCTATCCGAGCCACCCCGGCCCACGCCACCCGGCACCTCCGTCCGGTCCTGACCGACTGGCTCGGCCGTGCGGTCCAACTGCCCAAGCGTCGCCGCACCTGTACACCCGAGGTGGTGTGGCGGGTGGTGCTGTTCGCCGCGGCGTTCGCCCGCTCGGTGGCCGCGGCCTGTGCCGCGATCGCCGACGCCCCGTCCGGGCAGGCCATCTGGGATTGCTTGTACCTCACGCTGCCCAAGCGGCGCCGCACCCTCGAGCGGCGGTTGCGGCCGGCCCTCCACGCCCCGCTCGGCAAGCGGAAGCGGGCGGCTCGGGTCGCGATCGACTACCACCGGATCGGGTACTTCGGGACGCCGAACCGGGACACCACCCGGTCCAAGGGGGCCGGCGGCACCCACACGTTCCACACGTACGCCACCGCGTGCCTCGTCGGGGGACCGGACCGGTACACGCTCGGGTTGACGGCCGTGGGCGAGAAGGAGCCGATGACCGCGGTGCTCACCCGGCTGTTGGATCAGGTGACGGCGGCACGGGTTACGGTCCGGGTCGCGCTGCTGGACAAGGCGTTCTTCTCGATCGCGGTGATGCGGTTGCTCCAGGCGCGGGGTGTGCCGTTCGTGATCCCGGCCGTGGTCCGGGGCCGCAAGCCCCGGCCCGGGGTGAAGGGGGTCGGGTTGCGGGCCGTGCGGCGGCGGGGCGCGGGTCGATATGCGTACACCCACGCGGATCGGGGCACCTCGGTGCGGGTGCACGTGGTGATCGCTCACAAGAGCTACCGGTACCGGCGGACCGGGGGCCGGCGGAGCAAGAAGTTACTGTACGCGGTGTGGCGGGTGAGCGGGAGCCCGGTGGCGATTCGGGACCTGTACCGGACCCGATTCGGGATCGAGAGCAGCTACCGCCAGTTGGGGCAGGTTCGGCCCCGGACCTCGACCACCGATGGGGTCGTGCGACTCCTGTGGGTGGCCGTCGGGCTGATCCTGCGTAACGCCTGGTTGTGGTCCCGCTCAGCCCGCGGCCTCGGGTGGACACTGGCGGCGGTATGCCTGATACTGTTGGCCGATGGGCTGGCACCTACAGATGGCGAAAATAAGTCCATTACTACTGCACGATCGGCCAACAAAACCAAGCCGCCAACTTGAAACTACTGGAATCGACGACAAGCCAACATCACCGGCGAACGCCGACACAGACTCGCTGGGTAGGCGCAAAGCATGTCGTACACCCATGGTGATGTGCCCGGTCAACATCTCGTCGCCGCCTATGCTCCGGCCGTTGAAGCCGTACTCGCCCAGGTTCGCGTTGACTCCAAGACCAACGAACACAAGGCGGCTCTGGGATTGTTGGGGATCCTGCCGCTCCAGGGCAAAGTTGTGGTCGGCGATGCGATGTTCTGCCAGCGGGACCTGGCGGAACAGGTGATCGACAGGGGTGGCGATTACCTGCTCGTCGTGAAGGGCAACCAATCCGGATTGGAGGTCGATATCGAGGGCGGATTCGCCTTTGAAACGGCCGCCCGAGGGCTCGCGGCGGCCACTTCCCCCTGAAGACGTCCACTTCTCGGCACCGGCGGACCGAGTCGTGACGACATCGGAGAAAGGTCACGGTCGGATCGAGAAGCGGACGCTGGAGACGACACCGATCGTGACGGTGGGTCAGAAGTGGAAGGGCCTGAAGCAAGGTCTGCGAATCACGCGTGAGCGGGCGGTGAAGGGTAAGAAGACGGTGGAGGTGGTGTACGGGATCACGAGCCTGTCGATGGCGCGGGCGAACGCGGCGACACTTCTGACGATTCTTCGTGATCACTGGCAGATCGAAAACGGCTTGCATTACGTTCGAGATGTGACGCTGGGCGAGGATGCGTGTCGCGTGCGAAAGGGCACGGCTCCGCAGGTCCTGGCTGCGGTGCGTAACGTTGTGGTTCACCTGCTGGCCAGCGTCGAGGCCAAGAGCCGGCCGGAGGCTATTGAACTCCTCCAACTCCACCCCGAGAACGCGAGGAACCTTATCGGCATCCCCCAGAGTGAATAAAGGAATGGCCCTGTCATGCCCAGGGCCGTTCCTTATTTCACCTTGTCGCGTGCAGGCTTGTTGGGTAGCGGGGCACTCCTTCGGCCCGAGGTGCTCGATGCCCGCGCGCGCTGGCAGTATGAGTAGTAGTCAACGGTCCCCGACCCGCGCGGGTTGCAGGGCCGGATCCACCCGCTGCCGGCGGTCCTCGGGTTGGTCGCGTTGGCGGTGCGGATGGGCCGCACGGGCCTCCAGGGGATCGCCCGGTTCGGGCGCCAGTACGGGACCCCGTTGGCTCACGCGCGCGGGTTCCGGCGGGGTCAAACGCCGTCCGCGTCGACCCTG
The DNA here is from genome assembly GCF_008065095.1 of Gemmata obscuriglobus. Classification (NCBI taxonomy): domain Bacteria; kingdom Pseudomonadati; phylum Planctomycetota; class Planctomycetia; order Gemmatales; family Gemmataceae; genus Gemmata; species Gemmata obscuriglobus. The sequence goes on along the minus strand of NZ_CP042911.1, from coordinate 5,156,340 downwards.
TCCCGGACCTTGCGGCGGATCGCCCCCCAGCAACTGGAGGCGGCCCTGGGCCGGTGGATCGCGGGCCGCCTGACCCCGGACGCCCGCGCGCATGTGGCCCTGGACGGCAAGTGCCTGCGCGGGAGCCGGGGCGGGCACGTGCCGGGCCCGCACCGGGTGGCCCGGCACGTGCCCGCCCGCCGCGGCGGTGCTCGGCCAGATCCGGGTGGACGCCCAGACGAACGAGCACCAGGCGGCCCTGGCGTTGCTCGGGATCGGCTCGGTGCTCACCGGGGGTGCCACGTTCTGCCCGCGGGACGTGGCCGCGGCGGTGGTCGACGGCGGGGCCATTACGTGCTCACGGCCAAGGACAACCAACCCGGCCTGGTGGCCGACATCGAGGCCGGGTTGGGGTTCGAGGACGCCGCCCGAGGGCTCGCGGCGGCCACGTCCCCCTGAGCCGGTCCCGACGCCCGAGCAACTGGGGCGCCCGGCCACGTCGGTGGCCCGGGGCACGGGCGGATCGAGACGCGGACCGTGCGGGCCACCCCGCTGCTGACGTGCCACGATCGGTGGACCGGATTGAAGCACGGGTCCCGCATCACCCGTGCGCGGACGGTCAAGGGTGTGACCACCGTGGAGGTGCTGCACGGGATCACCAGCTTGACGGTCGAGCGGGCCGACGCGCGAGCACTTCTGGGCCTGGTGCGGTCCCATTGGCGCATCGAGAACCAACGCCACGACGTGCGCGATGTGACCTTGGGCGCGGATGCGTGCCGGGTCCGCAAGGGGGCCGCACCGCAGGTGCTCGCGGCCCTCCGCAACGCCGCCATTCACCGGCTCGCCACCGTACCCGCCGACCGCACGCCCGAAGCACTCGAATGGCTCCAGCGACACCCCGAACACGCGCACAACCTTATCGGCATCACCCAACGTGAATAACGGAACGGCCCTGGAGTTTCGCGCACAAGGAATTACACCGCCGCGTGTTCCGGCTGCAACGCGAGTCGGGCTCGGAGGGACGCACACGCCTCGTCGAGCCACTCCGGCGCGGGTAACCCGTAGGGGCGGAACTTCTCGGGCCGGTCCTGTTCGTCCTGGAGGTACAACGCCCGGTGCCGGCCCAACTTCGAGGCGGTCGGCGCGTCCATCAGGGTACTGGAGTCGGTCGCGCTCATCTGGAACAGCACCCGCAGTGCGAACTCGCGCAGGAGCGGTCGGTCGAACGCGCGGTTCAGGTTCACGAGCGAGTCGCACCACACGACCGCGTGAACGCCAGAGAGCGGGCCGTCCTTCAAGATCGTTGCGAGCCGCTCGGCGGGGGACGGCTCGCGCTCGCCGCGGCGCCCGAAGCTGAAATCGTCCTCGGCTTTGCGCAGCTCGCGGAACCGGTGGATTCCGAAGATCAGCACGAACCGCGGCGTGCGCTCGCTTTCTCCCTTTTGGCGCTTATCGATCTCCCCCGTAAGTTCGGCGAGTGCGGCGGGTAGGCCGGCACGGTTCGGGGCGGTAGCGGAAGGCAACTTCTCGGTGAACTTGCGGAGGTATTCGGCTTCGTCCGCGTCGTCCGGGGTGCCGTCGAGGAGGGTGAACTTCGTTTCGGGCGCCTGAGCCGCGAGGCTGAGTACCGAGGAGACGAACAGCGCCCGGGCGACCTCCTCGCTCTGGCCGATCATGAGCAGGTTCGAGCCGCCATGGGCGCGGAACAGGGCCGCCGTCGGCTCCTTGATGGCCACCGGATCGCCGAGCCACGCGGTCGGCACTTTCACGGGCGCCGGTTCGCGCAACTGCTTCGCCAGCGGGCGGTTGTTCGCGAGCACTGCGGCCGAGTTCCCGCTGAACACCAGCGGCGCGGGCCACCGGTCGCCGGCCCGCGCGTGGAGCTCTTCGAGCACCTGCTCGCGCTTCTCCTCCGCGAGCCACACCACCTGGAACGGGTCGTTCCCTTCGACCATGCCGTTCTGGTCGTTGTAGATCGCCTCCCCGGGCCGCGACAGCAACCGGGCGGCTGTGTTGTCCTTGCTGAGGATCATTTGCGCGTCGGCGTCGGAGCACTGGAGCGCGACGCGCACTGCCATCTGGTCGATGGTGCTTCGCGCGAGGGAGTACGAGCCCCCGAGCGTTTGCGAGCCGAGCAGGACGTGCATCCCGAAGGCGCGGCCCTGGCGCACCAGCCGGTCGAGCAGGAGCGACGCCTCTTGCGCGAGCTTATCATCCTCGGTGAAGAACGCCTGAAACTCGTCGATCACCAGGAGAATGCGCGGCGTCTTCTCGTGCGGCACGGCCGCGCGGTAGCCGGCCAGGTCGTTGACGCCGGCGTCACGGAACTTCTCGCCGCGCTCGCGCAGGACGCCGTCCAGGCGCTGGAGCACGCTCAGCCCGAACTCGCGCTCGCTCTGGATCGCCACGACCCGCGCGTGCGGCAACCGGTAGTTGGCGTACCACTGGAACTCGACCCCTTCCTTGAAGTCGATCAGATAGAGTTCCGCCTCGTCGGGGCTGTAGGTGAGAGCGAGGTTCGTAATCAGCGCGTGCAGCAGAGTGGACTTGCCGGACCCGGTCTTCCCCGCGATCACGGCGTGCTGCGCCGTTCCGCGACCGAGCGAGAACAGTTGCTTCCGCGTCGCGCCCGCGCGGCCCACGGCCACGTCGAAACTCTTCGCCGCGCTGCCGGTCCAGACGTCCTCGGGCCTGGGGGCGATGTACTCGAAGGGCACCTCCACCCGGGCCGCTTCCTTGCTGCCTTTGCCGACCCGCTGAACGATGCTGGCGATCGTTGCCGGCTCCGGCGGGCGGTCGAGTGCCGGCACGAACGGGGCCAGCACGGGGTCTTTCGGCACGAACGTGTTGTCCTTCCAGACGAGCGTGTAGCTGGCGGCTTCGAGGTCCGCGATGTTGAAGTCGCGCGGCATCGCGGCGCGCGTGTCCGCCGTCACCAGCACGCACACGCCGCACGACGGGCCGCTGTTCGCGAGGCTGACGAGGCGCTTGGCCGCCTCCGGGGTGAAGTTGTTCGGGAAGTTCGCGACCACCAGCACGCGGTACGGCTCGGCCACCTCGCCTGCCGCCTTGTTGTACTCCTCGATCGACTTGTACTGGTTGCGCAGGTACTTCTGGATCACGCTCGCGGTGTGGTCGGTCAGGTCCGAGAGCCGCGCCTCGATGTCGCGCGGGTCGGTCCAGATTTTCGAGGTGACCAGCTTCTCGTCGTAGTCCGCGAGGTGCATGAACGCGGCGAAGCTGTCGCCGAGGCTGACCGGATCGACGATTGTGAACCGGACCTTGCCGGCCGGCAGGCCGGTGAGGAACCGCAGCATCATCGCTTGCAGGGCCGAGATGCCCGCGGCGCGGCCCTCGTCGCGGCACCGCATCAGCACCGAACACCGGTCCGGGAAGGGCAAGTACGCCGGCACCTCGCCGCTCAGCGCCGCCGCCGGCGCCAGGCGCGGGTCGGTGGGTACGGCATCGGTGATCGTACCCAGATCGACAATCACCGAGCCGAAGCGGATGCCCGCGGGGACGCGGTCCGCGAGCGGGCGGTTCGGTGTGAACGCGTCCCACGCGGGGAACGCGGCGCCCGCGGCCCGGAGTTCCTCAAAAGTGCCGGCCACGCTTTGGGTGGTGGCGTTCCAGGCGCCCGCCATTTTCTCCCACTGGGCGTCGCGGGCCGCGGTCAGTTGGGCCATTCGTTCGGCGAACGTCGCCTCCGCGGCGGCCAACTCGCCGCCTCTGCGCGATTCGGTTTCGGCCTTCTTGGTGTTGTACTGGTTGTCGGCGGTGCGGGTGTCGGCGTCGCGCTTGTTCCGGAGCCGCTCCGCCGCCGTTGCGAAGTCGGAGTCGAGCCGCCGCAGCTCGTCTTCGAACTGCCTCTTTTGTGACGCCAGTAACGGCTTGTAGTGCTCCTCGGTGCGCTGCCGGTCCCGGTCGTGCTTTTCGTTCAGACGCCGGATCTCGGCCGCGTGCTGCGCCGTCGCGAACTCCCGGAGCAACTGGCACGCACGCGCCGCCTCCGCGAGCTGCTGCGCGATCACTTTCCCTTCGCGGAGCGTTGTCCGTTTTCCGAGCCAGCGGAGCAGGACCCACGATCCGAATCCGAGCACCACGGCGGCGCCGCCGGTGATCGCCCCGGCCGTGGCGACGTCCGGCACGGCCGCGAACGAACTCGCACCGACGCCCGCGAACAGCGCCAGCAGCACGGGAAGGCGCAGCGGCGAGCCCCACGACGGCGTTTTCGCCCGTGCCAGCCGCTCGACGCTCTTGTCAGCGGCGCCGAGCCACTTGTTCATCCGCTTGATGGGGTCGTCGTCGCCAGGTTCCGGCAGCGCTTCGGCGGACTCGACGGCCGCCCGTGTCACCCGCCCGCGCTTCAGGAGCGGTTCGGCGTCCGCCCACAGCGATTCCACCTGTTCGGCCCCCGCGGCGGCCTTGCGCTGCAGCGTGTCGTGTTGGTCCCGCGCGGTCTTCTCGCCGGCTTCAAGGAGCGTGTGGTGGCTCCACAACTGCTCGTCGAACTTGGCCTGCCCGCTCTTCTCCGCGGCATGGAACCGGTCGATGAGGAGCTTGCGCCGCTCCTCGCGGGTGCGGTCCTGACGCACCTGCTCGGCGGTGAAGTCGGTGGCGATACGCGCGAGCGTGGTGGCACGCTCCGTGTCGAGTTCGGTGAGCTCCGCTCCAAGGGCGGCGGCGTGCGCCTTCCGCGTGCGGGCGATGTCCCGCTCGGCCTTGTCGCGGGCGGTTTCGAACGCGGCGGTCAACTCGGCTTCGGCGGCGGCGCGCTCGCGGGCGGCGTCGGAGAGGCCCGCGAGCGCGGCCCGCTGGTGATCGAACAAGTTGTCGGGCATGGATGCACCGTGCGTAAGTGGGCGACGTGCGGGCGCACTCAGGAAACGTGAACGCCAACGACCCGACGACGGGTCACGACGGGAACTCGCACTCCAGGCGGATCTGGGTGAACAGCACCGCGAGCTGGTCGATGGCCCGTAGCGCGTCGCTGACCGCGTGGTCGAGCGGTTCCACCACCTTCTCCTCGTGCTCCCGGTGGACCTGGTCGTCCCAGGAGGTGAACGTTTCGTCCCATTTGGCGCGGGCGGTCTTTTGTGCGTCGTAGATCTGGCTGCGGGTGGCACCGAACTTCATGACCGGCCCTCACCGACTGGACCCGTTCCCGCACCGGAGGGAAGGGGGGAGGAATGAACTTCCGGGACGGCCGCCGAATCGGCCCCCGCGCTTTCCGCCCCCGCCGGGGGCGTGTCCGCCGCGCCTTTTGTTTCGGCAGCCGGCGCCGGTAGCGCCGCCGGCGCCGGGGCGTAGTCCGTGCGCAGCCCCGCGTAGCTCTCCAGGGCCGCGATCCGCCGGTTCAACGCGGTCAAAGCGTTGGGCAAGTCGGATTCGAGCATCGACTTGAGCCGGCGGGACGAGCCGGTGAACGTTTCGTCCACCATTTTCGGCAGGCGGCCGAGCCACCGGCGCACCGTGACGACCTTCTCTTCGGCGTGCTCCAGGCGCGCCTTCGCGAGCCGGAGGGCCTTCTCCTGGACGGTGCAGTCGGGCTCGCGGCCGTCCCAGTTGGGGAACTTCCGCTGTGAAAGCTCGGCCTTCGCGCGAACGACCTCTTCTTCGCAGTCGCGCACGGCCCGCTGCCACCGCTTGAGCTGCTCCTCTAGCCAGTCGTACGCGCGGCGGATCTCGAGATCGACGCCGGCCATCGCCTCGTCGAGCCCGTCGCGGTAGTTCGTGAGGGCCGCGTGCCAGTCGATGACCGCGGCGATCGAGCGGACGTCGGCGCTCATGAAGGGTTCCGGGCTCAGGTCAGCAGGTCGTCAGTTCCCAACCGCCGGCGGTGTGCGGGCGGCCCGGCGTGCCGCGGCACTAACGCTGGGACAGGTACTCTTCGATCCGCTCGGCCTTACGGAGCAGGAACGGCACGTGCTCTTCCGACATCGTGAGGAACCGCTCCATCACGAGCATGGTGGCCTCGAACTCTTGTCGGAACCGGTCGTGCTCCTGGTCGCGCCAACTGTCCCCGAGCGCGGTGAGCTGCCCGTGCAACCCGGCGAGCGCGGACTGCATGTCGGCGTTGAACCGCTTGAGGCTGCTGGCGAACCGGCGCACCTCGGCCGGGTCCACAATGGCCTGTGACATGGCGTCGGAACTCCGCGGGCGAAAGACGTGGAAGGGAGCCCACTCATCTTATCACAGCTCGGCGGCGAATGTTGGCGCGAGTTTTTCGTGAAACTGGTGCGCGGTGCTTCGTGCGACACGGAAACGGTTCTGACGGCGGTGACCCGGGCCGCTGCTGCTCGCACGACCCGCGCGGCACGCTAAAAGTGTTGGTAGTCCAGCGGTCTGCGGTCGCGTCGATCCGCGAAATGTGGTTGGAGAAATGAGGTTGGCGAACCGGTCCGAAAACTGATCGGGACCCCGTTCGCCCAACTCACCCGACACTTGGTTGTGGGGGACGTGTTGCGAAGTCAGAAGGCTGGTCGCTCGTGCCGGGCGGTTCCGTCGTGCACCCAGGGCCGTTCCGTTATTCACGTTGGGTGATGCCGATAAGGTTGTGCGCGTGTTCGGGGTGTCGCTGGAGCCATTCGAGTGCTTCGGGCGTGCGGTCGGCGGGTACGGTGGCGAGCCGGTGAATGGCGGCGTTGCGGAGGGCCGCGAGCACCTGCGGTGCGGCCCCCTTGCGGACCCGGCACGCATCCGCGCCCAAGGTCACATCGCGCACGTCGTGGCGTTGGTTCTCGATGCGCCAATGGGACCGCACCAGGCCCAGAAGTGCTCGCGCGTCGGCCCGCTCGACCGTCAAGCTGGTGATCCCGTGCAGCACCTCCACGGTGGTCACACCCTTGACCGTCCGCGCACGGGTGATGCGGGACCCGTGCTTCAATCCGGTCCACCGATCGTGGCACGTCAGCAGCGGGGTGGCCCGCACGGTCCGCGTCTCGATCCGCCCGTGCCCCGGGCCACCGACGTGGCCGGGCGCCCCAGTTGCTCGGGCGTCGGGACCGGCTCAGGGGGACGTGGCCGCCGCGAGCCCTCGGGCGGCGTCCTCGAACCCCAACCCGGCCTCGATGTCGGCCACCAGGCCGGGTTGGTTGTCCTTGGCCGTGAGCACGTAATGGCCCCCGCCGTCGACCACCGCCGCGGCCACGTCCCGCGGGCAGAACGTGGCACCCCCGGTCAAAACCGAGCCGCCCACCGGGACGATCCCGAGCAACGCCAGGGCCGCCTGGTGCTCGTTCGTCTGGGCGTCCACCCGGATCTGGCCGAGCACCGCCGCGGCGGGCGGGCACGTGCCGGGCCACCCGGTGAGGTGCTGACGATTTGGCGGACAGCCCAACTGCCTAAGATGGCCATCGCCACAGGAGTTCGGCGATGCCTCGAAAGGCCAGCCCACCGGCACCGACCACGTCCCGACGGAAGTTCACGGAGGAGTTCCGCCGCGAAGCCGTTCAGATGCTCCTGGATGGGCACACGGCGACCAGCGTGGCGGAGCGGCTCGGGCTCGACGACCCCACGCTCCTGTACAAGTGGAAGGCTCGGCAGCTCGAACATGCCGGCCCCGTCGCTTCGACCCTCGAGGATCGCGTGAAGCAACTCGAAGCCGAGTTGCTCCGCGTCACCCGCGAGCGCGACGTGCTAAAAAAGCGCTCGCCATTTTCGGCCGCAACGAGTGAGCGACGTGTATGCCGCCATCGAGGCCATCGCTCAGGACACGAGCATTCCTACGGTCACGATCTGCGACGCGCTCGAGGTGAGTCGCTCGGCGTACTACGACTGGCTCACCCGAGAACCCGGTGCTCGCGAGCAGGAGCTCGACGAACTCACACCCGCCATCGTGGACATCTTCGTGAGGCATCGCCGTCGCTACCGGGCCCGACGCATCGCCTCGGAATTGGCGGACGAGGACATCGTGTGCAGCCCGAAGCGCGTCGCGTGGGTCCTAAAAAGCCAGGGCTTGCGAGCGATCCAGCCGAGGTCGTTCGTACCCAAGACGACCGACTCGCGTCACACCCTGGGGTACAGCCCGAACCTGTTGCTCGAGGCGGATGAGCCGACGCGGGTCGATGAGTTGTGGGTTGGCGACATCACGTACCTGCCGCTGCGTGGCGGCGGGTTCGGGTACCTGGCCGCGTTGCTGGACCGGTACTCGCGTGACATCGTGGCGTGGTCAATTGACGCGACGATGACGGAGCCGCTGGTGCTGGACGTGTTGCGCCGTGCGATCCGCGAGCGCCAACCGAGGGCCGGTCTGGTGCATCACACGGATCGCGGCGGGCAGTACGCCGGCACCGAGTATCGAGCTGTGCTGCGTCGTGCCTCAATGAAGCAGAGCATGAGTCGGGCGGACAACTGCTACGACAACGCGTTCATGGAAAGTTGTTGGAGTTCGATCAAGCGCGAACTCGAAGTGGCCGAGTATGACAGTGTCGTGGCGGCCCGGACGGTCGTCGCGGAGTACGTGAGGCACTACCGACTCGAGCGGGAGCATTCGGCGATCGGCTACCTTACACCCCACCAATTCGTAACCCGCACCATGGCCCAGAACTAAGCAGCTGAACTGTCCGCCAAATCGTCAGCATCCCACCGGTTCGGGCACGGGCAGCGGGTCCATTGCGCGCGCTCGAGCGTCGGCAGTCGTCACCAGGCCCACCATGCTGATGGCGAGCACGAACAGGTGGAGCATTCGCATCGTTGCACCTCTGGGTTGAAACTGGTCACACACAGACGACCTTCGGTGGCAGGATCGAAACGAGTTGCGCCCTCGTGACGCCCTGCCGAACTTGGAATTAGTGACTGTCCCATATGTGGCGGTTGGGTGGGTAGAATGGTCCATGCGAACCCAATCCTACCCGAGCGACGTGACCGACGAGCAGTGGGGGCTCATCGAGCCACACATCCCCGTGTACCCCGGCGGCCGTCCCCGCACCACCGCCCTGCGGGACGTCACCGACGCGGTCTTCTACGTGCTGCGGACCGGTTGCCAGTGGCGGTACCGGCCCAAGGACTTCCCGCCCAAGTCCACGGTCGGGCGGTACTTCGACGAGTGGCGACACAACGGCACCCGCGACACGATCCATGACCTTCTCCGCAAAAAGGTCCGCACCGCCGAGAGGCCGTACTCGCCCCGGACGACCGCGAGCGTGGATAGCCAGTCGGTGGACACGACCTCCGGCGGCGAGGAGCGGGGCCGGGACAACGCCAAGAACGTGGACGGGCGGAAGCGGCACATCCTCGTGGATTCCATGGGGTTGCTGCTGGCCGTGCTGGTGACGGCCGCGAGCGTCGATGATGCCAAGGCGGCGGCCGAACTGTTCGGCCGGCTGGACGAGCAACCGATGGGGAAGGTGCGCCGGGTGTTCGCCGACCGCAAGTACCACAACTACGCCCTGTACGAGTGGGTCGAGACGAACGCCCGGTGGGAGCTGGTCATCGTCCGCCGCCCGGACGGGGCCAAGGGGTGGGTGAAGTTACCGCGGCGGTGGACGGTGGAGCGGACGTTCGCCTGGCTGGGGACGTGCCGGCGGTTGTCCAAGGACCGGGAGAAGACGGTGCGGTCGTCGGAGGCGTTCGTCAAGTTGGCCATGATCCACCTGATGCTCAACCGGCTTGAGCCGAAAGGGGTCGACGCCGAGTTTCAATACCACACGGTGGCATAAATCCCACATATGGGACAGTCACTAAGCCGTTCGTTAGCCGACGAACACGCCGCCGTTGAACCCGGTGAAGGGGGTCAGGGTGGAGAGCTGGTCGAACGGGAACGTCCCGCTCCGCACGCTGACGGTCGGGCCGAGCGTGAGGATCAGTTCGTCCTTCCCGTCGCCGTCGCGGTCGGTCCCCGCCACCCGCGGCGTGGTCGCCACCGCGCCGGACGAGAACTGCCCGATCGCGGCTTCGCCCTGGAACACCGTCGTCACCGCCTGACCGCCGACCCGCGCGCCGACCAGGAGTTCCGCGCGCTTGTCCCCGTCGAGGTCGCCGGTGCCGACACTGATGCCGGTGTCCGGCGGCAGGTTCGGGACCAGGAAGCTGCGGAGCGTGTTGCCGGCGAGGTCGAACGTCTTCACGTGCGGGGCGACGGTCGCGCCCACGACGATCTCGGCCCGCCCGTCGCCGTCGGTGTCGCCCGCGGCCACCGTGATGCCGCTGGCGATCGGGGCTCCGGTCGTCAGCGTGAAGGCGTAGAAGCTGGCCCGCTCCTGCAGCGTGGTCGCGTCGAACACCTTCACGTGCGGGGCCAGGGTGCCGGCCCCCACGATGATCTCGGACTTCCCGTCGTTGTCAAGGTCGCCGACCGCGACGCTCACCCCGCTGGCGAAGTTGGTGAACGCGAAGAAGCTCCGGATCTCCTTGAAGGTGACCCCGTCGAACACCTTCACGTGCGGCGACAGGGCGGTCGCGCCGGTCACGATGTCCGCCACCCCGTCGCCGGTCACGTCCCCGACCGCCACCGATACCCCGCCCTGGTACCCGGCGTAGGGCCGGAACGAAGCCACCGCCGTGTTGCTGCTGTTGTCGAGTACCTGGACCGTGCCGCTGGCCGACGAACCCACGACCAGGCGCCGCCCGAGCGCGTCGTTGTCGGCGATGGCGATCGTGGCCTGGCTCGCCCCGGCTGCGATCTCGTAGGAGGCGCTCGGGGACAGCGTGAGCACCGCCGTGCGGGTGCCGTCCACGCTCGAGTTGTCGATCGGGGTCAGCGTGACGGTCGCCGTGCTCGCGCCGGGCGCGAACGTCACGGTGCCCGTGAGCGCCTGGTAGGAGACCCCGTTCACCGCGGTGCCGCTCAGCGTGTACGTCACCGTGAGCGCGGCGGAGGTGTCGCCGACGCGGGTGATGGTGAACGTCCCGGTGTCCGGGGTGGCGCCCTCGGCGGCGCTCGCGTCGGAAGCCGCGACGCGGAGCACCGGCGCCGGCCCGACCTCGATCTGGCTGAACGTGACCGCGCTGCGGTTCGCGAACGTGTACGTCCCGCCCCCGACCACCGGGGTGAACGTGGCCCCGTTGGCGTTCGTGGTGATCAGGTTCAGCGTGTCGCCCGGGATCGTCGTCGGGCCGCCTCCCACGACGGTCACCGCCGGCAGCGGGTTCGTGAGGTCAACGGTCACCGTGTCGCGGTCGGTCGAGCCGGTGACGGTGAGGGTGCTCACGTCGCCGGTGCGGCCGCTGAACAGCGTTTGCGTTGCACCGGTGCTGTTGGCCTGAACGGTCACGTTCAGGGCGCTGCCGGTGTTCGACACGGTGGTCACGTCCGGGCTCGCGTTGCCGTCCTGGAACCCGGCCGTTTGAAGCCCGATGTTGAGGGCGTAGGTGCCCCCGGTGGCCGCGACCGATTCCAGCCCAGTGGCGACCACGCTGCCGCGGTTCCCGAAGCTGAACGTGCCCGTCCCGACCGCGGTGATGTTGCCGAACGCCGACGCGGTCGCGGCGGTCAGGTCGATGTTCAGTGTGTCGGCCCCGGCCGCGGCGATCAGGTTGGTGGTGATGCCGGTGGTGAGCGGGCGCAGGTTGAACGTGTCGTCGTCGGCCCCGCCGGTCACGTTCATGACGGTGGCGCCGCTCACGTTCGACGTGGCCGAGAAGGTGACCGCGCCGCCCACGCCGACATCGACAGCTCCCGCGTCCACGTTCACGTTCACCGTGCCGCCGGCTACGGTGGTGAGCGTGCCGCCGATCGTGACCGCGTCGCCCGCGTTGATGGTGAGCGTGGCAGCGGTGGTCGAAACCGAGACGCCCGCGGCCACCGTTACGGTGTTGGTGGTCGCGGCGGTGTCGGTGGCGGTCAGGGTGACGCCGCCGATGCCGGCCGCGACGCTCGCGCCGACCGACAGCGCGCCCGCCGACGCGGTTAGCGCCACGCTCCCGGCCCCGCCGACGGTGACGGTGGCGGCCGCGGTGGTGGTCAGCGTGGTGCCGGCCGTGACGGTGGCGCCGGTGCCACTCACGGCGCCGCCGATGCTGACCGCCCCCGAGGCGGTGAGCTGGACCGCGCCGGTGGAACTGCTGACGGGGGCGGTGGTGTTCAGGTCACCGCCGCTGGTCGAAACGGCCACACCGGTGGCCCCGCTCACCGTGGCGGCGAGGGCGATTCCGCCGGTCGAGGACAGCACGACGCCGCCGGCGGTGTTCTGGTTCACGACCCCCGCGCGCCCGGCGACGGTGCCCACGTTCAGAGCCGCCGAGGCGTTCGCGATGACGATCTCGCCCGTATCGGGGCTGGAGTTCGCGGCCGCGAGGTTCGTGACTGCGACATCAAGCCCGCCCACGCCCGTCGCGCCGATGCCGCCCGCCCCCGCGCGCCCGGCCAGCAGTGTGAGGCTCGCGACCGTGATGTCGGTCTGCTCGGCGCCGGTGGCGTCGGTGATTGCGCCGCTCGTTTCGAGCGACAGCACCGGGACGGCGCCCCCGAGCGTGATCTGACCCGTGACCGCGATCCCGCCGGTGTTGGTCGCGCTGCCGATGTGCAGGGTCGCGGTGGTGACGTTGTTGAGGTCGGCGTTCGTGAGCCCGAACCCGGTGTTAGTGCCCAGGTTGATGACATCGGCCGGGTCGCGGGTGAGCAGGAAGATGTCACCGCTGGCGGCCGTGGTGGTCGTGGCGGCCGCATTGAGCTCGATGTCTTGCGCGCTGATGGTGATGTCGCCGCCGGCGGTTGTGAGCGCCGCCGTGTTGGAGAAGTTTCCGCCCCCGTTATTGTCGCTGTCGGCGCCGGCGGTGATGTTGCCGGTGCCGGCGACGGTGACCGTCGCGTCTACCGTGATGTCGTTGCGGGCCGACAGGGTGATGTTGCCGTTGCCGCCGCTGGCGATGACCGGCGCGTTGATCGCCAGGTCGTTGCTTGGCGTCAGGGTGATGTTTCCGCCGCCCGCGACCGACACGCCCTCGGTCGGGGTCGCCCCGACGGTGAGCGAACCCGTGACGGTGATCGCGATGGCACCCGAAGTCGTCACGCTTAACCCGGAGAGTGCTCCGGTTACGCCGCCGATCACCAGCTCGCCGAAATTACTGATCCCGATGCCCCCGGTCGCGGTGGTCGCTTCCAGGTTCGTGACGCTCAGCTCGAGGTTCGGAGTGTTGGTGCCGACCACACCGATCCCGGTGCCGGCTGTGATCGCGAGTCGGGCGACGGAAATGTCCTGAGCACCGGAGTTGTTGTCCATGACTCCGCCGCCGGTGATCAACTCGAGCTGGCTCGCGCCGTCCACGGTGATCGCCGCGCTGACATCAATGTTCCCGGCCGCGGCGTTACCAATCCGCACGGCCCCTGTGGTAATCAGAAAGTCAATTTCGGCATCCGTCAGCGCGAACGCGCCGACCGTGTTGGTCCCTAGGTTGATAGGCGTGCTGGCCTCGAACGGTTGAACCAGGAGCAGTTGCGCTCCGGCGTCCACATCAGCCTCGATTTCAACGTCGTTCGCGGTTAGTGTGACCCCGCCCGTGCCGGTAACGCCGGCGTCGATCGCGACGGCAAGCAGCCGGTTCTGCCCGGCCGCGCCGCCGGCGGTGAGGGACACGGTGCCGGTGCCGGCGTTCACGTCCGGCGTCGGACCCGCGTTGCCGTTGGTGATGCTCAGGTCGCCGTCGGTGGTGGCGATGACGATGGCGCTGTTGGTCGTGGCAACGCCGCTGGTGCCGCCAACGATACCCACGGTCAGAGCGTCGGCGTCGGTGTAGCTGAGGGCACCGGCGACGCTGGCGGCCAGTGTCGCGACGTTGTTGCCGGCGTTGGTGAGGGTGACCGGGCCGGCGCCGAGCAGTTCGAGTTCGCTGGTGGTAACGTTGGCGCCGGCTGCCTGGGTCAGTGCGCCGGCCGACAGGGTCACCTGCGAACCGGGCGCGGTGGTGGTGGCGGCCCCCGCGACCCCGTCCACGGTTCCGAGGACCAGCGCGTTGGTGTCGGTGAACCGGAAGGCGTTGCCGGCCCCGGTGACGCTCGCGGCCAGCGTGGTTACGTCGTTCCCAGGGGTGGTAAGGACGACCGTACCGGCCGACTGGACGGCGAGGTTGGTGACGCTCAGCGGTGCGGTCTGTGTGACCGCGGTGGCGGTGTTGTTGCCGGTGCGTAGGCTGAGCGTCGGGACGGCGCCGCCGGCGAGCGTGATCGGGGCGGTCACGGCGATGGTGCCGGTGGCGGTGAGGCTGCCGACCCGCAAGACGCGGGCGGTGATCGTGTCCAGTTCGGCGTCGGTGAGCCCGATGGTGCCGGCGCTGCCGGCGCCGCCGAGATCGACGTTCACGGTGTTGGTGACCGGCTGAACGGTCACGATGCTGCGGGTCGGGTTCGTGCCCGCGTTCACCTGCACCCCCGCGAGAACGTTCACCGCGTCGGCGTTCAGGGTGACGTTCCCGCCGGAGGTGGCGAGGTTCGCGACGGTGAGCACGCCGTTCGTCGAGGTGAGCGTCAGGTCGGCGCCGCTCGTGGTGAGGGACTTGGCGGACGCGAACGCGAGGTTCCCGTTCGACGCGACGAACGCGGCGCTGGCGGTGCCGTCCGTTTGCAGCGCGACGGGGGCCGTGAGGGAGGCGTCGAAGACGATTGCGTTTTCGGCAGCGATGCTGATCGCAACGCCCGCGCCGACGCCCTGGAGGGCGGCGCGAGAGAGCGTGCCGGCCTGGCCGGCCAGATCATTCAGGGCGATGGTGCCGTCGGTCGCGCTGAGGAACCCGTCGAGCGAGCCGGCCGCTTCCTGGATCGTGATGACCGTCGCCGGGACGCTGCGGTCTTCCAGGGCCTCGACGCCGAGTCGCGGGGCTAGGTGCACGGGCCGAGTCGGCTGTTGGCTCTTGAACATTTGCTTCGACCAGTTCGGCATCTGGGCACCCGGTTCAAGGTGGCGGCCACGAGTACGGATCGCACACCGGCTCACATGAGCTGGTATGGGGGCCGTGATGTGCGCGTTGCGAATTAAATTAGCCGCTCGGGCCAGGGCCGCGGGCCGTTTTGTTGCCTTTTCCAAATCGCGTATCCTGTCCACATTGCGCGAATCGGTATGACGCTGGCAATCGGATTTATGTGCCCGGTCTTGCTCGTGGTGAGTGTAACGTCTTTGACAATTGAACGAAGAGAGTTGATCCGGTGTGCAGTTGGAGCTAAACTTCTCCGAATCTCTGAACAACGATTCGTTACCCGCATCGGACAGATCGAGAGGCATCCCGTGCCCTTACGCCCAACATCTCACTTTACTTGGCAGGTTCTGCGCACCGTTCGGCGGAGCAAGAAGCCGATCGACGGGCGCGCCCTGCGCCTGGTCCCCAGCCGCAAAACTAAAGACGGCTCGTTCCTCACGTCGCTCGTCGACGAGGGGCTGCTGGAGTTCAGCACCGGGTCCGCGACCGACCCGTTCACCGCAACTTACTCGCTGACAGAAAAGGGCAAGCACGCGGCCGAATACGGTGAGTACGAGTACGAGCTGAAGCGCCCGGCCGTCCCGACCAAGTCGGCCTCGGCGAAGGGCGCGAGGCCGCGCTCCTGATTCGGCCGGCACGCTTCCGGGGATCGCACGAATTGACACGCGCCCGCGGCACGATTACCAGCGCGAGCGCGTGGGGACTTCTTCACATCCATCCCTTTCGGCCCCGCGTCGAGCAGCCACGCCGCGCGAGGGGACTGCTCGCGTCATCGGCTTCACGGTCCGCTCGTGCGCAAGGGGGCACGAACGCCGCCCCGCCCATCATTCGGCCTGGGCAATTTTTGACGGATCGCACGGTTCTGTACTTTCCGCGAATTTGTAGGTCGGGAGGTGATGGTGGGTTCGGAGTAGACGAGTGCCGGCCCGTCCGGGAGGATGGCGTTACCACACGACCAGCCACCCCGAACGGACACGGCCATGCCATCTGCGCATACTCCGTCCCCGCGTTGCCACTGGTTTTCGGTTCTGGCCGGGGCACTGGATCGGCGCTCGGGTCGGCGGTTGGCGGCCCTGTTCCTGGGTGTGCTGCTGGCCCGCGGGCGGCACGCCCTGAGTTGCTGGATTCGGGCGGCCGGATTATCGTCCCAATACCGCCGCTGTTACCCCACCGCGGCCGCGGTCGGGCGCCGGGTCGAGCGCATCGCGACCCGGTTGTTGGTCGAGATCCTCAAGCCCCTGGTGACCGGGCCGCGGGTGGTGCTGGCGTTGGACGACACACCGACCGCCCGGTACGGACCGAAGGTACAAGGGGCCGGGGTGCATCACAACCCGACACCCGGGCCGGCCGGGAGCGCATTCGTGTACGGGCACGTGTGGGTGGTGCTCGGGTTGCTGGTGGCGCATCCACTGGGTG
Source organism: Gemmata obscuriglobus (assembly GCF_008065095.1). Classification (NCBI taxonomy): domain Bacteria; kingdom Pseudomonadati; phylum Planctomycetota; class Planctomycetia; order Gemmatales; family Gemmataceae; genus Gemmata; species Gemmata obscuriglobus. The sequence continues at coordinate 5,140,098 of NZ_CP042911.1, read as the reverse complement.
GGGTCGTGGCTCTGCCCCTGTTGGCCCGGTTGTACATCCGGAAGGCGAACCTGGGCGCGGTGCGGGCGACCGATCGGCCCCGGTTCGCCACCAAGCTGGCGATGGCCGTTGACCTGGTGCGGTGGGCGCACGGATGGCTGAAGATGTGGGGCATGGCGGTGTGGGTGGTGGCCGACGGGGCGTACGCCCAGGGGCCGGTGCTGAAGCCGCTGCGGAAGCTCGGGGTGACGGTGGTGAGCCGGCTCCGCCGGGATGCGGCCCTGTGCTCGTTACCGCCCGCGCGGGAGCCCGGGCTGCGCGGGCGCCCGCGGGTGTACGGAACGGCACGGATCTCGTTGGCCAAGCGGGCCGGGCACAACGGCGGGTGGAGCACCGGCACGTTCACCGTGTATGGGAAGACCGTCGAGAAGCGGTACAAGACGTTCGTGGCCACCTGGCGCCCGGCCGGTGGGGCGATCCGGGTGGTGCTGGTGGACGAGCCCCACGGATGGGTCGCGTTCTTCAGCACCGACCCGGGCGCGACGGTGACCGACATCTTGGAACGGGTGGCCGACCGGTTCACCCTGGAGACGTGCTTCCGGGATCTCAAACAAGTCGCCGGGACGGGCCAGCAACAGGTGCGCGGGGTGCCGTCGAACGTCGGGTGCTTCCACCTGTGTGCATGGGCGCACACCCTGACCGAGGTGTGGGCCTGGGCTCGGAACGCGGACGAGTTGGTGGGGCACCGGTCCGCGTCCCCGTGGGACGATCCGAGCCGGCGCCCGAGTCACGCGGACAAGCGCCGGGCCTGGCAACACGAGCTGTTGGCCGAGGAGATTCGGGCCGTTGTGGGCGAGCACCACGACCACACGAAAATCCGCGACCTCGCCTACCGGTGCTTGGACTTGGCCGCGTGAGCACGGCTGATTCGCGGAAAGTACAGACGGTTGAAAGGGCTTGGCGCTGAGCCGCCGCGTGACCGGGCTTCCGCAAATCCCGACGTGCCGCTAACCTCCCTATCGGGGCGTGAATAGTGACCGGCTCGGGAGCGGGACCGCGGAATGCACAACCAAGACGTCGTGTTTATGCTCGCCGGCGGGCTCGCAGTGGCGCTCGCGTTCGGGTACGCCACGAACCGGCTCGGGCTGTCACCGATTGTCGGTTACCTGCTCGCCGGGGCTGTCGTCGGGCCGCACACGCCCGGGTTCGTTGTGGACCAGGGCCTCGCGGACCAGCTCGCCGAGGTCGGCGTGGTCCTACTCATGTTCGGGGTGGGGCTACACTTCCGGCTGGACGAACTGCTCGCGGTGCGCCGGGTCGCGTTGCCCGGCGCCCTCGCCCAGTGCGGGGCCGCGACGGCGTTCGGCACCGCGGTCGCCCTCGCGTTCGGCTGGTCCCCGCCCGCGGCGGTCGTGTTCGGGATCTCGGTGTCGTTCGCGAGCACCGTCGTACTGACCCGCGTGCTGTCGGACCAGAACCAGTTGCACACGCCGACCGGCCACGTCGCGGTCGGGTGGCTGATCCTCCAGGACGTGTTCGCGGTGCTGGTGCTGGTGGTGCTGCCGGCGGTACTCAAGGACGGGCCGGTCGACGCGGTCGAACTGCCGCTGGCGCTCGGGCTGGCCGCGCTGAAAGTGGGTGTGCTGATCGCGGCGGTGCTGTTGGCCGGCGGGTATTTCGTGCCGCGGCTGCTGAAGCACGTCGCCGAGACGCGGTCGCGCGAGCTGTTCACGCTCACCGTTCTGGTGGTCGCGCTCGGGATCGCGGTCGGGTCGGCGGTGCTGTTCGGGGCGTCGATGGCGCTCGGGGCGTTCCTGGCGGGCATGGTGGTCGGGCGGTCGGAGTTCAGCGTCCGGGCGGCCACCGAGGCGCTCCCGATGCGGGACGCGTTCGCGGTGTTGTTCTTCATCTCCGTCGGGATGCTCTTCGAGCCGGCGTTCCTCCTGAAAGCGCCGGGGCTCGTGGCGGCGACAGCCGCCATCGTGATGATCGCCACGCCCGTGACCACGTTTGCGCTGGTACTGGCGCGCGGGTACCCGGTGCGGGTCGCACTGGGGGTGGGGCTTGCGCTGGCGCAGATCGGCGAGTTCTCGTTCATCGTGGCCGCCGCCGGGAAGTCGCTGAACGTGCTGCCGGAGGCCGCCACCCAGGTGCTGGTTGTGGTCGCGATCGGGACCATCTCGGTGAGCCCGCTGGTGTACCGGCTCGCGGGGCTGCTCGAAAGGTGGGCTGCGGGCCGGCCGCGGCTCTGGGCGCTGCTCACGGCGCGAACCCGGGAGCGGCTCGGGAGCGGCCCGGAGCCGGTGCCCGCGAACGCGGAGCCGGCGTACCGCGCGGTGGTCGTGGGGTACGGCCCGGTCGGCCGCACCGTGTGCCGGCTGCTGCGCGAGAACGGCATTGAGCCGACCGTGGTCGAGCTGAACGTCGACACCGTGAAGCAACTCCGGGCCGAGGGCGTCCGGGCCGTGTACGGCGACGCAACGCACCCGAACACGCTGAAGGAGGCCGGGGCGGACCGGGCGGCGAGCCTGATTCTGAGTTCGTCGCAGGTGAGCGGCGGCAGCGAGGTGATCCGGGCGGCCAAAGAGCTGAACCCGGGCATCCGGGTGCTGGCGCGGTCGGCTTACGTGCGCGAACTGGCAGCGCTTCAGCGGGCCGGTTCGGAGGTAGTAGTTTCGGGCGAGGGTGAGGTGGCGCTGGCGCTGACGGAGGCGATCCTGCGGCGGCTCGGGGCGACACCGGACCAGATCGACCGCGAGCGCGAGCGGGTGCGGTTGGAACTGTCGGCGGGCGGCGCGGAAGTGTACTCGCGGAACGCCGACACGTCGCCCGATCTTTTACTGCCCGACGCGCCCCGCAAGAACTGAGGCGGCCGCGGGAGGCGCTGCGCGTCCCGAACTCACACCAGTGCCGCGACCTGCTCGGCGGTGATTTCGTCGAGCGAGCCGACGACGATGTCGGCCCCGGCGGCCCGGAGCTTATCTGCCGGGTGGTGCCCGACGAACGTCACCGCCACGCACTTCATTCCGCCGGCCTGCGCCGCTTCCACGCCGGCCGCGGCGTCCTCGAACACCACGCACCGCCGCGGGTCGGCTCCCAGTTGTGCCGCGGCGGTGAGGAACACCTCGGGGTCCGGCTTGCCGCGCTTCACGTCGTCGCCGGTGACGACCGCGCCGAAGTAGCCGCGCGTGTTCGTGACGCTCAGCAGCAGGTCGATGTTCCCCTGCGGGGCCGATGAGCCGACCGCTTGAGGCCACCCGCGATCAGCGAACTCCTTGAGGAGCCGGGCGACGCCGGGCAGGAGTTGTGTGCCCTCTTTACGCACGGATGCGCGGTAGTGGTTTTCCTTCTGCTCGCCCCACTTCGCGCAGAGCGCGTCGTCGGCGTCCGGCTCGAACAGCTTGCGCAGGATTTCCAGGTTGCGCATGCCGAACGTGGCGGCGAAGTCGGCCCGGGTGAATGGCCGGCCGATCTCCGCCGCGAACCGCGCCCACGCCTGGAAGTGGTGCTCCGCGGTGTCCACGAGGGTTCCGTCGACATCCCAAATGATCGCAGGTATCGTCATGAGGTCCGTTGTACGACCTGGGAGGCGGCGCCGTGGCGAATGTGGCCGATCGGGAGACGTGCGACCGCTCGAAGGCGTATTCCAAGGTGTGAGCGGTTAACCTCCAGCAGAATCCGGTTGACGCGGCGGCTGTGCCGGGCCACACTTGAAATCCCTCCCATCATCCCACCACACGGGCTCAAGTCATGCCGCCCCACACGCTCCCGCGCCGCGGGTTCCTCAAGATCGGCGCCCTCGGCCTCGGGGGCCTAACCCTGCCGAACCTGCTCCGCGCCGAAGCCAACGCGGGTACCCGCACGCCGCACAAGTCGGTCATCCTCATTTACTTGGTCGGCGGGCCGCCGCACCAGGACATGTTCGACCTGAAGCCCGACGCGCCGAAGGAGATCGCCGGGCCGTGGAAGCCGATCCCGACGAACGTCACCGGCGTCCAGATCTGCGAGGCGTTTCCGCTGCTCGCCCGAAACATGGACAAGCTCGCGATCGTCCGCTCGCTGGTGGGTAACCAAGCCGACCACGACGCGATCCAGGTGTACAACGGGCACAACCCGAAGAAACCGACCCCGCCCGGCGGGTGGCCGCAGTTCGGCTCCACGGTGGCGAAGCTGCAGGGGCCGGTCCACCCGTCCGTGCCGTCGTACGTGAGCCTCTGTTACACCTGCACCCACGGCCCCTACAACGAGCCCGGCCCCGGGTTCCTGGGCCAGTCGCTCGCCCCGTTCCGCGCGATGGGCCGCACCCGCGAGGACATGACGCTGCGCGGCGTCGACGTGAGCCAACTCGCCGACCGCAAGACGCTCCTCAAGCAGTTCGACGACATGCGCCGCGACGCCGACACGTCCGGCTCGGTCAAGGCGATGGACGCCTTCACCGAACAGGCGTTCGGGCTGCTCACCTCCTCGAAGATGGCCGAAGCGCTCGACATTTCGCGCGAGCCGGTCAAAGTGATCGACCGGTACGGCACCGGCGACCCGAAGGTGTTCATGGACAGCAACGGCGCCCCGCGGGTGCCGCAGAGCCTGCTCATGGCCCGCCGGCTGGTCGAGGCGGGCGCGCGGGTCGTGACGCTGAACTACAGCAAGTGGGACTGGCACGGCGGGATGAACGCCGAGGGCCGCAAGAACAACTCCATCTTCCTGCGCGAGGAAGAGGACTTCCCCGTGTTCGACAAGTGCGTCAGCGCGCTGGTCGAGGACCTGCACGACCGCGGGTTGGACAAGGACTGCACCGTCGTCATCATGGGCGAGTTCGGGCGGACCCCGAAGATCAGCGCGGCGCTCGGGCGCGACCACTGGCCGAACGTGAATTGCGCGCTGCTCGCCGGGGGCGGCATGAAACTGGGGCAGGTGATCGGCAGTACGGACCGGATCGCAGGAGAGGCCGTGTCCCGCCCGGTGACGTTCGGTGAGCTGTTCGCGACGCTGTACCACAACCTCGGAATCGACGCCGACAAGGTCACGCTCCCGGACTTCACCGGGCGACCGCAGTATCTCGTCGAAGACAGCGGCGCGCCGATCAAGGAACTGATTTGACGGCGGGCTCGCAGCAATCTTTTACTCCTGATACTTCAATTTCCTGGGCCTCTGTGACACAGCGTTTTGTCCCGTGCGACAGAGGCCGCGTTGGAACCCGTAGCTGGTTCGCAGTCGGTGAGAAAGCCGTGTGGTCGGCGAGTCGTTTACGCAACTTCAGTGCGGGTGTGAACCTGACGACCACCGGCACCGGTGTTGCCGATCGTACCCGTGACGCCGCACGCTCCCGCCCCCCGATAGAGACTGTAGTGAGGCCGAAGAAGCACAATCGCTCGATGACTAATCCAAGAAGATTCGACGGGAGCGACAGGATTCACCGGATGAAGACCGATCGAGTTAAATCCTGTCGCTCCCGTCAAAATCGGTTGTCGCAAACATCAGGTCCGCGTGGGCCGGAACGAAGCCGCCACCGGCGTCTGCTCCGCAACTGTTTATAACGGCCACCTGATTCACGATCCGGCTGGTGGCGTCTGTTTTGGTTTTTGTCTTCGTGGCGCAGACAAGAATGTCTGTACCACAATAAACAGACAACACCAGCGGGGCCGTGAATGATGCGCATCTGGCAGCCGGCCAGCGTTGCGGCGACCGCTCCCGGCGAGTACGATTCTGTGTCGGCCGCGGGTGTGGTGCGGTGGGTGTGCGAGGCCAGAGATGTCAGGCTCGGGTAGGTCGGTCGGCGCGGGGCACCAGTTTTACGTTACTCACTGCGTGCGTGCCGACAGTGTGCGCCGTGAGTCGGGCTACTCCGTGCGGGCCGCATCGACGACCGCGTCCGGGCTGCTCGACGAGGCGTCCCACTATCCGCCCTACGAACTGCCGTTCGACATGTGGCGCGACCTGCCCGAACCCGGGGCCGCGCCGCGCCGGCTGGCCCGGACGGTCGGCGAACGCGGCGGGGTGTGGGTGGCGCACTCGGCGTACCTGGCGAAGGATTCCGTCGGGCGCGACCGCTCTTACTTCTCACATCTCATTTTGCTCCCGGTGGTGAGCCCGGCGACCGTGCTGCGGTCGTGGGGGGCGCCCGAGTGGACTGTAAGGTATTCGTCAGGGGAACCGAAGACGTTGCCGGCTCCCGAGCTGCCGGACGACGATTTGGTCTGCGACGCCTCACTGACCGCGTTCCTCGGCGACCGGCCGCCGTGGCCCACTTCGCCGTCCGTGGACGTGTGCCCGCTGCGGTTGCGCGTGCTCCCGGCGTCGTCGCGACGCGACCTGCTGGCCCGCGCGCTGCACGCGGTGCAACTGCTCGCCGCGGAGAAGCCCGGGAGCCGCAAGCGGCTGTTCATCCACGCCGAGCCCGGGGTCGTGGCGCTGCTCCTGTACGGCTGCGTCCGGCTCCTCCCGCCCGAAATGACCGAAGACCTCACGTTCTCGACGTTCGAGCCGTACCACCGGGACATCCGGAACTACCGGCTGGCGCGCGTGGTCGGCACGTACCTGGGACCGAACGGCGGGTCGCTCGAGCTGGAACTCGGCGCGAAACAAGGCATTACGCTGGACACCTTCACACGGGGGCGGTCGTCGACGGAGTTAAGCTGGATCATGCCCGCCGGGCTGTCCGGGCTGGTAGACGTGGCCGTTAACGGGCACTGGGAGGGACTCGCGGAGGCTCGCAAAGCGCTCGCCGAGGCCCGGGACGAAGGCGACGACTGGATTCAGCAAGAGGTGGCCCGGGCGCGGGCCGAGTTGCAAGCGAACCCGGCTCTCGCGGACGCGCCCGATTCGGACCCGCTGCTGCCGAAGTCGGCCGGCGGCCCGGCCCCGGCGATCCGCCGCGCGGTCGGCTCCTACGACGCCCAGATCAGCCGGGCGAACCCGGCGTGCCTGCTGTTCCTGATCGACCAGTCCGGTTCGATGGGCGACCCGTTTATTGGGGCCGGCGGGACATCTAAAGCGTCGACCGTTGCGGACGCCGTCAACCGACTGCTCCAGAACGTGGTGCTCCGCTCGGCCAAGGCGGACGGGGTCCGCGACTACTTCCGGGTCGGCGTCATCGGGTACGGCACCACCGTCAAGGCCGGGCTCGGCGGCGCCACACCTTCCAACGTGCTCATCCCGGTGAGCCGGCTGGGGGAGCACCCGCTCCGCGTCGACACGCGGGTGAAAAAGGTGCTCGACGCGCAGGGCCGGGTGACGGAGCAAAAGGTGAAGTTCCCGGTTTGGTACGACCCCATCTCGGGGGGCCAAACGGCGATGTGCGAGGCGCTCGGCGTCGCGGGGCAGGCGGTGAAGGAGTTCGTGTACGAGTTCCCGAACTCGTACCCGCCGATCGTGCTGAACCTAACCGACGGGCTGCCTTCCGACGGCAACCCGCAGGAGGCGGCCCGCGCCATCCGCAACATTTCCACCGCCGACGGTAACGTGCTGCTGTTCAACCTGTTGATCTCGAAGGTGCCGGTCACCCCCGCGTACTTCCCGGCCGACGAGTCGGGCTTCCCCGAGACGGAGGCGAAACTGCTGTTCCGGATGTCGAGCGCGCTGCCGCCGAAGTTGTGGGCGGCGGCGCGGAACGAGGGGCACGCGGTGAAGCCCGGCGCCCGCGGGGTGGTGCTCAACGCGGACCCCACCGCCATCGTCCGGTTCCTCGACATCGGCACCCGGGTGTCGCCCGGCGGGAACCGCCCGCTGTGATGGCGTTACTGATGCTTCGTGAACCGTATCGTTGTTCGAGTTGCTTGACAAGCGGGCCGAAAACGAGATCACCTGTGTCGAGGTTGGGCGCATTGAAATTGCGTTCGAGCTTCATCGTCGCCGGTAAGGTCGCCTAGTGGTCTGCGGCGGGAGTTTGCTTTGGGTAAACTCTCGCCATCTTCTTCCGGGCGTCAGCGATTTTGAAGCACAAGTTGATCTTCACTCGGTCGCGGTTCCGTGCTGCTTGCCGAGCGTCGATCTTTTTGGTCAAGAAAGCCGCATTCGGGATGCGACGGTTCAGGCATAGCCGACCAGGCCATTCACGGTGCGGCCGCTTGCCTATAAGGTGCCACCAGGTAAGGACTTGGCAAGGCTTGGGCGAGGGCGCAGCCATGCTCTTCGGTGGGGTATTCGAGAGCTTTCTCAAGGCCCGTCCGTTGAGTGTGATGGCGCGGGCCACCATCGAACATGCACTCTCGGCCTCGGCCCTCGATGACCTGTTCGACCGGACCGCCGAACGCGGCTACACCCGGGAATTGCTGTTCTCCACCACCGTCGACCTGATGAGCCTGGTCGTCGGCGGCAAGGCTCTCCACGTCCAGGCCGCGTACCCACACCTCCGCGAGCGAGTTCCCGTCACCCTCAGGAGCGTGTACGACGAGCTCCGCAACATCGAGACGGGTGTTTCGGCGGCCGTGGTCACTCACGTGTCGGGCCGGTGCCAGGCGCCGATCGCCGAGTTGGGTGGGGCGTGCAAGAGCCTGCTGCCGGGCTACCGGGTGCGGATCCTCGATGGCAACCACCTGGCCGCCACCCAGAGGCGACTGGACGTCACCCGGGGGCACACCGCCGGCCCCCTGCCCGGACAGAGTCTGGTCGTCCTCGGCCCGGCCCTGATGCTGATCACCGACATCGTTGCGTGCGAGGACGCCCACACCCAGGAGCGGGCGTTGATCGAGCACGTCTTGCCTCTGGTGGAGGAGCGGGACGTCTGGGCCGGGGACCGCAACTTCTGCACGGTGGAGTTCCTGCGGGGGGTGGCCGATCGGCGGGCTCATGTCGTCACCCGCCGCCACGGGAACCTGAGCGTCGAGCCCGAGACGGAGTACGGGGGCGAGGTCGAGACGGATCGGGGCGGGGTGAGCGATCGGCGGGTGAAGGTCTGTCGGGGCAGGCACCGGGTGCTGCGGATGCGGCAGGTGCGCGTGCGCCTGAAGGAGCCGACCGAGGACGGGGACTCGGAGGTGGAGGTCCTGACCGACCTGCCGGGCAAGGTGTCCGCGGTGCGGGTGGCGGAGATCTACCTCAAGAGGTGGCAGATCGAGGGGCCTTCCACGAGTTGACCGTCGCTCTGAACTGCGAGGTGAACGGGTGTGATCCGGCTGGTGCGCACCTTTTGAGTGTTTTCGTTTGGCCGTCGGGTAGTTGCCGAGCGGGAGTTCGTTTGAGGTCGCGTGGTGGTGCTGGAATTGTGCTTGACAACGCCGCGTCCGGTGGGCGGAGTGGAAGTACCACCAACCAGCCCAACCCACACGGACGCGACGATGACTTAGTGACTGTCCCATATGTGAGATTTATGCCACCGTGTGGTATTGAAACTCGGCGTCGACCCCTTTCGGCTCAAGCCGGTTGAGCATCAGGTGGATCATGGCCAACTTGACGAACGCCTCCGACGACCGCACCGTCTTCTCCCGGTCCTTGGACAACCGCCGGCACGTCCCCAGCCAGGCGAACGTCCGCTCCACCGTCCACCGCCGCGGTAACTTCACCCACCCCTTGGCCCCGTCCGGGCGGCGGACGATGACCAGCTCCCACCGGGCGTTCGTCTCGACCCACTCGTACAGGGCGTAGTTGTGGTACTTGCGGTCGGCGAACACCCGGCGCACCTTCCCCATCGGTTGCTCGTCCAGCCGGCCGAACAGTTCGGCCGCCGCCTTGGCATCATCGACGCTCGCGGCCGTCACCAGCACGGCCAGCAGCAACCCCATGGAATCCACGAGGATGTGCCGCTTCCGCCCGTCCACGTTCTTGGCGTTGTCCCGGCCCCGCTCCTCGCCGCCGGAGGTCGTGTCCACCGACTGGCTATCCACGCTCGCGGTCGTCCGGGGCGAGTACGGCCTCTCGGCGGTGCGGACCTTTTTGCGGAGAAGGTCATGGATCGTGTCGCGGGTGCCGTTGTGTCGCCACTCGTCGAAGTACCGCCCGACCGTGGACTTGGGCGGGAAGTCCTTGGGCCGGTACCGCCACTGGCAACCGGTCCGCAGCACGTAGAAGACCGCGTCGGTGACGTCCCGCAGGGCGGTGGTGCGGGGACGGCCGCCGGGGTACACGGGGATGTGTGGCTCGATGAGCCCCCACTGCTCGTCGGTCACGTCGCTCGGGTAGGATTGGGTTCGCATGGACCATTCTACCCACCCAACCGCCACATATGGGACAGTCACTTACAGTACCCGACTGGCCTTGGCTCTGTCCACCCTGGGCTCGGCAACGGCGGACCTGCGCCAACACCTGCGGGTCATACTCGAACGGTTCGAGGCGCGGTTGGAGCCGCGGGTGCTCACGTCGCTCGCGCAACCAGTGTGCCCGGCCGCTGTGTTCGACTGGGAGAACCAACTGGCTCGGGACCGGCGCGAACTGGGGCGTGACGTGATCGCCTGGGGCTACAACCGACTGGAAGGGGGCGCCCCCGATGCGCGGCCCGCCCACGTGCAGCTCGAGGGCACGCAGTACCGCCTGGTCCGCGCCAAGACACGCCAAGAGGTGGGCACCCTGTTCGGGCCGATCGCCCGGTGGCGCCATCTGTACCGCCCGGCCGACCGGCATGCCCCGGAACCGGCCTTCGCCCCGCTGGCCCACGTTCCGGGGCTCGTCGCCAATACCACCCCGGCTCTGGCACAGGCCACGGGCCGGTACCTGGCGGAGGACGGGGCCACACAGCGGACCGTCCAGCAGCGGGTGCGTGACACCCACGGGGCGAACATGGGAACCGGTCGCCTGCGGGAACTGGCCGCGGGCCTGTCCGAAGCCATGTCCGCGGCGTGCCCAGCATTGCAGGTCCGGCGGTTGGTGGAACTGCTGGGCCAGGCCGACCAGAGCCGCGGGAGCCGCAAGCCGGTGCTGTCGGTGGGCCGGGACGGGATCACCCTGCGGCAGCACCCGGTCGGGTTCTTTGAGGTGGCCTCGTGCGCCACACTCGCGGTGTTCGACCGGGCCGGCCGCCGGTTGGGGCGTGTGCCTGGCGCGGGCGCCCGAACACGGCCAGGGCCGCATGAGCGACCCGTTGACGCACCTGGTCCGGGCCGTGTTGCGGGAATGGACCGGTCCGGACCCGCGGCTGGCGTACGTGACCGACGCCGGGGATAACGAGGCCGGGTACTACCAGCGGGTCTTGCGGACGATGACCCACCCGCGGACCGGCGCGCGCCTGGAGTGGCACCGGGTGATCGATTTCTACCTCGCGCTGGAGCGCGTCTGGGCCATGGCGGGCGCCCTGTTCGGGGAGGGCACCGCCGCGGCCCGCAGTTGGGCGCGGAAAATGGGCCGGCTATTGAAGCGCCCCAACGGCCCGTTCCGGGTGTTGCATTCGGCGGCGGCCGTGCGGGCCGCTCGGGTCCTGAGCCCGGGTCGGAAGAAGGAGTACGAGGCGGCGTACCGGTACATCCGGGCGCGCACCCGGTGGATGCAGTACCACGAGTACAAGGGGTGGCACGTGCCGTTGGGCAGTGGGATCACCGAGGCCGCGTGCAAGACCGTGTTCACCCAGCGGCTGAAGCTCTCGGGCATGCGATGGACCAAGGCCGGTGCCCAGGTGATCCTGTCCCTACGGGTAGTGCTCCTCAGCGGCATCTGGGATGACGTGTACCGCCAGACACTCACCACGCACAACGACAACGAGATCCAGACTCCCGACCCGAAACCCGAAATCCCCATGCGTAAGCGTTCACAGTTGATGTGTGTGTATGTCAACAAGCGGCGAGAGCTGGGGTCATGACTGGTGGCTGTTGCGGGTGGGCCGGGATCAGGGTTGGTGGGGTCCCCCCGGTGCGGTGCGCGGTGACCGCGTCGGTCAGGAACGCGAGGACATTCCGTTCCTGTCGGCGGCACGACGCGACCACCGTGAGGATCCGCTCCACGAACCGGCTCCCGGTCGCGCTGTCGGTGCCGAAGCTGGTCTTGCGCCCGCACACCGCGTGACGCACCTCGCGCTCGGCCGCGTTGTTGGTGGGCTCGACCCCGGAGACCGACGCCGTCACCGCACATCGCACTGGGGCAACGCCACCAACCCTGATCCCGGTCCCGGCTCAACAACCATCGGTGAGGAGTCCAGCTCTCGCCGGCTGTTGAGATACATCCACATCAACTGTGAACGCTTACTGCCGGCGAGTGTGGTCTCAATGGCGGTTCGGAAGGACGCGAAGTCGGGGTGGTATCGGCCGTACACGCTGTGCCGCTTGGCCCCCCCCCAGAGCCGCTCGATGAGGTTCAGGTTGGGCGAGTAGCTGGGCAGGAACAGCAGCCGGATCGACAGCTCCGCGGCCAACTGCTGAACCACCTTGTTCCGCTGGTACCGGGCGTTGTCCAGAACCAGGGTGACCGGGCCGACCAGGTCCTGGGCGGCGATGGCCCGCCGCAGTTGGCACATGGTGTCGGTGTTCGCCACGGTGCTGTTGGTGACCGACACCAGGGCCCGAGTGACCGCGTTCCAGGCCCCCAACACGTTGAACCGCTGGCGACCCGAAGCCGCGCGGACGAACACCCGGGCGATGTAACCGTTCACGGCCCGTTGGGTGTTCGGGTTGACCGGCGATCACGGTTCGGGTTCTTCTTGGCCACATGACCCGACCTGCTTCCATCCCTGCGGACCTGTGGGACGCGATCCCATCCGACCTGCGGCCCGCCATCGTGGCGGTGGTCACCGGTTTGGAAGCCCGGATCGCGGACCTGGAAGCCCGGCTCAACCAGAGCTCGTCCAACTCGTCCAAGCCCCCGTCGTCTGACGGCCCGCAGGTCAAGGCCGCCCCGACCCAGAAGGCGACCGGCAAGCGGCGCGGCGGGCAACCCGGGCACCCCAAGCGGGCCCGCCCGGACCTGCCCCCGGACACGGTCGTCGACCTGCTCACCGACGCCTGCGACCGGTGCGCCCGCCCGCTCTCCGGGACCGACCCGCAACCGCTCCGCGACCAGGTGCTCGAACTCCCGCCGGTGCGGCCCCAGGTGACCGAGTACCGACGGCACCGGCTCACCTGCCCGAACTGCGGGCGGGGGGTGCGCCCGGCCCTGCCGCCCGGGATCCGGGGCGGGTACGGCCCCCGGACCCAGGCCGCCTGCGCGGTCCTGACCGGGGCGTACCGGATCGGCAAGCGGGGCGTCGCCCGGGTGATGGGCGACCTGTTCGGCGTGCCCATCAGCCCGGCGGCCGTGTGCGACCTCCAGCACCGGACGGCTACCGCCCGGGAACCGGTCGCGGCCGCGGTCCGGGCCCACCTCGTCGGGAGGCCGGCCAACGTGGACGAGACCGGGTGGCGTGAGGGCCGCAAGCGGGCCTGGCTGTGGGTCGCCGTGACCGCCGGGGTCACGGCGTTCGTGATCCGCCCCTCCCGTGCCCGCAAGGTCCTGGGCGAGTTGATCCCCGGAACACTGGGGGTGCTGACCACCGACCGGTACCCGGCCTATTCCCACCTGGAGGCCGACCGCCGTCAGGTGTGCTGGGCGCACCTGCGGCGGGACTTCCAGGCGATGATCGACCGGGGCAACGACGGCACCTCAATCGGCCACGGTCTGTTGGCTCTCGCCGACGACCTGCTGGCGCGTGGAAGCGGGTCCGGGATGGGACCCTGACCGGCCACCGGTTCCGTTCGCACCACCTCCAGGGGATTCGTGCCGGCGTCCACGTGCTGCTGAGGCGCGGGCGCGAGTGCCGTTACGCCCGGACGGCCGGCGTGTGCCGGGAGCTGCTGGCCGTGTCGGGTGCGCTGTACACGTTCGCGGCGGTTGCGGGCGTGGAGCCGACCAACAACGCGGCCGAGCGGGCGCTGCGCCACGCGGTGTGCTGGCGCAAGACCAGCTACGGCACCGACTCCGCACGCGGCAGCCGTTTCGTCGAGCGGGTGCTCACCGCCGTGGCCTCGTGCCGGCAGCAGGGGCGGGACGTCCTGGCCTTCCTCACGGACGCTATTCAGGCCGCTCGAAACGGCACACCCGCCCCATCACTCATCCCCACTCCGCTCGCGACCCCGTGAACGGATACCGGGCGATGGACCACAGGCAACCAGGCCATTCACGGTGTGCGACTCACTGATTCTTGTTGGCTTTGGCTTGGCGAGCCTTCTTCGCTTCGTCGATCAGACGGGCGGTCGAAACATGTGGGCTCTTGTCTTTGATCCGTCGGGTTTTCTCCTTCGTGGGCTTCCGGGGCGGCGCGTTCTTGATCCTCTCCAGGTTGATCTGGCCCGCCCACTCACGCAGGGAGGCGGCCAACTCTTCGCCCGGCATCCGACCGAACACCTCCCACTCCGCAGCGGGCAAGGCGATCATCATCTCCGGGTACACCATCGCCCACTCCAACGCCATGTAATACCCCGACACCTCTTCCCGGACCTTCTGCTCCCCGTGGACCGCTCGCAGAGCGGCCTTCAGCACGGACCGCACGTTGTACGCCGCCACCGCCACGCAGAACCCGAACAACGCCGCCCGCGGGTAGCCCAACGTGTTCACCTCGCAGTTCAGAGCGACGGTCAACTCGTGGAAGGCCCCTCGATCTGCCACCTCTTGAGGTAGATCTCCGCCACCCGCACCGCGGACACCTTGCCCGGCAGGTCGGTCAGGACCTCCACCTCCGAGTCCCCGTCCTCGGTCGGCTCCTTCAGGCGCACGCGCACCTGCCGCATCCGCAGCACCCGGTGCCTGCCCCGACAGACCTTCACCCGCCGATCGCTCACCCCGCCCCGATCCGTCTCGACCTCGCCCCCGTACTCCGTCTCGGGCTCGACGCTCAGGTTCCCGTGGCGGCGGGTGACGACATGAGCCCGCCGATCGGCCACCCCCCGCAGGAACTCCACCGTGCAGAAGTTGCGGTCCCCGGCCCAGACGTCCCGCTCCTCCACCAGAGGCAAGACGTGCTCGATCAACGCCCGCTCCTGGGTGTGGGCGTCCTCGCACGCAACGATGTCGGTGATCAGCATCAGGGCCGGGCCGAGGACGACCAGACTCTGTCCGGGCAGGGGGCCGGCGGTGTGCCCCCGGGTGACGTCCAGTCGCCTCTGGGTGGCGGCCAGGTGGTTGCCATCGAGGATCCGCACCCGGTAGCCCGGCAGCAGGCTCTTGCACGCCCCACCCAACTCGGCGATCGGCGCCTGGCACCGGCCCGACACGTGAGTGACCACGGCCGCCGAAACACCCGTCTCGATGTTGCGGAGCTCGTCGTACACGCTCCTGAGGGTGACGGGAACTCGCTCGCGGAGGTGTGGGTACGCGGCCTGGACGTGGAGAGCCTTGCCGCCGACGACCAGGCTCATCAGGTCGACGGTGGTGGAGAACAGCAATTCCCGGGTGTAGCCGCGTTCGGCGGTCCGGTCGAACAGGTCATCGAGGGCCGAGGCCGAGAGTGCATGTTCGATGGTGGCCCGCGCCATCACACTCAACGGACGGGCCTTGAGAAAGCTCTCGAATACCCCACCGAAGAGCATGGCTGCGCCCTCGCCCAAGCCTTGCCAAGTCCTTACCTGGTGGCACCTTATAGGCAAGCGGCTGCACCGTGAATGGTCTGACCACAGGCAACACAAGAACGTGCCGTACACGAAGTGAGCGGCGTCCACGAACAGGACGTGCCCGGTGCCGGCGGCCGCGTCCAAGGTCGGTTGTAGTTCGGTGCCGAGGAACTGCCGCTGGATCTGAACGTGCTCGGTCAGCGACTTTTTGGGGGCACCGGGACGGCCCGGGACCGCTGCCATGTGAACCCGAGCCCGGCCAGGAACGTGCGGGTCTGGGTGAGCCCGCGGCGCAGCCCGGTGAGCTGGTGGATCCGCTCGATGGCTTCGGCCGTGGTACGCACCGGTTGCGCGGTGAGGGACCGCGTAATGGCCTCGGCGTGGTCGGCGAGCGCGCTGGTGGGGATGTGGCGGTTGCATCGCACCAGCACCAGTTGGTCCAACCCGCCGTCCCGGTACGCGAGCACGTACCGCTTGGCTGTGGCGACGCCGACCCCGGCCAGGTCCGCGGCCTGCGGTCGCGAGTGCCCCAGGTGTATGGCCCACAGCACCAGCATCTTGCGCCGCACCACCGGGTCCGGGTGCTCATTCCGGTCGGCCGACACCCGGGTTTGTTCCTCGGGCGAAAGGGTGGGGCGGAACCACAATACCCATTGGCGACCCCCGAGCAGAGATCCGAACACCGATTCAGGGATTCTTGTACGGACGACAAGAAAAAGATCAACTGCCGCCGAGTAGGGTATAATGGGCAAATCACGTCACGAGACAAGGGGTCGACCGGCCCCCGGGATCGTCGGGGGTCGGAATCGGATGAACTTCACTCATCGCTGGACGCGCGGTCGCGGCGCTTTACCATCGTGACGCGGTTGCCGGTGGCGCTGTACCGCACTTCATCCATGAACGCCCGCATGAGCAGGATGCCGCGCCCGCTCGCCCGTTCGATGAAGATGTCCTCTGTCGGGTCCGGCAACTTACTCACATCGAAGCCGGGCCCTTGATCCAACACCACGAAGGTCGCTTGGGCGGACGTCAGTCGCGCGGCCACCCGCACCCGGCGCTCGGCGTAGGGTGACTGGAACCGCCGCTCGGCCGCGAGTTTGTGAAACGCGCTGTCGCCGCCCTCGCGCAGTTCCGAACTGACTTCCAAGTTCCCGTGGTACACGGCGTTGAGCAGTGCTTCTTCCAGCGCGATGCCGGCCCGCGTCGCGCCGGTCACGTCGCACAGCCCCATTTCGATCAGGTCTTCGCGGAACTGTGCCACAAGCGGCGGCACAAGAGTAGGGTCGTTTTCCAGAACGTACTGCGAACTGCGCCGCGTCATGCCTCGCAGCACTTCGTACCGCCGGAGCGCCGCCTGACCGGCTGATAAGACCCGATCGAGAACGCTGATGAGGTCGTGGCTCAGCGCCTGTTTGGCGACGTAATCCGCGGCACCGGCCTTGAGTGCCGCCACCGCCAGCCGCTCGCTCCCGCTACCGGTCATGAGGACTACGGGGACGTGCGGGTGCTTCTCGCGCACCTTTTCAACGAGCGTCAGCCCGTCCATACGCGGCATGTTCATGTCGGTCAACAGCAGCGCCGGTTGGGTCTTGGCGAGCAGCGCTAACGCCTCCTCGCCGTTGCGCGCGAACACCGCTCGCCAACCGCCCTGCTGTTCGAGAATGCGGGCGACGTACCGCTGTTCCAGCAGTGAGTCGTCGGCGACGAGTATCAGCGGAGCATCGGGTGCCGGCGGGGCGGCGGGCAGGTCGGCCATGTGGCGGCTTCCTGTGGCGGCACATAATTGAAACGCCGAGTAAGGCCATATTACCAGTTTCGGTCCGGTTCGCTACGGACAAGGTTGCACCCGGCTGGTAGCGACTGCTCAACTGTGCCACCGCCCTGCTGTGAAGCAAACCCGTTTCGGATGCCTGGGTAGGCACGGCGCTCTGCGGTGGTTGGAGCGGGCGCAAGAAAAACCGCTCAGGCAATAAGCCCAAGCGGTTGTAACGTTATGTTCACCGGTTTCGGTGGCGGTGTCGGATCAACCCAACAACCCGCTCACGACCTCGCCTTTCACTAGCTCACGTGGCTGATTAAGATGGTTGTACACGATCGTGTCCGGCTTGATTCCGACAGAGTGGTAGATGGTCGCGAGCAACTCGGTCGGGTGGATCGCGCCTTCGACCGGCGCACTGGCCGTCTTGTCGCTCTTGCCGTGAACGTACCCACGCTTGACCCCGGCGCCGGCGATGACCCCGGTGTAGCAGTACGGCCAGTGGTCCCGGCCGTCTTCGGAGTTTTGGTTGCCGGAAGTGCTGACGCCCCGTTGCGGGCTGCGGCCGAACTCGCCCACGCACACGACGAGGGTCTCTTTGAGCAGGCCTCGCTCGTCCAGATCGGTGATGAGGGCCGAGAGTCCGGCGTCCAGCATCGGCGCGGCCTGGTCCTTCATGCGCTTCGAGAGGCCGACGTGGACATCCCACGAGTGGTTGTCGCTGTTGGCGACCTTCGGCCACACGACTTCCACGAACCGCGTTCCGGCTTCCACCAGCCGGCGGGCCAGGAGCAGGCACTGCCCGAAGGTGTTCTTTCCGTACCTTTCGCGCAGCTCGGCCTTCTCCTCGGCGAGTTCGAACGCCTTCTTCGCGCGGCCGCTCACGACGAGGCCGAGTGCCTTACCGTAGTACTCGTCGAGGTCGTGCTTCGCGACCGCCGCTTCGATTTCGGGCATCCCCTTCGAGATGGTCTCGCGGAGTGTGGCCCGTTTCTCCATCCGGACTGGGGTGAGTTCATCGCGCAGCTTGAGGTCGTCGGTGCGGATGCGGTTCATCTTCGCCATGTCCATGTCGTCGCCGGACGGGTACAGGGTGTACGGTTCGTACCCCTTGCCGAGGAAGCCGGCGGTGCCGCCCTTTCCGACCACGTTGGACTCTTGCAGCGGCCGGGGCATCATCACGAACGGCAGCATCGGCACCGTCGGCGGCTTCATCTTGATGATGTTCGAACCCAGCGTCGGGAAGTCTTTGGGGCTGGGCGGCTCGAGTTGGCCGGAGGCACTGACCTTATCGGTGGTGTACCCGGTGTGCATCTGGTAGATGGCGGCCGTGTGGTTGAACAGCCCGTAAGGCGTGTAGCTGACCGCCCGCATGAGGGTGGTCTTATCGAGCACCTGTGACAGCTTCGGAAGCAACTCGGTGACGTGCGTGCCAGTGAGCTTGGTTTGCTGGTGCTTGAAAACGCTCTTCACCTTGTCCGGAACGTTGTCCTTCGGGTCCCACAGGTCGAGGTGGCTGGGACCGCCCTGGAGATAAATGAAGATGACGCTTTTGGCCTTCCCGAATCCGGGACCGCCGCCGACCTCGGACTTGTTCGTGCTCGCGCTGGCTTTCTGAAGCGCGAGAAGGTCGGCAAGGGTGACGCCCAAAACGCCGGACCCGCCAATGCGGAGCAGGTCGCGCCGGGTGACGCGGTCACAATCACTTTTCGCGGCCGCACCAGGAATGACGAGCATGGACAGGGCTCCGCAGTGGGGTGGGAGGGCTTGAGGAGCGCAGGGCGGCGTGACCGCTCTGAGAAGTGAGTGCAAGTTTACCGGAATTCGGTATCGGTCGCAAAAGGTTTCTTCACCGTTCCGCGCGGCGGGGCGTGCGGCTTGTATTTGGGTGGGAAGTTCAGCGGCGACGGACTATCTTACCGGGGCTTGAGCAAATCCGCTTCCGACATCGCCCGTGGAGGTTCTCATGTCGGCGACCAACCCCAAGAAATCCTCGGCTCCCGAACCCAGCCGCGAGGAACGCATTGAAGCCGTCGTGGAGCAACTGCGGCCCCAAATCGAGCAGGTCGTGCGGCAGATGGTCGAGCGGGCCGTCGATGTTCCCGAAGCCGAGGAGTTCGGGGCCATCGACACCGAGTTCCGCGATGCCGGTCAGAATCTCGTCACCGATGTCCGGCAAGCCAGAAAAAAAGGGTACGTCGGGTGCAGCGTGACTTGCCCCGATTGCCAGTACGCGGCCAAGTTCCATTTCTATCATACCAAATCCAGTAGTTTCAAGTAGGCGGTCTGGGATTGCTACCGTTAGCCACGTCAGTGAGTAGCTGGCGGATAATTGTTGGCGATGCTAAGCTGTCGGCCAGCAGGATCAGGCACACGGTTGTCAGCGCCCACCCCGGGCCGCGTGCCGTTCGGAACCGGATCCAGGCGTTGCGGAGGATCAGGCCCACGGCCACCCACAGCAACCGCACCACCCCGTTGGTCGTCGAGGTTCGGGGCCGCACCTGACCCAGCCGGCGGTAGCTGCTCTCGATCCCGAACCGTCGCCGGTACAGGTCCCGGATCGGAACCGGGGCACCGGTTACCCGCCAGGGCGCGTACAGGAGCGTCTTGGTCCGCCGGCCCCCGGTCTTCCGATGCCGGTCGCTCTTGTGCGCAATCACCAGGCCGCTGCGGACCGAGGTCCCCCGGTCCGCGTGGGTGTACGTGTACCGGCCCGCCCGGCGCCGCCGCAGGGCCCGCAACCCGACGGCCGGGACACCGGGTCGGGGTTTCCGCCCCAGGACCACCGCGGGGATCACGAACGGCACGTTGTGGGACTGGAGCAACCGCATCACCGCGATCGTGAAGAACGCCTTATCCAGCAGCGCCACCCGGACCGTAACTCGTGCGGCCGTCAGCTGATCCAGCAACCGGGTGAGCACGTCGGTCATGGGCTCCTTCTCGCCTACCGCGGTCACCCCGACCGTGTATCGGTCCGGCCCCCCGACGAGACACGCGGTGGCGTACGTGTGGAAGTTGTGGGTGCCCCGGCCTCCTTGGACCGGGTCGTGTCCCGGTTCAGTGTCCCGAAGTACCCGATCCGGTGGTAGTCGATGGCCACCCGCGCGGCCCGCCTCCGCTTCCCCAGTGGTGCGTGCAGGGCCGGGAGCAACCACCGCTCGAGGGTGCGGCGCCGCTTGGGGAGCGCCAGGTACAAGCAATCCCAGATGGCCTGCCCGGACGGGGCCGGGGCGACGGCGGCACACGCGGCGGCCACGGACCGGGCGAACGCGGCCGCGAACAGGATCACCTGCCACACCACCTCCGGGGTGCACCGGCGGCGCCGCCTGGGCAGTTGGACCGCTCGACCGAGCCAGTCGGTGAGCACCGGCCGCAGGTGTACGGTGGCATGGCCCCGGATTGGTCGGATAGACTGGGCCTTGGGCCGCATGGGGGCTCCGGCAATGGGGGCGTGGTAACCGCCATTAACCGGCAAACCCATGCGGCCCGCTATTCCTAAATCGCCGCTAACTTGAAACTACTGGACACGAACAGAAATGGTCAAGGGTCAACCGCTGCGGGTGGCGGTCATCGGTGCGGGTCCGATCGGCATCGAAGCTGCACTGTATGCGAAGACGTGCGGGTTCACGGTGTCGGTGTTCGACCGCGGCCCCGTGGGCGAGCACCTGCGCCGCTGGGGGCACGTCAAGTTGTTCACCCCGTTCGGGTGGAACGTCACGCCGCTTGGTCTCGCCAAGGTGAGACACGAGAAGGGATCGCGCACGATTCCGGGTGAAACCGACCTGCTCACCGGACGCGAGTTCCTCGAAGCCTACACGACCCCCATCGCCGAATCCGAAACGTTGCTCGAATCGCTCAACCTCGAAGCTGCAGTGCTTCAGGTCGGGCGGGCGGCCGGCGTCAAAAAATCGGAAGTCGCGGACAAGCTCCCGTTCCGGCTGTTGGTCCGCGACGCTGCGGGCAAAGAGGGCATCGTAACAGCGGACGTCGTTCTCGACTGCACGGGCACGTACATCACCCCACAGCGTCTGGGCGACGGCAACATCCCCGCGGTGGGCGAACTCGCGGCCCGGCAGCACATCGCCTGGGGCATCGAAGACGTTTTCGGCACCCGTAAAGCGCATTACGCGGGCAAAAGCATCGTCCTTGTGGGCGGCAGCTACTCTGCGGCAACCACCATTTGTGCCCTCGCGGCGCTCGCAGAAGAAGCGAACGATACGTGGGTCGTCTGGCTCACACGCGGCCCGCGGGGGCAGCCACTCCCACGCATCCCCAACGATCCGCTCAAGGAGCGCGACCGGTTGGCGGCGCGGGCGAACGCGCTCGCGACCCGGTGCGATGGCAACCTCGAGTTCCACCCGCAGACGGTCATTGATGAGGTCCTTTGCCACGGCCCAAACCAGGGTTTCCGCGTGTCCGGTCGGAGCAACGGCAAGCCCATCGCCTGGGAGTGCGAGCGGCTCATTGCGAACGTGGGCTACCGGGCCGACCTGCGCATCAGCGACGGGTTGCGCGTGACCGAACCGGCCGGCGCCCCCGAGACCGGCGAGCCGGGGTACTTCGTCCTCGGCTCGAAGAGTTACGGACGCGACTCCGGGTTCCTGCTCCGTAACGGATTCGATCAGATTCGCAAAGTGTTCGCGGGCCTCACCGGCACCCCTCGGCTCGACCACTACGCGAAGAAGGTGGCATGATCCGCACGCGATCCAACTTCGCACACTACAGTGGTATAGTGGACCCCGAAAACTGGACCGCCGGTTAAGCTACACCGGCAATCCAGGGAAGAGGAACCGATGGCGGGCAAGCGGAAGAGTCACTCGGCAGCGTTCAAGGCCCAGGTCGCACTGGCGGCCCTCAAGGGCGACAAGACGATCAACTAGGTGGCGAGTCAGCACGGGGTCCACCCGACCCTGATCCACGCCTGGAAGAAGCAACTCCTGGCCGGGGCCGAGGGCGCGTTCGCTTCGACGGCCAATAGCACCGCACCCCCGGAGGACAAGACGGTTGAGTTGTATGAGCAGATCGGGCGCCTCAAGGTCGAGCTCGACTAGGTGAAAAAAGCTAGGCCGGCAAACTTGACAGGATGAGCTTGTTTTCCAAGGCTTTCAGGTATTCCTCCGGGTTCCGGCGGAACCGCCTTCGTTCGACCCGCCGCTGGCGCCGCACCTCCAGCTCGGCGCGAGCACGCTTCCATTGGTCCCGGTCGGCCCCGGCCAAGTCCGACGCGGTGACCTCCCCCGTCCGCGTCGCCAACGCGGCCACCACCCGCACCGACCCACGAAGCACGGTTCCCGGAGAACCGCCCTTGCGACCACTCGCCCGGCGCTCGTGATACCGGTGCGCGCCGAACAACTGCTCCAGGTCGTTGTTCGTCCGCGGCAGGCCCGCCACGTCGTAGCACGCGAACAAGCCCGGCCCGTAACTCCGAGTGACCTTCACGAAGTGATGCACCGCATCTTTCAACGCGCCCGCCGAACGACGGTGCCGCGGCATGGCCCCCAACAAGCCGCCCAGCTTCTTGCGGATCGCCGCACCGGATGTGACTTCCACACCCAACACGTGGGCCGTCTGATGCAACCACCCGAACGCCACACCGATCGCGGGCCACAACGTGGCGGTCGCTTTCAAGCCCTTCGCGATCGTGCCCCAGGGCTACGCACGGATTGACCTTGGGCAAGGTGCTGCATTTGGGTATGTGAGCGACTCCTCATTTGGGAGTCGCCAATGCCCGGGTCACTGGTCGAGCGGTTGGCCGAGTTACCGGACCCGCGGAGCCGCCACGGGCGCCAGTACCGGCTGGTGGGGCTGTTGACTCTGTGCCTGGTGGCGGTGATGGCCGGGCATACCACGCCCGAGGCCATCTCGCAGTTCGGTCGGCTGCGGCCGAAGCGGTTGGGCCATGCGCTGGGGTTCCAGAACGGCAACATGCCGTGCGCCAATACCATCGCCGGGTTGCTGCGGAAGTTGGACGCCGACCACCTGGACCGGATCATCGGTGCATGGCTCGGGGATCGGCACCCGGACGGGTGGGACCACATCGCGTTGGACGGGAAGCGGTTGTGTGGGTCCCGGGACGGGGCGGTACCGGGTACCCACCTGCTGGCCGCGTACGCCCCCCAGGCCTCCGGGGTGATCGCTCAGATGACCGTCGAAGCCACCACCAACGAGCACCAGGCGGCCCTGCGGTTGCTGGACGTGCTGCCCCCGCTGGGCGGGTCGGTGGTCACGGGCGACGCCATCTTCACCCACGCCGACGTGTGCGCGAAGGTACTCCACAAGGGCGGCGATTACATCCTCTACGCCAAGGGGAACCAGTCCGAACTGCGGCGGGACATCGAGACCGCGTTCGCCGCCGAGTCGGGCGGCTTTTCCCCCCTCGGTTCAGGCACAGTGGGCTGAACACGCGGGCACGGCAACCGACCAAGGCAAGGGACACGGGCGTGTCGAGCGGCGGACCATTACCACCACCACGTGGCTCAACGGGTACTTGAGCAACTGGCCGGGTGTGGGACAGGCGTTCCGGCTCGAGCGGCGGCGGAAGGCGAACGGGAAGGCCACGGTGGAGGTGGTGTACGGGATCACCAGCCTCAGCACGTTGGCGGCCGACGCGGGTGCACTGTTAGGTTACTCGCGCGGCCACTGGGGTATCGAGAACGGGTTGCATTACACCCGCGACGTGACGCTCGGGGAGGACCGGTGCCGGGTGCGGCGCGGTCCGGCCCCACGCGCGTTGGCGTCGCTGCGGAATGTCGCGGTGTACCTGTTGCGGAACACCGAACACCCCAGTGTGGCGGCGGCAACCCGGGCCATGGTCGCTCGCCCCGACCTCGCCTTGGACCTGCTCAACGCCCCGGCTTCAATCTCTGAGTGACTGTCCCATATGTGGGATTTATGCCACCGTGTGGTATTGAAACTCGGCGTCGACCCCTTTCGGCTCAAGCCGGTTGAGCATCAGGTGGATCATGGCCAACTTGACGAACGCCTCCGACGACCGCACCGTCTTCTCCCGGTCCTTGGACAACCGCCGGCACGTCCCCAGCCAGGCGAACGTCCGCTCCACCGTCCACCGCCGCGGTAACTTCACCCACCCCTTGGCCCCGTCCGGGCGGCGGACGATGACCAGCTCCCACCGGGCGTTCGTCTCGACCCACTCGTACAGGGCGTAGTTGTGGTACTTGCGGTCGGCGAACACCCGGCGCACCTTCCCCATCGGTTGCTCGTCCAGCCGGCCGAACAGTTCGGCCGCCGCCTTGGCATCATCGACGCTCGCGGCCGTCACCAGCACGGCCAGCAGCAACCCCATGGAATCCACGAGGATGTGCCGCTTCCGCCCGTCCACGTTCTTGGCGTTGTCCCGGCCCCGCTCCTCGCCGCCGGAGGTCGTGTCCACCGACTGGCTATCCACGCTCGCGGTCGTCCGGGGCGAGTACGGCCTCTCGGCGGTGCGGACCTTTTTGCGGAGAAGGTCATGGATCGTGTCGCGGGTGCCGTTGTGTCGCCACTCGTCGAAGTACCGCCCGACCGTGGACTTGGGCGGGAAGTCCTTGGGCCGGTACCGCCACTGGCAACCGGTCCGCAGCACGTAGAAGACCGCGTCGGTGACGTCCCGCAGGGCGGTGGTGCGGGGACGGCCGCCGGGGTACACGGGGATGTGTGGCTCGATGAGCCCCCACTGCTCGTCGGTCACGTCGCTCGGGTAGGATTGGGTTCGCATGGACCATTCTACCCACCCAACCGCCACATATGGGACAGTCACTTAGCTCGCGTGGCCGGCGCTCCGAGGCCTGGGCCACCTGGGCCATGGCCGTGCGGATCAGGTTGTAGGCCAGCAGGTGGGCCCACACCTCCTTCCGCACCAGCCCCGGGGTCTTGCACCGCAGCACGTCCATTCCCAGCGTCACCTGGACGCTCCTCATACATGAACCCGCCGTTACTGCCGCATTTGGACTCGTGTAATGCGTTTCCGGCCAAGGATTTACGACTATCCAAATGGGACAACTTCGGCGGGTTCATGTCTCAGGTCCACCTCAATGCTCCACCTCTGGCGGTACCGCTCCCCCAGATCCGTGGCCCGGATCGACGGGTCCGTTAGGGTCGTGGCGACCACCAGCACGCGGGTCCGGAACCCCCGCTGGGCGACCCGCACCCGGACCTCGCGGATGTCCAACTCGTCCGGCAACCGCACGTACGTGTCGCGATCCATCCACTCCGGGCGTTGCCCCTTGGGCCACCGCACCACGTGATCGTCACGGCCCAACCGCCGGCCCCGGCGGAAGTCCGTGGCCCGCTTCTGGTGGATCCGGGTCACCACGTCGATGCCCCGCTCCCGCCACAGGACCAGGTCGAACCAGCCCCCGAAGTACCGGTCCGCCAGGAGCACGGTCCCGGACCCGACGCTCCCGGCGATCTGACGCCGCAAGGCGGTCTCGCCCGATTGCTTGCCCCGGCTCGGGCCCAGGGCCGCGTCCAGAACGGCCCCACAGGCCAGGCAGAACAGGGCGACCAACCGGATCTGCGGGAACCCGATGCCGTCGGCCTGGGAGCCCGGGTGCGGGTACTCGTTCTGGTTCTTCGGGGTATCGGGCATGGTGACCGTGGTGCCGTCGGCGATCAGCACCCGGCGGCCGTTCCACCGCCAGTTCCCGGGGGCCCGGTCGTGCAACCCGCGACCGGTGTGCCGGGCCAGTTGTGGAATCGCCCTCGGGCAACCGGGTGCGGGCTTGCAGTACCCGCCCGTGCCCGGCCCGCACGGCGGCTCCCCCCGGACCACGAGCCACGCCAGGACCCGCGCGACGGCCAACCGGCAGC
Organism: Gemmata obscuriglobus; assembly: GCF_008065095.1. NCBI lineage: Bacteria > Pseudomonadati > Planctomycetota > Planctomycetia > Gemmatales > Gemmataceae > Gemmata > Gemmata obscuriglobus. Next base: position 5,114,121 of record NZ_CP042911.1, on the reverse strand, counting down.
ACCCGACGGGACAGATGACCTGGGTGAGAAACGCCCACGGGGTGACGACCGGGGTGAACACCTCGTCCCGCCATCCCCCGCCGTGCTCCTGGATCGCCGGTTCGATGCTCGATTCGGGGAGCGCATCCGCAAAGGGCAGCCCGTCGCCTTGGGCGAACCGGTTGCGGATCGCACGCATCTGGCTCGGTGCCGTGGGCCGGGTAGAATGTACCATCGTGGGATGTCCGGGCCGGGGTTGAGGCGGTCGTAACTCCATCTTCGCAACCCGGACATCCCGCGCCTATCCTCTAACACCGAATCGACTTACAGCCCCAGGAAGTGCCATTCGGGCCCACTGTATTTCACACCAGAATGGCCTTGATGGGCTTACCCTCGCTGCGCGGGAACGTGCGTCCGATCGGGCTCCGGAGCGTGTGTTCACAGTCGATCCTAAGAGCCTGGAGTACGGTCGCATTCAGGTTCGCGATTGGTTGGCGCTTGTTTTCGGGCAGCTTTCCGCCATTCGGGTCGCTCTCGCCGACCACGGTGCCGCCTTTGATCCCACCGCCCGCAAGTGCCGCCGCGAAGTTGTGGGGCCAGTGATCGCGGCCACCGAGGTTATTCATTTGCGGGGTGCGGCCGAACTCCCCGACGCACATCACCAGCGTGTCTTTCAGCGTGCCGCGCCCGTTCAGGTCACGAAGGAGCGCGGAGAACGCCGGGTCCAGTTCGCCCTTGAGGCGCGTGGTGATCTGATGGTTGTTCGCGTGGCTGTCCCACCCGCCGAGCGTCACCTCGACGCACCGCACACCGACCTCGGTGAGCCGCCGGGCCGCGAGGCACCCGCGCCCGAACGGCGTTTCGCCGTATTCCTTCCGGACCGAGGCGGGTTCCAGTGAGATGTCGAACGCTTTGAGCTGTTCGGAACTCATCATTTTGCGGGCGCGGTCCATCGTGTCTCGGTGGCCGGTCGAGCCGACGCGCGTACCACGGCCCTTCACGAACGAGTCTTCCACGACCTTCAGATCTTCCAGACGCTGTTCGAAGCGGGCTTGCGGAACGTGGGGCGCGACGTCCGGCACCTTATCTTTCGGGTCGAATACCTTGAACGCGTCGAACCCCGCGCCGAGCGCACCGCCTCGCGCGGGCCACTCGTTCGGCGTAACGGACACGTGGCGCGGGATATCGACGGTCGTGTCGGGAAGGGCGTGACAAATCACCGCTCCGAGCGACGGGTACGTGGTGGTCGGGTCCGGACGCACGCCCGTTTTCACCATCGAAGTGCCGCGCTCGTGGTCGCCCTCGGGGCTCCACAGCGAACGGACCAGGGCGACGTGGTTCATCTGATCCGCGAGGCGCTCGAGACCTTCCGCGAGTTGAACACCCTTGGCGGCGGTGCTGACGGCTTTGGTGCCGGCCGCGATGTTTGTGCCCGGCATCGGGTCGAACGTTTCGAGCTGACTCGGCCCACCGCCCAGCCACAGTACGATGACCGATTTCGCGGGTGTGCGAGTCTTCTCTGACGCCCGCGCGAGTGCGGTGCCGAGCGGGGTGAGCCACGCGAACGAAGGCGCCGCTGCGAGGAAATGACGCCGGGTGAGGGACGACATCAGTGATTCCATAAAAGTTCGGTACTGTTTCGGGACGGTTCGCACCGCTTGGAACATGGCAACGCCGCGCGACATCAGCAGGACGGCATTCGCGCTTGGCTCGCACGGGGCGCACAGTTGATACCTCGAAAGAGGAAGATGGGTTTTATACTTTACGCGGTCAGGAATGAGTCACGGTCGAACGTCTGGAACTTCCGCGTCGTGAGCGAGGCGAGAGCCTCGCTGTGGTCCGTTGGGATGCGATCGAGGCACTCGTCGATGGCCGCCCGGAAGGTCGCGAAGTCGGCGTAGTGCTTGCCCCGCAGCCCCTTCTTCTTGGTGAACCGCCACAGCCGCTCGATCACGTTCAGGTTGGGCGAGTACGAGGGCAGGAACAGCAACACCTAACCGCTTGGCTTCGGCCTCCACCGCCGCGCACCGCTGATACCGCGCGTTATCCAGAACCGATGTCGTCGGTCCGGTGGCCCGTGCCGCGCCCCGGCCCAGCAACTCGACCATCGTATCCGAAGACACGCGCGTCTCGTTGGTCACGCGGATCAGTTCCCGAGTCACGCCGTTCCACGCCCCCAAGACGTTGTACCTTCGCCGCCCCGAGGCCGCGCGCACGAACATCCGCACCAGGCACCAGACGCAGCACCAGAACGACCCCGGCACGAAGTGCGCGGCGTCCACGAAGAACGCGCTCCGTTGCCCGGTCCGCGCCTGCGCCAGCACGGGTTCCAGCTCGTCTCGAAGGAACGCGGCCTGGGTTTGTCGGTGCTCGTCGATCGTCTTCATTCGGGGGCAATGGGATGGCCCCCATCCGACGCCACCTCAGGCCGAGACTTTTTTGAGGAACGCGCGCACTGCGTCTCCTTCCGCCGCACCCCGGTCAACGTCGCGATCCGCTCGGCCGCTTCGGCGACGGTATGCGGCGGGCGCTCGTGGAACTCGGCCTCCAGGGTCGTCCGATGTGCCTCCTGTGCGCCGACCGGCTTGGCCCACTGGAACGCCCTCAAACCGGCCACCCCGTGCAGGCAGAAGATCCCGATGTACCGGGCCACCGTGGCTTTCGAGACGCCTGCCAGTTGACCGCTACGGGCTTGGGTCTCGCCTTGGCTGAACACTGTAGTTTCCGCGAATCGGCCGCGCTCACGCGGCCAGATCCAAGCACCGGTGGGCGAGGTCGCGGATTTTCGCGTGGTCGTGGTGCTCGCCCACAACGGCCTGAATCTCCTGGGCCAACAGCTCGTGTTGCCAGGCCCGGCGCTTGTCCGCGTGGCTCGGGCGCCGGTTCGGGTCGTCCCACGGGGATGCGGATCGGTGCCCCACCAGGGCCTCGGCGTTCTGGTTCCAGGCCCACACCTCGGTCAGGGTGTGGGCCCACGCGCACAGGTGGAAGCACCCCACGTTCGACGGCACCCCGCGCACCTGCTGCTGACCCGCCCCGGCGACTTGTTTGAGATCCCGAAAACAGGTCTCCAGGGTGAACCGGTCGGCCACCCGCTCCAGGATGTCGGCCACGGTCGCGGTGGTGTCGGTGCCGAAGAACGCGACCCATCCGTGGGGCTCGTCCACCAACACCACCCGGATCGCCCCACCGGCCGGGCGCCACGTGGCCACGAACGTCTTGTACCGCTTCTCGACCGACTTCCCGTACACGGTGAACATGCCGGTGCTCCACCCGCCGGGGTGGGCGGCCCGCTCGGCCAGCGACACCCGCTCGGTCCCGTACACCCGCGGCCGCCCGGGCCGCCCGGGCACTCGCGCCGGTGGCACCGAGCACAGGGCCGCATCCCGGCGCAGTCGGCTCACCACCGTCACCCCGAGCTTCCGCAGGGGCTTCAGCACCGGCCCCTGGGCGTACGCCCCGTCGGCCACCACCCACACCGCCTTCCCCCACAACGCCAGCCACCCGTGCGCCCACCGCACCAAGCCCACGGCCATGGTCCGCTTGGTTGCGAACGGGGGCCGGTCCGCCGCCCGGACCGCCCCCAGGTTCGCCTTCCGGATGTACAGCCGGGCCAACAGGGGTAACGCCACGACCCCACCCAGCGGGTGCGCCACCAGCAGCCCGAGGACCACCCACACGTGCCCGTACACGAACCCGCTCCCGGCCGGCCCGGGGGTCGGGTTGTGGTGCACCCCGGCCCCTTGCACCTGGGAACCGTACCGCGCCGTCGGGGTGTCATCCAACGCGAGCACGACCCGCGGCCCGGTCACCAACGGCCGGAGCACCTCGACCAACAACCGGGTGGCGATGGCCTCGGCCCGGCGCCCGACGGCGGCCGCGGTGGGGTAGCAGCGGCGGTACTGGGACGACAACCCGGCGGCTCGGATCCAGCAACTCCGGGCCTGTCGCCCGCGGGCCAACAGCACCCCCAGGAACAACAGCGCCAACCGCCGGCCCGAGCGCCGATCCAAGGCACCGGCCAGAATCGAAAACCACTGGCACCGCGGGGCCGGAGTGTGCGAAGATGGCATCGCCGTGTCCGTTCGGGTTGGGAGGTCGTGTGGTAACGCCATCCTCCCGGACGGGCCGGCATTCGTCTACTCCGAACGTACCACCATCACCGCCCGGCCTACAAATTCGCGGAAAGTACAGCTGATCAGCCACAGCACCTCCATCCGCTGCTGCACTCGCGGATCCGGATGCGCGTACCGCTTCGCGCCGAGAGCTTCGAGATCGGCGGCGGAGAACGTCAGTGTGGTGTGTCGAGCCATCGATCCGCCCTCTAGTACTACTCCGTTACCTCGCCACAACTGCTTATTTTACAACGTGTTATGTACACGCCACCAGAGAACATCTCGACGGAACATCTTGTAGGATCTGGACTTGAGTCAAATGGAATGCTCACTGCCCCAGCGGGATGTTTGCTGCTCTCGTGAACGGACTCGCCAGAATCGCTGGGATTTGAACCCATTGCGGATGCACGGGCCTGTAGGTGTAGATCGCCATAAATCGCGACACTGTAATTGGTTGTGGCGAATTAACGGAGTAGTGCTAGAGCCTGTTATGAACCTATCACCTGCCCCCGTTGCGCGCGGGTCACATGCCCACCATTGCCACCCGGGGTGCGGGGCGGATACGGCCCCCGGACCCCGGCCGCCTGCGCGGTCCTGACCGGGGCGTACCGACTCGGCAAGCGGGGCGTCGCGCGGGTGCTGAGGAACCTGTTCGGGGTGCCGATCAGCCCGGGTGCCGTGTGCCACCTCCAGGACCGCACCGCGGGCGCCCGGGAGCCGGTCACCACGGCGGTCCACGCCCACCTCACGGGGAGGCCCGCGAACGTGGACGAGACCGGATGGCGCGAGGGCCGGAGCCGGGCCTGGCTGTGGGTCGCGGTGGCCGACCGGTTGACCGGGTTCGTGATCCGCCGGTCCCGAGCCCGCAAGGTGTTGGGCGAGCTGATCCCGGGAACCCCGGGTGTGCTCACCACCGACCGGTACTCGGTGTACGACCACCTGTCACCGGACCGGCGCCAGGTGTGTTGGGCGCACCTGCGGCGGGACTTCCAGGCGATGATCGACCGGGGCAACGACGGGTCCCCGATCGGGACCGCCCTGTTGGCCTCGGCCGATGCGCTCCTGGGCGCGTGGCCCCGGGTGCGAGACGGGATGTTGAGCCGGGCCCGGTTCGTGTCCCATCACCTGGGCGGGGTTCGGGCGGCCGTCTACGCCCAACTGGGGCGCGGGCGCACGTGCGGGTGCGCGATCACCGCGGGCGTGTGCCGCGAGTTGCTTCGGTTCGGTGGAGCCCTGTACACGTTCGCCCGGGTGGACGGCGTCGAGCCCACCAACAACGCGGCCGAGCGGGCCCTGCGCCACGCGGTGTGCTGGCGCAAAACCAGTTACGGCACCGACTCCGAACGCGGCTCCCGATTCGTCGAGCGGGTGCTCACCGCCGTGGCCTCGTGCCAGCAGCAAGGCCGCAACGTGCTCCCCTTCCTCACCGACGCCATTCAGGCCGCACGAAACGGCACACCCGTGCCCTCACTCCTCCCGGCACCCATCGCCACCCCGTGAACGGATAATCTACGACACGTGTACCTTTCAGCCGCGTAAGAAATCTCGTCCGGAACAACAACAGGCGTCTGATTTTCGGTCAAAGTGTACGAGAAGTTGAGCCCGGAGGAGCTTCCGGCACGCTGTTCAGGACCCGCGTGAGCTAGAGTTGGGTCGCTGACCGCCCGGCGTGCCGGGTCAGCCCCGGCACGGACGCACTCAATGAGTTTTGAATTGAGCGGACTAATGACCGATCGAACTGAATTGCCGACGGCGGGGCCGGATCTAACCGGTACCGTCGCGGTGTCGTTCGCCGGTTCTGTGGCGCTCGGGGTAGCGGGTGGGGCGTTACTGTTTACCCTCATTATCGTTGCCCTAGCAGTAAAGTTGCGGCGCCGGCGCCGCGTTTCGCCTGCTGGTATCAACTTTTCAGCAGAACCACCGAACCCGGCGTCAGCTCCTTTGAGTCCGCCACCTGATACCACGGACGACCTCTTCCGACTCCTGTTCGAAAGCCACCCGACGCCGGCTTGGGCGTTCGACGAGGACTCGCTCCGATTCGTTGCGGTCAACGACGCAGTCCTGCGACGGTTTGGGTACGCTCGCGAGCGGCTACTGCAGTTAAGCGTTCGTGACGTGTGTCCCGACGAGGACGCGGACCGGTTGCTCGGTGCCCCTTGTGGCCCGCTCCAGTGGCGGCACCGGATCTCCTCCGGTGCGCTGGTGCCCATTGAGGTGACTTCACGTCGGCTTACCTCCGGGGGGCTACTGCTACGGCTTGTGGTCGCGAGCGACACGAACGACCGGCGCAAGGCAGAAGGCGAACTCAAGGAACGGGACGATCTGCTCCAGAACGTGCTAACCAACGTCCCGTGTGCGGTGTTCTGGAAGGACCGCGCGTCCATCTACATCGGGTGTAACGACCAAGCCGCGCGGGACCACGGGCTCACCGTCCCGGGCGAGGTCATTGGCCAGACCGACGAAGAGCTGATAGGGGTGGCCGAGGAGGCCGAACAGGCGCGTCAGAGCGACCGGTTGGTCATCGAGTCGGCCCAGCCATTGCTAGACGTGGAGGAGACGCGCACCTTACCAGACGGTACGCGGGCGACGTTCCTAACCAACCGGGTGCCGCTCCGCGACTCAACCGGTCGGGTGATAGGCGTCGTCGGGGTCGCACAGAACGTTACCTCCCGCAAGCGACTGGAAGATGAGCTGCGACACGCGCACAAGATGGAGGCGATCGGGCGGCTAGCGGGCGGAGTGGCGCACGACTTCAACAACCTGCTCACCATCGTTACCGGGAGCATCCACCTGATCCGCGGGTTGCCCGCCGGCGACCCGATGATCGGCAGCTACGTGGACGAGATCCAGGCGGCCATCGACCGGGCCACGGCACTCACGCGCCAGTTGCTCGCGTTCAGCCGCAAGCAGCCGTCTCGCCCCGAGGTGCTGGATCTGAACGAGGTGGTGTCCGAACTCGGCGGGCTGCTTGCCCGTCTGATCGGGAACCGGATCGCGGTTCGCACCGAGCTGGCGCCCGAGCCGGTGCGCGTGCGGGCGGACCGTGGGCACCTCGAGCAGGTGCTCATGAATCTGGCTGTGAACGCCCGTGACGCCATGCCCGACGGCGGCACCCTGCGAATCGCGACCGGGTTGGCCGAGCAGTTCGCCAAGCTCACGGTCGCCGACACCGGGTGCGGGATGCCGGAACACGTGAAGGCCAAGATCTTCGAACCGTTCTTCACCACCAAGGAAATGGGCAAGGGCACCGGGCTGGGCCTTGCGACGGTGCACGGAATCGTCGAGCAGGCGGGCGGCGGAATCGAGGTACTCACCGCGCTGGGAGCGGGGACGACGTTTCACATCCGGCTCCCGTCGGTGATCGCGCCCACGCCCCCGCCGGTGACAACACCGGGAGCAGTGCCGCTCCCCGCGCGAGCCGCGCGGATGGTGCTGCTCGTGGAGGACGAGGAGCGGGTGCGCAAGACAGTGCGGTCTGCCCTTGAGGGCTGGGGGTACGCGGTAACCGAAGCGGACCGGGCGGAAACGGCTCTGGCGCTGCTGGCCACACGGCGCGACATCGACCTGTTGGTGACGGACTTGGTGATGCCCGGCATGGACGGCCGCGAGCTGGCAACTCGGGCGCGGGGCGAGCGCCCAGAGATCGCAGTCGTGTTCATGTCCGGATTCGTTCCCGACCTGCGCCGAACCGACGGGTTCGCCGACGGCGTGTTCTTGCCGAAGCCGTTCACGCCGTTCGACCTGATTCGGTGCACCGAACGGGCCCTGCGCCAGCGGACCGGCGGGAGTAAAACCCGTGAGCGACTCGCCGCCCCTACCGCCGGGGGGTCGGAACTATGAGCCGGCGTGTACTTGTCGTCACCGACGACCCGGCGGTGCGGCGCGCGCTGCGCGACACGTTCGCGCCTCTCGTCGCGGAGTGGGAGGCCACGTTCTCGAGCGGCACCGAGGCCGTGAAACACCTGCTCGGGCTCCGCTTCGACGCGCTCGTACTCGACGCGCACCTGCCCGCCAACGGGGCGACGGAACTGCTCACCGAGGGGCGCCGCCGGAACCCGTCGATGGCCCGGGTGGTGCTGGCCGCACCGGGACGAACGGAGGTCATCGGGCTGGTCGCGCTGGCCCACCGCGTGCTTCCAAGGCCGTGTCCGCCGGACGAGTTGGTCGGTGTGATTCAGCGGACGTACTCGCTTCGCGAACTGCTCAACAGCCCGTCGCTGGCCGCACTTGTGGGGCGACTCACCACGATTCCAGCACTGTCGGCAGTTTATACGCGGATCTCCGAGGAGCTAGCGTTCCCCGACTTCTCGCTGGCCACGGTCGGTGGGCTGGTGGCGCAGGACTTGGGGATCTCCGCGAAACTGCTCCAGATGGCGAACTCGGCCCTGGTAGGACTGCGCCGGCCGGCATCGACCCCGTCGCAGGCGGTGCGCATCCTCGGGGCAGACCTGACCCGCACACTGGTGCTCGCAGTTGACCTGTTCTCGCACTACAACCCGTACGCACTCCGTCCCTTTTCGATTGAAGCGCTGTGGGAGCACAGCCAAGCGGTGGCGGAACTGGCCGCCGCCATCGCGGTCGCCGAGCGAGCGGAGGAGCGGGTAATTCGAGAATCCGCACTCGCAGGGCTGTTCCTTGACATCGGTCGGCTCACGCTCGCGAGCCAGCTCACCGGGCCGTACAAAGAAATACTCGCACTTATGCGGCACCAGCACCTGAGTGCGGTGGCTGCCGAAACGCGAGTGCTGGGAACGTCGCACGCTGAGGTGGGTGCGTACTTGCTCGGGCTCTGGGGCCTGCCCGACGGCCTAGTAGAAGCGGTCGCATGGCACCATCAGCCGTCGGGGTGCCCGGGGACCGTATTCACACCTCTCACCGCGGTACATGCGGCGGACGCGATTCTGCAAGAGGACGAGGGCGCTGAGCCCGACTGGGCTTACCTGGAGCGGTTGGGGCTGAGAAGCCGCTACTCGGAGTGGAAGGGGCTGGCGCGGGAACGTACCTCGGCACACGTGCCGTAGAGGTTGATGTGGCAAAATTCGATTGCAGACACACGTTAAGCTGATCAGAGGACCGCGTTACGTATGCCACGTCTGCGTGAGGCGTTGCGAGCTGCTGTGGCCGCGCACTGTCAGGTCAGGCGATTTCACCCGCATACGGGGCCGTGGTTCGTGAAGTGGTGTCGCGCGAACCGACCGCCTACCCACCGGGGCGGTTTACGCGGTTCAGAAACGCGAGGATCAGCGCCACGGCGCGATACACCTCCGGCGGAATCTCTTGGTCCACCTTGAGTCGACTCAGCACCTGGACGAGCGTTGGGTCCTCGCGCACTGGCACCGCGTTTTTACGGGCCAGCGCCAGGATCTGCTCGGCGGTGCGCCCTTTCCCCTTCGCGACCACCTTCGGGGCGCGATCCTTGGCGGGGTCGTAGCTCAGCGCCACGGCGCGCTTCTGGTCCTGCTTTGCCATCTCACGCCCTCACATCGAGAAGGGAAGTCGAGGCCGGGCGCCCGGCTAGCATCGCGGACGAGCGTTCGCGGGTCTTCTTGGGCAGGTCGGCGGTTGCGCGTACGTCCAGCAGCACTTCTCCGAACCCGTCGGTACTCAGCTCGGTACGCAGTTCGGGCAGGGCCTCACGCACTCGGTCGCGGATCTCAGACCGGTCGAGGTAGATCGCGGCTCGGAACTGACCGCCGCTCAACCCGGCGTCGATCCACGTTTCGCCCAATTCACTGAGCGGCACGTGCATGAGCATCCGGAACCGTCCGGGGCCGCTCTCGTTCTCGCTTTCGTCGCTCGATTGCCCCTCACGCTCGACCGCGAGGTGCAGCGTCCGCCACTGATCGCGGTCCGGAAACGGCACCTGAAGGATGTACGGCGTTCCGGTCGCCTGCGCCAGCGTTTGCGTGGCCTGCTGTGCCTCGATACCCTCAAGGGCTGCCCGCGCGGCGGGAAACTGTACCGCCAGTCCGAATTCGCGGGTCGTCTGAATCAACCGCAGGAGATCGCCCTTCAAATCACCACGGAGGTCGCCGCGCACCTCCGACGCGGTTTGTCGCGGCAACGCACCGGCGAGTTGAGGGTCTTCAGCGAGCCGAGCGAGTTTCGCCTCGAAATGGAGGCCACCGTTTTCGACCAACTTTTGAAGGTCCGCTGCGTTCGGAACGCGTGGCTCGGTCGGAACCAGCGACCGGATCGTTTCACGGACCGCTTCTGCGGCCTCTCGTACCGCGGACGGCAACCGCGGGGGAAGCGTTTCGGTCGTACCGCCCTTACTATCCAGCGCGCCTTTACCGCCCAGCGCTTCGACAAGCTTTACTTCCTCCCCCCGAACTATGACCGCCGTGCCTTCCACGAGTTGGGTCAATTCGGCCTGGAGTGGCTTCAATGCCGCCGTCAGGTCGTTGGTCGGCGTCGCTTGCAACAGCGCGGTTGCCACCGCCACGGGCAGAACTGGTGTTTCAGCCGGCGGGCGCAAAACGACGCCGGCAGGTGTCGGAACCAGTTCGAGAACGGCCCGGCTTCCCGGGGCCAGGGGCAGAGGAGCCTGCGTCAGCGGGTCGCGCGCGGTAGCCGTTTGTTCCTGACCCTCGATCCGCACCTGCACACGACCGTCTGGGAGCGTGTCAAGAACCTCAACGACCTTCACCTGGGTTGAACCGGTCGGGACCGACTGCACTTCGGGCTTCGGCGCCCGCGGTGGGGGCGTGACTTCGAGTACGCCACCGCCGGTACTCGGCACCCGCACGAACAACACGGCGCCGGTCTGCAACCCGGTGGGCGGGCGAACGGTCAACGACTGCCCGTTCACGTCCAGCGTTGCTTGGCGCGGGTCCACTTGCGTTACCACCGCTTGCAGCAGCGAGCCGAGCGGCACGGACGCGAGGTCCCCGGCTACCACGCGCACGCTCGCCGACGCGCTCACTTGGGCCGTGGTGACCGAGACAATGTCAGCAGGGGTGACTTGCATAAAATTCACTTTACCCCATTTTGAATGCCCTGCGGACCTCCTCTGTCGCGCAATCTCCCGGTCTGCACTGCCCTTATTATCGATTCAAGTTCCGGCCGATTTTTTCCGATTTTACCGATATGAACACCAACCTTCCCGGCCTGAGCGTGCTGACGCAACTCCTGGACGCGTCCGGGTTGCGGCACCGCGTCATCGCGCAGAACGTCGCGAACGTGAACACTCCCGGCTACAAGCGCCTCGAAGTGGCGTTTGAAGCCGACCTCGCCAAAGCCCTAGCCTCGCCCACCGGGGGCACCCCGGTGAAGCCCCGCGTGGTCACCGGCGACGGCCCCGAGCGGGTCGACGGCAACAACGTGGACATCGACGCCGAGATGAACGCGCTGGCCAAGAACGCGCTGCTGTACCAAGCGGCCACCCAGATCATCGCGAGCCGCGTCGGGACCTTGCGGTCCGCGATCAGTGGCCGCTAGTTCCGAGGGAGTAACCCGTGCCTTTTAACGACCTATTCGCGGGTAGCGCGATCAGCGGCACCGGCATGTCGGCCGAGCGGCTGCGGATGGAGGTGATCGCGAACAACATCGCGAACGCCAACACCACCCGGTCTGCCAACGGCGGTCCGTACCGCCGCCAAGATGTGGTGTTCGAAGAGTTGCTCGGGGCCGCGGCCGGGCCGTTCGGCGGCCCGGACCTGCGCGGCGTCGTAGCGGTCGAGCGTGTGGAGGACCCGACCGAACTGCCCCGCGTGCACCAACCGGGGCACCCGGACGCGGACGCCGAGGGCTTCGTCCGGATGCCCAACGTGCAACTGCCCATTGAAATGGTGAACCTCCTGACCGCCACCCGCGCGTACGAGGCCAACCTGCGCGCCGCGCAGACCTTCCGCCAGATGAACGAGCAGGCGCTGGTCCTGCTCCGCAGCTAACACACGAGGGTTCCGTCATGCCCGTGGATTCGATCGCGACCGTCGCACCACTGTCCCGGCTCCAACCGCTGCTGGCCCCGCAAGCCCCGGCGGACCTGACGCCGGGTGGGGCACCGTTTGCCGGCGTGCTAAACAGCGTGCTGAACGGCAACATTGAGGCCAACCGCGGCGCCGACGCCGCGGTTCAGTCGCTCGCAACGGGTGAGGCCCAGGATCTTCACACGGTCAGCCTCGCCGTGGCGCAAGCGGACCTCTCGTTCCGGCTGATCCTCGAATTGCGAAACCGGCTGACCGATGCGTTCCAAGAAGTGACCCGCATGCAGGTGTAGTCCCCGGGCCGCACGACGCGGCCCGCGCTCGGCACACCGCTCCTTCTTTGTCAGACACGATCGGGTGACGCATGGACGTGTTCAACCGCCTGCTCGAACAAGCCCGCGCCTACTGGGCCGGTCTCAGCGCCGGTCGCCGCATCGGCGTGGTCCTGAGCTTCCTCGGCGTGCTGCTCGCGCTCGGGGCGGTGGTGTACCTCTCCCCCGGGGGCCGGTACACGCCGCTCGGCGCCGGGCCGCTCCCGCCCGAGGACGTGTCCGCCATGCGCACCCGCCTCAGCGGGGACGGGATTCCGTTCCGGCTTAGTAGCGGAGGAACCGGGATCGAGGTCCCGGACGAGCGATACGCCGAGGCGGTGGTGTCGCTGGCGGGTGCCGGCATACCGGCTCGTGGTGGCAAGGGGTTCGAGGTGTTCGACGAAACCTCGCTCATGACCACCCCGTTCGTCCAGAGCGTCAACTATCAGCGGGCACTCCAGGCCGAGCTAGCGCGTTCCATCATGCAAATGGAATCGGTACAGTCGGCACGGGTGATGATCGCCAAGCCCGAACCATCTCCATTTGTTCGGGACCAGAAGAACCCGACGGCCAGTGTGGTCATAAAATTGAAACCGCGGATGACGATGAACCCGGCAACGGCTGGCGCCATCGTCTCGCTGGTCGCACACAGTATTGAAGGATTGCGGCCCGAAAATGTTACCGTAATGGAGACCGGTGGGCGACTGCTGTCTGACCCGAACGCTGCGGCCCGGAGCGGGCTTCCGACGCCGCAACTTGAATACATAGAGCGACTTGAGACTTATCTCTCCACGAAGGCCGAGGAGATGTTAAGCAAGACTCTCGGCCCCGGTCGGGCGGTGATTCGGGTTAGCGCAGATGTGAACTTCCAGAAAATCAAGGAACGTGTTAAAACCTACTCGCCTGATGGACGCGTCGGGGTGGCGGAACGAACTGCCAACTCGACCAGCACGGGGACCCGGGCCGGTGGGGTGACAGGCGCAACCGCGAACATCACCCGCACCGGTGGAAGCACCGCCAATGCCGGTAGTGGTGGCGGAACGTCTAAAGAAGAGGTGATCCAGACCGACTTCCTTGTTTCTGAAACGCTCCGCGACATTGAAGAGGGTAGCGGAGCGGTGACCCGCCTGAGCGTTGCGGCCCTCGTGGATCTGACGGCAGCCGATGGGCAAGCGGTTATCAGCCAAGCTGACGCGGAAGAAATTATCCGCCAAGCAGTCGGCTTCCGTCCGGGACGCGACAGTGTTACAATCGCTCGCGCACCGCTGACCGGACCGAACGCCGGGGAACCGGATGACACGCTCGTTCGGCTTCAGCGGATCCAGACGTATGTGAGCCTCGCGCGGAACTTGAGTGTGGCGTTCGCGGCCGTTTTGTCCTTCCTGGTAATTGGGCTGCTACTCCTTCGCCGCCGGCCGGTTCCGGAAGCTCAAGGGGCAACCGGAACTGAACCCGGAGCAGAGACAGCCGGTGCGGGTCCGACCGGTCCGGTCGCCCCGACCCCGCCGCCCACGACGGAAGAACGGCGCAACGCCGAGCTGATTCGGTTCCAGACCATGGCCCGAAACGAGCCTGCCACCGTTGTGCATGTGCTCAGTGTCATGCTTGGCGAGAAGTCAATCTGAGATGACCCAACGCACCCGCTCGACTTTTGCCCAACTGGTAGCCCGCATGGCTGAGTCTAACGGCGAAGATGCCGCCCTGATGTTGCTCCGAGTGCTGCCGGTGGACGTAGCCGAGAACGTCCTATCGCAGCTCAGCCTGGAGTCGAGCATGCGCCTGCGCCGGCGCCTCCGCTTGGCTCCCAGCGAGCCGCCCCCCATCGCGGAACTGGACGACGCACTCGCCCAGTTCTTCGACCTATTACGGTTGATCCGCCGCCGGGCCGCAATGTCGCCCGACGAGATCGCAGCCGAGCAACCGCCGCCGGCCAACCCGATCGACGAACTCAAACTCATCCCCCCGGACCAACTCGCCCGCGCAATGGAGGGCGAACAGGCCGGGGCCGTTTCGCTGATCCTCAGCGCTTTGGATCCGGCCACCGTCGGGCAGATTATCCGCCGGCTCCCGGCGGAGCAGCGGGCCGATATCGCCTTGCGCATCGCGAAGCCGGGGACACGCAATCTTTCCCTGCTTCAACCGCTCGCCAAGGCGGTGGTCGAGAAAACGCGGAAGCTCCGGGACGTGCCATCGGCACCGTCGCAGGAGGAGCTGATCCAGAACCTCGCCGACATGCTCCGGTCGTTCCCGCGCAACGACCGCATGCCGGTGGTGCAAAAGCTCGAACAGGCCGATCCCGAAATCGCCTCGCGGGTGGTCGAGAAGTTGTACCGCATGGAGGACCTGCTCCGTATCCCGGACCGGCAGATCCAGATGCTGCTCGGGAAGTTGGACGTGAAAACCGTCGCCGTGGCCCTCAAGGGAGCGGTTCCCGCGATCCGGCAGAAGGTAACGTCCAACATGTCGAGCCGGTCGAAGTCGGTGCTTGAGGAGGAAAGCGAGTTGCTCGGGTCGATCGCGGATTCGGTGGTGCGCGAAGCTCAGGGCACGGTCTTGGCCGCTGTCCGCAAAGGCGAAGAAGATGGCCAGATCACCATGGACTGACGGCATCTGCGATGACAGCGGACGCGCCGAAATGCCCCTCGGCGCGAATAAGGAACCTGTTCTGAATGCCGCCACAACTGTGCAGTTTGATCACTTCGCACTTGAACCCGAAAAAAGTCCGATTCGGGAATCGGACTTGAAACGCTGGATTTGATGCTCGCTGATGCGACGACGACAAAATAGTGGCGTCACGCGAATTCAACACCAGTAGCTTCAGGTTCCAAGTTTCAAGTTGGGGACCAGCTCAGCAAAAGCCCCGGCCACTCGTGTGCTTTGAGGCTTTAGGTGGAACGTGAAACTTCTGAGAACGATTGAGACAATGCGTCTCAATCGCTATCCTGCGCTCAGCTCAATTCTTGTCGCAGTTACCAGCTATTGACTCGGATGAGCTGTGCGAGCGGCACGCGCCATCACATAGAAACTGATGACAGAAACTCGCGTCCACACATCACAGGGAGAGGCATCTACTGACTAAACATGACCTTGTGACGAGTGCCCCTTGAGTGCCTTTCGAGAATCCGATGCAACCTCTCTAGTGCGTCATCCACGCTAAACTTTCGGGTTGCTGAAGTGGTATCCACAGGGAATTCCTGCAAAAGCAGGGCGCTTCGACCCGAAAATTTAGCGTAGACGGAACACTAGTCAACTCGTTTTTAGCAGTTTCACAACCCCTTCTACGGACGATTTCGCACGAGAGTGAGTCTCGTCGAGAGTTCTTTTGCCTTCACAATAACTTTCCCGAACCGGCTCGAAACCCACTACTCATTACCTCTTTTTCTCCAGAAATCCCCTCCAACCTCCGCTCCCACCAAACGAACCTGATCCATTGTGAAATTGTTCGTTTCCACCACCCAGACTCTTGCGGACTCGGCCCCGAGTGGGTATCCGCACGCCGTGTGTCTGGCATCACCCAACCGCTTGGTGTGGGGTCGGAAGTGAGCGAGGGGAGTTTCATGCGGTCAACACCGGTCGCCCGCCGGGGAAATCAACCCGGGTCGCACGAGTTCCGCGTCCGATTCACTCGTCCGCTCCGCGGGGTCCGGATCGTCGCCGCTCTCGAGCCGCCGACTGCTGTACCCGCTCCGCCGCCCGCACCTGTGGTCGTCAGCCCGCCGCCCGCTCCGCCCGCTACACCGGCACCGCCGCCGAGCGGCTTCGTGCAGCCCGACGTTTCCAAAGAGCTGCGCGAGGACCGCGAGCGTATCGAAGTTGTTTTGGGCGCGATGAAGGCTGCCGTCGACCGGGTCCGTACCGACCGGAACGACCGACTGGTCGAGTGGCAGCAGGCCGCCGTCGAACTGGCGCTGACGATCGCAACCCGCTTGCTGCACGAGCGCATCGAATCGGATTCGTTCGCCATCGACGCAAAGGTGAGCGACATGATCGCCCAGCTCGGTGACGACGCGGCCGTCACGGTGCGACTGAACCCAGCCGATCTCGCGCTGCTCAACGCCCGCCTCGGCGGGCGCCCTCTGGTCCCTTACCGCGGCGACCCGCGATTTGTTGCCGACCCGAACCTCGGGCGCGGCGACTGCCAAGTCGAAGGCCGCGAGTCTATGCTCCTGTCGGACGTGGTCCGCGAGCTGGACGAAATTCGTGACGAACTCTTACGGAGCCTGAAGAATGCTCGGTCTTGATATGTCAGCGATGAGCCGCAGCATCACTCAGACCCCGCTGTACCGCATGGGCGGGCGGCTCAAGAGCGTCACCGGGCGCATGACCTGCGCGATCCCGGCTGCCGTAGGCGATCACTGCGCGATCCTGCCGCGCGACGGCGAGCCGGTGCTGGCCGAGGTGATCGGGTTCGAAAACGACCTTGCCTACCTGGTGCCGTTTGACGCCGCCGAGAACCTCCAACCCGGGATGCCCGTGCTCCGAAAGGGCAAGGGCCTCATGGTCCCGACCGGCAAGAACCTGCTGGGCCGCGTGATCGACGGCCTGGGGCGGCCGCTCGACGGCAAGGGGCCGCTGGCCGACTGCCCGCTGAAGCCGGTCAACCGCCCGGCCCCGCCCGCGATGGAGCGGCAGCGCATCCGCGAACCGTTCGTGACCGGCATCCGCGCCATCGACAGCGTTCTGACGTGCGGCGGCGGTCAACGGGTCGGCATCTTCGCCGGCTCGGGCGTCGGAAAAAGCACCCTGCTCGGCGAGGTGGCGAAGGGGTCGCAGGCGGACGTGAACGTGATCGCCCTGATCGGCGAGCGGGGCCGTGAGGTGGCGCCGTTCCTCGAAGACGTGCTCGGGCCGGAAGGCATGGCCCGCTCGGTGGTGATCGTCGCCACCTGCGAGCAGACCGCCCTCATGCGGGTGCGGGCGGCGCAGTCGGCCATCGCCATCGCCGACTACTTCCGCAGCGAGAGTCAAAACGTCCTGTTCGTCATCGACAGCCTCACCCGCCTGGCGATGGCTCAGCGCGAGTTGGGGCTGCTGTTGGGCGAACCGCCGAGCAGCCGCGGGTACACCCCGAGCGTGTTCCAGACGCTCGCTAACACCGTCGAACGGCTCGGCAACGCCGCCGTCGGCGGGATCACCGCGCTGCTCACCGTGCTGGTGGACGGCGGCGACATGGACGAGCCGATCGCGGACTACGTGCGCGGGCTGGTGGACGGCCACATCGTGCTGGACCGCAAGATCGCCGAGCGCGGCTTTTACCCCGCCATCGACGTGTCGCGTAGCATCAGCCGTGTGGCCACCGACGTTGTGGACCGCGAGTCCGCCAAGGCGGCTCGAAAACTGCGTGCCATCATGGCGACCCATGCCGACATCCAGGACATGCTCCGCATTGGGGCGTACACCCGGGGAATGGACCCGCAAGTGGACAAGGCCCTCGAACTGATGCCGAAGGTCGAGAAATTCCTGCGGCAGGACGTCGGCGAGCGGTCGTCGTTCGAGGACACGAAGGCCGGGTTGCTTCAGATCACCGCCGCGTGGCCGTATTAAGCAAAACGAGAGTCGGAAGTCGTAGATGAGAGCGACTTGGCTTTCGATCTCTGACTTCCGACTTTCCCAACTCCAGTCGTGGAGTTTGAGCGCTGTAACTTGTGGGCTGAAGCCAATTGACGACCTGTAAGCACGGGCGTCAGACTTGAAGTTGACACACCCCCGCGGGTTCGCCATAACCCCGGCACCAACGGAGGTGCCCAACTGTGAAACGATTCGAGTTCCCCCTGGAACGGCTGCTCCGCGTTAAGCGCCAACTCGAGCGCATCGCCGAACTCGAACTGCAGCGCGCGCAGGAGGCGACCGAGCGCGCGCGGGCACATCTGCAATCCCTTCGTGACCAGCTCGACAGTCTTTCGGATAAAATATCCGCGTCAGTGGGCCGGGTGATGGCGCCACAGCAGTGGGCGACGGCGTCCGGAATGGCGGAGCGGGTCGGCCAGTCCATTCAGGCCTCGGAACGCGAGGTGTTAACGGCCGAGCAGCGGGTACTGGCTGCGGCCCAGGAACGCACCCAACTCGCGACCGAAGTGGAAGCGCTCTCCACGCTCCGCCGCCAGCAGGCTGATAAGTGGCAACAGGAAGTTCAGAAGCACAATCAGAACCAGCTCGACGAGATGGTTCAACAGCGCTGGCAGGCGGCCCAAGGCGCGCCGGCCGTCGCGCTGTACGAGGCCGAACACGCTGCGTAACTGTTCGGCCCGCGACCCGGTCGCACCAATTCCGGTTGTTCCACGTTCGCGTTTCTAGCTCCAGGCGAACTCGCGCCCGAACCCGTCCCGACGGGCCTCGCGCGAGTTCGCGCTCGACTTGGGTGCTGGAACCGAGAACCCTAAACGACTGAAACTCCAGCGCAGAGGCCGTCCATGAAGAATTTGTTGTTCCTCGGGGCCGTCGCCCTTCTACTGTTTTCCCTCTCCGCCGCACTGTCGCTGTGGCTGAATCAAACGAGGAACCCGGCTGAGCCGGATAAGGCCGAGAAACAGCCCGGCGATGGCAAGGTGATTAGCAAAGCCCCTCCGTCCGGAAGCGAGGGGGCGAAGGAGCCGACGAAGGAGACAAAAGAGCCGACGAAAGACAAAGCCGGCAGCACGCCGATCGTCTCTCCGAGTCTCGGCCCCACGGAGGCCAACTTGCTCGACGACAAGGCCCGGCTGGAGCGCAAAGCGCTCCAGATCACGATGGTTCTGGCGGACGTGCAGGCGCAACGGGAAACCACTGACGAGTTGCTCAAGCAGGTGACCGCCGCGCTCAAGACGCAGCCGAAAACGCAAGGGCCGGACGCGACCGAGCAGAAGCTCCAAAAGGAACGTGAAGAATCATTAAAGATCGAGCGCCAGAATCTCATCAAGCTAGCCGCGATCTACGACGCGATGACCCCGGAGGGGGCGGCGCCCAACATCAAGAGCATGGCCGAGTCCGGAGCCGGCAAGCTCGAACAGGTGGCACAGATCATGATGCTCATGAAAGAGCGAAATGCGGCCCGGCTGATGGAAGCACTGAACGATCCCGCCCTCGTCGCGCAGTTGATGGATAAGATGCGGCTGTTGCGGGCGCAGAACACTGCGATCGCGCCGGCCCCGGCACCCGCCTCGAGCGCCCCGGCCTTCGGAACAGCCGCTGGAACCCCAAGCAACGTGCGGCCCGCGGGCGGCCCGTGATTCACACCTAACGAGAGGGCACGATGCCCGGCGCCACACCGACCAAACCCGTTCGCATCCCCCCGACCGTGATCGGTGCGGGGGTTCTTATCGTCCTGTTGGGTTTCGGCCTCCCGTCTTTGTTTTCGGTGCCTTCGGTTCCGACCGCGCCGCAAACCCCACAAGCGGCAACGAAGGCCGAGGCCCCCCCCACGCGACCGGCTGCACCGGCGCCGGCACAGAACACCCCGAGAGACATCGGGTTAGCTCTGGTACGCTTGGTACTCAGTTTGGCGGTCGTGTGTGGCGGATGCGTTCTCGCAACGCGCTACCTCGGCAAGAAGAGCCCCGACGCTCCGACTCCGTCGATGGTGGTGGTCGCTTCGCTGACGGTCGGTCGGTGCGCGGTACACCTCGTTCGCGCCGGCGAGCGGCGTATGCTCATTGGGACCGATTCGAGCGGAGTAAAAGCACTGGTCGAATTACCTAGCTCAGATCCCGACGCGACAACTGAGCACACTCCGAACCCGTTCGCGACGAACGTACCGAATGCGGTAGTTCCAAGTTGGGCGATTTAGGGGTAGCGGACCGCATGGGTTTACCGGTCAATGGTGGTTACCACGCCTCCACGACTAGCACCTGCATGCGGCCCACGAACCCGTGTATCCGAACAACCCCGGGCCACGCCACTCGTCACCTGCGCCTGGCCCTCGCTGACACGCATCACTCGGGCCAAGAAGTTGACGCGGCACGCGTGCCCTCGGCCACCCGCTCAGCGTGCGCCCGTGGGCTCCCATAACGGGCCTTCAACTCGGCGTGAATGCTCTTCACTTCGGCGGCCCGTTCCTCGCGCCGAACCTCGGTCGCACGGGGCGTGCGTGCCCCAGGCGTAGTAGCCGGCGCGGGAACTCCGAGGACCCGACACATCCACGACACGGCCAGCTGGCCCTTGCATTCCTCGATCCCCGCGAAGATCTGTTCGGCTGGCTGGCGAAAAACACCGTTGCTTTTTTCGGATGTCGCGCTCCGCTTCGGACCTCTGGATCTCGGCCCGGAGCCGCTGATTCTCCTATTCGAGTAGGGTCTGTTCTCCGGACCCGGGGCCGCATCGGCTCCCTTCCGGGCGTGCACTCTGTCCCACTCGAGCAGTCGGTTCTCGGTGACGCCCAGACGCCGAGCCACCTCGGCGACCGACCACTTCTGGTCGGTGATCATTTTCACCGCCGACAACGTGTACTCGGCCGTGTACGTTTTCCGCTTAGGACCGGCCATCGGCATTCCCTCCTGTGACTGGAACTTACGCCGTTTTCCTGCTGTCCACCATTCGTTGGGAACTTCACTTACGCGACCGTACACGCGTCGCGGACTCGGCCCGAGTGTTCACGAGGCCCAGAACAAGGAAGACGAGGCCGCCGGTCTGCCCACGTTGGAGGGTTCGTTTGCCGCCAACGCGTGTCCCAAACACCCCGAGGCGTTCCAATGTCCGCGTCGCGCGCCCCGCTTGGTGCAGGAGATGAAGGGACACGCGGGCGAGGACGGGACCCCAGAAAAGTAAAGCGGATCGCCGCCCCCGGCGCCCCGAGCTACGACGCTCTTGCCCGCCCGCGGTAGTCCACGCAGCGGGTCGTGAGGACGTGCGTGGCGCGCCCTGAGGCGCGTTCGCCGTTCGGTCCGATGATGGCCGCCGAAGCCCAGCAGCCTCACTTCGATAAGGCCCGGCGGCGGGCGTTCATGGCCGACGGGACCGCGTATGATTGGTCGACGCATCTGGGGTACTTTGAGACCTTCGAGCCGATCGTCGATTTCCTGCACGCTGCGTGTTACGCGTTCTCATCGGCCGCGGCCGTGTCCCCGACCAGGCCTCGGACTGGTCTTATACATGAACCGGCCTGGTTCAGAAGTGGGTAACAGTTGGGGCTGAGTAGTTCACGAAAATGCCTGTTTCCCCGAGACTGGTGGTTACGACGCCTCCAGGATCTCCAAGGAAACAGGCATGTGTGTTTTAACTCCACCCGCGACGGCGGTCCACCCCCAAGCGCCCAATCGGTCACCGGCCCACGCGCTCACACCCGAGCAGCGTCAGCGCCTGGCGCTGGACGCTCTGGCCGGCACCCAACCGATCTCCGCGCTCGCGCAAGACGCCCACGTCAGTCGCAAATTCGTCTACCAGCAACAAGATCTCGCGCGCCACGCCCTCTCCAACGCCTTCGACCCACCCACCGACGATGCGGTTCTGTTCCACCTACCCGTCACCAAGCACTGGATCCGCCAGTTCACACTCGGTCTGGTTCTCATCGGTCACTGTCCGCTCCGCGGGGTCGTCGAGCTCTTCCGCGACTTCTTCGACCACGATCTGTCCCTGGGTCACGTCCACAACATCATCCACTCCGCCGTCGAACGGGCACGGCACCACAACGCGAACTGCGACCTGTCGCCGGTCCGTATCGGTGCCCACGACGAGATCTTTCAGAACGGGCAACCGGTCCTCGTCGGCGTCGATGTGGGGTCCACGTTCTGCTACCTGCTCCGTCTCGAAGAGCACCGCGACGCCGACACCTGGGGTGTCCGGCTCTTGGAGCTGCAAGACCACGGCCTTCGGCCCGACGCGACCATCGCCGACGCCGGTCGTGGCCTGCGCGCCGGCCAGACCTTGGCCTGGCCCGACACCCCGTGTCGTGGCGACATCTTTCACGCGCTCCGTGATCTGGGCCAGTTGATCCGGTTCTTGGACAACCGGGCGTACGGCGCCGTCGATGCGTGCGACCAGCAGCAGCGGCGCATGACACGGGCCAAGCGGCACGGTCGCGGCAAGACCCAATCCAAGCGGCTCGCGTTGGTGCGTCAGGAACAAGATCGGGCCATCGCCCTGGCCGACGAGGTGTCCGTACTCCTCGGCGGGCTCCGGGACGACATCTTCACCGTGGCCGGTCCCGACCATCCCACCCGGTGTCACCTGTTCGACTTCGTGGTCGCCGAGTTGGACGCGCGGGCGCCCCGTTGCCCGCATCGGATCGGCCCGGCGGTTCGTGCCCTGCGCCACCAGCGCGACGACCTGCTCGCCTTCGCCGGCGCCCTCGATGAGCAGTTGGCGGCCGTGGCGAACGAGTACGAGGTGCCGCCGGCGTTGGTGCGTGAGGTGCTAGCGGTGTCGATGTCGGACGAGCGCTGTCCCGCGACGTGGCAACGCGATGCCGAGTTGCACCGGCGCCTGGGGACCCGTTACCGAAGCCTGCGGAACGCGGTGGCGCCGGTGGCGGCGGGGACGGTTCGCGCGAGCTCGGTAATCGAGAACCTGAACAGTCGGTTACGCGGGTACTTCTTCCTCCGGAGGCACCTGGGCGGTGCATACCTGGATCTGCTGCGGTTCTTCCTGAACCACCGACGGTTCGG
The DNA here is from genome assembly GCF_008065095.1 of Gemmata obscuriglobus. Classification (NCBI taxonomy): domain Bacteria; kingdom Pseudomonadati; phylum Planctomycetota; class Planctomycetia; order Gemmatales; family Gemmataceae; genus Gemmata; species Gemmata obscuriglobus. Next base: position 5,091,214 of record NZ_CP042911.1, on the reverse strand, counting down.
ACGCAGCGAGCACCCGGAACGCGTGAACCAGAGCCCGACGGAGTTGCTGACCGGCTGCGCTCATCCGCACTGGGTCGAACTGTTGGGATACCAACGGTTCCAACGCAACTGAATACGCATACACGCCCGTCTCAGCCGTCCACGCGGCCACGTCCCCCCACGCACCTGTTACCCTAAAGCGGGCTTTTTTGAACCAGGCCGAGATTTCCCGGGCGCAAACCGCAGCGTGGCCTCATTTCCACGTGCCGCACGTCTCACTACAGTGTTACCTCAACCGAAGGGAAACGTCGTCACCGAAAAGGCCGCGGGTCCAGGTTGTACCCTGGACCCGCGGCGACTCGCATTTACTTGTCATTAGCGGCGTTGAACATTAGCAGCGTCGAGCACCTTGAACACTGACAGGTCGGCCGGGTGGACGTCTTTAGGCTCGATCCCGCGCCGCTTGGCCTCCTCGAACGCCTTTAGAGCTTCCTCGGGCTGCTGAGGGGTCTGACTCATCCGCAGCACCGCGACGTGGAACCAACGTAGCGCGGTCGGCTGGTGGCTGATGGCTTCTGCCAGGTCATGATGTGCCGCCGTGTGCTGTTTGAGGGTGATCTGAACGCGGGCACGGGTGTCAAGCAGTTCGCCCGTTAGCCCGCCCTCGCGGGTCGCTTGTGCGACCAGCCTCAGAGCCTCGTCGGCGGTCGTGGGGTCGGCCGCGAGGAGCCACGCGAGGTTGTTTAGCGCGATCACGTTCTTCGGCTCCTTCTTGATTACCTCCTTGAACCCCTTCGTTGCACCAGCGGTGTCGCGGCGCAGCGCCAGGAACTCCGCCCGGTTGAGCAGCAGGGGGATCGAGTCAGGTTCTTCCGTAAGGCAGTCGTCAAGCCACTTGCGGGCGAGTTCCGCCTGTCGCTCGGTGATCTCGCCGCGGCCGCGGACGATGGCCAAGCCGGCGCTGGCACGCAGCCGGGCCGGGATGTACCGGTTGAGCCGCTCGATGCGGTCGAACGCGTCCGCGGTCCGGCCGTCGGCGGCCAACACCCCCGCGGCGCCGACGATGGCCTCGGGCCGGTTCGGCACGATCGCGGTATACCGCTCGACCGCGGCGTCGGTCATGCGCCGGGCCACCGGGGTGCCGCGTACGTTGGGCAGCCGGCTCAACTCGTCCAGCAGCTCTGCGACCCGGGCGGAGCGCACCAGGTAGTCCCCGGACCCGCCGTCCGCGACGCGGGCGTAGTCCTCGGCGATCGCCAGCCCGCGCTCCGGGCGCCCGGCCTTGCACTCGAACCGCGCCACGCTCGCGAGTGCGTTGAAATCGCCACCGGCCTTTGCCGTTAGCCGGCCCGCGAATGTGGCCGCGGCTTCGAAGTAGTTGTCCTCGACCAGTTCGTCGAGCGCGGCCCGCAGGTAGAACGCGTAGGACGGATCCTTTTCGTCGTTGAGCAGGATCTGCAGGCACTCGCGGCTCTTGCGACGCTCGCCGAGGGCGCGGTACAGTTGCGACATCGCGAACAGGTAGCTCGGCGCGTTGGTGGCCTTGTGTGCCGCGGCTAGCGACGTGATCGCGCCGTTGAGCACGGCGCGGCGGTCCGGCCCTTCGAGGTACCGGCCGAGGGTGGTCAGCACGCTGGCGGTGGCGCGCAACTCCTCGGGGCTCAGTGACTCGGTCGAGACGACCGTGCGGATCAGGTTCATTGCTCGCACGCGGTCCTCGGGGGTCCCGCCGACAGCGTAGATCATGGCGAGGTTGCGCCGCGCCCAGTCCGCGTCCGCGGCCGGCACGTCCTTGCCCGCGAGGTACGCCTCCAGCACCTTTCCGCCTTCGGCCGCCTGTGACCGCGACAGTTTCACCGACAGCCGCGCCTGGGCCAGCGCCCGCCGTTCCGCAGGGCCCGCAGCATCAGGGGTGAAGGTGCTGCCGGCGGCCGTGTCGCAGTACACGGCGACGAGCTGGAAGTACGTCGCGACCGGCAGCGCCGCGCGGGCGGCGGCCAGCACTTCCGGCCCGGCGGCCGGGTTGTCGCGGGACGCGAACAGGGCCTTGCGGAGCCAATCGTCGGAGGTGGCCCCGGGGCGCCGCGTCGCCTCGTCGACCAGGTTCGCGGCTTCCGGCAGCCGCAGCGCTACACCACACTCGGCCATCCATGGGAGCCCGTTCGGGTCGCGCTCTACCAGTTTGCGGCACTGGGCCAGCAAATTCGCCGCGACCGGCGTCGGCAGGATGGGGAGGACGTGGCCGACCATGCGGCGGAACGGCTCGCCGGCCCACCGCGGGTCGTTCGCCAGTCGCCCGAGTAGTTGCGCCGTCCGGTCCGCAGCTCCGGCCTTCGCGTGCTGCGCCACCAGTGCTTCGGCGCACTCGTAACGAGTGGGCTCCAGTTTGAACGCGCGCTCGGTGAGTTCGGCTGCGGCTGTCGCGTCGCCGGTGAGGGCCTTGAGGCGGGCGAGAGCGAGGCAAACGTCGGCCCGGGTCGGGGCCGCTCCGAACGCGTGCAGCACGCGCGGGAGCACGGCTGCGGCGCTCTCCACTGTGGCGGTCCGGGCGTCGCAAAGGGCCACCGACGGGCCGGACTCGGTTTCCAGTTTCGCGATTGCTGCACGGGCCGCGCCTGCGGCCGCGCCGGCGCCGGCGCGCTCGTGCAGCTTGAGCCACACGCCGACGTTCGACGGCTGCCGCGCGACGATCCGGCGGAGCAGTTGGACCACGCGCTCGGCGTCGCCGAGCCGGTCGTAGACCTCCACCAATCCCGACAGAAGCCGGAGTTGCTCATTCTCGGGCCAGCTCTCGGTGTGTTCGGAGAGCGCCTCAATGGGCCGGACCCGCCCGGGCTCGCGGCTGTAGAGGGTCGCTCGCGCGAGCCGCACGTCGGCGCAGTCGCCCGCGGACGCTTGGGCCTCATCGAGCACGACCAGCCCCGCCGCGCACCCGCTGAAATCAGCGGTTGTCAGGGCGAGCGCCGCCCACAGGTGACCGTCGGCCGGCCGGCGGGCGGTCTCTTGGCGGAGTAACTTCACCGCTTCAGAGAGCTTGCCCTGCGCGGCGAGCACCTCCCCGCGGAGGAGGAGCGGTTCCACCGACCCACGGCCGAACCGCGGGACCGCCGCCCCGATCGCGGCTTCGAGCCGCGCCCAGTTCGCCTGCGGGTCGGTCTGGAGCAGGCGGGCCTTCAACTTGACCCACTGGGAAACGACTGTTCCCGTCGCGTACGGCGACTGTAACGCGGCCTCGAATTCGCGAGCGGCGTCGTCGAACCGGCCCTGGTTCAGGTACAGGTTCCCCAAACCGACGTGCGCGGTCACGTTCTTCGGGTCGCCGGTCGTGACCCGCTGGTACGCTTTCTCCTCGGCCGACTGGTCGCCCAGCTTGCTGGAGCAGGCGGCCGTCAGGAGGTTCAGTTGCTGTTGCAGCCCGGTCAGCTTCACCACATCGGGGTCGCGCCGGAGGGCATCGATCAGGTTGACCGCCTGCTCCCATTTCTCTTCGCGCATCACCATCCGCGCCCGGAGGTACTTGACCTGCGTGGGCGGGGCCTTACGCGCTTCCAGGCGCTTGAGGATCTCGGCGGTGCGAACGGTGTCGTTTTGCTGGATCAGCAGGTCCGCGAGCGGCACCATCAGGTCGAACCCGTCCGGGGTGGCCTTGAGCCCGTCCTCGAGAACGGTGATCGACGCGGCCACGTTCCCGCGGATCAGTTCGAGCCACGACAGGCCGCGGACGAGCTTCAGGTCCTTCGGGTACAGTGCGACCGCGTCGCGGAGCAGCGCGTGCGCCGCGGCGATGTTTCGGTTCCGCTGCATCAACTCCGCGAGCAGTAGGGCGGCCTCGGCGTGTTCGGGATCGAGTTCGAACACGCGGTGCAGGTCCGCGATGGGGCGTGCGAACTGCCGCGCGGCCGCCTCCTCGTCGGCGAGCAACGTTTCGAACCGTGCGCGGGTCAGGAACGCGTTCGGGTTCTGGGGCAGCGCCAACACCATCCGGTCCAATACGGCGCGGGCGCCGGTTTTGTCGTCCAAGTTCTTGTACACGAGCTGGGCGAGGTGCTGGTAGTGGGCGATCTCGTCCGGGGCGCACCGCACCGCCTCTTCGTAAGACTTCCGCGCAGCCGCGTGCTGGCTCAGCCCCGTTTGTGCCGCGGCGAGCCGGTCCCACAGGGCCGCGTCGGTCGGGAAGTCCTGGAGCAGAGCCTGTCCGTGCGTCACGGCGTCGGTGAACTTCCCGGCCCGCAAAGCGGTCTCGAACGCTTGTCGGCGAATGTCATGGCGACGAGGGTCGAAGCGCGCCTGGTCCAGCCGGAGGATCTTGTCGTAAAGGAACAGCAGGTCGGTCAGCCCGCGCTGCGTGGGGGGGCGCTGGGCGAGCAGCTCGGCGAGTTTGATCTGGGATTCAATCTCTTGGGGGTTGAACTCCAGGTACTGACGCAGGTAATGGATCGCGACATCGGTTTTACCGGCCTCGGCGGCACGGTCAGATTGCCTCTTGAGTGCTGCCGGGATGCGGCTGGCCTGCACCGCATGGGCCGCCACCAGCGCGCCGCTGAATGCGAACAGCGCCAGCAGCATTTTGAGGAGGAATCGCTTGTTGATCGTCGGCATATGCGCGTCCGTGCGACCGCCGCAGTTGCGTCAGGTTGCCCGAACCCGAGGCGCGTGCGCGGCAGGGGGAGCATGGTACGCGGTCACAAAAATGAGATTCAACCCCAAACCGGCTCGGCGGCTGAAGTGAAACGGCAGGGGCGGGCGCTGGCCGATTACCAGCGCCCGCCCCGCTTTCAAAACGTTACTATGATAAACCGTGCGTTGACCGAACGTGTGTTACTTGCCCTTGGGGGCGTGGGGCGCCGGCGCTTCGGGCAATTTCTTGGTGCTCACCACAGCAAACTTGCCTGCTTTCAGATCGGGCAGCAACGGGCGGATCACTTCACTGGGCAGAATCCACGTTTCCACGCGGCCCGCCCGAGCGATGTTGATGCCCAGCACGTTTCCCTCCAGGTCCACCACCGGCCCGCCGCAGTCCTTAGCGTCCACCACGAGGTCCGTTTGCAGCACCTGCGGGAACCCGGTGCGGCGGTTCGAAAGGGTGCTCCCCATCGAGTTCTGAATGTCGCCGCGGTCCAGTTCTGCTCGCCCGAGGGTCAGCTTGAAATTCTTGATTTCTTCGCTTCGTTTCGCTTTAACCGTCACCACGTCGCCACTCCGCAGCGACGCAAGTTGGTCGCGCATCGTGGTCGAAGTCGTGACCGGTTTGCCATTCAATTCGACGACGATATCGCCGACTTTCAGCCCGGCCTTGGCGGCCGCACCCGTCGGTTCGATCTGCCTCAGTTTCGCGCCGACCGCCTTGCCGTCGTCGTCCGTCGCGTCCTCGGGGTACACGCCCATGACGCCTCGGTTCGGGTCGCGGATCGCTGCGACGGCGTCGAGCCCGGTCAGCTTACGGGTCATCACGCTGACGATTCCCACCGAAATGGGATCACTGTTCGGGCCGGCCGCGGCTAGCCAGTTGCCGCGCGGCAACTTTTCAGTGTCGGTAAAGGTCACCGGCCGCAACCCCTTCACGTCGACTTTCAGGAGCGCGAGGTCTGTGTCGTTGTGCGCTGCGACCTTGGCGGCCTCGTACTCGCTGCCGTCCGGCAGTCGCACCCAGATGGTGCCCTTCAACTCGCTGGCCTTGGTCAAGATGTACCCGGCCTCGTCCACGATCGTGCCGAGGATCGTGTCCTTGTCGTCGCACTTAATGCGGACCGTGGACTCGCTGGCGCGGGCCACGATCGGTTTGAACGGGCCGAGGAGTTTAGTGTCTTTACCGATCTGAGCCTGGGCCGGCGCGCCGAGCGCTACCAGCGCGAGCGTTGCTGCAATCAGTCGCGTGTACATCGATCTCAGCTCCGGCGTGAGGTGAAAGCGTGTAGTTGAGTTAGCCGCGACGCGAGCGCCACGGGGCAGGGAGAGGGTGGGGCGTGTGGGCGGAGCCGTACAGTCGCGGTCAGACCCGTTTGGCCAGGGTAACGGGCATGGTCAGCACCGCGGCGCCGCGGCGGACCGTGATCTGGACCGTGTCGCCGGCCTTAACGGATTCCATCTGTTTGCGGAACGCCTTTACGGTTTTGATGGCGGTGGCGTTGAACTTGGTGATCGTGTCACCGGGCTTCAGACCCCCTTTGCCCGCCGGGCCGTCCTCTTCCACTTCCTTCAGCCACGCGTCTTCTTCCTCGTCATCAGGAAACACTACACCCAGGTACGCTGTAGTAGTCTTGAGGCTGGCGGGTTTGTCCACCCACTCGCCGGCGACCAACTGATCCCACTCGTTCTTGAACTGGTCGGCCTGCACGTGGATGTTTTGCGAGATCGGCAGCCCGATGCGGCTGTGGATGCCGATCACGTTCCCGTTGAGATCGAACAGCGGGCCGCCAGAGTCACCGCCCACGAGGGTGCAGTCGGTGCGGAGCACGTTCTTGGTGCTGCCCTGGAGCCGACCGAGTCGAGCGACAGGCGAGCGGCCGTCCTTCGGGCCGTTCGGGTGTCCCAGCGATACGACCCACAGCCCCTTTTGAAGGCTGCCCGACTTCGCAATCGGCAGGAACGGCCACTTTCCGTTGTTCGGTCCCTTGTCGGTGATTTGCACCATTCCGCTGTCCAAGCCCTCGTTAATGCCGAGGGTCTTGGCGTTCACCCGCTTTCCGTCCGCCAGCATCACTTTGATGGACTTGCCCGCGGTGAACGGCAGCGCCCGGCCTTCCATCTGTCCCTTCCCGCCCCCCGCGTACTCGCGGATCACGTGAGCCGCGGTGAGCACCAACCCGTCCTCGCTGACGATCACGCCGCTGCCGGCGCTCGAGCCGGACAGCACCGCGACGGTCGCCGGGGTGCATTTATCGACCACCTTTTTGACTGTAGCCTGGAGCGCCTTTAGCTCGGCGAGGTCTTCCGGCTGGGTAGTGCGCGTAATGTCCCATTGCGGCATCTCGTTCGCGGCGGGCTTCTCGTTTGCGGCAGGCGCCGCGGCCGCGAGACCGGCAACGAAGAGCAAGCCGAGGCAGACGGCCAAACGGGCCGACCGTGGCGTGGTCATGGTGGGTGACTCCGACTATCGGGCGGAAACGTGAGGTTCCAAAGAAGAGTATCGTGGGTACGCGGGGGATTCATCACCGCTACCCGGTTTCTCCACTTTCCCTCATCTTTGTGCCGTGTGCAAGTGGCTGCTCGTATTGTTCGCACCCAACGTGGCCATTTGAAGCAGCGGCGAAAAAATACCGATGAGGAAAGATTGCGCACTGGTGGCGATTCGCTGTCACTAACGGAAGTACGCGGATGCGCTAACTTGCGTACCGGGTGCCATTTTCCGTCCGCACTCTTCCGGGTCGAGTGCGAACAGCGGGGAAATTTCGACTGCCGCCCCTTCTGGGACGGTGGCGCCAGCGCGACGGAGCCAGGAGGCGTGGAGAGCACTCATCGCCCGGTGAACCGTCTCGGGGGAATCAGCCCCGGTGGCGTTCTTGAGCGGCGCAAATTCCTCCTCGCGGCTCGTTTCCATTGCGACCCAGCGGTCGGCCATGGGTAACGCATCGAAGATGAACAGCTCAAACTTGAGCGCGTTCTCTTTTGTGGGCGAAACGTAATCGCCGGTCGCCGGGTCGAGGTGCGGTACCTTCTTGCGGGCGACGTGGTACGTCAGCCCACCGGCCCCAGTCACTCGCTCCAAGAACCCGAGATCGAAAAGATGGATCGCCGGGTTTCCCGCCCGGAAGCGGAGCGTACCATCTTCGGTCCGCTCCGCAGCCATTTCGGCCGGCAGATCAGAATATTCGACGATCGCGCACCGCCCGTTCACGACAGCCAGGATGCCGACCTTCTCGCCGGGCTGTTCCTTGTACACGACCTTTGAGGAGGCTTCGGATTCTGCCCGTATGTGGTTTCCAAGGAAGTCCGGGTCGCACACCTTGACTAGCGGGTTGTCTACCTGGAAGTAGAACACGTGCCGAATGCCACGTGCCTGCATTTGTGCGAGGGTGCCGGTTTCGCGCAGCGCCGTGAGCGTGCCGCCGTGGCCGTTGGGGCTCAGGAACAGCTTGCCGGGGGCTTCCAGCAGGAGCCTTCCGGTGGCAATGTCGACCGCGGGCATGGTTCCCTGTCGGAAGAATACAACATCTTCCGGCGCAAGACCGAAGAAGTTATTGGCTCGGAAAAACGCTTCGGTTTCACTGTGTGTGGCCTGGCTGGTCATCACCAGGAACGGGACCGGCCGGCCGTACCGCCGCGACACCGCCAGCACCTTTTCGGCGTGGACCTGGAACAGCGTTGCCTTGCTGACCGGGCCGACGGGGTACATCCCTTTCGGCTGATCGAACCCGAGCCGGCTGCCCTGTCCGCCGGCCACCAGCAGGACCGCGACTTCTCCGCGACGGAGGGCCTCTTCACCAATCGCGTGGGCCTCCGGTGTGGCGGCCCGGGGAAGCACGGGCAGCGGCCCGATGGCGCTGCGAGGGGGTAGCGCAGCGGGGGCCGTATCGTGCGCCGTATACAAGTCATGGAGCGCGCCGAAATTGATGCCGGTGACCTGCTCGATCAGCACCGTTCGCTCGGCGTCTGAGAGCCGATCCCATCCGTGCAGGATGTGCTCCTGGCCGTGGGCCGTGAGGTGCTGAGCGAGTTCGGCAGGCGCTGGGGGCATCGTGTGGTTCCCGTGAGTCGGTGAGCCGTTCTGTGGGCTCGTGGTGCTATCTGGCGCGCCGGAACGAGCTTTTTCAAGTCGGCGCAAAAAACTTCTTCATCGAGAGCAGCGGGCGTGCCGGAATGGTTCGCCGGTATTCTCCTTGATACGTATCCGGGCTGAGTTCCCCATCACAGGACGAACCCCCATGCGGCGATTCACAGTTTTGCTCTTCCTTCTCGCGCCCGCGTCGGTGGCGCGGGCCGAGGCGCCGGCGCAACCGAGCGTTGTGTTCCTCCTCGCCGACGACCTCGGCCGCGAGGACTGCGGGTTCATGGGCGGCAAAGAGATCAAAACGCCGAACATCGACAAAATCGCCGCTGCCGGTGCGACCCTCGACGCGTTCTACGCGCAGCCGGTGTGTAGCCCGACTCGGGCTGCGTTTATGACCGGTCGCTACCCCATGCGCCACGGGTTACAAGTCGGGGTGGTTCGCCCGTGGGCGCAGTACGGACTCCCACTCGACGAGCGTACCGTCGCGCAGGGCTTGAAGGACGCCGGCTACACGACTGCCGTGATCGGCAAATGGCACCTCGGGCATTTTGCCCCCGAGTACCTGCCCACGAAACGCGGGTTCGATCACCAGTACGGGCACTACAACGGCGCTCTCGACTACTTCACGCACATCCGTGACGGCGGCTTTGACTGGCACCGTGACGACAAGGTGAACAGCGACGAGGGGTACAGCACGCACCTCGTTGCGAAGGACGCTGTGCAGTTCGTGCAAACTCATGCCGGGAAGAAGCCGTTTTTCCTGTACGTGCCCTTCAACGCCGTTCACGCCCCGCACCAGGTTCCGGAGGAGTATCTGAAACCCTACGGGCACCTGAAGGGCGAGCGACAGAAGTACGCCGGGATGCTCGCCGCGATGGACGAGGCGGTCGGGCAGATCGTGGCGGCCGTCGAGAAGGCTGGCGTGCGTAAGAACACGCTCTTCGTGTTTCTGAGCGATAACGGCGGTCCGCAACCCGGTGTGGTGACGAGCAACGGGAAATTCCGAGCGGGGAAGGGGACCCTGTACGAAGGCGGTGTGCGCGTTGCGGCGTGCGCCGCCTTCGACGGCCACATCAGGCCGGGGACGACGATCACCGAGCCGCTTCACGTGGTGGACTGGTACCCGACGCTGCTGAAACTCGGCGGGCCGACGGGTGAACAGCAGCTACCCGTCGACGGCCTCGACATCTGGCCGGTCCTGACGGGCGGCAAACCGAGCCCGCACGGTGCCATTCTGCTTAACACGACGCCAAACACCGGGGCCGTTCGCGCCGGCGACTGGAAACTGGTTGTGAAGAACGGGACGGACGATCCCGACGGCGCTGCGGCGAAAAACCCGGGCAAAGCAAGTGTTGAGCTGTTCAACCTGAAGGACGACCCGTTCGAGAAAACAAACCTTGCCGAGAAGTACGCCGACAAGGTGAGCGAACTGCGTGAGGCGCTGGCCAGGTTCGCGAAGCAGGCGGTTCCGCCAAAGGCGAAACCGAAACCGAAAGGGTTCGTGTCTCCGAAGGTGTGGGGCGAGAAAGATTGAACACGTCGCGAGTCCGGTCGGTTACCGGAGTTGTCCGGGACCGACTGCAAGTGTCGTCGGTCGGTCCGGCGCTGCCATTCCGGTTCCGCGCGAACCGTTGTGCCGCGGTGAACCTCTAATTCTGGAAGGCGCCGCTGGCGTGAATACCAACCGGTTTTTTCGCCCATTTTCCGGCGGCTCTCCCGGAATTCACACGCCGCTCTCGGTTCGGCGTTAAGATTCCATATAATAAGAGATTACCTTTGACGGAACTGTACTCAGAGAAAATCCACATGGTTGAAACGATGGCGACGGAAACTGAGTCGGGGTTCGCTAAGCTGGGTCTCGACAGTCGCCTCGTGGAAAGGCTTACGGGACTGGGATACGAGGAGCCGACGCCCATTCAGCGGGAGGCGATTCCGCCGCTGATCGAGGGGCACGACTTGATTGGCCGGGCCGCCACCGGCACCGGCAAGACCGCCGCGTTCTCGCTGCCCATTCTGCACGGCCTCGCACGAAGCACCGCACGCACCAAGCCCACCTCCCTGATCCTCGTGCCGACGCGCGAACTCGCCATGCAGGTGGCCGAGTCGGTTGCGAAATACGGGCAGCCGCTCGGTGTGCGTGTCCTGCCGATCTACGGCGGCGCGCCGATGGACCAGCAGATCCGCGCGCTGGACCGCGGGATCGACGTGGTCGTCGCGACCCCGGGCCGCGCGCTCGACCACATGCGCCGCACCACGCTGAAGCTCGACGCCATCACCGTCGTCGTGCTCGACGAAGCGGACGAGATGCTGGACATGGGGTTCGCCGAGGACATTGAGGCGATCCTCGCTGCCACGCCCACGGAGCGGCAAACGGCCCTGTTCTCCGCCACCATGGCGCCGAGGATCAAGGCGATCGCGGTCAAGCACCTGAAGAACGCGACCGAGATCCACGTCACGCGGGACCCGGTGCCCGCGGGCGAGTTGCCGAAGGTGCGCCAGACCGCGTACGTGGTGCAGCGGCAGTACAAGCTCGCGGCGCTCGGTCGGGTGCTCGACGGGGAGTCCCCGGCGGCGGCGCTCATTTTCTGCAAGACGCGCTCGGAAGTGGACGAGCTGACGGAGGCGCTCGGGGGCCGGGGGTACCGGCCCGAGGCGCTGCACGGCGGCATGGCGCAGGACGCCCGCGACCGGGTGATGCGCCTGTTCCGCGCCGGGCAGGCGAACCTGCTGGTGGCGACCGACGTCGCGGCCCGCGGGCTCGACGTGGAACACCTCACGCACGTGGTGAACTTTTCGCTCCCGTTGGGGATCGAGAACTACGTTCACCGGATCGGCCGCGTCGGCCGCGCCGGCCGCGAGGGCGTGGCGATCACCGTCGCGGAACCGCGGGAGCAAGGCGCCCTCCGCGCGATCGAGCGACACACCGGGCAGCGGATCGAGTACGGCCAGGTGCCCACGGCCGCGACCCTTCGCGAGAAGCGGCTGGAACGCACGAAGGTCGCGATCCGTGAAACGGTCGCCGCTGGGGAACTGGAGGCGTTCCGGGCGATGTTCGGGTCACTCGTGGGCGAACTCGATCCGACCGATGTGGCTCTCGCGGCGCTCAAACTGGCGCACCGCGCCCGGGGCGGCGACATCGACGACGGTCCGGACATTCCGGTGGCGACTGTCCCCCAGCGCGGCGATCGCAACGGACGCGACAACAACCCGTTGCCCCCGCGGCGGGGGGCCGGTGCCTTCCGCGGGCCGGGGCCGCGGCTCGCGCGGATCTTCATCAGCGCCGGGCGCGAGGCGGGGATCATGCCGCGCGACCTCGTGGGGGCGATCGCCAACGAGGCCGGCCTGCCCGGGCGCGAGATCCACAGCATCGAGATCACGGAGCGGTTCTCGCTGGTGGATGTGCCCGAGGACGCTGCCGAACACGTGATCGAGTCGCTGAACGGCGTGCGCCTCCGGGGCCGGCGGGTGAGCGCCCGGCGGGACCGTCAGGGGTGATTCGAGTTGGTCACACAAGGGCGGCCGGTGTGTCACTCCGGCGCCGTGCCGTTTCCGGGAACGCCACCATGCTCATTGCAATGGCCGGTTTGCCCGGGAGTGGTAAAAGTACACTCGCCGCCCGCCTCGCCGCTGCATCCGGTGGCGTCGTGCTCAGCAAAGATGTTGTCCGGGCCGCGCTGTTCACTGCCTCCGTTCTGGACTACTCTTCCGCGCAAGATGAAATCGCAATGACGGCGGTCTACCAGGCCGCCGCGCACCTTCTCAAGACACGTCCCACGGTGCCCGTCTTCCTTGACGGCCGCACGTTCAGCAAAGCCGGTCAACTTGATGCCCCCTCCTCGCTGGCCGCCCAGGCCGGTTTATCGCTGCGCGTGATTGAGTGCGTGTGCGCGCCGGGCGTCGCCCGTGAGCGGATCGCCTCGGACCATTCCGCTGGGGCGCACCTGGCTGGCAACCGCACTCCCGACCTTTACGACCGCGTTCGGGCCGGCGCTGTTCCGCTGACGTTGCCGCGGCTCACCCTCGACACCGGGGCGCTAACGCTGGACGAGTGCGTTGCGCGGGCGCTCGCGTATCTTGGTGGGTAGGTTCGTCGTCCGCTTTAACACCGGAGTTCAACCCGATGCACCGCCTCGCTGCCGTGGCGCTCGCTTTGACACTTGTGCCGTTCGCCCGCGCTCAAAGCCCGAGGGATGTCGAAGCCAACTGGCACCACTGGCGTGGACCCAACGCCGACGGCTCCGCGCCGAACGCTCGCCCGCCAATCAAGTGGGACGCGAAGACCAACATCACCTGGAAGGCCGAACTGCCCGGCCGCGGTAGTGCCACGCCGATCATGTGGGGGGACCGCATCTTCGTCCTCACCGCCATCAAAACGGACCGCAGGGCCAAACCCGAGGAGATGCCCAAGGTCGAAACGAAGCTCGCGGTGAAGACGGAACCGCCGACGAACTTTTACAAGTTCGTCGTGCTCTGCTTCGACCGGCGGGACGGCAGCAAGTTGTGGGAAAAGCAGGTTGCGGAGATGGTGCCGCACGAAGGCCACCACGTCACGCACTCCTACGCCGCGGGGTCGCCGACGACCGACGGGAAGTTGCTGTACGCGTCGTTCGGCTCGTTCGGCACCTACGCCCTCGATTTCGACGGCAATGTGAAGTGGGCGCGGACCGATCTCGGCCGGTTGCACACGCGGCTCGGCTGGGGCGAGGCCGTGACTCCGGTCGTTCACGGGGGCCACTTGCTGCTGAACTACGACCAGGAGATCGATTCGCGGCTCATCTGTCTGGAGGCCGCGACCGGGAAAACGCAGTGGGAGGCGAAGCGCGACGAGAAGACGACGTGGTCCACCCCGCTGGTCGTGGACTTCGGGGGTAAGACGCAGGTGGTCACCAACGGTACGGCCCGTATCCGCAGCTACGACCTCGCGACCGGTGCGGTGCTGTGGCAGTGTGGCGGCATGACCGTAAACCCGATCCCGTCTCCGGTGCGGTTCGGTGATTCCGTCATTTGTATGAGTGGCTACCAACGGGCCGCCGCCGTGTCGGTCCCACTCGGTTCGAGTGGTGACCTCGGTGACAAAGGCAAAGTCGACTGGCGTTATTCGTTCGGTACGCCGTACGTCCCGTCGCCTGTGCTCAGTGGAGAACTGTTGTACTTCAACTCCACCAATGAACCGATGGTCACGATCCTCAACGCGAAGACCGGCAAGGCGGTTATCGAGAAGGAGCGGCTTTCGCAGGCTAAGACCTTTTACGCTTCGCCGCTCGTGGCCGGCGGACACATCTACTTCGTGGACCGCACCGGAACCACGGTTGTTGTGAAAGCCGGAGAGTCGCTGGACGTGGTATCGGTCAATAAGCTTGACGACCCGATCGACGCCTCACCCGTTGCGGTCGGCAAGCAACTGTTCCTGCGTGGCGAAAAGTACCTGTACTGCATTGAGGCAAAATGACCTGAACGGATTCAGCGGTCGATGAGCGATTTAGAATTTCGCCGACGGTCGCACTGGCAACAGGCACGCCGGGCGGAACCCGACCCACTGGTTCCGCCGCGCCACGGAGAGGCGCCGACGGTGCGTCGATTTCATCGCGTTCGCTGATCCCCGCAGAAAGCACGCCCCGCGCACGACCGTTTCCACCGGGGCGGCCTCGGTCGGGTACGGGATGTTCTGCTCTGTCGGCGGGAACTCGCCCGGTGCGGCGTCTTCGGCCGCGGGTAGGCACCACTCGGACACGTTGCCGACCAACTCCTCGCACCCGAACGGCGAGCGCACGTGTGAGAACTTCCCCACCTCACACGTCGAACGCGCTTCGACGTGCGCGAGCTTACGGTTCCCCTTGGTGCCGGCGTTCGTGCCCCACGGGTACATGCGCCCGTCGGTACCGCGGGCCGCCTTTTCCCACATCCACTCGGTCGGGAGCGTGAGCCCGGCCCACGCGCAGTACGCGAGCGCGTCGAACAGCGACACCCAGGTGACCGGGTGCTTCTCCCGGCCTTTCGGGATCTTTCCACCGGTACAGTGCGCGAGCAGATCGCCGGTAACGGGGTTCTGCGCGTCCTGCGGCCAGTAACCCGTTTCTGTTTGGAACTGGACGTACTGCTCGTTGGTGACCGGCCAGCGGGCGAGTGAGAACCCCGCGCACTCGCCGAACTCGCCCTGCGTTCCGACGGAGAACTTGCCGGCGGGTATCCAGATCATTTCCGACCCGTCGATCGGGTTCGTCCACTTCAGGTTCGCGATCGTGCTGTCTGTGTGTTCGCAGGGTTGCACGAGTTCGTGCTCGCGCGCGAAGTCGATAGCCGCGTGCCCGTCCGGGTTGCGGGCCGCGGCCGTAACGAGCTTCCATGCCGCGAGCCCGCGTTCCGGCCCAGGAGCCTGATTGGTGAGGGCTTCCAGTTCGACCATCGCGCGGGCGGACGGGAACCGGCTCGCCTCGTCCGGCACGGTGTCGTCGTCGCTCATGCGTCACCCGCCTTCCCCTGGTCCTGCGAGGGCGTGTCACCTTCGATCGGACCGCCGAGCAGTTCGTTGACCCGGCGGAGCAGGGCGGCCCCGTGCTCCGGCTGCACCATGTTGAGGTACGCCGCAATGCCTCGCAAGTATTGCGAGAACGCCGGGACGTTCCCCCGGAACCGCGGGTGCCGTTTCGCCTGCGATTCGAGGTCCTTGGTTTCGCAGTTGTGGAGGATAGCCCTGATCTCGCGGCGCAGCTCACGGGGCGCGCGAACCGCGTCGTTCACCACGATCCCGGTCACCACCTGGCGCTGCGAATCGCGGATCACCCGGAACTTCTCCTGGTTCACCACGAACCCTTCCTGCTGACACACCTGATCGACCCACCAGCGGAACCGGCCCAGGTTCATGCCTTCCGCTTTGGGGAACGAAAAGGTCAGGTCGTCGGCGTAGCGCGTGTAGGTGCCGTGATTGGTTTCGGCCAGACCCTGGAGCCGGGCGTCGAGCCGGCGGCACACGAGGTTCGAGATCGCCGGTGAGGTCGGCGCGCCTTGCGGAAGCGCTGCGCTGCCCCACTGCTTCGGGTCCGGGGTGTAACAGCACAGCCGGGCGAGCACCGGCGCAATCTGGTTGGCGCCGTCGTCGGTGCCGAACATGCAGTTACCGACCGGGTAACCCAGGCTCGCGAACAGGCCCATCACGCGGAAGTAGTGGACCGTCGGGAAGAAGTCCTTGAGGTCGAACTTCACCACCAACTCCGCGCCGACGTGCGGGGTGGCGTTGCTCACCGTGGAGCGGCCGCTGACGAACCCGTGCGCCGCCGGGTGCGGCGGCACCTTGCTCAGGATGTGTTTCAGGATCTGTTTCTGCACCCACTTCAGTTGTTTCTTGGGCGCGCAAATCTGGCGATCGCTGCCGTCGCGTTTCGGGATCTTGTGTGTGGTGTACGGCCCGCCCTTGTGGTCGCTGGCGAGCAGGAAGAACCCGAGCTGGTTCGTCGATTTGATCCCGAGGAGCTTGCGCAACTCTGCGAGCTTCGTGAGCGCCGGAACCCCGCTGCGCTCTTGCGCGCGTTTGCCGGTTTTGTGGCGCGTGACCTTTGAAACTTCGTCCGGTAGGAGCCACCCGGACGGGTCCCAGTCGCCGTCCTTCTTGGCCGGGATGGCGACCTCTTGAATCTTCGCCTTCCGGATCGCTTTCGCCACGGTGCGGCGTACGTTCATGTCCGCGTCTTTCGCGAGCCGCCGTAGGACACGCGCGCACGCCCGCTCGGGCATGTGTTCGCGAGCGTAACGGATGAGAGCGATGCGGGCCGTTCCTTCTGGCGCTGTGAGCAGGGTTTCGAGCTTCTCCCAGACGAGCGTGTTGGAGCGGTTCACGGCCGGTTCATAGCTCGCCAGCGCCCGCACCTCGTCGAGTGCGTCGTGGAGCTTCTTGAACTCTTGCGGTAGCGAAGTCGCGTACTGCTCGATTGTGGCGATGAGAATTGCGTCGGCGTCCGCGTTGGCCGGGAGCGGTAGCAGCAGCCACGCCGGAGCGGACTGAGAAGCAGACATTGCGTGACCCCCTCCGACCGTCGATGATGTGCGTAGAAGTTAGCGGACGTCACCCCTTTGCACAAGCACCGATGCGCGTTCCAAACGACCACCCGCTGGCCCGCTCCTACGCCCTGCTCGACCCCGACGCGGCGCCATCAGTCGCGTCAGCATTTCGCGGGACAGTCGAACGCGCCGAAATTGAAGGTCTGGTCGAGTTGGTGCTGAACCGCGAGACCGGTGCGACCGCCGCTGCGGCCGCGCTCCGCAGCCTCGAACACGACACTTCGGCGCTTGTATCCGACACAGTCGTGCGCGCGCTCAACAGCCCGCACCCGAGTGTGCGTATCCTCGCCGTGAATGAGGTCACACGGCGGAAGCTATGCGGACCGAGGGCGCTCACGACCCGTGCGCTCCAGCGCCTGCGGGAGTACGACGCGTTCTGGCAAGTGCGACGCGCGGCTGTGAGCGCACTCGCGGCTCAAGGTGCGTACGCCTCGGTTATGGCGGCGTCCTCAGATCCGCACTGGCGCGTGCGGTACGCGGTCGCCCAAGTCCTCGAATCGTTTGGCCGTGAGCCTGGGAGGAGCCAGGAGCTGATCGTACGGATGCTCGGTGAGCATCCGCACGCCCTGCGCCTTGGGGAGTACCTGCATTACCGCTGGACCGGTGAGGCGCCGGCCGAACGCGTCACAGACGATCCGTCCACGTGGTGCCCGTTCTGGGACTGGGACCCGGCGGTCCTCGCGCGCAACCTGGAGTTACTCGGCCGGGCCGGCCGGCGCGACGCGCTGTCTGTACTCGCGCGACTCGTGAACCACCCGGACGAACGGGTGCGGAGCTGGGTCGTTCTCGCGCTGCGTGAGGACGGGACCGTTGCGCAATGGGCGCACGCGCTGAGCTACCTGGGCGACCCGCGCGAGGACACCGCGCCCGTTCTCGATGCCCTGACCCGTGGGGTAGAACTGGACCGCATTGAGGAGGTGGCGAAGCACATCCTTGCAATGGAGTCTCCGCCGCTGGTGGCCCTCAAGTGGGCCGCCGCGCAGGTTGGGGAGGCGTTCCCGGCCGACGAAACTGCCACCGATCTCGCCCGATTGCGCCCCCAACTCGTCGAAGTGAGCGAGCCGATAGAGGAGCCGTTTTCCGATACGCACCCGTATTCGCGTGCAGCCGCGCTGACCCCGGCCCGCGCAAAAGAACTCGTCGAGAACCCGACACAGGAAACGTCGTGGTTCGTGCTTGCACGTGCTTCCAAGCTGTGCCGCGTGCCGATCTGGAGTCTGGCCCCAGAAGCGCATTGGAAGCCGCCCGCGGTGCCGCGCGAACCCGCCGAACCGCTCGCGCTGCCGGCGATCAATCTCGTGAGACCACGCCAGATTGGTCCCGACGGTCCGGTCGTGTCGCCGCTCGGCGTATCGGGGCACTACGGGCTGCCCGTTGAAGGGTACGTGCGCGCCGCCGAGCAGGGCGTGAACCTCTTTTTCTGGGAGCCGAACTACGCCACACTCACGCGGTTCATGACACGCCTCTCGCCCGCCGATCGGCGCGGAGTTCATGTTCTCGTTGGCACCTTCGAAGCCGACCCCGTCAAGATCCGCAAAGATGTCGAACGCGCGCTACGCAACATGAAGCTGGAACGGATCAGCATCTTCCTCATCTTCTGGACGCAGTCCTGGCAGCGCATTACCCCTGACGTCCGCTCGGAATTGGACCGGCTGAAGGCGGACGGGTTGGTTCAGGTGTACGGCCTCTCGACGCACAACCGCGGCATCGCTCGCGACGCCATTATTGAGGGCTGGAACCCGGTGATGGTGCGGCACAGTGCCGCACATCGAAAGGCTGAAACCGAGGTGCTTCCCTTCGCGTGCGAACGGGGCACCTCCGTCCTGACGTTCAACAACACCTGTTACGGCCGACTGCTCGACCCGTCGTTCCGGCCGAGCGACTGCTTTCGCTACACGCTGAACACGCCGGGCGTGTCGGCGTGCTTCACCGCGCCGTCGAACTTAGAGTACCTGGAAGAGAACCTGAACGCGCTGCGCAACCCCGAACTGGCGGACGAGGTGCGCGAGAGGCTGTTGAAGCGCGGCGAATGGATGTACCGGGAGGATACCGTGTTCCGCAAAACCGTCCGCTCCGAGGTGTAAAGGCACCCACTTTCCGCGCGGCTCAAGGCCGGATTCGACTCATGTTCGTCCGCCTTGAAGTGAGTGAGCGATTGGAGCGTGAACAGCTTGCTGCCAGTGTTGCTCATCACCATCACCCGCAGCCTCACGCGGCAGGTGGCAACTTTTCCCAACGAGCCGAGCACTGATCGACCGCGCGACCGTGTTCGGGTATTGCTTTTGGGTGACGGCTTGTGCCGTGCGCTGGTACCCGGTGGTCGCCGGCGCCGGCACTACTGACCAATGTCAGCTCTTGGAATCAGGTGAGGGTAGCGGTGTCGGTCTTCCCCTTTGGGCGTCGTCTGGTCAGTCGGCGAGGCGAACCTGCGTTCCTCAAGGTGCGCGAAGTACGCCCCGCGGTTCTTGTAATACCGAACTCTCGACGTTCTAACTTCGCCCTGACCTACCCTTTGACCCGATTCATCTCGATCACCACATCCGCCGTTTTCGGGTCGACCGACTTCGGGCGCGCCTTGCCGGTCCACTGCTTGTCTTTCCACTGCCCGACCACGCAGGCCACCTTCAACTTGTCACAGTCGAGTTCGTAGATGCCGAGTACGTCCGCGCCCGTCTTCTTCGCGTCGTGCGACCGGTGGTCCCACACCTTTGGGGCCGCCGTCGGGTCGATCTCGAACGTCCCCGCCCAGAGTTCCTTCCCGTCCTTGTCTTGGGCCGCGTAGGTGCCGTCCTTGTTGAACACCAGCCGCCGGGCGTCCTTCGTCGCCCCGTCCGGCGTCACGGTGACGATCTCCCAGGTGCCCGTGAACACCTTCAGTGCCTTCTCGACCGCGGCTTTCTTGGCGTCAGCCTTGGGTTCGTCCGCAAGGACCACACCCGCCACTGCCCCGCACACCATGCTCAGCACGAACCGGTTCATCCGTTCCCCTCGTGAGTGGTTGAAGCGATCTACCGCAGCCCGCCGGAAGCGAGGATGACCTCGCCGGTCAGCCAGGCGGAATCGTCGGACGCCAGAAACGCCACGACCCTCGCGATGTCCTGTGGCATGCCGATGCGGCCGAGCGGTGTCATTGCGACCAGTTGTTTTTCGAACTCGCTGCCGGTGCCGTACAGGCCCGCGGCCTTGGTGCCCTCGCTCAGCGTGGCACCGGGATTGACCGAGTTCACGCGGATCTTCCGCGGGGCCAACTCCTTCGCCAGAACTCCCGTGATGGCGTCCAGAGCCGCCTTGCAGGCCGCGTAAACCGAGTAGCCGGGCGGGCACATCCGTGAGGCGCCGGAGCCGATGTTGATGACGCTGCCGCCGTGCGGCCCGAAGAGCTTGAGTGCCTCCCGGATGACCAGCAGCGGTCCGAGCACGTTCGTGTCGAACTCGCGGTGGAACTCGTCCTCGGTGACTGCCTCCAGCGGCATCGGCATGTAGACCCCGGCGTTGTTCACGAGCACGTCGAGCGCGCCGAATGCCCGTCGGGTTTCGGCCAGCAGTCGGGCCACATCGGCTGCCTTGGACACATCGCCCGGAGCCGCGATGGCTCGGCCGCCGGCCTGAATGATCTCGCCAACCACCGCGTCCGCGCCGCTCTGGTCGTTGGCGTAGTTCACCACGACGGCCGCCCCGGCGACGGCCAGTTCCCGGGCGATGCCGGCCCCGATCCCCTTCGACGCCCCGGTCACCAGGGCCACTTTGTCTTGCAGTTTTGACATGGTTCGACCTCCTTGCACCCGTAGACACGCCGGGAGATCGACTGTGACAACTGTCGGGGAGAAATGTTCAATCCAGGTGCAAGGCGGTGCGGATGTCGGGGCCGTCAAGAACCCGGCGGACCCACGCGACTTGATCGGGCGGTTCGAGGAACGCGTGCTCACGGAAGAGGGCCGCGTACTTGCGGTCGAGAACGTCCTCGATCTCGCGCACCGTGTCGGCCGCAACGTCCTTGATCCGCCGGACGCGCAGCGGAACGAAGAGCAAGTGGTCGGGATCGACGTGGCCGCCGGCGATGAACCCCTTCGTCTTCTTGGGACACCGGCACGGGTTGTTCGCGTTCACCAAGCCGCACTGGCCGTGCATGAACTGGTAAAGGTCGCGGCGGGCGCGGGTCAGACTTTGCCGGAAGTTGTCGGCCGACATCTCCAGCACCTCGCCGCCGACGGTGTCGCTGGTGCCGAGGATCTCGCCGAGGGTGAACACGAGCCGCTGCTTGCGGTCGAGACACATCAGCATCCCGGTCGTGCAAGTCAGTTTGGCCTCCTCAACGAGCAGCGGCACGTCCACGGGCACGCTCTTCGGGTCGGGCAGGTCCAGATCGGGGGTGTCGTTGATGGCCGCCGCATAGGACGAGAACGTCTGCGGTCGGAGTTCGCCGCCGCGTCGCTTCATGTTCAGTACATGGCTCGTAGCGATGCGGTAGAGCCAGGTGCGGAACGCGCTCTCCCCCCGAAACGTGCTCAGCCGGGTGACGGCCTTGATGAGCACTTCCTGGGTCACCTCCTCAGCGTCCTGCGGGTGGAAGACCATGCGGACGGCGACGTTGTACACCCACGCCTGGTGCCGCAGGACGAGCTTTTCCAGGGCCTCCAGGCTGCCGCCCCTCGCCGATTCGACGAGGGCGAGGTCATCGGACTCGTCGATGACCTCCGTGAACGGGTTGAACACGACGCTACTCCCGGGTCCACGTCCACCCCCGCCACGTCGGCCGGGTGGGGGCTGCATCTTTGACACAGGAAAATTGGCGGTGTGACAACTTCGGTTCTCTGGACGCGTTGCCGATCCGGAGAAACTATTTCCCGATGCAGAATCGCGAAAATATGCGATCAAGCAGATCGTTGGTGTAGATGGCCCCCGTCATCTCGCCGAGCGGCTCCAGAGCGCCGCGAAGCGCCAGCGCGAGCAACTCGGGGTGCTCGCCGCGCGCTGCCAGGGTTTCCGCTTCCCACAAGTGCTCAAGGCACGCGAGCACGTGCCCCCGGCACCGGCTCTGGCTCGGCGCGAGCGCCGAGCGCGTCAGCGAGGTCGCGGCGTCAACTAGTGCGGCGAGCAGCAAGTCGAGTCCGCCGGGTGCAATGACCGAGCAGGCGAGCGACTGGCCCTCCGAAACCTCACTCGTCAAATCGCTTTTCGTGCGCACTTTGAGTAGCTCCGCCCCCGTCGCGCGAAGGTGGGTTTTGTCCCGAGCGCCAAACGCGCCCGACTCGTCGCACCACACGATCACGTCCGCACGCGTTGCCTGCTCGGCTCCGAGTCGTTGTGCTTGCTCCTCAATCGTGTCGGTGGCGTCCAGCCAGCCGGCGGTGTCGACCAGTTCGACCGGCACGCCGGCGAGGGCGAGCGGCTTCGTGAGGTAGTCCCGCGTGGTGCCGGCGACCGGGCTGACCAGTGCCGCACCGCTCGCCAGCGCGTTAAACAAGCTGCTCTTGCCCGCGTTCGGTAAGCCCACCAGTGCTACCCGCACCGAACGTCCGGACAGGGTGCGGGCGTCGAGTTGTTTCCGCACCATTTCGAGATGTTCAACCGCGCCGCGCACCCGCGCAACGGTCGCGGCTTGCGTGACGAACTCGATGTCCTCGTCGGCGAAGTCGAGCGCGGCTTCCACGTCGGCGAGAAGGTTCAGCAGGTCGTCACGGAGGGCATCCAGCGGGCGCGACACCCCGCCCGCGAGTTGCTCCAGTGCCGCCGAGAGGTCGGAGTCGGTGCCGGCCTCGATCACCGCCTGCACCGCTTCCGCCTGGGGCAGGTCCTTCTTACCCGCGAGGAATGCCCGCATCGTGAACTCGCCCGGCCGCGCGGGCCGCGCGCCGGCTGACAGCAGGTCACTGATGAGCCGCTCCACCAGCGGCGGCGAGCCGACGAGGTGCAGTTCTGCCAGGTCCTGGCCGGTGTACGACTTCGGGCCGGCAAAGAAGTACAGCACCGCGGGCAGCGGCGAACTCACGCCGCTGAGTCGCAGCACGCCGCGAACGAACCGGCGCGAGCCGGGGGACGTGGGGAGCGGTTCCGCCGCAAACACTCGCGCGACCACCGCACGCGCGTTCGGACCGCTCACGCGCACGATCGCTCGCGCTCCGGGATCGGGCGCAGACGAGAGTGCAACGATGGTGTCGCCGGGGTGGGGAGCGGCAGTCGCAGTCAGGCTCACGGGAACGGGTCTCGGTACAGGGCAATCAGGTACATGGCGGTGAAAAAACCGATGGCAAGTAACGCGCCTATGGCGAGCAGCCGGTTCTTGTATCGCGGGCTGATGGACCCGGTTCCGAACGCCGCATTCAGGAACAGGTACAGTGCGTAAAACCACAATAGCGGAACGATCAACCCGAAGAATGCGGCCAGAAACGCCCGTCGGGCGTACTCGTCTCGCTCGGATGGAGGTTGGGCCCCGGCTGCGTCAATCGGCACAATTGCTACCGGTTCCGGCTGCGGCCTTTCGGCGGCGTCCGCTTCCCCGGCGGCTTCGGCCTCTGCTGCCAATGCCGCCTCATCCACCGGGCCGGTTTCGGCACCCAGCGTTTCCTCCAGAACCGCTACGGCTCGGTCCGCGTCCTCTTCGAGTACCTGCACTTTTACCCATCCCACCGCGCCGCCCAGCAGCCAGTCCATTGTAACAACGGCTTCGTCCGTAACCGTCGCCCTGATCCCGGCCTCTTCCAGCACCCCGCGGGCGAGGTGGGCGCGCGCGCCCTGCTCGAACGTCGCGATCGTGACCAGCTTACCCGCCATGCGGTGCCCTCGGTGCTTCGCGTCTCGCTCCGTACACCGACATTACCCGAACGACTCGGGTTCGTACAGGAGCCGCAGATGACCGCCGCCGAAAGCTACTCCGAACTCCTCCGCCGCTCGAAAGCACTCGGCGTTCTGAACTCGTGTGCCGCCGCCCTGGGCTGGGATCATCAGACCTACATGCCCGCGAAGGGCGCCGCGCTGCGCGGCGAGCAGATGGCCCTTTTGGCCGCTCTTTCGCACCAGAAGCTCACCGACCCCAAGAACGGCGAACTGCTCGCGGCCGTCGAGGGGACGGACCTCGTCACCGACCCCGAGAGCGACGCGGGCGCGAACGTCCGCGAGTGGCGCCGCGGGTACGACCGCGCCACCAAGATCCCGCAAGCGCTGGTCGAGGAGTTGGCCCGAGTGACCACCCAGGCCCAGCAGGTGTGGGAGCAGGCCAAGAAGAAGAACGACTACGCCAGTTTCCGCCCGCTGCTAGAGCAGGTGGTGAAGCTCAAGCGCGACGAGGCCGCCGCCGTCGGCTTCAACGACCACCCGTACAACGCGTTGATCGAGGAGTACGAGCCCGGAACGACGGTCGCAGAACTGAAAGTGCTGTTCGCAGGCCTCACGGCCGAACTCGCGCCCTTGGTGAAGAAGATCGTGGCCGCGCCGAAGCAGCCCGATAAGGGTGTGTTGGAGCGTGACTTCCCGATCGACCGCCAGAAGATGTTCGCCGAGGCCGCCGCCGCGGCGATCGGGTTCGACTTCGCCGGCGGCCGGCTCGATACGACCGCGCACCCCTTCTGCTCGGGGTTCGGGCCGGGCGACTGCCGCATCACCACCCGCTACAACCCGAAGTTCTTCAACGAGGCGTTCTTCGGCGTGCTCCACGAGACGGGGCATGCGATGTACGAGCAGAACCTCCCCGCAAAGCACTTCGGCACGCCTCTTGGTGTGGCGTGCTCGTTCGGCATCCACGAATCGCAGTCACGGTTGTGGGAGAACCAGGTCGGGCGCGGGCGGCCGTTCTGGGAACACTTCTTCCCCCGGCTGAAGCAAACGTTTCCTGCCGCCTTTGCTGATGTCGCGCCCGAGTCTTTCTACTTCGCCGTCAACGAGGTGAAGCCGTCGCTGATCCGCGTCGAGGCGGATGAAGCGACCTACAACTTGCACATCGCGCTGCGGTTCGAACTCGAACTGGCCCTGCTGTCGGGCGATCTGAAACCGGCCGACCTTCCCGGCGCCTGGAACGATCGGTTCGAAGCTCTATTCGGGCTTCGGGTTCCGGACGACGCGCGGGGCTGCTTGCAGGACATTCACTGGAGCTTCGGCGGGATCGGGTACTTCCCGACCTATACGCTCGGGAACCTCTATGCGGCCCAACTGATGGACGCGGTGCGGCGCGAGTTCGGGCCGGCGCTCGACGACGACTTCCGGCGCGGTGACTTCTCGCGCCTGAAGGGGTGGTTGAACCAGAACGTCTACGCTCACGGGCAGCGGTTCAGGGCCGGTGAACTGTGCCGCCGAGCGACCGGCGCGCCGCTCTCGCCGAAGCCGTTCCTGTCGTACCTGAATGAAAAATTCGGAGCCCTGTACGGAGTGTGCTAAACTTCAATGCGTGTGGGACTATATGCAATCGGCTTCCCGTGTGTCCGTCAGCTTCTTCCGCAGTGCCGCTCTGTGGCGCTGCGTCCCGCGACTGGTACACGATGACCATGGCCCGGTAGCCACTCGGCCAACACGAACGCCCAAGCGCCCGCGAAATGCAGCCTCCGAAAACGACTGAACCGCTGCCGCCGACCACTGTGACCGAAACCGCGGCCACAGCCGCGACGGACACACGGGCGCACCCGTTCCCGCACCGTGAGGTGCCGGGAGAGGGAAGTGCGCCGCCGCCCGAAGTGGGCACCATCGTCGGGCCGTTCGTTCTTCAGGAGAAACTCGGCGAAGGCGTTTCGTGCCACGTGTTTCGCGGCTGGGACCAGTACCGTTCGTGTCCCGTCGCGCTGAAAATCCTGAACTGGGCGAACGTTTACGATCGTGCGGCGGCGATGAAACAGCTCCGCATGGAAGCTGCGACGCTCGCGCGGGTCAAACATACCAAGGTTGTGCGGTTCATTGACTTCGGGTTCGACCCCCGGTGGCCTTACTTGGTCACTGAGTTCTTCGAGGGCCGTCCGCTCGGCGAATTGCTCCGCGCCGGCGGTGCGCTCCCGCCCGAGTGGTGTTTGTTCTTGATCGGACAAATGGCCGACGCGCTGGGGGCCGTTTGGCAGGCCGGGGTGGTCCACCGCGACATCAAGCCGGACAACATACTCGTGGGGCCGAACGGCAGCGCGAAGCTGATTGACTTCGGCCTCGCGAAAGCGGACGTGCTCGCCGCGCGCGAGCGGGCCGGTCCCGAGATGGCCGGAACCGCCGCCTATCTTGCCCCCGAGCAGGCCAAGGACGCGAGCACCGTCGATCACCGGGCCGACATTTATTCGCTCGGCGTCACACTTTACGAGGCGCTCACCGGCCGGTTGCCGTTCGAGGGCCGCAACCGCGTACAGGTGATTTTCCAACACCTCAACACCCCACCGGTGCCGCCGGCCGAACGCGTCGAAGGCATCCCGCCGCTGGTGTCGGACCTGTGCCTGTGGATGCTGACCAAGAACCGCGATGACCGCCCGCAGAACTACTCGGAACTGCGTCAGGCCCTGGACACCGTCATCGGCGTCCCGCTCTGACCGGCTGCGCACCTCTCTCGCACCTCGCCAACTTACGTGTTGGTGTGGTGCGAGACGTTTTGTACGCTGTTCGGTGCCAATTCCTCCGAACAGGAGCGTCTCGTGCGTCTTCACCACACCCGCTCGGCGACAATTGTCGCCGCGGCGCTGTCGGTCGGGTTGCTCGCGCTGCCCGCCTGCAAAAAGAAAAAGAGCCCGCCGACGGTCGCCGACACTCCGTCTCCTTCGGACCCCGTGCCTCCTCCGGGTCCGACCGGGGAGGTGCCGAACGTGGGCGGCCTCAGTTTGCCACAGCCGCCGCGCGCTCCGATCTTCCGCACCCAGAACCCGCGGGCGGCCGCAGTTCGGGCAACGGCCGAGAAGAACATGAAAGACGTGGTGATGGCGATCCAGAACTTCGAAGCCACTCACGGCGCACTGCCGGCCGGGTACGCGGACAAGACGGGAAAGCCCGGACTCAGTTGGCGGGTTGCGATTCTGCCGTTCCTTGAACAGGATCCGTTGTTCCGGCAGTTCAAGTTGGACGAGGCGTGGGACAGCCCGAACAACATCAAGTTGCTCGACAAGATGCCCAAACAGTTCGCCCCGCCGAACGAGCCCACTTACGGGTACACGTTCACACGTGGGTTCACCGGGCCGAACACCTGGCTCCCGCCGCTCCAGCAACCGGTGCGCCCCGGGCAACAGCTTTTCGGCGTGAAACTCCTCAACATCACCGACGGAACTTCGAACACCGCTCTGATCGCCGACGCGTGGGACCCGGTCATCTGGACCAAGCCCGATGAGATGGTGTTCAGCCCCAACAGTGTCCCCAAGCTCGGTGGCGTGTTCGAAAGTGGCACGATCGTTGGCCTGGCCGACGGGTCCACGCACCTCGTCCGCAAGAACGCGGACCCGACCTTGTTCCCGCGCCTGATTCAGATCAACGACGGCCAACCGGTGCAGCTCGATTGATCGCACAAGCGCGGCGGGGCGCCGGTCGGACATTCCGACCGGCGCCCCGCCGCGCTTTGTACGACAGTCACTTCACGTTGCTGTGTGCTAGGGATTCGGCAGCACTCACGCGCTGCCGCATCGCCGTCATTCTGCAACCGCCCCAACTCGCTCACCGGTCTCAACCATCGTGGCGACCGACACATTCGAGGGAAGCGATCAGCGGGCCGTCAGAGCCGGCTGCCGGGACGCGCGCAGCGTGGCGCGGCTCTCGAGTACCCGCATAAGAGAATCGTACTGCCGGTGAGTGCGGTAGGTCTCTACAACCGAGCGTGCGTGCAGAACACCGGGAACATAAAACAGCAGTGTCAGCCCAATGTTCTTGAACGCCTGGGACGGGGAATCGGTCAACAGCACCGCGAACGGCGGGCACAGGACCACAAGTAGCGCTAACATGAAGATAACTCCCTAACCACGAATCCGTTCGACGATGAAAACCCGCACTTGCACTTACACTACCCGACGACCAATGAGTCGCAGCTTAACGATCCCTGAAGGATCGGTGATAAAACGGCTCGGTTCGTAATAACAGGTCGGTAGCGCCATTCTCGTCGACGGGCGACTTAGACACCGAACGAGTCGCGCTCGCGACCCTCACGGCAACCGGGCGGGTGACGGACACCCAAGTTACAACGCAGCCGACCCTGCGCACGTTAGTAACGCAATCGAGGCGCGCTAGGTGATACGTTCGCGGGGGAAACAAATTTCACCCGCCACGCAAGGTTCCGCCAATCGATACCGGCCGCACCGGGCGTCCTAACACCCCGGCCGCGGCTCTCACGAACCCTTCAGGGAAGCGTCTATGTCTACGACTTCTTCCGGTGATGCCCAGGCCTTCGAATCGGCACGACGTGAAAATCCCGACGACCTCACGGGCTGGCGCGCTGAAGCCAACTGGCTCGCCAACCGCGGCGACCCGCTCGGCGAGTTTATGCAGGTGCAAATCACACTGGAAGACGAGTCGCGCCCAAAAACGAGCGCGCCCCCTCAAATATCGCGAATCGCGACTGCTAACAGAGCACGAACGCGAGTGGCTTGGGTAACTTGCGCCTCTCGCCGGTCGGTCGTTTCGGTAGTTTCAGTCGCTTCTTGCACCCGAGCGGACCGATAGGTATATTTGTTCCGGCCGGTGGGCTTGTGGCGCCCGTGTCAGGTGCCGGGGCCGCCGGAACACTCCGAATAAAGGGTTCCTCTCATGCTGCGCGCCGCTTTAGCGCTCGCCCTCGGCTTCGCCGTCGTCACTCTGGCCGGTAGCGGTAACCTGACCGCAGACGACAAGAAGCCGGAAACCAAGAAGCTCGAAGGCAAGCTCACCTGCACCAAGTGCTCGCTGAGCGAGACCAAGACTTGCGGCCACGCACTCGTGGTCAAGGAAGGCGAGAAGGAAGTCAAATACTACCTGAGCGACAAGGGCGCCAAGGAAAGCTACCACGGCAAGTGCTGCACCGCCCCGGTGGACGCCACCGTGACCGGCAAGGTGGTCGAGAAGGATAAGAAGTTGACCATCGAAGAGCCGAAGGTCGAGATCAAGAAGTAAGTTCGCGTTCGAGCCGCGCGCGACGCCACCCATTCTGGGTGGCGTTTTGCGTTTCGGGGTTGTGAGTTCGCCGCGGGGGGCGGTTCACGTAGCATAACGGGTGTCACAGGAGGGACGGCATGCAGATCATCCTGGCCAACCCGCGTGGGTTCTGTGCGGGCGTGAACATGGCCATTTCGGCACTGGAAACGGCACTCACGCACTACGGCAGTCCGCTCTACGTGTACCACGAGATCGTTCACAACCGGCCCATCGTTGAGCGGTTCCAGAAGCTCGGGGTGGTGTTCGTCAACGACATCTCCGAGGTGCCGAACGGCGGAACGGTGCTGTACAGCGCGCACGGCGTGTCCCCGGTGATTCGGCAGCACTCGCAGCAGCGCAACCTGCGCGCGATCGACGCGACCTGCCCGCTCGTCACCAAGGTTCATAAGGAGGCGATCAAGTTCGCGAAGGAGGGGTACACCATCATCCTCGTCGGGCACGAGGGGCACGACGAGGTGATCGGCACGATGGGCGAGGCGCCCGCGAACATGGTGCTCGTCGAGGACGCGGCCGGCGTGGAGAAGCTTACGCTCCCAGCCGACGCCAAGCTCGCGTTCCTGACCCAGACGACCCTCAGCGTGGACGAGGCGAAGAACGTCATCGACGCTCTCAAACGTAAGTACCCGCAAATCGTCGGGCCGAACAAGGACGACATCTGTTACGCCACACAGAACCGCCAGGACGCCGTGAAGCAACTCGTGGGCGAAGTGGATAAGGTTCTGGTTCTGGGTAGTCAGAACAGTTCGAACAGCCAGCGCCTCGCGGAACTGGCCCGAACGAACGGCCGCCCCGCGTACCTCATCGACCGCGTCAGCGAACTGAAGGACGAGTGGTTCGCGCCGACCGACACGGTCCTGGTGACGGCCGGCGCGAGCGCGCCAGAGGAGCACGTTCAAGACTGCATTGAACACCTGCGCACGAAGTTTGGCGCCACGGTGGAAACCCGTGTGGTCCGCGAGGAGGATGTGAGCTTCCCGCTACCTCGTGAGCTGCGCGTCCTAGCGGGGTAAGGCCCGGCGGCCGGCTGTGACGGCTCCGCGGGTCGTATCTGCTGTCGGGTGCGCCCGGCGGCGTCTCATTAGTCGAGACCTCGGCTCCAGTATGTTCGGCGCCCGCTGGTGTTACGCAACGGGAGCGGGATTTCTCTCGGTCACCGTGCGGTCCTGCCTGGGCGGGGCTTCGGCCAGCAGGCCGTTCAGATCGAGGCGTCGGGTGACCATTGCCAGCTCACCGCTGGCCGTTCGCGGCCAAACTTCCGGTTGCCGGTCCCAGTACAGTTCCACGCCGTTATCGTCCGGATCGCGCAAGTAGAGGGCTTCACTGACCCCGTGATCGCTCGCACCGTCCAGCGAGACGCCGGCGGCGATCACGCGGCGCAGGGCGTCGGCCAGCGCCGCCCGCGTCGGGTAGAGAATGGCGACGTGGAACAGCCCCGTCGTTCCCGGCGGCGGGGGCGATCCGCCCCGGCTCTCCCACGTGTTCAGCCCGATGTGGTGGTGATACCCGCCCGCCGACACGAACGCGGCTTGCGTCCCGTATCGCTGAGTGATCTCGAAACCGAGAACGCCGCAATAGAACCGCAGCGCGCGTTCCAGGTCGGCAACCTTGAGGTGCACGTGACCGATCCGCGTTCGCGGGTCCACTGGCGTAGCATCAGCATTGGGGCGCATGCGAGCGCACCTTGATAAAGTGGTCAGTGATCGGACAATGTGCCCCTATTGGGCATTTGGCCTCGTTTGAAGGATACCGCCCCTCGGTGGTAGTCTCTCAACGCCGAAGGATTATCGCGCTGAGGTGGGGCGCCAGTGCCGTTGAGAGCGTGGGCGATTATGTAAGAGGTGTTGGTTCGTTGTTTTTTTGTATGGTTTATTATTTTGAAAATTGATGGTTTTGAATTGATGCTGTTTCATCAGTTATGGGATTGTTGAGGTGCGACGGTTTGGATCAATTGCTGGGTCACGTTTGCCCCATTGGTCGATTGCAACGCTCGGCTGACGGGCGAGAGCGGGGAAATACCACCCCGACGGCCTTAAGAGCCAAAGGTACCTCTGGTCGAAAGAAGGCCCGCCTGCCCGACAAAGCCATACGCGCCAAGTTGATACGGGGGACGGCCGCGCACGCACAAATCGAGCGGGGCGATTACGCAAGTTAACTTACCTCGTGCCCGCTCGCGCGCCGATATGGGACTGTGTCGATCGGTCCGCACTCGGACCGGAACCACGGAGACCTGCGCATGAATCGCTTCTTTCTGGCTGTGACGGCGTTGGGGCTGGCCGTGGGCTCGGCCAATGCGGACTGGGGCGGGCGAACAGGCGCGACGCAGGGCGGCGCACCGACCCCGCAGTTGGGCGGCCCGAACACAGTGCTCGGTATGGGGAATCCGTCCAACGGGGTCGCGCCCGACCCGTACGGCATGCACCCGCGACTCAAGCGATTGTTCCGACTCGGCGGCTCGTCGCACGCGCAAATGGGTTACGGCCAAACCGGACCATCGTTCAACCCAAACGCGTCTGGCCCGGCTCAAGGTACGCTCGTGTTCCCGAACCACCCATTCGTGCGCAGCCCGCGTGACTTCTTCATGTTCGAACAGAACCGCTAGTGTCACGTCCGATCTCAATTTTCGGACCGCCTTAACCGCAACTTTGGGGAGCCTCGTCGTCTACCGAGAGGTTCCCACAAACAGGAAGGCCGGGAAGGCGGTTCGGACGAGTCACATCGCCGCGCGGGAACTGTGGGTCGTCAGCACCGCTTTGCGGGGCCAGAAACGGTGGCGCGAGGCGGTCGAAAATTCGCGATTGACAGCCTGACGGACGGAACCGCCAGTCTCTTCATGGTTGCGTGAGGTACAAACTCGGAACCGGACCCGACGTGCCGTGCGGTGGCCGCGCCGTACACTGACGGCGGGATTCGACTTCCGGTTGTTTGGAGGCACGCTATGAGCGTGTGGAACTGGGGACGGGCGGTGCTGCTTCTCGCCCCACTCGCATTGGCAACTGTGCTACCCGTGTCGTTTTCGTCTGCGGCCAGTTGCTCAGACTCTGATGAGTGGCTCCCGCTCTTCAACGGGAAAAATCTGGAAGGCTGGACCCCCAAGATCACCGGGTACGAGTTCGGAGACAACTACGCGGACACGTTCCGGGTCGAAAACGGTGTCATCAAGGTCGGATACGACAAGTACAAGGACAAGGAGTTCGACGGAAAATTCGGACACCTCTTCTACAAAGACAAGTTTTCGCACTACCGGCTACGGGTCGAGTATCGGTTCACTGGGGAACAGTGTAAGGGCGGCCCGGGCTGGGCGACGCGCAACAGCGGCGTCATGTTCCACTGCCAAGACCCCAAGACGATGCGCAAAGATCAGGAGTTCCCGGTTTCGATCGAGGCCCAATTCCTCGGCGGGCTCGGAAAGGGCAAGCGCACTACCAACAACATGTGCTCTCCGGGCACGAACATCGTTGACTCCAACGGAAAGCTGTACACGCCCCACTGTTTGAACTCGAAATCCGAGACCTACGACGGCGACGTTTGGGTTTCCGCGGAGATCGAGGTCAACGGCTCGGGAGTCGTCAAGCACTTCGTAGAGGGAAAGCTGGTGATGGAGTACCAGAAGCCGCAACTCGACCCGAAGGACGACGACGCCAAGAAACTCATCAAGGACGAGAAAAACCTGCTGCTCGAAGAGGGGTACATCGCACTCCAAGCCGAGAGCCACCCGGTCGAGTTCCGTAAGGTCGAAATCAAGGTCCTGAAGAAGTAAGCTCCGGTCCTTGGCGTAGACGAACCCGGAGGGGCGGGGCATCCTGTATCCACGGCGGATATCGTCAACGCGGTCCTGTGCCTTGCCCGGGCCGGGTGATCGTGACGCACAGTGTCACGGGTTCGGCGGAATGAGCGCGTGGCGCCATCGCAAGAATCCGGTCCCGGGATTCGTGAGACCCATTTCCGGCTGCCACGAAACGAGTGCCGCGGTCATCTGAGTCGGAAGAGGAGCCGGGCGTTGTCGAGGAAGATTTGTTCGTGGTTGTCAGCCGGGACGCACGTCCTGACAAACTCGCGGTACGCGGTCATGGGGGCGAGCGGCCAGTCGGTGCCGTAGACGAACCGGTTGGGGCGCTCGGAGTACTTGATGGCCTTGCGGATGTTCTGTGCCAGTTCGTGCGCCGCCTCGCGCCCCTCTTCCGAGGCGAGGTAGCCGTCGTCGCCGATCATCAGCCCCGACAGGTCGGCCCACACGTTAACGTTCTTGTAGATCACTTCCGCAGCGTCGGTCATCCACGGGTTGCCGAGGTGGCAGATGAGGAACCGACAGTCCGGGTGGTCGACCGCAACGTCGTCAACTCCGAGCGGGTGTGCGTAGCGGAGCTTGGCCTCGGGCGAGTACGTGTCGCCGGTGTGAAACATAACGGGCACGCGGTAGCGGGTCGCGAGTTCGTAGTACCGCCGATAGTTCGGGTGACCCGGTTCGAAGTGCAGGTAGCCAAGGTAGCCCTTTAACGCGACCACCGCACCGGCCGCGAGGAGCGTTTCGACTTGGCGGAAGTGCTCCGGCGAGTCGCGTGTGGGGTCCATTACCCCGATGGGACGGAGCCCGGGCACGAACGGGGCGATTGCGAGTGTGCCGGTGATGCCCAACGGATCGCTGTCGTCGTTGGTCCACGATCCCATTGCGAACACGTCCGTGACACCGGCCGTCTGCATCTCGCGCCGGAGCTGCGCGGCGATCACTTCGGGCGGTTCGCGGAGGAGCGGGGACAGTGACCCGACGCCCGGCAGGTTCGGGGGGACCGCGTGGATGTGGACGTCGATCATCGCCCGGCTCACGGCATCAGGTGCGCGGCGCAACTCCAGCATTAATGTAGGGGTGCGAATAGTAGAAGCGCGAACACCGGGCGGTGTTCCGCCCGGTGTTCGCGCGCCAGCATAGTGGAACTCACGGGTTGGGGGACAGGGGCAGAGGTGTCAGTGGGAGCCCGGCGGCACCCGCCGGGGCGGGGCCGCCGGCGGGCGCCGCGGCGACTTGCTGGCGGAATTTGGTCATGTCGTGCCGACGGATCACGATCCCGTTGCCGTTTTGCCCCGGCCCCATCGTGTACACACCGAGTTGCCCGGTTGTGGTTTCCGACAGGTACAGTGCCGACTGCCCCTGGGTGATGTACCCGGTGGTCATCATGAAGTGAACGTCCTGCTGGGCCTTGATGTTGAACTCGGCGGTGAGGTCGACTTCGGCCCAGCCGACGATCTTGCCCTGCGCGCGGTCGATCACGGTCCCCAGCAATTTGCCCGCCTTGTAGTCGAGCAGCCAGACGCCGTCGGTCTGGACGCGGGGGTTCACCGAGACGGCCCCGGTGGCCATAATGTAGTCCTGGTAGCGATCGTTTGAAGCTGCCGCAGCCTGGCGCGGTGGGCCAAGGTAGTAAGCGGTGCCGATGATCCCGGCCGCGAGGCCAAGGGCGACCAGTCCGACGGAACCGATCCGGTACATGTGTGATCTCCGGGGGCGGCGGGAGCCGTTTGGGCGCTTGGCATAGCGTCCCGGCGTGTTGTGTCTAGTCGAACTGTCTCTCCGCGCTGGCGGCCATGCAGGCCGTGCCTGACATCGGGCCAACCCTTGAGTTGGCGCGGAAGATGTCCAGGGCTGGTTGCTTTCCCGCCGCCATCGGTGCGCTCCCGAGATGGGAGCGCGTCACCGCCGTGACCTTATCTGATACTCATCAGCTATCCGATGAGTTCTGGAACCCCTGCAAGCGTGCGCGGGTGGGGGCCAGTTTGGCGTGCCGCGGGAAACCCAGAAGCCGTGTCCCGCTCATGGGTGGATCATTCCCAAGCGGTTGCGAAGGTTGAGAAGCGATGAACACTTCTTCAGATCCCGCATTCGGTCTGAATCACCGTCCGACACTCCCGCGCCGCCGCGACTGGCGCATCGGGTGCGTTGGGTCGGGGTTCATCATGCGGGACTGCCACCTCGTTGCTTACCGCAACGCCGGGTTCAACCCAATCGCAATTGCGTCACGAAACGAAGCGACCGCACGGGACGTTGCTGCACAGTACAATATCCCCACCGCCCAGTGCATTGATGAACTGCTCGCCAACGGTGATGTCGAAATCCTCGACGTGGCCGTGCCACCCGACGCGCAACCGGACTTGATTCGGCGGGCGGTGGTCGGCGGGAAGGGGCGACTCCGGGGCATCCTCGCTCAGAAACCGCTCGCCCTGTCGGTCTGCGTCGCGAGGGAACTCGTGACGCTATGTGCCGACGCCGGGATCACGCTGGCCGTGAACCAGAACATGCGGTACGACCAGTCGGTGCGGGCGGCGAAGGATCTCCTCAATCGGGGCTGGTTGGGAGAACCCGTTCTTGCCACCATCGACATGCGGGCCGTTCCGCACTGGATGCCGTGGGCCGAGGCGTTGCCGTCGCTCTCGACGTTCGTGATGAGCGTTCACCACCTCGACACGTTCCGCTACTGGCTCGGCACGCCGAACCGGGTTCTAGCATCCACGCGCCCGGACCCGCGAACGAAATTCCCGCACCGCGACGGCCTCAATCTGTACATCCTCGAATACGATTCAGGTGCTCGCGCTTCTGCGTGGGACGATGTGTGGGCCGGGCCGTGCAAGGAAGGGGTTGCCGGCGATACCGCCATCCGCTGGCGCGTCGAGGGGACGGAGGGGCTGATGCGGGGAACGATCGGCTGGCCCAAATACCCCGAACGCACCCCCAGCACCTTGCAGTTCAGCACCCGCGACAGCAACGGGTGGCAGTTCCCGAAATGGGACGATGTCTGGTTCCCGGACGCCTTCGTCGGCACAATGGCGCAACTGCTTGTCGCGGTGGAGCAGGGCACCGAGCCCGAAATCAGCGGGCGCGACAACATCGAGACCGTCGCGCTGTGCGAAGCGGTGTTCGCCGCCGCAACTCAGCGCCGTGTGGTGAGTATGAGTGACATTCTGGGGGGCGCATGACGCCCGATCTCCGCATTCAGCAAGCGGTCGTGACGACCGACGGTCGCAACGTGCAGGTCGCCGCGCAGACCGGTGGGTTCGATACACCGGAGGCCGAACGCATCGCGGTGCTGTTCGGCCCGCGTCCCGACGGGGTGGCGTGTCCGGGGGCGGTGTTCGCGTGCCCGTTTGGTACATCGCACGTCGCGGTGGTGCGGGTGGAAGACCGGCCCGGCCCGGTGCTCGGGTTCCGGTTTCTCGTGCTCGCGCGCGAACTGTACCGGCACCTCGGCGACCCGTTCGCGATCGCGGACCGTTACCCGCCGGACTGGGACGCTACCGGAACGCTCGCCGATCTCGCGTGGCCCCACGAGGTGCTGCCCGAGCGCACCCTGGAGCAACTCGACGCGGTGCTGAAGAGCGGCGACAGCCCGCTGCTTCTCGGCAGCACCCAGGCACTCGTGGACGGCAACCGCGTGCTGCTGACACGCGCCGCGCCGGCGCTGTTCGTCCGCGATTTGTGGCAACTCCTCCCGGACCGGACGCGCTGCGACCTGTGGCCGGCGACGTTCGCGTTCTCCGACGAACTCGGGTTCCACGCGGCCGTCGGCCCAACGCTTCCCACCCCGCGGCACGGGGTTCAGGTTCTCGTCGAGGAGGCGATCCGCGATTACCCATCGAGCAGCTACGAGCTCAACCTTCAACTCGCCATCGAGTCCGGTGACCGCGCGGCCCTCCGTCGGCTCTTGGCCCGGCGCACCGCGGACGACACCATCCGCATCGGGCTGTACGCACTGGCGTTCGCTCTGATCGTGGCCGTGGTGCTGCGGGTCGCGTTCTAACCGGAACTCGCGAGATTACATTGGCGTATCGCGTTCACCCGTAAGATAATAGCAACGGTCACGTCTTGGGGAACGGGAATGACCCACACGCTCAAGCTCCTGGCCGTGGTGCTCGTTGGTTGTGTGACCGCTCTGCCGGCTGGTGCCGCGCCCGCCAGGGACGGCTACCCCGTCGTCGTCGGAAGCGTGTGGAAGGGCAAGCTGACGCAGACGGGCGAGTACAAAGGGCAGGGCGGCGTGCCCCCCGAGTTCGAGTGCGAACTCCGAATCCTTCGGCGCGACGGCGAGAAGTTCGAGGCCGAACTGATCGAGCGGGCCGGCGAGCGGAAGCTGACGTACCTCGTTCGCGGGACGGTCAAGCCGGTCGACAAGAGTAAGTCCGGGCAGGAGTACAGGGTCGAGTTCGTCTCGGTCGGCTCGAAGGACGTTGCGAACACGGAAGCGCTGATCAAGACCCCGTACACCGCCACACTGGTCGGGCAGAAGATCAAGGGCACCTGGAAGTTCCCCGCCAACGACGACGGTACCACGCTTGAGGGGGCTTTCGAGTTCGAGTTGGCCAAGAAGGAATGAAGTCGGCGTCCGACGAACCGGATGCGCGAATTCGGACCCACGCATCACTTCCGCTCGAACACCACTTTTCCACCCACAACAGTCAGCAGCACGGTCGTCGTGCCGATGCGGTTCTTCTCGGCGGCACTGAAGATGTCGCGCGACAGAAGCACGAAGTCGGCAAGCTTACCAACGGTAATGCTCCCGCGGTCGGGTTCCTGGAACCCTGCGAACGCACTGCCAAGTGTGTACGCTTCCACCGCCTCCGGGACGGTGGTGCGCTGCTCGGGGAACCAGCCGTTCGGGTGCTTGCCGTCGAGGGGGCGCCGGTTCACCGCCGCGTCAACGCCGACCAGCGGGTTAAGTGGTGCGACCGGCCAGTCGGACCCGAACGCGAGCGTCGCC
This sequence comes from Gemmata obscuriglobus, assembly GCF_008065095.1. NCBI lineage: Bacteria > Pseudomonadati > Planctomycetota > Planctomycetia > Gemmatales > Gemmataceae > Gemmata > Gemmata obscuriglobus. The sequence goes on along the minus strand of NZ_CP042911.1, from coordinate 5,053,675 downwards.
CCGGCGTCGAGCAGCGAGCGGTACGCGTAAGAACTCGCGCACCGCTTCGCACCGATCCGCCCCTCGGCCCAGCGCCCGTCGTCAATGACGTGGTACGGCTGCATTGAGGCGATCACTCGCAGTTCCTTGAACCGCTTGTAATCCTCGGGGCGCAGGTGCTGCGCGTGTTCGATCCGGAACCGCCGGTCCTTGGCCCCGTTCTGCTTCGCAACGTCAGCGAAGAGGTCGAGGAGCACTGCGTTGGCCCGGTCGCCGATCGCGTGGACGCACACGTTGAGCCCCGCGGCGTCGGCCCCGCGGATGTAGCTGCGCATCGTGTCCGGTTCGGTGACGTACACGCCGGTGTTGTTCGCGCCGCCTTCATACGGGCCGAACATCTTCGCCGTGCTGCTGCCGAGCGAGCCGTCCATGAAGCCCTTCACCCCGCCGACGCGAACGAAGTCGCTCCCGAAGTCGGCCGTGAGCCCCGCGTTGGCGAGTTCCTTGTAAGCCGAGATCGGCCAGCGGAGGTCGATCCGGCAGGTGAGCTTCCCTTCGCGCGCGAGCTTCTGGTAGATCCGGAACAGTTTGCGGCGAGTTTCGGCGCCGCTGCCGTCGAGATCCTGCACGCTTGTGACACCAACCTCCGCCGCTGCTTTTTGGGCCGCAAGAACCGCTTCGAGTATCTCCTCATCGCCGGGCTCCGGGATCAGCCGGTCCACCAGCGCCATCGCGTTGTCCTTGAGCACCCCCGACGGCGTTTTGCCGTCCGCCAACCGGTAGATCACCCCGCCCGGCGGGTCCTTGGTGACCGCCGTGATGCCAGCGAGTTTCAGGGCGGCCGAGTTCGCGACCCCCATGTGCCCGTCGTACCGCTGGATGAACACCGGGCGGTCTTTCACGTACTTGTCCAGCAGCGCGGCAGTGGGCAACTCGCCATTGAACGTCCGGTCATGGTCCCACAACCCGCCGACGATCCAGCGGTCGCGCGGGGTGTTCTTGTTGAACGCCGTCAGACGCTTGCCGAACTCGGCCTCGTCTTGGACGTCCTTCAGGTCGATTTGCGTGAGCGACTGCCCGCCGCTCAGGAAGTGAACGTGGCTGTCGTAAAACCCGGGGACCAGTCGCCCGCCCTTAAGATCGATGATTTTGGTGGCAGGGCCGGTGAGCGCTTTGACATCGGCGCCCGTGCCCACCTTGACGATGCGGCCGCGCCACACCGCAACGGCTTGTGCTTCGGGGCGCTTCGCGTCGCCGGTCCAGACCTTGCCGTTGTGAGCGATCAGGTCGGCCGAAACTGCCGGTTCTGCGGACAGAACAAGTAAAGCAAGACAAAGCAGAGAAGGCATGATTCACCGCAGAGGGCACAGAGAACGACGGATGAGAGTTTCGACAGGATTGCGGACTTCAGCAAGCTGAAATCAGCCACATTCTCGGCTTCTCTCCCTTCGAACTGGTCGGGCGCTTTCCCGACACACAGATTGAGCGTACAATAACAGCTATGCTTTCGACGCTCCCGATTCTTGAAACCGGTTCCCTTCCCGCTGGTACGGAAGGTGTACCGCCTTCGCACGCCAAACCTGGCATACTTGATGTGCCGGCCGAGACGTTGCGCGCGTGGCTCACGGAGCGCGGCCAGCCGCCGATGCGGGTCAACCAGATCTGCAAGCAGATTCTCGCCAACCGGGCGACCGCGTTCGAGGACATGTCCGACCTCCCGAAGGGGTTACGCGCCGATCTCGCGGGCGCCTTTCGCGTGTTCTCGATGTCCGTAGAACGCCACTTCGCCGCATCCGACGACACCCACAAGTTCGTACTGCGGCTCGCCGACGGTCGGATGATCGAGGCGGTGCTGATTCAGGACGACGGCCGCGCGACCGCGTGCATCAGCACGCAGGTCGGGTGCGGGATGGGCTGCGTGTTTTGCGCCAGCGGGCTCAACGGCGTGGTGCGCAACCTCACCGCCGGCGAGATGGTGGAGCAACTCGTACTGCTCCGTAACCTGACCGACGCGAACAGCACGAACCCCGAACGCGCGCCGCGGCTCACCCACATCGTCGTGATGGGAATGGGCGAACCGCTCGCGAACCTCGACAACTTGCTTGATGCGCTCGCCGTCGCGGGTGACAAGAACGGGCTCGGCATCGGGGCGCGGCACGTCACCATTTCAACCGTCGGACTGCCGGCGAAGATCCGCAAACTCGCCGAAAGCGGAAAGCAGTATCACCTGGCGGTGTCGCTGCACGCGCCGAACGACGAGTTGCGCACGCGGATCGTGCCGACCAACGACAAGGTCGGGATGGACGCGATCCTGGCCGCGGCGGACGAGTTCTATGAGAAAACCGGACGCCAGGTGACTTACGAATACGTTGTCCTCGGCGGGCTGAACGACCAAGCCCCGCACGCGCGGCAGCTCGCGGGCCTGCTGCGCGGGCGCCAGGCGCACGTGAACCTGATCCCGTGGAACGCGGTCGAAGGGCTGGCGTTTAAGCGCCCCGCCGACGCCGACCTTCAGTACCTGATCGACACGCTCCGCCGCGGCGGGATCAGTGTGAAGGTGCGGAAGCGGAAGGGGGCGGAGATCGACGCCGCGTGCGGGCAGTTGCGCCGCCAGGCCGAAGCCGCGCTCGGAGCCGAGCGGGTCGGCGAGCGGCCGCAGTAGCCCGCGCCCCGATCGTTGCGGCACCGCCCCGTCACCCCGAACCACTGGCGAAATGGCGACCGGCCAAACCAGCGCGCAGATGGCGCTCCGCGACCCGGACATCCGGCTCATGCTCCGAGTCCGGGACGACGACGGCGCCGCGTTCGCCGAACTGGTCGAGCGGTTCCAGCACCGGCTCGTCGCCGTCATGCACCACCTGGTCGGCAGCGCCGAGGAGGCCGAGGACCTCGCCCAGGAGGTGTTCCTGCGGGTGTACCGCACCCGCAAGCGGTACACCCCGAAGGCCAAGTTCTCGACCTGGCTGTTCACCATCGCCAACAACCTCGCGCTCAACGCCCTCCGGAACCGGAAGCGGCGCCCGGTGATGCCCCTGGAGGTGCAGGAATCCGGCCCCCTCGGAACGCGGCCCCCGGGAGCGCTGGTGCCCACACGCGACGAACCGCCCAACCACAACCTTCAGCAGCAGGAACTCGCCGGCGTCATCCGGGACGCGCTGGAGGGGCTCAACGAGCGCCAGCGGATGGCGATCGTGCTGAACAAGTTCGAGGACATGAATTACGCGGACATCGCGGACGTGATGGGGCTGACCACCAAGGCGGTGAAGTCGCTCCTGAGCCGCGCCCGCGGGAAGCTGCGTGAGGCGCTGCAAGGTTACATTTACATGGACGGCGTCGTCCCCCCCGAGGCGGAGGCCGGCGACGATTCCGACGGCTCCGAACCGTGAGCGCTTGAGGTCACCACATGAGCGCTGACAGCACCGAATTTGATGACGGCCCGCCGCCCGACCCGTTTGAGGCCGAGTTGGTCGCGTACTTGGACGGCGAACTCGACCCCGCCGCGGCGCGCCGGGTCGAGGACCGGCTCGCGGAAGATCCGGCCGCCCGCGCCCGCGCGGCGGAGCTGAAAAAGTCGTTCGACCTGCTCGACTACCTGCCCAGGCCGGAGCCGTCCCCGAACTTCACCACCCGCACGCTCGAAAAGCTCCCCGCGGTTCGATCGCCCGCTGGGTCGGGCGCGGGGGGGCGGGCGGTGGGGCCTGCTTCCGTGGGCGTGAGATCCGGACCGGGTGAGTTCCTTTCGACCTCAATGCCGATTCCGCTCGCGGGCGCCGACCCGCTTCGGCCCCGATCTCGCGGCTGGCTCCCCGGCACGGCGCTCGTCGCCGCAGTCGTGGTGCTCGGCCTGCTCGGCTACCTCACCGCCGGCGCGGCGCGGTCGCTTCTGATCCCGCGCGGTAGGGAGCACGAGGAGGTGAAGACCGACCCCCGGATCGTCGCCTTGCTGCCGCTCTACGCGGTCGCCGACGACCTCAGCTTCGTTCAGGAGATTGCGAAGCCCGAGCTGTTCGGGGACGACCCGGCGGTCAGCTACGATCCGCTGCTCAAGGTGCCGGCGGTGGACCCGCCCGAGCGCCAGGGCGTGAAGGCGCACGACTCGCTGGCGAAGGCGTTTCGCGACCTGCCGGCGGCGCGCCAGGCCGAGGTGTCGAAGCTCGACCGGGACCTGCATGCGCGGGAGCCGAAGGAGCGCGACCGGTTGCTCCGCGCGCTGGAGGTGTACGCGATCTGGCTCGACCGGCTGCCCGAGCCCGAGCGCCGCGGGGTGCTCGGCGCGGCGACCCCGAACCTGCGCCTCGGAGTGGTCCGTGACCTGCGCGAGCAGCAGTGGGTGGACGCGCTCCCGCCGCCGACGCGGAAGAAAGTCGATTCGCTCACCAGCCCGAAAGAGAAGGCCGAACTGATCGCCCAACTGCGGGACGAGGAAGAGGAGCGCCGCGAGCGGTGGCAGTTCTTGCGAGGCCACGCGGAGGCGTTCGTGACCGACCGGCCGCCCTGGCCGTTCGACACCAAAGCCGGGCGCGACGAGGTGACGGAGTTCGCGCGGGCGGCGTTCAAGTTGGACGACTCGAAGCGGTCGCGGCTCGCCCCGGACGAGGTCGCGGAGTACCGCCGGGCGCTGGCGCTGGCCAACGGCGAGCAGGCCTGGGCGCTGTACGGCTGGACCGTATACGAGTTGAACAAGGCGCACCCGTACTTGCCCGAGCCGGCCGACCCGAAGCTGATGTGGACCGAGACGGCGGACCTGCCCGATTCGGCGTCGCGGCTGCTGAAAAAGAACGCCGCGTTTCGGCTCCGCTCGGTCGCCGGCAAATGGCCCGAGTTCCCGCTGGAGTTGCACCGCGAGTTGAGCGGGCCGAAGGGCGTGCTGGCGCCGGTGCTCGGCCCGGCACGTGTTGCGGATTTCAAAGAACCGGTGCGGCAGTTCGCCGAAAAGGAGCTGTTGCGCCGGCTGACCGCCGAAGAAAAGGCAGCCCTTCACAAACTGGAAGGGAAGTGGCCCGACTACCCTCGCGAGTTCGTGCGGTACGCCACCAAGTACGACCTGTCGGTCCCCGGTGTGACGTTGCCGGGCTCGCCGAAGAAGTGGGAGGCCACCTACGGCACGCGCCCCGGGCCACGAGGAACGAACTGATACGCGGGCCGAAACGACTCCGCACCTTGACTCCTGAAGCAGACGGACATCGTCGCTGATTCGAGTTCTCGGCGGCGATCCGCTTGGTGGATCGACACGACCACTGGAAACATCAACCCCGTGAGCCGGAGATGCACTTGCCGGCGGTTGCCACGGGCAGCTACGGGCGCTCCAACTCGAACAGGTCCGACGTGTGGCACCAGAACGCGCCACCAAGTCGGGCCACCGTTCGCAGCTTTCGCGGGTCGACCGCGCCCCTCGCGTCCAGCACGTCGTCGGCAATGTGAAAGAGCACCACCTCGCCGATGACGAGGTTCGCCGCGATCGGTCCGGTTCCGCACGGGATGATTTGCCGGACCACGCACTCCAGCGCAACCGGCGATTCCGCGAGCCGGGGCACCTTCACCTTCACGCCCGCGATCGTACTCAAACCCGTCAGGCTGATCTCGCTCTCGTCCGGTGGCACCTCTTTGGACGAGAGGTTCACCTTGTCCGCGAGCGGGGCCGTGGCGGTGTGTACCACGAATTCGCCGAGCTTTTCCAAGTTCAGAAGGGTATCCTTCTTGGTCCCGTCGCGCCGAAGAGTCGGGGAGAACACGACGGTCGGCGGGTTGGCACCAAACGCATTGAAGAAGCTGAACGGTGCCAGGTTCACCACGTCCGCAGGTGAGAGTGTGGTCACCCACGCGATGGGTCGCGGCGTTACCACGCCCGTTAGGTGCTGGTAGACGTTTGGCACAGGTGCGGTCGAAGGGTCGATCTGCATAGAGCTTCCGAGTAGGTGCGAAGGCAGAACCGCTGCGAAGAAGCAAAAAAAGCACGAGAGAAACCGCAAGGCAGCGGCGTCGGTTGTACCCGCCGGCTGACACCGGCGGTTCGACGAGCCACGGTCGAACCGCCGGTGTCAGCCGGCGGGTAGTGCTCCCAATTACCGATGCTCTTCAACCGGGCTTGGCTTGTGCGTTTTGTGCTTCTTTGTGGCCACTCTGCTTCTTCTTTATCTTCAGTCCAGCCACGAGTACGGGTACTTCGGCTCGTCCAGTTCCATCGCCTGTTTGGTCACAAATAGGGGTCGGAACGTGTCCACCATGACGGCCAGTTCGTCGGTCCACTTCACATCCCGGCTGGCGACAATCGTACCGGGGTGTGGCCCGTGCGGGATGCCGTGCGGGTGCAGCGTGAACGACGCTTCTTCCACGCCGCGGCGCGACCCGAATTTGCCGCGCACGTAGTACAGCACCTCGTCGCTTTCGACGTTGCTGTGCGCGTACGGAACCTTGATCGCCTCGGGGTGCGTGTCGAGCACCCGCGGCGCGAACGTGCAGACCACGAACCCCGACGTTTCGAACGTCAGATGGATCGGCGGCGGCTGGTGGATCGTCCCGGTGATCGGCTCGAAGTCGTCGGCGTTAAATGTGAACGGGTACACGAGCCCGTCCCAGCCGACGACATCGAAGGGGTGGCTCGCGAGCACGTATCGCGACAGCCGGGTGCCGTCCTTGATGAGGACCGGGGTGTCTCTCTCTTCGTCGATGACGAGCAGGTCGGTAGGGCCGTGCAGGTCGCGCTCGCAGTACGGCGCGCCGAGCCGCAGTTGGCCGTCGTGGTTCAGGTACTTGGGCGGGATGTTAATTGTGCCCGCGGACTCGATCACCAGTAGATCGGGTTGCACGCCGGGATCGAATTCGAGCTTGTAAGTGGTGCAGCGCGGGATCAGCACGTAATCGAAGGGCTTGAACGGCAGCACTCCGAAGTGGGTTAGCAACCGGCCCGCCCCCCTGTGAACGAAGACGAGTTCGTCCGCGAGCGCGTTGCGGAACAGTTCGGCCTGAGGCTGCGTCGGGCGGCACCGCCAGAGCGTGACATCGGCGTTGGTCAACATCGGGACGCGACCAGAGACCGGATCACCGCCTGCGGGCATCGCGCTGCTTTTGAGGTGGTGGTGCCGCAACACGTCTTGCGGGGCGACTTCGATCGACTGAATGCCTGCCGATTCAACGTGCTTCACGCGTGTCGGCGGGCGCAGGTGGTACGCGAACGAGTGCGCCCGCGAGAACCCCTGCGTGGTGATGACCTCTTCGTAGTACAGGCCCTCGCCCTTAAAGCCGGGGTCGGTCCGGTGCCGCGTGTGACGCTTTTTCGGGACGCTGCCGCGGGAGAGGTATTGCATTTCTTCGGGTCCCAAGTCGTCAGAGCGTAGGTCGAACTGTCGCGGACATTACGACCCGTGGCGTTCAGGCGCCCGGCCGAGCGAGGACGCGTGGCCGAGCACCGTTGGGCCGTTCTTGAGGAGCGAACAGGTTGGCACCCAGCCGAGGCGGACGCGCCGCGCGAGCAGTTCGTCGGCACTCGGTTTGTGATCCCAGACGGCGACCGCCGCCAGTTCACCGAATCAGGACACACCGAAGTTCAGCCAGCGCGAATCGGGGAGCGGGAGCAGCAGGTCGTAGCTGTACTCGTCCTGTTGAACCAAGTCGATCCTGGCGAAGTCGATCCCCGCACCCGGTGCCCACTTCAGGATCGCTTCGAGGTTGCGCAGCGGAGCGACCCGCGCCCCGAGCAAAATGTCCGTTACAGTGAGTTCCGCGAGCTGCTCAGCGTAAGTCAAGATGGACGCTCCGCAACAGTGTTTCGCAGCGAGCCCAGGCGCTCGACGCACAGTTCCACAACGTCGCCCGGTCGGAGCCACCCCCCGACGGCCTCGGGGGTCAGCTCCAGAATGCACCCGGTCCCCACGGTGCCGCTGCCGATCACGTCGCCGGGGCGCAACTCGGCGTCGCGGCTCGCGTGGGCCAGGAGTTGCGGCCACGTCCAGTACATGCTACCCGCGTTGCCGCTCGAATACACCTTTCCGTTGACGCTCGCGGTCATCGCGAGGTACAACCGGCCGTCGCGATATGCTTCTCGGAGGTCGGCAAACGGGACGAGTCGCGGTCCGAGCGAGGTGGCAAAATCCTTACTTTTGGACGGTCCGAGCCCGACCGCCATTTCCGCCCGCTGAAGGTCGCGTGCGGACCAGTCGTTCATGATCGTGAACCCGGCCACGCAGTCGAGCGCCGCGTCGTCCGCGGGCAGGTCGCGCGCGGACGCCCCGATCACGCACGCCAGCTCCAGTTCGTAGTCGAGTGCGGAACTGCCCTGCGGAGCCCAAACGGGGTCAGCATCTCCGATGACCGCGGCGGGGTTCGAGAAGTAGAAGACGGGCACCTCGTACCACTGCGGCACCATTCCCAACCCGCGGTGCCCGCGGCACGTTTTGACGTGCTGCTCGAACGCGTAAAAGTCTCGCAGCGACGCGACCGGGAACGGGGCCGGCATGGGAGCGACTCGGTGGCGGCGGCCGGGCGGGCTCGCACAGGAACTGGAAATGGCCATGTGATTATGGCGTTCGACGCGCCCGGGGCAAAGGCGAATCGCGCAAGCATACCGGCCGTTCGGGTTTCACGTCCCCTCGCAGAAGGTGCCGCACGCGGAACTGGCGGCAGACCGTCCGATCGCATCGTGGGGGGCGTGCGCCCGGGTGCCGCTCGAGCTCTGAGCCCGGGAACATGAGGCTGGTCACCTCCGCCCGCTCCGATACCTTGTCACCAGGGCTGGTGTCACGACGGTGGAGGCCGCGCGCTCATGCAACTGCTCAGGTCCGTTTCGTTTTCCCGGCTGCTCGTTGTGGCCGCGGTTCTGGCGTTGCCCGGGGCGGCCCGCGCCGACATCGGAATCATCTCGCCGGCCGAGGCGAAGAAGCTGATCGAGAACCCCGACGCGGCCAAGCGGCCGATCGTGCTGGACACACGCGGCGGGTACAAGGACTACTTCCGCGGGCACCTGCCGACCGCGCACCACCTGAACTTCGACACGCTCCGGGGCACCGACGGCGGGGTTCCGGTGCAGTACCTGCCCGACGACCTGACCAAGGTGCTGCTGGTCCGCGCCGGGGTGGACAAGGGCCGGTTGCATCTGATCTACGCGACCGGCGACAAACTGCCGAACGACGAGATCCTGAGCGCCAGCATGGTGGCCTACGTGCTGGAGAAGTTCGGGGTCGAGCACATCCGCATCGTGGACGGCGGGCTCCCCGAGTGGTCCAAGCAGAAACTGCCGGTCACGCAGGAGTACTTCGGCAACCCCAAGGGCGCGCTGCCCGAGAAGGGCCACCCGGAAATCGCGGCGACCGTGGACGATGTCCTGAAGCGGAAGCCGACGGCGGTCCTGGCGGACGCCCGGCCGCACAACGAGTACCTGGGCAACGACGACATCTGGGTGCGGAAGGGGCACATCCCCGGCGCCATCAGCTTCCACTGGGCGCGGCTCATGGAGCCGGACAACACCCACAAGTTCCTGCCGTTCGAGAAGGTGAAGGCGGAACTGGAAGCGGCCGGGCTGACGGCGGATAAAGAGATCCTGGTGTACTGCGGCACGTCCCGCGAGGGGAGCCTGCTGCGGTTCTACCTGAAGCACGTCGCCAAGTACCCGAACGTGCGGCTGTACGAGGGCTCGTGGAAAGAGTACGCCCACCTCAAGCAGCACCCGGCCGAGACGAAAGAGAACAAGACCAAGTAGGCCGTCATGCTGCTCGCGCTTCTGTTCTTCGCGGCTTGTTCCGTGGCGTTTACGAACGGGGCCAACGCCAACTTCAAGGGCGTGGCCTCGCTGTACGGGAGCGGGACGACGACGCTCCGCGCGGCGGCGCTGTGGGGCACCGCGACCACGTTCGCGGGTTCGCTCGCCGCGCTGCTCCTCTCCGAGAACATGCTGCTCGCGTTCCGCGGGCGCGGGGTCGTTCCGGATGAGTTGGTCGCCTCGCGACACTTCGTCTGCGCCGTTGCGCTGGGCACGGCGCTCACCAGCTTCCTGGCCACGCGGTTCGGGTTTCCGGTCTCCACCACCCACGCACTGGTTGGCGCCCTCGTGGGCGCGGGACTGGCCGGCGGTGGCGACGTTCGGATCGGTGCGCTGGGAACGCAGTTCCTGTACCCGCTGTTCTTTAGCCCGGTGGTCGCGGCGCTGGCCGGGGCCGCGGCGTATCTGATTCTGCGAGGCGGGCGACTCATGCCGGACCGCCGGTCGCGTCCGCTCGACGTGTTGCACTTTCTCAGCGCCGGCGCGGCCAGCTTCGCGCGCGGGCTGAACGATACGCCGAAGATGGCGGCCCTGATGGTAGCCGTGCCTGCCATCGGTCCCCGGGAAGGAATTGTGATCGTTGCGTTTGTGGTCGCGGCAGGTGGACTACTGGACATCACCCGCGTGGCCGAAACGCTCGGCAAGAAGGTCACGGACATGAACCCCGGCCAAGGGTTCGCGGCCAGTCTGGTGACCGCGGGCCTCGTGACCACCGCCAGCCTGCACAGCTTACCTGTAAGCACCACGCACGTGAGCGTCGGGTCGCTATGCGGGATGGGCGCGGCGACCGGACGGGTACACTGGCGCAAGGCGGGTGAGATCCTGCTCGCGTGGGTCAGTACCGTCCCCTGTGGGGCCGCCTTGGCGGCCCTTGCCTACGCGCTTGTGACGAGCTTGCTGGCCGCCTCCGGGTGAGCGATGCTGGCAATTGAGACTGCCGCTTGTCGCCGAAGCGTTCCGGGCTAAGTCGCAACCGATTGCGCTTGAGAACCCGTGGCGGAATGAAGCTCGCGCGGGGTGCCACGACCCGCCCGAGGCGAGCGCGTGTGCCACTAACGCGGGCAGGATTGACAGGATAAACAGGATCTCGGGTCGATTTGCTTGATCGCGTTCATCCTGTCAAAATCTGTCTTCGTAATCACGGGATAAAACCATACCGCGACTAACTTTTAGAGCGTTCCGCGGAGTTCTTGCTCGCGCTCGATGGCCTCGAACAGCGCCTTGAAGTTCCCCTTACCGAAGCTCTTGGACCCGCGCCGCTGGATCACCTCGAAGAACAGCGTCGGGCGGTCGGCCACCGGCTTGGTGAAGATCTGGAGCATGTACCCTTCGTCGTCGCGGTCCACGAGGATGCCCAGCTCCGCCAGCTCTTGAATGTCCTCCTTGATGTCCCCGACCCGGTCGGCCAGCGCGTCGTAATAGGCCTGCGGGACGCGCAGGAACGACACGTCGTTGGCCCGCATCGCCCGGACGGTTTTGACGATGTCGCCGGTGATCAGCGCGATGTGCTGGACCCCCGGGCCGCCGTAATACTGGAGGTACTCGTCGATCTGGCTGCGGCGCTTGGCCTGGGCCGGCTCGTTAATCGGGAACTTGATCCGTCCCGTGCCGTTCTGCACCACCTTCGACATGAGTGCGGAGTACTCGGTGCTGATGTCCTTGTCGTCGAACGACACGAGCTGGTTGAACCCGAGCACGTTCCGGTAGAAGCTCACCCATTCGTCCATCTTGCCTTCTTCGACGTTCGCCACCAGGTGGTCGATCGCCGCGAACCCCACGGGCCGCGCCGTGCTCGGGTGGTAGCGGTCCGGCGCCATCGGCTTGAAGCCCGGGGCGAACGCGCCCTTGTAGCGGTCGCGGTTGATGAACGTGTGCGTCGTGTCGCCGTAAGCCAGGATGCCCGCGGTCTCGAACACCCCGTGCTCGTCCTCGAGAGCTTCCGGGGGCCGCACTCCTTTGGCGCCACGGCGGACCGCTTCCTCGTAGGCTTCGCGCACGTTCGGCACGTCCAGCGCGATGTCCATCACGCCGTCGCCGTGGGTCACGAGCCGCCGGCTCTCCGGGTGCTGTTCGGACAGCGGCGAGGTGAGCACGAACGTGATCTCGCCCTGCTTGAGGACGTATCCCGCCTCGTGCTTCACCTTGGTTTCGAGGCCGGCGTAGGCGACCACGTCGAAGCCGAACGCGTTCCGGTAGAAGAACGCGCTCTGTCGCGCGTTGCCGACGAAGAACCGGACGTGATCGATCTTCCGGAGCGGAATGTCTGCCATTGGAGGTGTGGTGGTTAGTTAGGGCTGGTCCCATCGCCTCGCGAGATGGGGACCGAATACAAAACAGCGATCAGAGAACAGGTATACCGAACCGCCGGACCAGTGCTTCCAACTCGCGCCGGAGGAACAGTAGCGACGGCGCGACGAAAAAGTCCTTCTGCATCTGCGACGGGTCGTAGTCCGTGGCGATGACCGTGTCCGTTACGAACGGGTGCCGGGTTGCGCTCGGTGAGAACAGCGCGTGCGGAATCTCGCCGGTACTCGACAGGATGCCGGCGCCGAACACTTTTACCTCGCCCGCCTCCTCGATCAGCCCGAACTCGATGCTGAACCAACTGAACCGCTTCAGCGCCAGCACTTGGTCGCCGTGCGGGGTGGCCGCGGCGGCCTTGCCGATCAGCGTCAGAAGCTCCGCGTAATCCCGGTTCATGACGGGCGGCACGTGCCCCAGACAGTCGTGGATCATGTCCGGCTCCGGCGTGAATTCCGGGTGCGAACCGTGCCGGATGAACTGCGTGACCGGGAACCCGCGGCCGGCAATGTACTGGTAGAACGTGCGGTACGGCAGCGCACCCTCTGCCGGAACTAGGTGCATTTGCGTTTCGCACGCGAGGCGGTCGCTGATAGTTTTCAGTTGGGGGATTTCGGTTTCCGTGATCGCAAGTTCGTCTTTCGCACGGAGGTAGAGGGCACACGCGTACTTGTCGTGCAGTTCGTGCAGCTTCGGTGCGACCTCACGCCACACGCGAGTTTCTTCGGCGGTGTAATCGATCAGTGGCGGACCGAGGCGCTCAAGCCTGTGCCTTCGCGTGAGGTCAAAAAGGTACTGCCGGCGCGCGACGTACTCGGCGTCGTGTTCGCCGGGGTGATTGGGTTCGAGTTCTAGTGCGGTCACGTCCGGCGGCTCTACCATTTGGTGGCCGTCGATTGCCCGACCGTATTCGACGAGCGTCTCGGGTGACGTGTTCATCGCGCTCGGCTCCTCGGGAGAAAGGACGGAGGAGAACGGCTATTCTATCGGGCCGCCCTGTAAATAGGGTGAAGCTTTGGCCGGGGATCGCACCGTCCCGCACACGAACGAGAGGGCACGCGCAATGAAAGCCGCTTACTTCGACACCACCGGCGCACCCGACGTGATCCGCTTTGGTGACGTGCCGACACCTGACCCCCGGGCGGGGGAGCTTCGGGTAAAAGTGCTGGCCGCGGGCATCAACCCGATCGACACGTACATTCGGAGCGGCGCGGCCCCCATGCCACTGCCCAGGCCGGCGATCACGGGCACCGATTTCGCCGGCGTTGTCGACGCGGTTGGACCAGGGGGGAAGTTCAGGGTCGGGGACCGGGTCTGGGGAAGTAACCAGGGGTTGCTGGGCCGGCACGGTACGTGTGCCGAGTTCGTGTGCGTCGAGGAGAAATGGGCGTACCCCACGCCAGCGAGCGTGACGGATGAGCAGGCTGCGGCTGCCGCGCTGGTGGGCATTACCGCACACCTCGGTCTGTTTCACCGTGCGAAACTGACGCATGGCGAGACCGTATTCGTGAACGGTGGCACCGGGGGCGTTGGCTCGATGGTCGTGCAAATGGCAAAGGCGGTTGGCGCGAAGGTGATTTGCACCGTTGGGAGCGAAGAGAAGGCCGCGCTGGCGCGCGAACTCGGCGCCGATCTGGCGATCAATTACAAAACCGACGACATCTCCACTCGGGTCAAGGAGTTCACCGGCGGAACAGGAGTGCAAGTGTGGTACGAAACGCTGCCGCCTGCGGACTTCGACGAAACGGTCGAAATGATGGCCACACGCGGACGCATCATCGTGATGGCGGGGCGTGCCGCACGCCCGGTGTTCCCGAACGGGCCGTTTTACGTGAAAGGCCTGTCGCTGATGGGCTTTGCGATGTTCAACATGACCGCCGAGGAGCAGCGCGTTGGAGCCGATGAGATGAACAGGTGGTTCGAGGCCGGAAAACTGGTGGCGCTGATCGGCGCGCGGTTCCCACTGATGCAAACCGTACAGGCACACCAGTTGCAAGAGGACAACACGATCCGGAAGGCCGGCACTTTGACCGGGAAAATCGTTATCACGCCAACGGAATGACCTGGAGCGTCGTCGAAACAACAAGCGAACACCGCGCCTGAAATCGTGTAAGATCGGACCGACCGTCACGAATACCCGTTAGTTGCGGCCGGCGCTGCTCATCTTCAAGGGGATCATCATGAAACGGCTCACGGCGCTTTTCGTTCTGGCCGGTGCAGGGTTCGTGCTGAGCCCCGCGACCGCATCGGCTCAATTCGGGTTCGGGTACGGGTACCAGCGCTACGGCGGACCGGTGGTCACTCCGACTTTCAATCCGTTTTTCGCGGCGCCACAGTACCGATACCAGCAGACGTACGGGCTGAGCATCCCGACAACGTACGGGAACCTCACGTTCGGATCACGGTACTATTCCTACGGGTATTTTAATCCGGCTTGGTCCCTGTCGCCGCTGGGGGGGACGTTCTACTCGCAGAACGGGTCGTACATGTCGGGCAGTGTCCGGCCCAGCTTCGCTCAAGACATGCAGCGCGACATCCAGCGTGCGCAGCGGGCGGCCGGCTTGCCCGGGGCGAACGGGGCCGACCGCAACTCTTCGTCCGGCACGGCGGTCGTACCGGCGCCGATCGCAGATCGCGTTCCGAACCTGCCGGCAGGTTTCGAGAAAGAACTGAGCCCGGTTGATCGGACAAAGGTTCTGTCGGGCGAGGCGCTCAATTCGCTGCTCGTGGCGATTGCGAAAGCCGAACTGCGCAACGTGGAACGGCCGTCGGCGTTCGTATCGCCGCTTCAACTCGAAGAGGTGCGATTCGGCGGGTCCGATGCGGCCGACGCGCTCAACTTGGTGCTGCGGCCTCTCGATTTCCCGTCCGCGTTCGACGACCCTTCGCTCAAGGACCTTAGACTAGCCCTCGCCCGCGACTTCGCGCCGCTGGCAACTGCGATCCAGGCTGGTAAGTCCCCGGAGGCAACTAAACGGACGCAATTCGAAGCGACGCTCGCAAAGATGGAAGCTGCGCTGGCCCCGGTGATCCGAGACATTCCGTTCGCGGACTCGACCGCCGCTCGGCGGTTTATGAACCAACTTGCGGGTGCCGCGAAGGCAATGAAGGTCGGGGCAGATAACGGTTTAGTGGACACGAAATGGGCCAGTGAGGGTACGACGGTCGCTAACTTTGCGAAGCACATGACCCGTCACCAGTTGCAGTTCGCGGCGGCGCCTGCCGGGAGTGAGGAGACGTACTTCAACCTGCACCGCAACCTGGCGACCTACCTTTTCTTGCTCGCGGAGCAGAAGAAGTGATTGCAGCTTCGGTTTGAATGTGGAGCGAGACGGGTGCAAATTGTACCCGCCTGCATCGCTTTTTGGTTGGGTTCAGACATCGTAACGTGCATATCCGTCTTGCCCTTACGGCTGGTCCGTGGGGTTCGAGTCGATAGCGGTCGTCAGGCTGTGGCGACGGGCCATTACCATTTCCCACTTGTGAGTAACCGACGAGCCGCTATACAAAAACACCGTTGGCTCCGCCTGCTGCCGGCCAAGGCGCGGTGCGCGGGGCCTGAATTCGTACACAGGCGGACGCATGAAGCGGGCACTCATCACCGGCATCACCGGTCAGGACGGCAGCTACCTCGCAGAGCTATTGCTCGAGAAAGGCTACGAAGTTCACGGCGTGGTGCGGCGGTCCAGTACCGAGCCGTTTGAGCGCATCGAGCACCTCGCAGGCAAAGTTCACCTCCACCAGGCCGACCTGCTTGATCAACTGTCGCTCATCGACGTTCTTAAGGTGGCAAACCCGCACGAGGTCTATAACCTCGCGGCTATGAGCTTCGTGCCAACGAGTTGGAAACAACCGGTACTTACGGGCGAGTACACTGCCACCGGCGTAACCCGGATGTTGGAAGCAATCAAACTGGTGGGCCGGGACACGATCCGGTTCTACCAGGCGTCCAGCAGCGAGATGTTCGGGAAGGTGCAAGCCGTCCCGCAGACCGAAACGACGCCGTTCTACCCTCGCAGCCCCTACGGCGTGGCCAAGTTGTACGGCCACTGGATCACGATCAATTATCGCGAATCGTACAACATGTACTGCTGCTCCGGTATCCTCTTTAACCACGAGAGCGAACGCCGTGGCAAAGAGTTCGTGACCCGTAAAGTGACCGACGGGGTGGCCCGGATCAAGCTCGGGCTGGCGACCGAACTCCGCCTGGGCAACCTGGACGCCAAGCGCGACTGGGGTTTCGCCGGGGACTACGTTCGCGCCATGTGGCTGATGCTCCAGCAGGACCAGCCGGACGACTTCGTCATTGCGACGAACAAGACGCACACCGTGCAGCGTCTGGTTGAGGTCGCGTTCGAAGCGGCCGGGCTGGACTGGAGGAAGTACGTCACCATCGATCAGTCGCTGGTGCGCCCGGCCGAGGTGGATCTGCTCATCGGCGACCCCGAGAAGGCGGAGAAAAAGCTGGGCTGGAAGCCCGAGGTGACGTTCGAGCAACTGGTCGAGCGGATGGTCAAGGCCGACCTCGCCCGGCTGCAGGGGAAGCCGCTCCCGGATTTTAAAGCCCGCGGTATCTGACCCGTGCGAGTGCGCGTGTGGGGTGGGGAAGAAGCACCGGCCCGTTCCCTGCCCCCGCCACACCCGCACACCCACTCACACCGAGTCTATGCGAATTCTCATCACCGGCATTACCGGGTTCGTCGGCGGGCATCTGGTGGAGCACCTGATGTCGTTAGGCGGGCACGAACTGTTCGGGGTGAGCCGTCGCGCGGAGTGGCCCGAAGGCCTGTCGCACCTCTCGCCGCACGCGCGGCTGTACGCGGTCGATTTGTGCGACGGTGCGGGGACGGAACGCGTCGTGCGCGAGTGCCGCCCGGACTGGGTGTGCCACCTCGCCGGGTACGCCAACACCGGCGGTTCGTTCCGCGACCCCGAGCGGGCGTGGCGCGAGAACCTCACGGCCACCCGTTGCCTGTACGACGCCGTGGCCGGTTCCGGCCTGAAGCCGCGCATCCTGTTCGTGTCCACCGGCCTGATCTACGGTGAGCCCGACGAGCCGGACGGCGTGTGCGACGAATCGACCACCCTCAAACCGGCCAGCCCGTACGCCTCAAGCAAGGCGGCCGCTGACCTCATCAGCTACCAGTACACCCGCAGCGCCGGGCTCGATATTGTGCGGGTGCGGCTGTTCAACCAGATCGGGCCGCGCCAGAGTGCCGACTTCGCGGTGCCCAACTTCGCTCGCCAAATTGCCGCCGCCGAGGTCGGGAAGCAGGCCCCGGAAGTCAACGTCGGTGACCTCTCGGCACGCCGCGACGTGGCCGACGTGCGCGACATCGTGGCCGCCTTCCCGCTGCTTCTGGAAAAAGGGCAGTGCGGTGAGGCGTACAACGCCGCGCGGGGCGAGTCGTTTCTGATCCAGAGCCTTCTGGACAGGTTGGTGGCGATGTCGCGGGTGCCGATCCAGGTGAATCAGAAGATCGAGCCCGGGCGCAAAGCCGATACCGCTGTGGCCCGCGCGGACGCAGCCAAGCTCCGTACCGCAACCGGCTGGGCGCCACAGGTCACACTCGATCAGTCGCTCGCGGGCGTGCTTAACTATTGGCGGTCCCTGTCTTCCGCCTAAATACCGTAATGCCGATCCCTGAAGGGGTGAGCGACATCGCGTTGCAGCCCTTCTACTCACTTTCCGGGTTCCGACCGCACGATTTTCGACTACAATTTCTAACGAGCCTCGCGACGGCACCGGACAGGCTCGTTAAAAAACACCGTCGCTTCACTCCATGTCAGACGCCAAGTTGCGTCAGGCGATCGCGTTCGAAGCCGCAAGGCTCATGTACGAACGCGTCGAGTCCGAGTACTTTACCGCAAAACGCAAGGCCGCGAAGCGGCTCTGCCGCGGCACTGTCAAACCGAGCGATCTCCCGAGTAACGCGGAGGTCCGTGACCAGGTGCAGGCGTTCGCTCGGGTTCACGAGGGCGAGGCCCGGACCGCGAATCTGTGCGAGATGCGGTTGCACGCTCTGCGCCTGATGCGCCTGCTAACGCGCTTCCGGCCCCGGCTGATCGGTAGCGTGATGACCGGCCACACCCGCAAGGGGTCCGATATCGACCTGCACCTCTTCAGCGACCACATCGAACCGATCACAGCGGCGTTGGAAGAAGAGGGCCTCCCATACGAGGTCGAACGCAAGCAGGTGACGAAGCACGGCGAGAGTCGAGTGTTTACGCACGTCCATGTGTTCGACGCGTTCAACTTCGAACTGACGGTGTACGAGGAGGACCGGGCCCACTACGTTTTCAAGTCGAGCATCACCGGCAAGGCGATCGAGCGGGCCAGCACCCGCGAGTTGGAAGAGTTGATCGCGCATGAACACCCGGAAGTCGTCATTGAGGAGGCCCTCGCCGACCAGCAGGAGGCCGTCGACCCGTACCAGATGTTCCGGCTGCTGTTGCTGCCTTTGGAAAGCGTGAAACAGAGTGCGAAGCACCACCCCGAGGGTGATGTGCTGTTTCACCTGCTCCAGGTGTTTGAACTGGCGCGCGGCGAGCGAGCCTGGGACGAGGAGTTCCTGCTCGCGGCGCTACTGCACGATGTAGGGAAGGGCATCGACCCGCGTGACCACGTCGCCGCAGGGCTTCAGGCTCTTGACGGGCTCATCACGCCGCGCACCGCGTTCCTGATCGAGAACCACATGCTGGCCCTCGAATATAAGGCCGGCACTTTGGGGCACCGGCAGCGTAAACGTCTGGAGGAGTCCGAGGACTTCGAGGACCTGATGCTGCTCCGGGACCTCGACACCCGGGGCCGGGTGCCCGGCGCACGGGTGGGTACCGTGGACGAGGCCCTTGACTTCATCAAGGAACTCGAGCGCCAGAACAAGTGGAAATAAAGCCGAACCTGGGCGCGCCCAGACCTGTTCCGTGTTTCACAGCGCGTGCGCGTTTGAGTTGCGCTGTATCTTCCGTTGGTCAGTATGTGATCAATGTTGAAACTTAAAAGTTAATGTTATATTTAATAATAATGTAAGTTTAGATAGTTCTTGTGAGCGTTCCCACCACCGGCAGTGGTGCAAAAAGCACGGGAAAATCGACACTTCTCGCTGGACGCGACAGCGGGTACTGCGTTGCGGTGATTGATCTTGTGAAAGAGTCCAGCCGGTGCCTTTTTGGGGGTTACCACACCAACCCATCAAGGACACCGGCATGGACCGCGCTCATGTGCGCGTTGTGTCGAAGAGTTGTGCCCCGGAGACCTTCCCGTGCCCCCGGTGCGGAGAACGGGGACGGCGGAAAGGTACCCACACCCGCCGCGTTCGGGACATCGCCTACGGGGAAATCGTGTTCCTCGAGTTGACCGTTGGAGAATACCGCGCCACCTGTGCCTGTTGCAAGACCTTCCGCTCTCAGATCGAAGGGATCGAACCTCGAGCCGAGTACACCAACCGCGTTCGCGAGGCCGTCATCGACCGACTCCTCGAGGACGGCATGAGCGCCCATCGGCTCCAACAGGCGTTGCGTCGGGACTTCCTCCTGGATCTGTCCGACGGGTTCCTCTCGGACTGCCTGGACTGGAAGGTGCGCCAGACCGACATGCCCGGGTACCGCCAGTGGACGCTTGACAACTTCTCGGGCACCCTGTGCATCGACGAGCTGCACTTGGGCCACCGCACGCTCCTGTTGGCCACCGACCCGATCGGCGATTTCCCGGTGGCCTTCGCCGTGGTCTCGGCCAACGATCAGGCCCATATGCGTGGGTTCCTGAACAACCTGCGGAACCACGGGTTCTTGCCCCAAGTGGTCGTCACCGATGGCTCGAACCTGTACCCCACCGTGTTGGCGGACCTGTGGCCCCACGCCCGTCACCAGCTGTGCGTGTTCCATGTCCTCAAGGACATCAATACCCATGTCTTCGATGCCCTGCGACGGCTCCGACGCGCGCTCGCCCGAAAAGGGGGACGGAAGCGACGTCGGGGCCGGCCGAGCAAGGCCCAGAAACAGGCCCGGGCACGCCGCGGGAAGACCAAGACGGAGCAAGGGCACTTCGTGTGGAAGCATCGGCACCTGATCGTGACCCGACCCGAACATCTGGATGGGCGACAACGCCGCTGGCTCAGCCAGATGTTCGGTTACCTGCCCGCGCTGCGGGCGCTCCGCGCGTTCGCGCTTCGGATCTATCGGCTGTTCGACCCCGAGCAAAGCCCTCATCAAGCGCGGTGCCGTCGGGCGGCTCTGGTCCGAGACGCACAGTACCAATCCGATCCCGACCTGTCCTCGGCGTTGGAACTGCTGAGCGCCGAGAAGTTCGACAAGATGATGGCGTTCCTGCACAGCCCCCACGCTCGACGGGTTCGGACCAATAACCACGTGGAGCGCACCAATCGGCGCCTCCGATACTTGGAAAAGGTGCGGTACAAATGGCGTCGGCGAAGGACCATCGTCCGGTTCATCGTCCTGGCCCTGGATCGCTGGCACCAACAACGCTTGACCCAAAAACAAACCGCGGTCACGCCGGATACACAGTCGAAGGGTGTGGAGACCAGAAAGCCGGCATCATGAAGTTGTCGCGTTCAGCGAGAAGTCTCGGAAAATCGCACGTTCTTGGCCCAAGAACGTGCGGGAAGTACAGGGCTCTTAAAGGGCCTCGCGTTCCAGTAATTCTGACTTTCCGTTCCGCGCCGGCTGCGTTTACATTTCCCCTATGGATTTTTCACACGAAGAACTGGTCGAGGTCGTTGACCGGCTCGTCGCCGGGCTGATCGAACGCGCGGGCGTTACCACCGGCCCGGTCGACGCGCTCCACATTGCCGAGTACCACCTCGGCATTCCCGTTGAGTTCGTCGAACCGGCGGAGGACGACGGCTCCGGCCGGCGGCGTCCGCGGTCCCGCCCGGCGGGCAACGGGATCACGCTGACCACCGACATGAGCGAGGAGGCCCAGCAACGCGGCGCGGCCGGCGGCATCGCGAACCTGCTCATTCCCGACATCATGCACAAGCTCGGTGTACCCCTCGGTGCCGAAGGGAAGCCGTTCATTACTCACGTTCGCGGGCTGGTTGTGCCGCGAGTTCTCATCCCGACGCGGCTGCTTCGCGCGGCCCTGCGCGATTGCAAGTACGACGTTCCCGCGCTCCACCGCGTGTTCAGTACCGCGAGTATGGAGATGGTCGCGCTGCGGCTGCTCGACCTCGACAGCCCGTGCGTGATCGCCATCGTGGACGACGGGGTGGTGGCGACCCGGCGCGGGAACCAGATGCAGGTGGCAAGACAGCTCAGCGACGCCGAGCGCGAGTGCGTCGAACGGGTTACGGAACTCGAACTCCCTCACCGCGCGCGGGTGGGGGAGTGGACGGCCTGGGGGTGGTTCGTCGAGGGGCGCCCTTTTCGCCGGATTATTGTGCGCGCCGTGCCCGACGACGTATAATGTGTTCACGTTGAGTTCACACGGCGGTCGCCATCGCATAAGGTTGGCGACCGCCGGACCGTTTCCGGCACCGAACCGGTAGTAGTTTCCGGTTCTCTATCCGGAGTTAGTGATAGCTCTGGACCCAGAAGCCCGCACTTTGGGCTTCTCTTCACATTTGGACCCTTTACAACCGCCGGCCGGGGCGGGAATATCTTTAGTTACCGTCCGCACGGAACCTTGTGCCGGACCGACAGATCAGGAGCGCTCGGCCATGACCGACGACCGCATCCCCATGACGCGGGAAGGCTACGATAAACTCAAGGTCGAACTGGACCGGCTCCGCGGGGCGGAGATGATTGAGATCACCAAGCGGGTGGCCGCGGCGCGCGATCTGGGCGACCTGAGCGAGAACGCGGAGTACCACGCGGCCCGCGAGGACCAAGGGATACTTCAAGCCCGCATTGACGCCTTGTCGGACCGGTTGTCGCGCGCGGTGATCGTTGACACGAGCAACCTTCCGAAAGATACGGTTGCGTTCGGGAGCAAGGTGCGCGTGCTCGACGTGGATGTCGACGAAGAAGAGACGTTCGAACTCGTCAGCCCCGGCCAGGAGAACCCGGACAAAGGGCGCATTCTCACCGGCAGCCCGATCGGGCAGGGGCTGATCGGCCGCAAGAAGGGCGACACCGTTGAGATTCAAGTGCCGAGCGGTACGATCAAGTTCAAGATTTTGGAAATCTCGTCCGCGAACATTTAATGTGAAGAGCGTTAGTTGTTTCCTTGAGCCGCTCGGCCGTTTTCACCGCGCGAGCGTTTTGGTAGTCAGGTCGTGAGACGAACCCGGCGTGAGTGGGGCAATGTTGCCCCACTCACGCCGAGGGCAGGAAAAAGTAACGCGTCACGTCGGCCGAAAGCTGAGAACGTGCGCTCGTTTTGTCCCGCAACTATTTGTGAGACGGTTGCTCATTGGCGGAATTGAGTTTTTTGCTCGGCGGGCAAAAAATGGATAGGCGCCGTCGATACTTGTGGCTACAAACTCTTTTCGCATTTCCACCGGCCGCCGTTGACGTGGTGCCGAGGGCGGCGAATGCTATGGTGGTGAGCGGCTCCGATCCCGCTCCCGATTCGACTGGGTCAGCCCTGTGAGCGAGCGCAGGCATGTCCGACCCCCGGCTTCAAAGTTTGCACCTCGAAGGGCAACTCAGGCGGGACACGTTCCGTTCTGCTCGCGATCGCCTTCAAGCGGCGTGTGGCGCTCACACGCTGGCCGGGGACGTTCGGCCGTCCGGGGACAAGGGCTTGGTTGCTTCGTCAGCAGCCGCGTTTGACGGGACTCCACCAACTCCGCTTGTCCTCGGCCGGTTCACATTTTTCCTCAAAGATGGAAGTAACGTTTACACACTTCGCGTGGGGATGAACAGCATCGGCCGGCTCCCCGACAACGATGTCGTTGTGAACGACGAGTGCGTGTCGCGGCGCCATTGCGCGATCGTGGTTCATTCCGATTTGCGGTGCGAACTGCACGATGTCGCGTCAAAGAACGGCACTATCCTGAACGGTCGACGTATCCCCCAACCCACCAAACTTCAGTCCGGTGACCAGATCACGCTCTGCAACCGGCGGCTCACCTTTCACATAACGGAAGTCGCTGGCGATGCGAGGTGAGTATGCGACAGGTTTCCGGCTTCTCGCTGTGGGTCGGTAACGTTGCGGACGGGCGAGACCTTCGTGCCGTCCTTTCAGCAGGTGTTGAGGCGGTGGTCGATCTCGCGCTCAATGAACCACCCTCAGCACCAACTCGTGAGTTGGTCTATTGTCGGTTCCCGCTCGTTGACGGCGCGGGCAACCCTTCGTGGCTGCTCCGCACTGCGGTCGAAACCGTTGCGGGACTTCTTCGAGCCCACATCCCAACACTCGTCTTCTGCGGTGCCGGAATGAGCCGCTCGCCGGCGGTCTCAGCGGTCGCGCTTTCGCTGGCGTTCCATCGCTTACCTGTTGACTGCCTGGAACTTGTGACCCGTTCCGGGCCGTGCGATGTGTCAGCGGGTTTGTGGAGCGAATTACTCGCGGCGCGCCCGGCGGTCTGAACGCAGGTCTGCACGACTCTGTTTCTGTACAACAACGGTGATCGTTCTCACCTATTTTGTGCGGAGGCGTCGTTCGATGGCGGACATTAGGGGGTTTCGCGGCTTCAGGTACGACCTCGGCTCGGTGGGCTCCCTCTCGGAAGTGGTTGCGCCGCCGTACGACGTGGTTGATGCGGCCCTCCAGAAACAACTTTACGATAGCAGCCCGTATAACGCGATCCGTCTCGAACTGACCCGCGACGAAGCGGGCGACGACGAGACCAACAACAAATACACGCGTGCCGCCAATACGCTCCGCGAATGGGTTCTGGCGAACGTGGTGCGCCAGGACACCGCACGCGGGCTTTACGTCTACGAGCAGGAGTACACGGTCGAAGGGAAGACGTTCACCCGGCGCGGGTTCTTGGCCCGCGTTCGGCTCGAGCCGTTCGGGCAGGGCAAAATCTATCCGCACGAACAGACCATGTCCGGCCCGAAGGAGGACCGGCTGAAACTGTACCGTGCCACCGGCTTCAACCTGTCGCCGGTGTTCGGGTTGTACCCGGACGGCAACGACGAAGTGTTCCGGGCACTCGAGCCGCTGATCCGCTCGGCGCCGCCGCTCGTCGCAAAGGATCACTTGGGCGTCACGAACCGGCTCTGGGTAGTCACCGATTCGGCGGCGGTGAGCAAGGTGATCGGGCTAATGGGGCCGAAGCCGGTCTACATTGCCGACGGGCACCACCGGTACGAGACCGGCGTGAAGTACCTCGAAGAGCGTCGCGAGGCGGGGGACGTTCCGGACGATGAGGCCGCTCCGAACTTCTGTCTGATGATGCTGGTCGGGATGAGCGATCCGGGTCTTTTGATCCTCCCGACGCACCGCCTCGTCAGCGGGCTGGCGTCCAACATCACGGCCCCGCAACTGGAAGAGGTGCTGAAGGAACACTTCGACATCCTCGAACGCACCGGGACGAACGAGCAAGCGGCCTGGGAACACGTGCAGATGGACGGGGCACAAGCCACGCTCGCGTTCGGGACCGTCGCAGACGGTCAGTGGATCGTGGCGAAGTTTCGCACCCCGGAACTGATGGCATCGCTGGCCCCCAACCAGAGTGAGGACTGGCGCGGGCTGGGCGTGAGCATTCTCCACAAAGTTGTCCTGGACCGCCTCGTCCGCGAGAAGGTGGGCGGTACGCCGATCTGCAAGTACGTTCACCTGCTGAGCGAAGTGACCGATGCCACGGCGAAGAAACAGTGCCAACTCGCGTGCCTGGTGCCGCCCGCGACGATGGAACACGTCGAGCGGATCGCCGGGAACGGTGAAAAGATGCCGCCGAAATCGACGTACTTCTACCCGAAGCTGCTAACGGGGCTGGTGTACAACTCGCTCAAAAAGGATTGAGGCCGTGGCGCGTACTCGTCTCGACGACCCCGACGATGATGACGGCGACGAGTACGACGCCGAACACGACTACGACCCCGA
Organism: Gemmata obscuriglobus; assembly: GCF_008065095.1. Taxonomy (NCBI): domain Bacteria; kingdom Pseudomonadati; phylum Planctomycetota; class Planctomycetia; order Gemmatales; family Gemmataceae; genus Gemmata; species Gemmata obscuriglobus. The sequence continues at coordinate 5,028,686 of NZ_CP042911.1, read as the reverse complement.
CGATCCCGAAACGTACCCGCAGGGAGTGTACGTTGACGACGAGCGGGCACAGATCCCGTGCCCGCACTGCCGCGCCGAGATCGACGAAGAATCGGAGCAGTGCCCGAGGTGCGGGATGTTTCTCTCTGCCGAGGACGCACCGCCCGATCAAAAGTCGCGGTTCGTGATGGCAATGCTGCTGCTCGCGCTCTTCGCAGCGCTCATCATGGCGCGAGGGTGTTGATCGGCCGCACGGCTCAGCGGAGCACCAGCGGCGGGGCTTACGCCGCGACCCGTGGACCGCCCGTCAGCTACGTGGATGCCGGCAAGAACCCGTGCTTTGTTAGTGCCGCGGTGAGCTTCTCGATCGCCGCGGCCCAACTGAATGCCGGCGCTCGCCGCGCGGCTACCGAGCCGAAGCGATCGGCGGCGGCGCGGTCCGCGTACACCTCGCGCAGCCGCGCAATCAGGTGGTTGTCATCGGGGTCGGCCCAACGGCCGGAGTACACTTTGTTCTTCGCCTCAACGAGCTTGTAGTTCACCTCGTACCCCACGGCCGAATCGAACACCTCGCCGACCGCGCTGAACGTGGTGCTCACCAGGGGCACGCCGCACCCCATCGCTTCGAGCAGGTGCAGCCCGAACCCTTCGCCGTAAGACGCGTTGACATAGCATGTGAGCGAGCGGTACCAGTCCGCGAGTTCGTTCGGCTTCAGCCCGGTGTTGATGACCTCGATCCGCGGGTCGTTGTGCGTGTTCACCATCGGCGACCGGGGGGTGATCTTGACCTTCAGTCGCACGTCTTTTCGATCGGGAAACGCCTTCACGAACAGGTCGATCACGCGTTGCACGTTCTTTCGCAACCCGCCCTCGGTGAGCGCACCGGCGGTCCCAAACGTGCACACCGCCGGCCCGCTGTTGGCGGGGCGGGGCGAAAACACGTCCGGGTCGTACCCGAGCGGCACCAGCTCCGTCGGCACGGTGACCCCGCTCGCGCGGAAGCAGTCGATGCCCCACTGACTCGGGATGAGAACCAGCCCGCACTTGTTGAGGTACTTCGCGGAGCCCGCGGGGATTGTGTCCGTTTCCCACATCGTCCACGCGGCGGTAAGTGCCGTCGGGCGGAACATGTACAGCAGGTGCGGCGGGATGACCGCGAGCCGCGGGGTGTCGAAGTTGTACATCCGCTCGTTCGGCACCGCCTCGTCCGGCACCCAGTCCATTTCGACCCACGACCGCGGGTCGCGGAACACGTTCACGTTCTTGGCGGTAAGACCGACGAGCGCCTTCAGCACGACGTGGTCGTAGCCGCCGTGCCCGTGGATGTGGCCCGAGAGGAACAGTGGCGGGCCGGTTCGCACCGGGGCCGGCTTTTGGGTGCGGCGCGGGCCGCGGGCTTTTGCCGCGAGCCGGCTGAACTGGCCGGTGGAGAGCATCCCCGCCGCTCGGAACAGAGAACCGAACGCGCCGCGGAAGTCCCGCGTGTACGCCAGCAGCCGCAGCTTGCCGTAAATCGCCTTCAGCAGACCGGCGCGCGCGGGTTGCGTGGACGCATCAGCCATCGCGGTACTCCCTTACCTTCGGATGGAGGATGGTAAGGGAGCCGGGTAAAAAATCAAGCCGAAGCCGGGACAACCGAAACCGGCGCGGTTGCCGGCCGGAACCGGAACCACCGCGGCGGGTACATGACGAGCGCCTGGACGATCAGCACGAACGCCGCGACGTGGACGGTCGTGAAGAAGATCGCCGGCAGGTCGTAGAAAAGCAGGTCGTGCATGAGCCGGCCCATAAACGTCTGGCTGTCGTTGAACCCTTGGCCAGCGAGCGCCCGGAACTGCTCCTCCCACACGGTGAGCGGGCAGCGGATTCCCCGGAACTCTTCGTAGGCCACGATCGCAATGGCGGTGAGGTGCGAGAACCGGAACCAGGGGTTCCGCGCCCACTGCCACTTCAACGGCGCCGCGACGACGATCGCGAGCTGCCCCAAGACGACGTACGCGACATACGCGACGTGAATGCCGACGACGACATCGGCGGCGACGCCGTACCACATGGGTGCCTCATTGGTTGAGTGCTGTTCGGATTTCGTTCGGCCGACGTGTGCTGTCGTTAGATGTGATCCCGACCCGAAAGGGTTTATTCCCGTTCAGCGCGATGTGGAATTGCCGCAAATAATCAACAAAGAGTATTGGCCACAAAAAAGCACACAGCGCACAAAAGTAAGCAGAATACGAACGCAGAAGAAGTGATTTTAAGCTGCTTTTCTGTGTTCGTATTCTGATTTTTTTGCTCGCTTTGTGCTTTTTTGCGGCCAGCCATCTGTCTTTATGTGTTTAATCCGTGGCGCGGCCAATGTGGGCTGCCGGTAAGTGTCTTGCAACCACCCAGACACACCGAATCAGGCCGTGGACGCCCTCGAAACACCTTGCCGCGGGCGAGTCAAGCCGATTGCCCGTGAGCGATCTACAACTCCCGTGAGGTTGTGACTCGCGATGATTCAGGTGGCCGGTAGCAGTTGGATGTGAGACCGGTTCGCAGGATTCATCCGGGATGTGCGAAGCGGCTCCTACCAATGGCAGGAGCCGTCACCAGGGGCGGAACTCCCTTACCGTGGAGTAAAGGCCGTGCTGATGGGTTTGTTGCAGCCGTCAACTGATACGTGCGGTGTGTCAGCGCCCGGCGACCGCCTGCTGACCGGAGACGAGCGCGGCGAGCGGCACGGCACCTTTCTTCGCGGAAATGATCCGGCGGATGCGCTTCGCCAGCCCCGGTTCACCGGCAGACCGCAGTTGGCCTGCCCGTTCATGCAATCGCCGGGCGGTTTCCGGCGCCCACCCAGGGTCCGCAACGCGGTCGGCGTTGAGCACCGCGTTAAGTTCATCAAGGTTATTGATAACGGTACCGCCGTAATCGTAGATGAGTTCGCACAGCACGAGAGCGGATAGAACCGTTTCTTGACCATATCGTGCAATACGGGCCGCAGCGCCCTCGTCACGCGATCGCGTCCGTTCGGCATAGACTGCGTGTGCGTAGATCGCGCGGCATTCCCGCGTGAAGTCGGCGTTGAGCAGTTCGAGCAGATCGTTCTTCGTAACAACCGATGGGGCGTATTTCGAGCGACGAACTGTGGTCTGCGTTTTCATCGGATCGGGCCTCCGGTTCTGGGCGTCTCGCTTTTCGCAAAGCCTGTGCCGGAAATGATTTGCCGCGATATCCACAAAAACGGAGCCGGCCCCGGAAACCTAAGTTTCCGGGGCCGACTCCGACAACCAGCTCTCGTCTTTAATCGCCTATTGAGGCGTTCTCGACAGGTCATCACTCAACACAATCAGATGACGCGAGCCGTACGACCGATGAGCAGGCCGACGCCGAACCCGATGAGAATCGCCGGCAGCGGGTGCTTGCGGACCAGAGCCGTCACTTCCCGGCCGAAATCACCGACCGAATCGCTCGCCGTATCGTATGCGTTCTCGACGGCATGACGGGCATCACCGGCAATGTGACGGGCCCGGTCCCCGACGTTCTCCAGCGTGCTCCGAGCGTCGCCTGCCCATTCCTGCACCTTGTCGCGAGCCTGTCCGGCAAAATCGCCAGCCCGGTCCACGAGGTTTTGGGCGTTATCCTTCACGCGGTCCGCGAGGTTGCCGCCGTCGTTCTTTACGTTCTGTGTCGCGTTGGCCGCCTTGTCGGTCGCGTTCTTCGCTGCGTCGGCCGCGTTATCGATGCCGGTCTTCACGCGATCCTTGAGATCCGCCATGGTCGTGCCTCTGAAGGGGTTCTTGAGTCCGGGCGGAACCAACTCCTCCCGCTGACACCGAACTACTATGCACCTGCCGTGCCAACCAGCTCGCGCCCGGACGCGGGCCATTGTTCCTTGTCGCCGGCCGCTTCAAGCCTCGGGTACAGGTCTGCGAGCCGTTTACGGCTGTCGGCCAGCGTGCGGTCGATTCCGTCGATGTTCTTGATCGTCTCGCTGCGGTTGTCCTGCTCCGGCGCATCCGCACCCCAGCGCCCCAGCAGCAGTTTCACTTCTGGGAACCGCTGGCGCAGGCGGGTGAGTACGTACCGAGCGTGCGTGACCCCGCCCGGCGGAAGGGTGGCGATCAACACAACCGCAGGGCGGAACTCGTCAGCCTGTGTGATCAGTTCGGAAGCGAGCGTTTCGTCGCCGACGATTTTCACCTCCCACCGCGAGGGGTCGAGGGTCATGGCGAACACCTCCGCGGCCACGTGCTCGGCTTCGTCGCGTGCGGGGGCGATCAGCAGGCGCACGCGCGCATCCGCAGGGTGTTCTGTAACCGGCCGGAGTTCGGCCACCTCTTCGGCGATCTCACGAGCCGCGGTGGCGACGTAGTGCAGGTCGGACTTGTCCAGATCGCCCTCGTGGTGGTCGCGGCGGGCCAAACAGAGCGCCGGCACCACGACCGAATCGAGTGCGAACTCGGCTCCATGTTCTTCAGCGGCTTCGAGCGCTACGTCGGCCGCCTCGTCTTGGTCGTGAGCGGTGAGCCGCTGGTAGAACGCCACCCGTGGTTCCAGCGCCGGCTGGTCGCCCAGCAGCACCTCAAAGAACTCGAACTGCTTCACGTGCCGCCCGAGCACCAGCAGGCACACCGTCAACGGCCCGGAGAGGATCAGACCGATCGGCCCCCACATAAACGCCCAGAACGCGGCCGACACGAGCTGCGCCACCTCGGACAGCCCCATGCTCTGGCCGTACAGCTTCGGCTCGACGAGGTTGTTGCAGATCGCCTCGAGGCCCAGGAACAGTGCCAGCACCGCGACCGGTTGCCCCCAACCGCCGCCCCACTCCGGCGCGGTTGCGACGGAGAACAGCAGCGGCGGGATGAGACCCACCCACGTGCCGATGTACGGCACATATCGCATGAGGGTCGCGATGAAGCCCCACAGGATCGAGTACTTCACGCCCAGTGCGAACAGAGAAATCGTGATGATGGCACCGAACGCGGTGTTCACCATCAACTGACTGAGCAGGTACTTGCTGATGCGCTGCGAAGCGTCGTCCACGGCCTTCGTGGTGGTGGTGATCTTCCCCGCGCCAAGGAGCCGGATCATCCGGTTCCGCAGGTCCTCACGTTTGAGCAACATGAACACGGTGAGGATGAACGTGAATGCCGCCTGGCCGAGTACCTCGGCGGCCGGGCTGAGCATCCCGCTCCACTGGGCCGCCATCGACGGTGACGCTTGTTCCACCACCACGGCGTTCGAGTTCGACGCAGGTTTCGCCGATGCGAACACGTCTTCGACATCATCGACGAGCTTCCCGAACTGGCTCTCGCCGCCGCCCGCGATCCACTGCTTAACCGAGGTTAATTTTTGTTTGATCGATTCGCGCTTCTCGGCCGACGTCTCGGCCACCCGCGTAATCTGTTGCGCGATGACAGTACCGATACCTAACCCAGTGAGGCCGAGCAGCCCGACGGTCAGGATCACCGCCGCGGGCCGCCCGATCCCGCGGCGCTGAAGACGGTTCACGACCGGCGACAGTACAAACGCGAAGAACACCGCGAGCGTGACGGGAATGAAAATCGATCGTGCCCAGAACAGTACGGCCACGAGCGCCGCGCCGACCACGGTCGCGGCCAGCGCCACCAGCGCGCGCTGCCAATCCGAAGCAGCCATGAGCGGATCCCCTACAAGAACGAAGAGCGGAAACGCTCGACCGTTACGCAACCGCGGTGCCGCGGTGCGCGGCAAACCGTTGCCGCCTGTAGGGAAAAGGACTGCGCTGGGAACGTAGCGCTTGGGTGCTGTAACGGCAGGGGCTCAAGACTCCGACGGCATCACTGCCCCAAAAACAGTAGGCGTGTAAGCCACAGTCTTTACGCTGCTCGGGTCACCGGCAGGTGAATCGTAAACGTTGCGCCCGTGCCCGGCCCGTCACTGTGTGCAGTCACCGTGCCGCCGTGCATTTCGACCAACCGGCGCACGAGGGCCAACCCGATCCCCAGGCCCGATTGCGAACGGCTCAGCGTGCGGTCCACCTGTGTAAACAGCCCGAAGAGCTGAGGAAGCACCGACTCGGCAATGCCGACGCCCGTGTCACGAATCGTGACCGTGACGCGGCCCGGGTGCGGGGCCACGGAGACGAACACCCGGCCGCCGGGCTCGGTGAACTTCGCCGCATTGTTCAGCACGTTGCAAAGCACCTGCGTTAGCCGCACCCGGTCGCCGGTCAGCACCACCTGTTCCGCGGGCACATTGAGCACAAGCTCCAGCTTCGCCGCCTCGAGCTGCGAGCGGCTCATGTCGACTGCCGAGTCGATCAGCTCCTGAATCGTGAGTCGCTCTGGGGCGAGGCGCAACTTCCCGGTAGTAATTCGGGACACGTCGAGCAGATCTTCCACCAGCCGCTTCAGTTGCGCCACCTGGCGCTCCATGCGCTCGCGCTGGCGCCGGACCGTGTCGCCGGAATCGTTAGCGAGCCGGAGGATTTCGAGCGCGTTGAGAATCGGCGTGAGCGGGTTCCGCAGTTCGTGCGCCAGGAGGGCGAGGAACTCGTCCTTCCGCCGGTCGGCTTCGCGGAGCGCCTCGTTCACCCGGGCCAGTTCGTCGGTGCGCTCGCGCACCTTACGTTCAAGCTCCGCCGCGGCGCGTGACTGCACCAGTGCGTACCGAATCGCGCGGTCCAGCAGGGCCGATGTCAGACCGGCCTTTTCGAGGTAGTCGTCGGCCCCCGCATCGAGCGCTTCCAAATCGGTCTGAGAGTGCGCCTGCCCGGTGAGGAGAATCACCGGGGCCGCCCGCCCGCGCGCCCGGGACTCGCGCAGCAGTTCGATGCCGGTACGCGCCCCGAGCCGGAAGTCCAGCAGGTACGCGTCGTGGGTGCCGGTGCAGATCGCCTCCAGCCCCTCCGCATAATGCGGCGTCCAGTCGAGCGTGTACGGCCGCCCGGGCACATCGCCGAGTCGCTCTTCCGTGAGGAACCGATCGTCCTCGTCGTCGTCGATCAGCAACACCCGGATCGAGCCGGACGAGAGATCAAGCTTGGGTTCCGTGCCCATCGGGTGGCAGCTCCACAATTTCCAGCCAGTACTTGCCGAGGGTCCGCACCACCTCCACCAGCCGCTCGAAGGTGACCGGTTTGGTGATGTACGATGCGGCCGACAGGTCGTAACTCCGGACCACATCCTCTTCGGCCTTGGAGGTGGTCATGACGACCACACGGATGGACCGCAGCCGCGGGTCGGCCTTGATCTCCTGGAGCGCCTCGCGCCCGTCCTTGCGCGGCATGTTCAGGTCCAGCAGGATCAGCCCCGGCAGGGGAGCAGCTCCCGCGCCGGCGTATTTGCCGCGCTGGTTCAAATAGTCAAGAAGCTCCTCACCGTCCTCGACGAACCGCAAATCGTTGGCCAAATGGTTCTCTTCAAACGCTTCCCGTGTCAGCTCGCGATCGTCCGGATCGTCATCGGCCATGAGAATCGTAATCGGTTTCGTCCGATTGGACATTTTTATCGTTCGCCTCAAGCGAGTTAGCGTGGGTGGCGGGCAAAACGACCACGAACGTGGCCCCTTCGCCCGAAATGCCGTGTGCCTCAATGGCCCCGCCGTGCCGCTCGACGATCTTGCGGCAGATGGCGAGGCCGACGCCGGTGCCCTCGTACTCGTCGCGGCCGTGGAGCCGCTGGAACACCTCGAAGATCCGGTCCCGGTACTTGTCGTCGAACCCGATCCCGTTGTCCCGCACCGTGATGCGACACACAGAAATGGGCTCTGCGCCTTCGTTATTTAGCGGGACCTGGGCTGCGAGTTCGCCGGTGATTTGCACCACCGGTGGGACACCCGGTCGCTGAAATTTTACCGCGTTGGCGATCAGGTTCTGGAACAACTGACGCATTTGCGTCGGGTCCGCGTCCACCGCGGGCAACGGCCCCACCTGAACCGCGCCGTTCGCCTGACCGATCCGCACGTCGAGATCGGAAACGACTTCGCTCACCAACTTCTGCAGGTCCAGGCGGCGGAACGGCCGCTGCTGGGTCGTGACCCGGGAGAACTGGAGCAGGTCGTCGATCAGGCGCCGCATCCGCGCCGCCGCCACCTGCATCCGGTCGAGGTACTCTTTCCCCTTGTCGCTGAGTTCGGCACGGCACTTGGTCACGAGCCGGTCGCCGAACGCCTGGATCTTCCGCAGCGGCTCCTGGAGGTCGTGGGACGCGACGTAGGCGAACTTCTCCAACTCGCCGTTGCTGCGTTCCAGCTCCACCGCGACCGCCCGCGCCTGGTCCTCGGCCGCCTGCCGCACCTCGATCTCCTCGGTCAGAGCGACGTTGGCCAGCTCGAGCGCCAGCGTGCGCTCGCGCACCATCGCCTCAAGGGTCTCGGTCTGGCGCTTTTGGTCGTCGATGTCGGTGAGCGTGCCCACCCACTCCTCGACGTTCCCGTTCTGGTCGCGCAGCGGCAGCGCGTTCGAGAGGAACCAGCGGTACGCGCCGTCGTCGGCGCGTCGGAGCCGGAACTCGGAGGAGTACCCGCCGCCCCCCCGGGCCACCGCGAGCTGCCACCCGACGCGCACCCGGTCCGCGTCATCGGGGTGCAGGAGGTCCCCGCCCCACACGGAGCCGCGGCCCGCCTCCAGCTCCACCCCGGTGTAATCCGTCCACCGGCGGTTGAAGAACGTGACCGCGCCCTTCGGCTCGGCGGTCCACACGATCTGCGGGACCGTCTCCGTGAGCGTCCGGAACCGCTCCTCGCTCGCGCGGAGCGTCTGCTCCAGTTCGCGCTGGGCGGACACGTCGGTGTTGGTTCCGAACCAGCGGATGATGTTCCCGACCTGGTCGCGGATCGGCCGCGCGCGGCTCAGGAACCAGCGGAACTTGCCGTCGCGCCCGCGGAGCGGGAACGTGTCCTCCCAGTGCTCGCCGGCGGCCAGCGCGGCCCGCCACCGCTCCACGACGCGGGGCAACTCGTCCGGGTCCTGGACCGCCTGCCAGCCCCAGCCCTTCATTTCCTCCAGGGTGGTGCCGGTGTAATCGTACCAGCGCTGGTTGTACCAGAAGATGTGCCCCTCCGCATCGGTCATCCACGCGAGCTGCGGGATCGACTCGGCCATCTGGCGGAACAGCTCCTCGCTCTCACGGATCCGCTCCTCGGCCCGGCGCTGCTCGGTGATGTCCCGCGACACCCCGAGCAGCCGGTCGGGCTTGCCGTCCGCGCCCGGCAGCGGGGCCACCGACACGTCCCAGTACTTGGGCGTCCCCTTCGCGGTCGGGCAGAACCCCTGGAACCGCCCCACCTGCCCGTCGCGCGCGGCGGCCACGGCCTCGCCGATGACCTCCCGGTTCGCCACCGGCCACATCTCCGCCCACAGGTTCCCGCGGATCGGCTCGAGGTCGTCGAGCTCCATCAGCCGGCACCCGGCCTCGTTCATCTCCAGCAGGCGCCCGTCCAGGTCGAACACCTTCAGGCAGTCGGGGCTGTTGTCGAACACGCTGCGGCGGAACGCCTCGCTCTGGCGCACCCGCTCGACGGCGGTCTTCTGGTCGTCGATGTCGGCCATCGAACCGATCCACTGGTCCACGGTCCCGTCCGGGTGGCGGAGCGGGACGGCCACGCTCTGGAACCACCGGTACGCGCCGGTCGCGGCGTGGCGGAGCCGGAACTCCTGGAAGAAGCGATCGGACCCGCCCGGCGCGACCTGGACGACCGTGTCGCGCCACGCCCGGTACACCCGGTCGCGGTCGTCGGGGTGCAGCGCTTCGGTCCAGTCGCTCCTGCGCTCCTGGTCCACCGGCAGCGCGGCGTAATCGGTCCAGCGGCGGTTAAAGTAGGTCACCGCGCCGCCGGCGTCCGCGTTCCACACGATGTGCGGGACCGCCTCGGTCAGCGTCCGGTACCGCTCCTCGTTGCGCCGCAGCGCCTCGGTGGCCATCCGCTCTTCATGAATATCGGTACACGTGCCGTACCACCGGACGATGCGCCCGTCGGCGTCCCGCTGCGGCAGCGCGCGGCCCAGGAACCACCGGTACCGGCCGTCGGCGCCGCGGAACCGGTACTCGATCTCGTACTCCGCACCGGTGGCGGTGGACTGCTCCCAGCGGGCTGCCGCGCGCGCCCGGTCGTCGGGGTGCAGCGGCCCGGACCACCCGTCCCCGAGGCTCTGCTCCTCGGTGAGCCCGGTGTAATCGTACCAGCGCTGGTTGTAGTACTCGTGGTACCCGTTCGCGCGGGTCACCCAGATGATGTGCGGGACCGCCTGGGCCAGCGTCCGGAACCGGGCCTCGCTGTCCCGCACCGCCTCGACCGCCTTGCGCCGGTCGATGAACTGGGCGAGGTTCGCGGCGATCGGCCCGAGGTCGGTCACCAGCCCTTCGGACAGCTTGGTGCGGGAGTACACCCCGAGCACCCCGAACACGCGCCCGTCCACCACGAGCGGGTGCCCGGCGAACGAGCGGATGCCCTCGCGCCCGGCCCACTCCGGGTCGCTGGTGAGCGGGTCGTTTGGCACGTCGTCGGTCAGGTACGGGTGACCGCTTGCGGCGATGCGTCCGATCTTCGTCTCGCCCACTCGCACTCGCTCGTGCGGTCCCTGGTCCGGGGTGAACGCGCCGGCACTGGCCTGGAGGTCGAGCCACCGCCCGGACTCGTCGAGGGTCCAAACGCGGGCGAGCGCGGCCCCGAGCGCCCGCGCCAGGGTCTCCGCGCACCCCTGGAGCGCGGAGCGGGTCTCCGCGGCCCCGGCCAGCCCGGCGGCCACGTCCGCCCGCAGCGCGATCGCGCGGGCGCGCTCCGCCAAATCGTCCGCGGCCCGCTTCTGCTCGGTCACGTCGCGGGTGAAGCAGCGGGCGTGAACGAACGAGCCGTTCTCCACCAGCGCCGTCGCGGAAATCAGAACGTCGCGGACCGTGCCGTCCTTACAGCGGAGCCGCGCCGGGTGGTTCGTGAGCCGCTCCCCGCGGAGCAAGCGGGCGTGCAGCTCGCGCCCCGCGCCGGGCTCCTCGTAAAACGCCTCGGCCTTGTGCCCCACGAACTCGGTGCGGTCGTACCCGAGCATCTCCAGTTCGGCCCGGTTGGCGCGGACGATCGCCCCCGCGCCGTCGACCCAGTGGAGCCCGACGTTCGCGTTCTCGAAGAAGTCGGTGAGGTTGCGCTCGCTGCGCCGCAGCTCCTGCTCCGCCCGCCGCTGCTCGGTGATCTCGTGTACCACAACGCCGGCCCCAAGGGTGGGGCCGCCGGGCAACCGCACCGGGAACGCCGTAACATGGAACGCCTGAAGCGCGCCGGTGATCGGGTGGCGAACGTCGACGGTGTCGGAGTACGACTCCGCGGCCCCCGTCGCGACCGCCCGGTACCGTTCGACCCGTTCGGCCGGGACGTCGGGAACCACCTCCGTGACGGTGCGCCCGAGGTGCTCGCTCACCGGTTTGCCGTTGGCGCGGGCGATGAAGCTGTTGACCCGCTCGTACCGCAGTTCGGGATCGAAGAAGACGATTCCGACGTTCGCGTTCTCGATGAACGCGTCGAGCCGGGCCAGCGCCTCGTCGGCGCGGGCCTGGGCCGCGACCAGGTCGGCCTCGCGCTGCCGCAGCGCCGCCTCCACCACCCGGCGCCGGACCACCTCCGACTCGAGCTCCTCTTGCCGCCCCAGCGCGACCCCCAGCGCGGCCCGCGCGCGGCGCTGGGCGACCCGGTGCGATTCGCCCAGCGCCGCGCACGCCACCCCGCAAAAAAAGAACAGCGCCAGGGCCATCTGGCTCCCCAGCCCGGTCACGAAGAGCCGGTTCCGCGGCTCGACGAAGAAGAACGTGAACCCGACCAGCGAGACCAGGAGCGTCACGAGCGCCGGCTGGAACCCGTACCGCCAGCTCACGTACACCACGCCCAGGAGCGGCACCACGAGCGCGTGCTCCTGTTTGAGGACGGCGTCCCCGGCCGCGCGGACCAGCACCGCGAGCACCGCCACCAGCAGCGCGACGATGTACGCCCGCCCGGAGGTCCCGCGCGCCTCGCCGGTGATCGGCAGGTGCGTCTTCGTGTCGGTCCCGGTCCGGACCGTCTTGCTCGCCTCGGCGACCGCCGGCATCACCCGCGGGATGACCCGAATGAGCGCGACCACCGTCGCCCACGACACCACCGCCGTGACGCCCTTCATCAGCCCCGCGAACCGGTAGATCGGGAACTGGAAGATGAGGGCGTCGATCAGGTGCGTGGTGCCGCACGCCAGGATGAACAGCGCGAAGAGCACGAACAGCCGCGGGAACGGCAGGTCCCGGCGCCGCGTGAAGTACAGCAGCACCAGCGGGATCGAAACGTACGCGAGCCAGATGAAGAGGTCGCTGGTCGCGTGCAGAAAGATCAGCTCGTCGTTCCATGCGGCCCCGCAGTGGGCGCGGCGCGTGAACCCGGTCGGATCGAAGAGACTGGTCAGAACGTCCAGCATGAACTGGGCCTGGTGGGGAGGAACGATTCGCGCGCCACACAACAACCCGCTCGGGATACAATAGACCCTGAGCCAATACCGTAGGAACTCAGCGCATGGTTAACGAGCCAGCACCTGCACCTTCCGTGCCAGCGCCCGCCCCGGTCCAACGGGTTCTCGTCGTCGAAGACCTGGAGGACACCCGCACGTCCCTCCAGGAGCTGCTCCAGATGAGCCTCAAGCTGGAGGTTGATACCGCCGAGGACGGCGCCGCCGGGCTCGCCATGCTGCGCGCCAAGCCGTACAGCCTGGTGATCACCGACCTGCGCATGCCCCGGGTCGGCGGGATGAAGCTGATCGAAACCATTCAGGCGGAGAAGATCCCGGTCACGGTGATCGTCACCACCGGCAACGGCAACATCAAGGACGCCGTCGAGGCGATGCGGATGGGGGTCTACGACTTCCTCACCAAGCCGCCGGACCCGCAGCACCTTCAGATCATCGTGCAACGTGCCCTCCGGGACCGTGCGCTCCAGGACGAGGTCGCGGCGCTGCGCCGCGAGCTGGGCGAGCGGCACACGTTCCAGAACGTGCTCAGCCGTAGCCCGAAGATGGTCGACCTGTTCGAACTGATCGGGCACGTCGCGGGCACTGCCTCAACGGTGCTCATCCGCGGCGAAACCGGGACCGGCAAGGAGCAGATCGCCCGCGCCATCCACCAAGCGTCGGCGAACTACCGGACCGGTGAGTTCGTCGCGGTCAACTGCGGCGCGCTGAACGAGAACCTGCTGGAGAGCGAACTGTTCGGGCACGAGAAGGGCTCGTACACCGGCGCCGACCGCAAGCGCATCGGCCGGTTCGAGCTGGCCCACAAGGGCACGCTGTTCCTCGACGAGATCGGCGACGTGCCGATGTCGATGCAGGTCAAGCTGTTGCGGGTGCTCCAGGAGCGGCGGTTCGAGCGGGTCGGCGGGGCCGAGCCGATCGAGATCGACGTTCGGGTGGTGGCCGCCACCCACCAGGACATGGAAAAGCTGGTCAAGGACGGGAAGTTCCGCGAAGACCTGTATTACCGGCTGAACGTGGTGCGGATCGACATCCCGCCGCTGCGCGAGCGCACCGAGGACATCCCGGTTCTGGTGTCGCACTTCTGCCAGAAGTTCGTCCGCGTCGGCCAGAAGCCGCCGACGATCAGCCCCGAGGCGCTGGACCTGCTCACCAAGTGCCCGTGGCCGGGTAACGTGCGGCAGCTTGAGAACGCGATCGAGCGCGCGTGCGTGACGGCACGCGACGGGGTGATTCGCACGAAGGATTTGCCGCCCGAAGTGGGGCGCCGGCCCGAAAGCAGTGCCGCCGGCAAGCACCCGTTCCATGTGGACCTGAACCGCAAGCTGCCGGACCAACTCTCGGAACTCACGGCCGCGTTCGAGGAGCGGTACATTCGCCGCGCGCTGAAACGCTCCCGGGGGCATGTGGGCAAGTGCGCCAAGATCACCGGACTGTCGCGCCGCAGCATCACGGACAAGATCGCGCAATACAAGATCGATAAGGAGCAGTTCAAGGGCGAGGAGTAAGAAACCCGTTAACGTCTGCACGTGCCTTCGGTCCGGTACGCACCGAAGGCACGAGCGTTTATCACTTCTGCGGTGCCTTCTTCTGCGCGGCTTTCAGGGCCTCGACAGCGGCTGTGAGTTCGCGCCGGACGGCTTCCAGGCGAGCGAGTGCCTCGACGTACACCGCCTCTACCCGCTCGATTTCGACTATCGGCGCGCCGCTCTTTTCGAGCCGCTCCCGGAGCCGCGCGGTGGCCTCCTTCAGCAGCACGGCCGCGCGCTCCTGCGCCTGGAGTGCCGCTACCTTCACGGCCAGGCTCTCGCGGGTCCCCCGCTCCACCACCTTCTTCGGCAGTGGAAGCGGTTCGAGTTCCTTTGTCGAAGCGGGCTTCGGGGGCTCCGCCTGCGTCGTAGCCGGCCGTTTAACGTCTGAGGCCGGTCGCTGAACGAACGGCACACGGCGCTCGTTCTCAAGGTCCGGCAGCACTTCGCCGCCGTCGATGGTGACACGCGGCCAGAACATCTCTGGTCTGAGTGTCGTCGGAAGCAGGAACACGCTCCCATCGAACAGCAGCGCCGGGGTGCGATCCCAACCCTTCTCTCCCAGCGCCGGAACCGCGCCCCCGAACGGGAGATCGTCCGGCTTCGTCCACACCACCCCCTCACCGGCCTCGACCACCGCGAGCGTATTCGACGTTCCGTCTGGGATAGCGGCGAGTGACCATCCTTGCTTCTCACCGTCCTTGAGCCACGGGCGCCCGGCGATCCCCTTTAACGGAGCCGCGTTTTCGCGTTGCACAAATCCCTGGTAAAACGTCTCGCCTTGCGTGTGTTTGCGGTCGGGGGCCTGGAACACCTTCGGCATCTTCTCGATGAGCTTCCTGTTGTTCTCACTGTCCCACGGTTCGTCCAGTTTGAACTGTCTGTACAGCGCGTCCTGCTCCAGGTACGGGAGCAGTTGCACCCGCCAACTCAAAAGCAACTCGCCTTTCGGCCCGTACACGTTGGTCGGCAACCGGAGGTTGGAGCCGTAGTAGTTGTGAAGTGCCAAGCCGATCAGTTTCAGGTTCTGCATCCTCTGTTCGGCCGCGCGACGACTCTGCACGGCTTGAAGCAAATCGCCGAGTGCCTTGGCAGTTGCCGAACCAAAATCCACTTCCGCAACGGCAACAGCGGTAGCCCCGTCGGCCTTCACGCCGGCCGCCTTCATCCCTGCGGCGAACGCACTCAGGAGCGGCGCGGCCGCCTTGTCCAGCGGGCGCCGGCTGTCGCGCATCGTGCCGGCCATCTTCTCCGCACCCACGGCGACACTCGCGAGCCCTTCTTCCAGCACCGGAGCGGCGCGTTTCGCGGCGGCCGCGTCATCGAACGTCAGCGCCAGGTTCAGTTTCGCACCCCGACCGAGATCACCTGTGACCACTGCGGTGCGCGCCCCAAGCAGGGCGGTGTACGGAGCCAGTTCGGGTTCGATCCAGCCGTCGAACTCACGGAACAGCGGCGGTAGGTACACGCCCGCCGCGAAGGTGTGCGCGCCCGCGGTCGCCAGCGCGGCCGTGAGCGGGCCTTTGGCCCCTTTCTTGAGGTGCGCATTCAGAAACGCGAGAGCCGTCACGTCGGCGGCCCCGCGCCCCGGCAGGAACACGAGGGTCCGCTCGTCGGTCAACAACAGGGTCGCGAACGGCCCGCGATCGAGGCGGTGGAACAACGGCTCCGACGCCTCACGCCTTCCCGGACCGGTCGCCGGAAACCGCTCGTCCGCACCGAACACCGGCCGGGCCTGCAACGCTTTCAGTACCCGGGCCTCGTTGAACGGTTCGACCGTCGTGGCAACGAGAACGGGATCGGGGCCGTCGCGACCGAGTCGCGGCCAGAACAGCGTGACGCGATCCAGTTCCAGGGGCGAAACCCCGATCAGTTCGGAGACGCCGGCCAGAGCGTCGGGCTGCTTCGCGAGCTGCGCCAGCACCGGTTTAAGGTCCGGGTGCATGACGAGATCCGCGACCTTCAGCGTGACGAACGCCGTCGCCGTCGGCGGCACAACCGGCAGTGCGGCGGGTGGAACCGGACGTTCCGCCGGTTGTGCGGACGCGGGTGCGCTCACAATCAATCCGGCCACAAAAGCAACCGCAGCACGAAGTCGTATCCGGAACATGAAGGCCCCTCGGAGAGGACAAGACCGCCGCCCGGCCCGATCGCGTTACGGTATCGAAATCACCTCACCGCCCTGAGCCGTGATGATCGCGCGAAGCGCGTTTTCGCCGACCTTGCTCGGGCGGAGGACGCGCACGCTCCCGTCGGCCATGGCCGCGATGAACCGGTCCGCGGCCTTATCGCCCAGTTGTGGCAGCGGCGCCTTAGCGTCGTAGGCGAGCAGGTCCGGCTTGTACCATGGAACCGCCTCTCCGGCTTCCACGATCATAAGGGTGTTGCTGACTCCGTCGGTGATGCTGGTGATCGTCGGCCCTTTTTGCCCCTCAGCGAAGAACGGTCGATCGGCCTCCTTGCCGCTTTTCGGCAGACTGAACACGCGGAAGTACGTGTGCCCCTTCGGGGCCGGTCGACCGGGGATCTCGAACACCTTCGGCATCTCCATTGATTCGAGCTTCTTCAAGTTCACGGGGTCGTCCCACGCCTTCGTCCAGTCGAGTTGCTTGAGCAGGTTGCCCTGTTCGATGTACGGCAGCACCTGCACCCGCCAGCTCATCGGTATGGGTTTCGGTCCGCCAGCGGGTGTCACGTCGCTCGGGAAAACCCCGTAGGCGCTTTCGAAGTTGTGGAACGCCAGCGCGAGTTGCTTGAGGTTGTTCTGCCCGCGGCGGCTGTCAACCGCCCCCGCGTACGATTTCGGTAGCACGGCCGCCAGTTTCGCGACCGCGTCCAGATGCGGCAAATCGGCAGTGGCAACAACACTTGAACCTGATGATTCCACCTTCGCGGCCTTGAGTACGGCAACCACGTTCTCGAAGTAGGCGCGCTCGGCGGGTTCCAACTGGCCCTTACCCAGAATCCCTTTCTCGAACACGCCGATGATGTCCGCGATGCCTTCCTTCAGAACCGGCGCCGCCCGCTTCGCGCCCGCCTCGTCCGCGAAGGTCATCTTGAACGTGCCGCGGGCGGTCTTGTCGAAGTCGGCCGCGAAGGTGATCGTCCTGGCGCTGAAGAGTGCCAGGTACGGGGCCAGTTCCGGTTCGCGATCGGCCTGCAGCAACGTGGCGAGCGGGCGTCCGTCGAGGGCGAACGCGAAGTCGTGCTTCGCGGCGCCGGCCAGCGCGTCCGCGAGCGGCCCGTCGGTCCGCTTCGCCAGCACCTGCCCGAGCAGACCCGCCACCCCCAATTCGCCGTCCGTTTTCAGGAACAGGAGCGTGCGCTCGTCGCCGAAAATGAGCGTGTCGAACCGGCCGGACTGGAACCGCACCGCGTTCCCGGACCGGCGCGGGGGGCCGCCGTCCGATCCAAGGGACTTGATGACTTTGGCCTCGTTGAGCGGCTGCTTGGTGGTGATCAGTGCCCCCGCAAGCGGGCGCCGATCGGCCGTCGGCAGGAACAGTGTGATGCGCTCGATGTCCCCGACAGGCAGGCCGAAGAGTTCGTCGGTGGGGCCGGATTTCTGCGCCTCGAACCACGCGCGGAGTGGCTTGAAACCGGGGTTTTCCCACAACTTGCCGACGTTGACCGTCAGGAACCCGAACGAATCCGTCGGGACCGTGCCGAGCGTCGGTGCCGGTTGCGCGCGACTCACCGCAGGACTGGCGAGCAGGAAGATTAACGGCGCGACCAGGGGCAGAGGTGTGCGCATTTCGGATCGCTCCGGAGGTAAGACGTGACCACTTCCACACGGAGATGATACCGCGAACCGAACGCCGGTACTAACACCCGTGCGGCGCGATTACGACGCCACTCCGGAACGGACGTTTCACTCAGTAGGCGTGTTTCTGCTTCGAGAACAGCATTCGCCACACGGTCAGGAAAATGATGCGGAGGTCGAACAGCGGGTTCCAGTGGCTGATGTAGTACAGGTCGAACTGCACGCGCTTGCGGAGCGACGAGTTGCCGCGCCAGCCGTTCACCTGCGCCCAGCCGGTGATGCCGGCCTTCACCGCGTGGCGGGCGTTGTAGTTCGGAATGGTCTTGGCGAACTTGCTCACGAACACCGGCCGCTCGGGCCGCGGCCCGACGATGCTCATGTCGCCCCACAGCACGTTAAAGAACTGCGGCAGCTCGTCGAGGTTGGTGGCCCGCATGACCGTTCCGAGCCGGGTGCGCCGCGGGTCGTTGGCGCCCGTCATCTGCGGGCCGGCCGCCTCGGCGTCGACCCGCATGCTGCGGAACTTGAGCATCATGAACGAGCGGCCGTTCAGCCCGCACCGCTCCTGCCGGTACAGCAGAGGCCCCGGGCTGGTCAGCTTGACGAGCAGCGCGATGAACCCCATCAGCGGGGCCAGCAGCACGATCGCCACGCACGCCAGGATCACGTCCATGACGCGCTTCACGACCATGTTGAGCCCGTGGTGCGGGTTCTCGCGCAGCCCGATCACCGTCATCCCGTGGATCTGCGTGGTGGTGAACGTCATCCCGGCCATCGCGGGCAGGTCGGCGATGAGTTGCACGTCCACAACGGTCTGTGAGAGCGCGGCGAACACCCGCCGGGCGTCCGCGTAGCGGTTCAACGGCAGCGCGACGAAGACGTGCTCAATGTGGTGCCGCTCGACCAATTCCGGCAGTTCCGCGAGGCCCCCGAGCACCGGCAGGTCGGCGCCCGCCCCGCGGTGCGCGTCGTCCTCGACGTAGCCGACGGGCTGGATGCCCGACCACGACACGGAGTGCAGGGTGCGCACGGTGCGCCGGGCGAGCCGCCCGGTGCCGACGACCAGCGCGTGACTCTGGTTCACGCCCCGGGCGCGGAGCTGCCTGATCCCGAGCCAACTGATCCGCCGCACTACCAGGAGCGTGAGCAAGGTGACGACGGTAAACATCACCATGGCGCCGCGCGACTCGTGCTGCGCGTGCCGGGCGAAGCTGATCGCCATCACCACCAGCGCCATCAGCCCGACGCCCTTTCCGACCGCGGCGAGTTCTTCGCGGAACCGGCGCAACCGATGAATCTCGTACATCCCGGCGAACCGGTAGGTGATCGCCCCGGCGAGCAGGATCAACGGGAGCGCGCGCAGGTACAGGGCAAAATCGGGTACGCCGCGATGAACGGAGAAGAGACCGGTGTGGAACCGCACGTAGTACGCGGCCAGCCACCCGGCGGCGGTGAGGGTGAGGTCCCAGAGCAGGAACCACGCGACCAGCGACTGACTGACTCGACGAACCATCAATGCGCCTTCGCCGTTCGGTCTGCGCGCCCGTCCCTGGGCGTGCGGCGTGGAACGGTAACACCGGCGCCGGGGCGCGTCAAGATGGGTAGAATCCCCATCGGCTGTGACGCCCCCTGAGTTGAACCAACCCGACCGGAACCGGTGCGATGATGAACGCCGACCAGTTGCTCGCGAAGCTTTATGCGCTGCGGAAGGATTACGCCGACGATCCCGAAGACGAGACGTACCAGGCGCTGCACCACACGTTCTTGTTCATCAGCTACAACATGGCGGCGTTTAAGGAGTACGTGAAGAAGGAAGCGGAAAAAGAGAACAAGGAGTAACCGAGATTGCCGCCGCCCCGCCCGGACGGCAACATCCCAAACACCGCGAGCGGGCCGAGCACAACGGTGAAACGCTCTCAACGAGCGCGAGCTGTTGCTCCGGGGCTACCCCGGGGTCGTTCGATGCCTGAGGATTGAGCGCGCGACAGTAGGGGCGCTTCCACGCCCGTCTTGTCGCGCAGGACGGGATTCGTCGGCCCGCTCGCGGCCCTCTGACCACGAACGTGATGACCGCGAACCGATTCGTGAGCAACCTCGCGGCGGCGCTGCTGGCTGGCGAATGGAGCGTCGCGGGGCTCCGCACCTCCGTCTACCGGGCAACGGGAAAGCGGTTCGGCTGGACGCCGCGGTTCGCAAAGCGGGTCCACACCGCACACGCCACCCCGCCAACGTTCAACGAACTGCTCGCGTTTCTTGGCCGTGATCCGGGGTTCGTGCGTGCGCTGGCCGCGCTGGCGACCGCACGGTATCCGGCGGATCGGTTCCCCGTGTGGCACATCTTTGCGCCGCCGGAACCGCCGCCCCGCCCGCGCCCCGACTGGGCCAGCGGTCTCCCCGTGTTACCCAACGAGCCGGCGCTCGCCGAATGGCTCGGCGTTCCGGTCGGCCATCTGCTCTGGCTCGCGGACCCGGCTGGGCGGAACGCCATCAGCAAGGGCGTGCGGTCGTATCGCGTGCGCTGGGTGCCGAAACCCAAGGGGCGCGCCCGACTGCTCGAAATCCCCGTTCCGCCGCTCAAACGGGTTCAGCGAAAGCTGCTGGCGGACCTTTTGAACCACGTTCCACCGCACCCGGCCGTTCACGGGTTCCGACCGGGGCGCTCGATCGTTACCAACGCGACCCCGCACTGCGGCCACGCGATCGTGATCCGCTTCGACCTCACCGACTTCTTCGCGTCAGTGCCCGTCGGGCGCGTTCTCGCGCTGTTCCTCGCACTCGGCTACCGCGAGTCGGTCGCGCGGCTGTTGTCCGGCCTCTGCACGACGCGCCTGGCTTCCAACGACTGGAACGAACGCCCGAACCCGCTGAACGACGGTTCCGAGCACGCCACCCGTGCCCGGCTCACATCGCGACACCTCCCCCAAGGCGCGCCCACCTCTCCGGCACTGGCAAACTTGGTCGCGTTGCGGCTGGATCGGCGACTGGCCGGGCTCGCCGCCGCGTGCGGGGCGACGTACACACGCTACGCCGATGATCTCACGTTCTCCGGCGGTGAACTCTTGCGCCGGAACGCCGCACGGTTCGTTCGACGGGTCACGCTCATCGCCGCAGAAGAGGGCTTTGCTCTTAACCGCGGGAAAACCCGGGTGATGGGGGGCGGCGGGCGGCAGACCGTGACGGGGGTTGTGGTGAACCAGCGGCCCAACGTGCCGCGCGCCGAGTTCGACCGGCTGAAAGCAATTCTGACCAACTGCGTGCGGCACGGCCCCGCCGATCAGAACCGAAGCGGACACCCGGACTTTCGCTCGCACCTCGCCGGCCGGGTGGCATACGTTGCGGGGGTGAACCCGGTGCGCGGGCGGAAGTTGTGGGCGCTCTTTGATCGCATCACATGGCCCGGAGCACACACGTACCCGGCGAGTTGAGGGTGCGAGAGCCGTCCGTACAACACCCTTCGTCGCCCGTTTCGCACCAAGGGTTTGCCGATGGCGGTTCCGTCCGATCTCATCGTGTCCGTCTCGGGCATTCGCGGAATCGTCGGCGCGGGCCTCACCGCCGAAGCCGCCACCCGGTTCGCGGCCGCCTACGGTTCGACCGTGGCCGGCAAACGGGTCATCGTCTCCAACGACGGGCGCCCCAGCGGCGAAATGCTCCGCCACGCGGTTACGGCGGGGCTGCTCAGCGCCGGTTGCAAGGTCGAAGACCTCGGGATCGCCTCGACGCCCACGTGCGGGTTCGCGGTGCGGCAGTTGAACGCCGCGGGCGCGATCCAGATCACCGCGAGCCACAACCCGGCACCGTGGAACGGGCTGAAGATGTTCGGCTCCGACGGCGCGGTGCTACCGGCCGCCGCCGGTGCCGTCATCCGCGGGCTGTACGAATCCGGCGACTTCGCCCGCGCGGCGTGGAACGGAATCGGCACCGTCGGCGTCCCCCCGGACGTCGGCGCGGATCACGTGCAGGCCGTACTCGACACGGTCAGCGTCGCGGCGGTCGCGGGGCAGCGCTTCCGGGTGTTCCTCGACGCCAACGGCGGCGCCGGCGGCCCGCTCGGGGTGAAGATGCTCACCGACTTCGGTTGCGAGGTGATCGCGCACGGGTGCGAGGCGACCGGCGTGTTCGCGCACGAGCCCGAACCGATCCCGGCTCACCTTGTTGACGTGGCCCCCTGGGTGAAGCAGCACGAGTGCGCGATCGGGTTCGTGCTCGACCCCGACTCCGATCGCCTGGCGCTGATCGATGAGAACGGGGACTGCGTGAGCGAGGAGGCCACGCTCGCGCTCGCCGTGAAGTACCGGCTCCGGCAGCAGCCCGGCACGGTCGCCATCAACATGTCCACGTCGCGGATGAACCAGGACGTGGCGGCGGCCGCGGGGTGCCCGTGCGTCCGCTCGGCGGTCGGCGAGGCGAACGTGGTCGCCCTCATGCGCGAGACCGGCGCGGTACTCGGGGGCGAAGGCAACGGCGGCGTCATCGACCCGCGCATCGGGTGGGTGCGCGACCCGTTCGTGGGGATGGCGTTCATCCTGTCGCTGATGGCCGAGGAGCGCAAGCCGTTCTCGCAGCTCGTCGCCGAACTGCCCCGGTACGCGATGCTCAAAACCAAGTTTACCATCTCGCGCGAGCGGCTCCCGGACGCGATCGCGGCTCTCGAAGCGCGGTGGCCGGAGGCGACGATCAACCGCGACGACGGGCTGCGGCTCGACGGCCCCGACTGGTGGCTGCACGTGCGCGGCAGCAACACCGAGCCGGTGGTGCGGGTGATCGCCGAAACGCCCGATCCGGAGCGGACCGCGCAACTGTGCCGGGAAGCCGGCTCGGTCGTCACCGGGTGAACCACCGCGTTGCCAGCGGCGGGCGCAGCGGTTATTCTCAAACGGTCCCCCGGTCGGCCAACTGGGAATCGCGAATGACCGACGACGAACTCAACGACGCCCTCGATCGAGCCGCCCGCTGGTTGCGGGCCGCCAAGAGCGTCTGTGTGCTCACAGGAGCGGGCATTTCGGCCGAGAGCGGGGTGCCCACGTTCCGCGCCTCGGACGGGCTCTGGGAAGGGCACCGCATTGAGGACGTGGCCAGCCCCGACGGCTGGGACCGCAACCCGGCGCTCGTGTGGCAGTTCTACAACGCCCGCCGCGCGAACGTCGCGACCGTGAAACCCAACCCGGGGCACTTCGCTCTTGTTGCGCTCGAAGACCGCTTCGGCGACAACTTCAAGCTGGTGACACAGAACGTCGACGGCCTTCACCTCCAAGCCGGCAGCCGTCGGGTTCTTGAGATTCACGGCAGCTTGCGCCAAACGCGTTGCACCGTTTGTGAGGCTGTCACGAACCGCGGGTTGGAACCGCTCGGAGACGCGCCGGAGTGCCCGCAGTGCCACGGCCGGCTGCGTCCGCATATCGTCTGGTTCGGTGAGGGGCTGCCCGACGACATCTGGATGGAAGCGATGGTGAGCGCGAGCGAGTGCGACACGCTGCTGGTGGTCGGCACATCGGCGGTGGTTCACCCGGCCGCGTCGCTCGTTCCGATCGCGCGGCGCAAAGGTGCAACGGTGATCGAAGTGAACATCACCCGCACCGAGGCCAGCGCGTACGCCGACATTGGGCTTTACGGACCGTCAGGTGAGGTGCTCCCGAAGCTGCTTCAGCGACTCGGGTAGAGGGCACTTCAAAGGCGCGGGAGGCCGCTCGGCCTCCCGCACTCGTTGTTTTCAGAAAACGAGCGGCCCCGTCCCGCCTACAACGACATCCTGAAACCACACCCACGAACACAGACAGCGCAATGCCGGCTCAAAAGCTCGACGGAAAGGCTCTTGCCGCAACGATGCGGGGCGAGATCGCGACCCAGGTCCAGGCGCGTGCCGCGGCCGGGAAGCGAGCCCCCGGGCTCGCGGCCGTGCTGGTCGGCGAAGACCCGGCCAGCCAGCAGTACGTCAAGAACAAGCACAAGGCCTGCCAGGATGTGGGGTTCGCCACGGCGGCCCACCGACTGCCCGCGACCACCTCGCAGGCCGAGCTACTCGCTCTGGTCGCGCAGCTCAACGCCGACCCCGCCGTTCACGGCATTCTGGTCCAACTCCCGCTGCCCAAACAGATCGACGGCGAGGCGGTCATCCGGGCAGTTGCGCCCGCCAAGGATGTCGATTGCTTCCACCCGGAAAACGTCGGGCTGTTGGCCGCCGGGCACCCGCGGTTCTACCCCTGCACGCCGCACGGCGTGATCCAGTTGCTGACCCGCAACGGCGTTTCCCTCGCGGGAAAATCGGTCGTCGTCGTCGGCCGCAGTAACATCGTCGGCAAGCCGCTCGCGCTGATGCTCATGCAGAAGCCGACGGCCGCGAACCCCGCCGCCGCGGACGCGACGGTGACCGTCGCCCACACCCGCACCTCCGACCTCGCCGCCGTGTGCCGCGGGGCCGACGTGCTCGTCGCGGCGGCGGGCGTTCCGGAGTTTCTTACTGCCGATATGGTGCGCCCCGGTGCGGTCGTGATCGATGTCGGAACGAATAACGTGAACGGGCGCTGGTGCGGCGACGTTCACCCGGGCGTGTGGGACGTGGCCGGGTGGGTGTCGCCGGTGCCCGGCGGGGTCGGGCCGATGACGATCACCATGCTGCTCCACAACACGCTCGCCGCGGCACAACAGATCGACGGTTAACGTGCCCGCGGCTCCGTCGCGGCGCGCCGGGTTCCTTACGGGTACGAACGCAAGATGAACCTGAGCCTCACACTCGCCACCCGCGTCGGGCTGAACCTGTGTGCCGTGTTCGGCATCTCGGTCGCCCTGTACCTCGGCAGCAGCATCTTCATCCCGGTCGTGTTCTCGATCCTGCTGGCCTCGATCCTGTACCCGTTCGCGCAGTTCACGCACGAGCGGCTGCTCGTGCCGTGGTTCTTCGCCTGCCTCCTGTCGATCTTCGCGCTGGTCGCGCTGCACTTGGTCGTGATCGGGGCGTTCGCCTGGGCCATCCCACAAACCCTCAAAGGCCTCCCACAGAGCGAGGAGCAGTGGATCGGCCAGTACAACAAGGTCCAGTCGAACCTCGGCACCCTGTTCCCCATCCACGACGACGACGAGGTGTTCGGACGGGCCGACCAGCAGCACCCCGAGCGGCACCCGAAGGCGGTGGCGCTGCTCCGGAAGCAGTTGAGCGAGGACTCCATGTCCTCGGTACTCGCGCGGCTCTCGCTGGCGGGCCTGGACCACCTCTGGCAGGCCATTCTGGTGCTGTTCATCACGCTGTTCCTGATCTTCGAGGGGCAGATGCTGGCGGACAAAGTGAAGGCGATCTTCGGCACGTCGATGGAGACCCGCGGGCGGGTCACGCTGGCGTTCGCGGAGATGGGGGAGGCGATCCGGACGTACCTGGTGTGGCGCACGGTCGTGAACCTGGGCCTCGCCCTTGTGCTCGGCACGGTGTACCAGCAGGTGGGGTTGCAGCACTGGTACCTGTGGGCGCTGCTGGTGGCGGTCCTCAGCTACGTGCCGTACATCGGCACCATCGCGGCCGGCATCCCGCCGTTCCTGGACGCGCTGCTGTTCGTGGACCCGCTGGCCGCGTTCGGGATCGCCATCTTCTACACCTGCGTGGTGACGTTCGAGGGGTACATCATCGTCCCGTGGGTGATGGGCCGGAGCATGGACCTCAACGCGACGACGGTGCTGCTCGCCTGCCTTTACTGGCATCAGGTGTGGGGGATCGCGGGGCTGTTCCTGGCGATGCCGCTGATGGCCGCGCTGAAGGCGGTCTGCACGCAGGTGATCGGGTGGCAGGGGTGGGGCCACCTGATGAGCTCGGGGCCGGCGGTGGAACTGAAGATCGACGACCCGGCCACCGAGCGGGCGCGGCTCGAAGCCATCGAGCGGGCCGCGGCCGGCGACCCGGAGCTCACAACCGTCATTTCGGTAGAGGACGGGAACAAAGGCGCCGCCCGCCCCGGCGACTCCAAAAGCTCGGGCGGCGTTACCGCATCCTGATACCGGTGCGGCGGATTGCGTCCGCGCCGCGTCGCCCACGCTTTACTATCCGAGCAGGCGGGCGTGGTTGCGGTGCACATTCGATGCGCTGTGACCGACAGGGGTTGTGCGGGAGACTTCGCCCGCTCCCCGCGGCCACGGCTCCTTCCAAAACAATGCACCTGTCCGCGCGATAAAATCAGCCCAACGAGTTCCCAGGTGCAGCAGGTGAGAACGATGGACGTGTTCCGGTTCGCGAAGATCCCGATGCGGGCCAACGACCCGACGCGCCGCTA
The DNA here is from genome assembly GCF_008065095.1 of Gemmata obscuriglobus. Taxonomy (NCBI): domain Bacteria; kingdom Pseudomonadati; phylum Planctomycetota; class Planctomycetia; order Gemmatales; family Gemmataceae; genus Gemmata; species Gemmata obscuriglobus. The sequence goes on along the minus strand of NZ_CP042911.1, from coordinate 5,002,721 downwards.
CCGGATCGTGCGCGGAGAAGAGGACGTTACTGTCGGCCGGCTCGAAATCGGCGGTGACGTGCCCGACGGCGATTCGGTGGTGCTGACGGTGGACTGCCGTGCGGTTCTGGCCGAAACAGAGCGGGAGAGTGTGTTGAGCACCGCCCGGCGGTTCCTGGATGAGTTGGTCGCCGGTTGGGGGCATCAGGTGGCGGAGGTTCCTGGTGCCCGCGAGTGGGCGCCACAACCGGACGGCGTTCACCGGATGCGGATCGAGTACCAAGTCGTCTGTGCCAACCTCTGACTGTGGCTCGGTGGCGGCGGCTTCCACGCCCGCCGCCGGGTACTCCAGATCGCAATTTACGACACCACCTTCGCGATTTCCGGCGTCGGCTCCTCGGGCGAGATCGGTTTCGCCACGACCGGGCCGCGGTTGTCGTGTGCCTCCGGGAGTCCGAGGGCGTCCGACACCGGGGCGTCGATCGCATCGAGCGGCGACTTGTCGGCCGGGGCCGGTTTCAGCACACCCGCCAGCACGAGCGAAATCGCAGCCGTGACCGCCGCGACCCAGCCGACGTTCTCGAACCCGACCGGGGGGAGCGGGTTGAGGGTCACCAGCGCGCCGGCGATCAGCGGGGCGAGGCCCGTGGCGGCGTGCTGCACCGCGGTGTTCACGCTCATGAACGCGCCGCGGTTCTTCGGGCTCGCAACGCCCAGCAGCAGCGCTTGAACCGGCACCATCCGCCCCGCCGCGACGACCATGAACGCGCTCATCGCGATCGCGGCCACCCACAGCGGCCCCGCCGGGAGGTGGGTCACCACCAGCGCCATGACGATCGCCGCCGATCCGATCACCCGGAACAGCGTGAGCCGCGGGAGCTTGTCCGAGAGCCGGCCCACGACGGTCATGCCGACGAGGGTGCAGGCGCCCGCGACGAAATACAGTTGTGCGAGCTGCCGCTCCGTCCACCCGTTGAGGGCTTTCAAGTACGGGCCGATGAACGACGCGACCGTGAACGTGCCGAGCACCAGGAAGAAGGAGAACGCGAACGCTCCCAGGTAGGTGCGGTTGCTCACCACCTCGCCGAACTCGGCCCAGCGGTTCGGGCGGTTGTCGGTGAGGTGGCCGCGCACCGGCGGCAGTTTGGACCAGACGAGCGCCCAAACGAGCGCGCTCAGCGCCGCGAGCACCAGGAACGGTGCCCCGCGTCCGAACCACTCCGCGAGCATCAGCCCCGCCGGCAATCCCGCGATGGACGCGACCGCGAACGACGACATCACCGCGCCGCTCGCCCGCCCGCGCTTCTCGGGCGGGAACACGTCGCCGATAACGGACATCAGCGCCACCGCTGCGGTGCCGCCGAACGCCCCGGCCAGCGTGCGCGACAGGAGCAGCAACTCATACCCGCCCGCGAGCCCGCAGAACAGCGTGCTGAGCGTGAACCCGGCGTACATCGTGAGCAGCACGGTCTTGCGGTCGAACCGGTCCATCACGAAGCTCGCGGCGAGGCTCGCGACCCCGGCCGCCCACGCGTACGCGGAGACGATGTGGGCAAACTGCGCCTCCTTGAGCGACAACTCGTCGATGAGCCGGCCGCCGAGCGGCATGATGATGACGAAGTCCACCATGTGCGTGAACTGGATCGCCATCAGCAGCAGGATCAGCCCCCATTCGCCGCGCGAAATGTGCGCCCCGGGGGGCTGGGACGGTTCGGCGGGTGCGGTCATCAAGTTCCTCCGGAAGCACGGCGGCAGTACGGATACCGCAAAAGAGTCGATAGGTTACAACGGGTTCGCGGTTCGCACCACGAAGGTTCTGTGAGGGGGCGGGCCGAATCCGGACACGGCCGAGCGTCCCGCCTTTCTGTCGTGAGGGCAAAGGTGAGGGGCCGCAATCGGCCGGCGCACGAATCGTGTCGGGCGGCGTTCGGAACCGGGACTTTTTCGGCCGCTTCGGGAACTTCCGAATACCGTTCGCGTCAGAAAAACAGAACCGGCCCGCGACGCGTTCCGCGACCCGCCGCAAGCAGTTGCTCGGACCGGACTTCTGAGATACACTCGGTTTCGCCACCCGGCCGGCCTGCCCGGTCACTTTTGGGAGCCTGCGGAATGTTCGGAATCACCGATCGTCGGCACTTCATGAAGCACGCGGCGGCCGGTGCCGCCGTCACGGTGCCCGGGCTGAACTTCCTCGCCGGCCTCAAGGCCCGCGCCGCGGAACTCAAGAAGAAGCAGAAGAGCCTCATCGTCCTGTGGATGGGCGGCGGCCCGACGACGATCGACCTGTGGGACATGAAGCCGGGCAGCCCCAACGGCGGCGAGCACCGGCCGAAGCCGACCGCGGCCAGCGGCATCGAGATCACCGAGCACCTGCCGAAGGTCGCGGCCCAGTTCAAGAACCTGTCGATCATCCGCTCGCTGAACTCGCTCGAGGGCGACCACGCCCGCGGCACGTTCATCATGAACACCGGCAAGCAGCGCAGCCCGGTCATCGACTACCCGTCGATCGGTTCCGTGCTCAGCTACTACACCGGCATGGACCCGGAAGCGGCCAAGAACGCCGACATCCCGTCGTTCATCTCGGTCGGCGGCGGTCAGGTCGGGTCGGGCTTCCTCGGCATGAAGTACGCCCCGTTCACCGTCCAGAACCCCGGCAGCCCGCCGGAAAACGTCTCCTCGGCCGTCGCCGACGACCGCACCGTCCGCCGCGCCGCGCTGTTCGACCGCCTCGAAGGCGGTTTGGTCCAGCACGAGGGCAAGAAGCCGGTGATGGACGCCGCGCAGGCGCACAAAGAAGTGTACGAAAAGGCCCTCAGCCTCGTGGTCAGCTCCCGGAAGGAAGTGTTCAACCTCGAGAAGGAGATCGACGGCAAGCCGATCTCCGCGTCGCTGAAGGAAGAGTACGGGGCGGCGGGGGCCGGCGCCAACAACTTCGGACGCGGGTGCCTCCTGGCCCGCAAGCTGGTCGAGGCGGGCGTGTCGTGCGTGGAAGTAAGCCTCGGCGGCTGGGACATGCACAACGGCATCTTCAACGCCCTCGCCACCCGCGCCCTGCCGACCCTGGACAAGGGGATGGGCGCCCTGATGCGGGACCTGGCCGACCGCGGCCGGCTGAAGGACACCGTGGTGGTGTGGATGGGCGACTTCGGGCGCACCCCGCGCATCAACCAGAACGGCGGCCGCGACCACTACCCGCGGGCCTGGAGCGTGGTGCTCGGCGGCGGTAACATCAAGGGCGGCGTGGTGTACGGTGCGACCGACAAGGACGGCACCGCGGCCGTGGACAACCCCGCCAGCGTCAACGACATGTACGGCACGATCTACCGCGCCCTCGGCATCGACCCGACCCCGGAGCAGAACGCGAGCGTTCGCGACAACCTGGGGCGTCCGTACTACGTCGCCGGCGAGAAGCCGAACGAGAAGACCAACTCGTACTGGATCAAGGAACTCGTCAGCTAAGTTGGTGAGTTGACACAACGCGAAGCGGCCGGAGCGCTTGCTCCGGCCGCTTGCGTTTCTGCACTTCGATTCGATTAAGCACTCCGGAAGGGTTCATGAGCGCCGAAATGAGTCGGCTGTTCCGTCACCTCACCAACGGGGTGTATGCGATCGGGGTCGCTGACGGCGAGCGCTGCAACGTTTTCACCGCCGCATGGGTCATGCAGGTCTCGTTTCAGCCACCGCTCCTGGCGCTTTCCGTCAATCCCGGACATCACTCGTACCCGCTACTCCGGACCGGCCGAGCGTTTGCGGTGAGCGTGTTACCAAGCGATCAGTTGGATCTCGCCCGACACTTCGGCACCCAATCGGGACGTGACATCGACAAATTGGCTGGGGTGACGTGGCGGGCCGGCGCGACAGGCGCTCCAATACTCACCGCCGCCGTCGCTTACTTCGATTGTCAGGTGGTCGGAGATACCGAAGCCGGCGACCACCGACTCGTCATCGGGCGCGTGGTCGGCGGTGCCGTTCTCGCGCCCGAGTCTCGGCCCCTCATCTACGCCGAGACGGACACCCTTGACGGCAGCACGACGCTTTTTCCGGATGCGTTTTGACCAAAGCTGTAGTGGCCCTGCCGATGTAGATCGGAAGGGCCAATACCGCCACGGGAAGCTGTCGGGACTTGACGGGGTTGCGGATCGGTTGTCCGATTCGGTCACCTTCCGAACAGTGTCGGGTTTCGCAATTCGCCCGCCCTGGCGTCGAACGGCGTTTGTTCGTCGTCGAAGTACAGGTCGAGCTTCTTCTTGCTCGCGTCGCCCGTCTTGAGGCCGTCGGAGAACGCGGCGTACCGCTGGCGGTCGGTGCCGTGGTTGAAGCTCTCGGGGTGGACGCGCCCTCGCATCTTCTCCTGGATTCGGTTGTCGCCGATTGATCGCGCGGTTTTTAGCGCCTCTTCCACGTCGCCCCGTTGCAGAATCTTGTACTTCTTGTCCGCGTGATTGGACCACACCCCTGCCAGGTAGTCGGCCTGGAGTTCGAGGCGGATGGAGTATTCGTTCTCGCGCTTCGTCTTCCGCATCTCGTCCGTCCGGCGGGAGTACCCCAGAAGGTGTTGGACGTGGTGCCCGACCTCGTGCCCGACCACGTATGCCTGCGAGAATTCGGCCTTTGAACCTTTGAGCTTTTGCTCCAGTTCGTCAAAGAAGGTAGGGTCGAGGTAGACCGTTTCGTCAGCCGGGCAGTAAAACGGGCCGACCGAAGAGGGTGCGTCGCCGCAACCCGTGCGAACTCCCCGGGAGAACAGCACCATTTTGGGCTTCTTGTAAGACTTGTACCCGTTCGTCTTGAACTGCTCCGCCCAAACCTCTTCGGTCATCCCCAGAATCTTGCCGGCGAACTGTTTGTACCCGTCATTCGGCGCCGCGCCGCGACTTTCGCCCCCGTCGTTATTCGGCGGGGCGACGGGCAGTTTCCCGCGCAAGTCGACGCCGAACAGCAACCCCAGGACAACGATCACCAACCCGCCGAGTCCGCCGCCGACGGCCAACTTCCCGCCCATGCCGCGGCGGTCGTCAACATTCTCACTTTCCGGTGCGTCATCGAGTCGCATCGTAAGCTCTCGTAAATGGTTTTATCTTACGCTTTCGGCTCAATGCTAACCGCGTGCCGTTGGAGGTCTTCGAGGTCCACGAACTCCAAGGCGTGCATGTGGGTCGCCTCCAGAACGACCGGGCAGGCGACGCCGGCGTCGAGGGACTGCTTCCAGCGGGTGATGCACACGCACCACCGGTCGCCCGGGCGCAGGCCGGGGAACCCGTACATCGGGAACGGGGTGCTCAGGTCATTACCGATCGACCGCTGGTGGGCCAGGAACTCGGCGGTGACTTGACAGCAGATGGTGTGGAGCCCTTCGTCGTCGGGGCCGGTGTTGCAGCAGCCGTCGCGGTAGAACCCGGTGAGCGGGTTCGTGGAGCAAGTCTGGAGCGGGCCGCCGAGGACGTTCTTCGCGTTGGATGGCATGACGGTTCACCGGATCGCGGGTGCAGAGGAGGGCTCACTCCTCATGATAGCCGTTATCCGGGACCGAACAGTGACTGCGCCCATCAGAAACGTGTGGCCGAGCGCGGTCGGGGAGTTGCACTTCCAAAGCCGAGGGAGATGCGGTGCCGAATCAAGGCCGCCCGGAGCAGTAGGGGTGTCGAGCGGGCTTGAAGGCATCAGCCCTTGAGACCCGGACGTGTTACCTTGGGCATACTAGTCTTTGGAAGGTCGTCCGATGTGAAGATGATGTTCTTGACAGTGTGCACGATCCCGGTCTTTTGATCCTTCCAGGTGGTCAGCACCACCTTGTTGTCTTTGAGCGTGCATTCCCACCCGCCTTGAGCCTTCAACGATCCGGCGAGGCTGGCACTCAGGTGCGTGCCGGTCGAGCCTGCGGGTAATTCGAGTTTGACGGCTACCAGCTTTCTTCCGTCAGCAAATTCGATTGCCACTTTCAGTGAGTACTTGACGTTCGGCAGAGCGGCGGTGTCCTGGAACTCGATCGTCACGCCACCGGGCTCGGCCTGATTGGCGGATCGGCCGACGATCGGCGAACAGCAGCACACACCGAGGACGAAGAGGCTGGCTGCGAGATTTCGGTCGATCATATGGAAGGTCCTCAGGGTAAGGGGCCAGTGGCTCCCCCGCCGCAACGATGGCTTTCCGATCACCTCATGATAGCGGCGGTCCGGCTCTGGAGCGTGGTCGCATTTATTGCGAACGTATGATTGTTGCTGCTCGGCCGCGAGCAAAGACGGACCTGTGGGCGAAGCGACCGGGCGGCATCGTCACGCCACCGTTGCACGGAGCGTGTTGTGAGCTAGGGTCGGGTGTCAGACCGTTGCCACACGAGATGCCTCATGCTCCGCGCCCTGTCGGCTGTCGCGCTCTGCGCCGCTTTGACCACCACGACCGCGACCGCGGCGGACAACAAGTTCGCGGTGGTCACCGTCAACAATCCGACGCCGGACCTCACGCTCACCTTTGACTACCGTTGGGGCGAGGGCAAATGGGAAACGGTCAAGGCGCTGCCCCCGGGGAGAGCCATGACGTTTTCTCTCCCGCTCGATGCAAAAGGGAAGGCCCCGGGGTTTCAACTCAAACTGAACCGCGCGATCGGGAAGGCCAAACCCGTCATCAAGACGTGGAACCTGGAGTGGAAGCCGGCGGCGCGGGCCGAGGCCAAGCTCGGCTCCCAGTACGAGATCTTTCGCGATCTGATCGAACGCGAGTACGTGTGGCTCGCCGAGGTCGGTCGGCGCTGACCGGGCCGAGCCGCGCCGACGCGCGAACCGTCAAGACGTAAATAATTCGGTCAGATAGGTTTGTAAGGGTCGATGGTCCATGATCCAGGTGTGAACAGCCGGAAACAGCGTCAGGGTGTGGTCGGGCAGTTCGGCTTCCGAAACCGAAACCACGCCGTCGTTCGGGTCGTTCTGAAACGGGCTGTAGCGGCCACATGGCCCGGCCGTGCCCGCGATCGGCGTGAACGGCACGGTAATCGGTGGCAGGTCGGCGAACGCCTGATGGGATGTGAGGAACCTCCCACAATCCCGCGTCCAGAGACGGAACGGCGGCACCCAATTCCAGGCGAGGACGGCCATTCGCGGAACGCTGGTTGGGGTTCCGAGCGTCGCGAAGTGGTGGACCCGGAGCCCCGGCACGGCAGGAATCGCTGTGCGGAGTAATATCCCTCCGAGCGAGTGCCCCACGAGGCCGACCGGGTGCCCGCGCACGGCTAGTCTCTTTTTAAGTTCAGCGTAGCGCTGAAGTTTGGAATCGATTATAGGGGGTGTATCCGACCGGGGGATGCCATGAACGCGCTGTCGATGGACTTGCGGAAGCGGGTGCTTGAGGACTGTGATGCGGGGATGGGAACCACGGCCGTCGCGGAGAGGTACAAGGTGAGCGCGTCGTGGGTACGCCGTCTCAAGCAGCGGCGTCGGGAGGACGGGCGCATCGAGCCCGGGTCGTGCCGCAACAACCGGGTGCCCCAACTCGACACCCAGGCCGAGCGGATCCGCGAGGTCATCGCTGCAACGCCCGACATGACCCTCGAAGAGCTCAAGGTGAAGTTGGGCGTTGCGGTCGCCCTCGGGACCCTGTGGCGAGCCGTCGCCAAGCTCGGCCTGACGGTGAAAAAAAAGTCCAGCGGGCGTCCGAGCAGGAGCGCCCGGACGTGAAGCAGAAGCGGGCCGATTGGAAGGCGACCCAACCGGCATTGGACCCGGACAAGGTGGTGTTCATCGACGAGACGTGGGCCCGCACGAACATGACCCGGCGTTATGGCCGGAGCCCCAGAGGGGAGCGGCTGGTGTGCCCGGTTCCGCACGGGCACTGGAAAACGACGACGTTTGTGGCGGCCCTACGGGCCGATGGGCTGACGGCCCCGATGGTGATCGATGGGGCCATGACCGGGGACCTGTTCGTGGCCTACGTGAAGCCGATCTTGGTGCCCACGCTCCGGCCCGGTGATGTGGTGGTGATGGACAACCTGATCTGCCACAAGCGGGTCGCGGCCAAGCAGGCGATCGAGGCCGCGGGCGGCCAGGTGCTGCTCCTACCGCCGTACAGCCCCGACCTGAACCCCATCGAGTTGGCGTTCTCCAAACTCAAGGGGTTGCTCCGAGCCGCCGGGAAGCGAACCATCGACGGCCTATGGGACTTCTTGGGAAAAGCGGTGGATGCGTTCACACCCGACGAGTGCCGACGGTACATCCGGCACTGCGGATACGGAATCAATACCGCTACAATGAACTTAAAAAGAGACTAACTTGCTCAGACGCGAGCGAAGGCGGCCGAGGATTCGCGCGAGCGGCTCAAGCGTGGGGGAATAGCCGAAGTAGCGGACGTGATGCCCGGCGTTCCGGAGCGCCACACCGAGACCGAAAAGCGAGAGCGGCGTGCGGCCCAATCCGTGGACGAGGAGGAGTTGCATAGGGACGAAGCCACTCCAGTTTTCGGAACCCGTCGGCGGTACAGCGACCGCCGACGGGACTTCTGGAGGTTACTGATATCGGCTCACGGGTGCTTCGCAGCATCCGGATTCGTTGCCGTAGCGGGATCGCTGGTTCCTTCGGCCGGCGTCTCCGGCACCGGTTCGGCGATCGGCAGCTCGGCCGCCGCAACGGCGAGGTGTTCGCCGTGCGACTTCGGCGGGCCGCTGATCAGTTCGATCAGCGACTGGATGGCAACATAGAACGCCGGGACGAAGAACACCGCGAGGACCGTTGACGTGACCATCCCGCCGAAGACGGCGGTCCCGAGCGATTGCCGACCCGCCGCCCCGGCCCCTTCCGCGATCACCAGCGGCACCACGCCGAGGATGAACGCGATGGAGGTCATCAGGATCGGCCGGAACCGCAGCCGGCTGGCCTCCACGGCCGCCTCTCGCACCGAGCGGCCCGCGAGCCGCAGTTCCCGCGCGAACTCGACGATCAGGATCGCGTTCTTGCTCGCAAGCGCAATGATGAGCACCACCCCGATCTGGGTGTACACGTTGTTGTCCATCCCGCGCGCGTTGATCCCCGCGACCACCCCCAGAATCCCGAGCGGGACCACCAGGATGACCGCGAACGGCAGCAGCCAACTCTCGTACTGAGCCGCCAGCACCAGGTACACGAGGAACACGGCCAACCCGAACACGAGCATCGCCTCGGTGATCGGCAGGCCCAACAGGGTGAACATCGCACCGCCCGTCCGGCGCTCCTGGAACGACACCGCCGTCCAGTCGAACCCCATCGACCGGGGCAGTTCCTGGCCGGCCACCTCTTCCATCGCCTTGAGCGCGTCGCCGGAACTCACCCCCGGTCCCGCGGCACCGTTGATCGTGGCCGTCTGGTACAGGTTGTACCGGGTGATCGACTGCGGCCCGGTCCGGGTCTCCGGGGTCAGCAGCGTGGACAGCGGGACCTTGCCGTTCTGGCGGTTCCGGACTTCTAGCTTGCGGATCAACCCGGGGTCGCCGCGGAACCGCGCGTCGGCCTGGATGCGCACCTGGTACGTCCGGTCGAACTTGTTGAAGTCGTTGACGTACACCGACCCGAGGTTCGCCTGGAGCGTAGCGAAGATGTCGCTGACCATCACCCCCATCTTCTCGGCCTTGGCCCGGTCGATGTTCAGGTAGATTTGCGGCACGCCGGCCCGGAACTGGCTCGCGGCCATCCCGATCTCGGGGCGGCGTTGCGCGGCCGCAACGATCGCCTGGGTGCGCTCTTGGAGCACGTCCGGCCCCACGCCCTCGCGGTCCTCGATCTGCATTTGGAACCCGCCCGCCACGCCCAGGCCCATGATCGGCGGCGGCACGAGCACTAGCACGAACGGCTCCTGGATGGAGTTCAGCGAACCCATGAGCCGCCCCACGAGCGCCTGTTGCATCAGCTCGGGCGACTTTCTCTCAGACCAGTCCTTGAACGAAATGAACGCCGTGGCCGCGTTCGGCGCGTTGGTCCCCTCTAGCAGCGACATGCCGCCCAGCACCACCCAGGAGTCCAGCCCCGGGGTCGCGGCCAGGATCTGGTTCATCTTGTCCGTGACATCTTTCGTGCGGCTCAGCGAGGCGGAATCCGGGAGCTGCACGGCCACGATCACCCACCCCTGGTCCTCTTGCGGCAGGAACCCGGTCGGGGTCTTGGAGTACCACCACCCGGTCCCGGCCGTCAGTCCCAGGAACACGATCAGCACCGCCCACCAGACCTTGAGGAGCTGACGGACGGACCACGAGTACGCCGCTTCGAGCGGCCGGTAGAAGAAGTCGAACGCCCGGGTGAACAGGTTCCGCCCGGTGTGCGGCCGCAGCCACGCGGCGCACTGGGCGGGCTTCAGCGTGAGGGCGTTCAACGCGCTGATGAGGGCCGTGGCCGCAATGGTCAGCGCGAACTGCCGGTACATCTGGCCCGAGATGCCGCCCAGGAACGCGGTCGGGACGAACACCGCCATCAGCACCAGCGTGATCGAGATGATGGGGCCGGTCACCTCGCTCATGGCGCGGATCGTCGCCTCGCGCGGCGCGAGCCCCTTCTCGATGTGGTGGCTGGCGTTCTCCACGATCACGATGGCGTCGTCCACCACGATCCCGATCGCCAGCACCAGCCCGAACAGCGTGAGCAGGTTGATCGAGAACCCGAGCAGCGCCATGAACGCGAACGCGCCGATGATGGTGACTGGCACCGTCGTCGCCGGCACCAGCAGGGCGCGCCAGTTCTGGAGGAACACCATGATGACGATCAGCACCAGCACGCCGGCCTCGATGAGCGTGTGGTACACCGACGAGATGGCCGCGTCGACGAACTTGGTGGTGTCGAACGGGATCGCGTACTCGACGCCCTCGGGCAGGCTCGGCTTCACCTTCTCCATCGCCGCCCGCACGCCTTTGGCCACCTCGATCGCGTTGGAGCCGGGGAGCTGGTACACGATCAGGAACGCCGACTCGCGCCCGGCCTGCACGGCGAACATGTCGTAGTTCTGGGCGCCCAGCTCGACCCGGGCCACGTCCCGCAGGTACACGAGCTGACCGGCCTCGCCGCTCTTGAGGATGATCTCCTCGAACTGCCGCGGGTCCGACAGCCGGCCCAGGGTGGTGACGGTCATCTGGAACCGCTGCCCGGGTTCGGCGGGCGACTGCCCGATCTGCCCGGCGGCCACCTGCACGTTCTGCCGGGCGAGGGCCGCGGACACGTCCTGGGTGGTGAGCTGCCGGGCGGCGAGCTTGTCCGGGTCGAGCCACACCCGCATCGAGTACGAGCCGGCCCCGACCACCGTCACCGTCCCGACCCCTTCGACCCGGCTCAACTCGTCCCGCAGCCGGAGGGTCGCGTAGTTCGACAGGAAGAGGCTGTCGTGCGCCCCGGTGGGGTCGGTCAGCGAGACGACGAGGATGATGCTCGACGACTGCTTCTCGGCCTTGACCCCCTGCCGCCGCACGTCCTCCGGGAGCACCGGTTCGGCGGCGGCGAGGCGGTTCTGGACCTGCACCTGGGCGTCGTCCAGGTTGGTCCCGATTTTGAACGTGATGGTGAGCGCGTAGGCCCCGTCCGAGGACGACGTGGAGGACATGTAGAGCATGTTCTCCACGCCGTTCACCTGCTGCTCGATCGGCGCGGCGACCGTGTCGGCTACCACCCGTGCGTTGGCCCCGGGGTACGCGGCTGTCACCTGCACCGTGGGCGGGGTGATCGACGGGTACTCTTCCACCGGCAGCCGGGAAAGGGCCACCACCCCGAACAGTACGGTGATGACGGCGATCACGTTCGCGAAGATCGGCCGATCGACGAAAAACTGCGAAATCATGTCGTTCTCTGAAGGGCGGGGCGGTCCGATCGATCTTCGGCGGTCCTGTACCGAACTCCCGCACAGGGCTTCCGCCCTGTGCTACGTCCGGCGACCCCTCCGGGGTGCCAAACCAATGCAAAAGAGAAAAGTCAAAAGGTAAAAGAGACGCAACCTTTTGCCCATTAACTTGCTTCCCGCCCCGGAGGGGCCGGCGGCCGTAGCACAGGGCGGGAGCCCTGTGCCACCAACTGTTACTTGGCCTCGGGCGCCGGCTGCTGGAGTTCGCGGTGCTCGGGCGTGACGGGGGCGCCCGGCCGCGACTTGGTCAGCCCGGTCACGAGCACCCGATCGGCCCGGGTGAGTCCCTTCGCCACCGCGACAACGGACCGCACGGGCACCGGTCCCGGCGGCGGGCCGCCCGCACCCGGCGGCGGTCCACCTGCGCCCGGAGCCGCGCCCGCGCTCGGAGCGCCGCCGGGTGGCGGTACGGGGGCCGCCAGCGTCCACGTCGGCCCTTGCTGCGACTCGGCCTTCCAGACGTGTTGCGGGACGACCGTCACTGATCGCTTCTGAACGACATTGCCCTCACCCAGGACGTAAACGAACTGGCCCTCCTGGCCGGTCATCAGGGCGTCTTCGGGAATCACAGGGAGCGTGCGGAGCGGACCCGACGGGACGCGGATTCGGGCGAACAGACCCGGGTAGAGCAACCGGTGGCGGCCCGGTTCCACGATCGGGTTGGCCACGCGCCCGCGGATGCGCACGGTGCCCGTGGACGTTTCGACCCGGTTCTCCCGGAAGTCGATGACGCCCCGGTGCGGGAACCCCTTTTCGGTCGCGACCCCGAACTCGACCGGGAGCGTCGCCGGCCCCTTCGCGCCCGGTGCGGCCCCGGACGGGGTGCGCTGGTACTCGATCAGGTCGCGCTCGGCGGCGTCGTAGTAGACGTACAACTCGTCCATGCGGACGATCGTCGTGAGCAGGGTCGTTTCGTTCTGACCGACGAGGTTGCCGGGGGTCACCAGCGTGCGGCTGATGCGGCCGTCGATCGGGGCCTTGATCTGCGTGTACTCGAGGTCCAGCCGGGCCGTCCGGAGCGCCGACTCGCCCGCCTCGCGGTTGGCCGCCGCAACGTCCAACTGGGCCTGCGCGGCGGCGAGGTTCGCCTGGGCCTTGTCCAGGTCGAACACCGCGCCGGCGCCCGAGTTGTAGGTCTTCTGCTGCCGGTCCACTTCGGCCTTGGTGAGCCGGATCTGGGCTTTGGCGTTGGCTGCGTCGGCCTCCGCCTTGCTGATATCGGACTTCGCCTTCAGCTCCGCGGCCTCGTACTCGCGGGGGTCGATGCGGTACAGCAGGTCCCCCTTCTTCACCTCGTCCCCTTCGGTGAACCGGAACTCTTCCAGCACCCCCTTCACCCGCGCGCGGACCTGGACCGACTCGACCGAGTCCAGATAGCCGTTGTACTCGTAGTACGATTGGACCGGGAAGTCGATCGGCTGGGTGACCGACGCGACCGGCGGCGGGGGCTCGGGCGGGGCCGGCGGGGCGCCCCGGCACCCCAGGGCCGCGAGACACGCCGCCAGAACGATGAACCCGTTCGAGCCGAGGTAAAGTCGCAACGCGTTAACCATACTGTTCGTGTCGTGGGTGGTTCTGTTCGGGAGCGGGCGCGCCGACCCGGGTCCTTCGAGAGGACTAAATGGGTTGCGCGTGTACCGACCTGATTGTTGATCGCACCGGGTCAAACGTGCCGGTCATCGGGTGCATGCGATCAGACGATTAATGACGGCCTCGGCGTTGTTACTCGTGGGCGACTTGCACATCGTGGCCAGCCAGAGCCCGTCGGCGGCCAAACGAACGATCTCAAGATCCACACCGCCGTCCGTCTCGGCGTGCCTGTTGAGCCGGTCTCCGATCCAGTCGCACCAGCGCCGGGTCAGCGCCGGGTCGATCAACATGGAGAGCGAGATCGGGATTCCCCGCTCGTCGAGGAGGCCGACTTCGATCTTCCTCAACGCGCTCACGTAGGCGCGTGTGAAGGACCCGCGTGGGTTAGTGTCGCGGGCCATCTCCTCATCGATCGTCCGATCCAGGGCGGCCATCATTTCTTTGAATACCGCCTCGACCATGGCCTGCTTGCACGGGAAGTGGTGGAGCAGTCCTCCCTTGGTTACCCCGGCCGCCGATGCCACCGCCTGCATACTCAAGGACGCAAACCCATCGTTGACCGCCAAACGGGCGGCACTTTCGATGATGGCCCGGCGGACGTGCTCGGGCTCCTTCTTGCGCCGGTGAGCTTCAGACATGGCTGAAAGATACCGACCGGTCGTTTTGTTTTCAAGCAGCATGCCCCACATTTATGAGAGGCTGATTAAAGTCGTCCCGCGTGGATAACTGACCTAATGCGTGCTTCAATCGTGGATACCGGGGCGTCGGAGTGACCTTAAACGTGTGTGAGGAGATATCGCAGGAACATGGTGTTGCTCCGTGTTTCACAGCGTAGCTTCCGTGCCGACGCTGCCGACTGGAGCGGATGGTGGGGTTCAGCCAGCACGCCGAATGCCCCATCTAATCACCTGCGTCGTGAGGCGTGGTTGGTGCGCACGATGGCTTTCCCTTCGGTGCCATCAGTTTGATAGGGGGGCGGTCCGTGACGTTCGGACGACCCGCGCGAATCCGGACTACGAACGAGTTGTGCGTGTCGTAGCCGTCGCTTGTAGGTCGCTCCTAATAAACCGGTGAAATTTGTGTGTGTATTTGGTAATACGAACGCTTTATTAACGAGCCGCGACCGCGAGGGAGCGGGATACGTGGCCCCGCTCCCTCGCGGTCGCGGCTCGTCAACAAAAGTGACATCGCGGGTGGGTTCATGTATCAGTTGCTTTCCCGTTCGGACCGGAATGTCGAGAGGGCAGGGCAGGGGGGCGAGGGTTACATTCGACGGGGCACGGACTGGACATTCGCCGCCGCCGGACTGGTAATTCGCTACCGAATCGCTGGGTGATCGCTACCACTGAATCACCCAACAAAAGCCTTTAAAACGAGGGGTCGGTCAAGAGACATTAGCCCACGTCGGTATCGTGTATGTCGCAGTAACAGCTCGCTGGGTAATCGTTTGCGACGAATTTGATCGGGGCGTGGTTCCGGGTTCTGGGCGGTAAATGAATGGGAGTTGTGGGGCCAAGGACTTCCGGAAGTGCTGCGGAGGGGAAGTGCAGTGGAACCATCTCGGACCGACAACCGTTCGGCACGTCGGCACAACGGCGAAGAGGAGAGCGTTCCCTCGTTCCGATTCGCGCCGATGGATGAACGGCCCCTTCGGCCTTATCGAAGGGGCCGGCTGGTCGCATTAGCTCGGGAGCAGGTCCTTCACGACCTCTTGCTCCTTCAGCAGTTCGTCGAGCGTCTTCTTGAACTTCGCTTCGCCGAACGCGTCGAGCTTCAAACCCTCGACCACGTTCCAGTTACCGTCGCCGCTCGTGGTGCAGGGGTATCCGAACACCAGGCCCGCCGGAACGCCGTACTCGCCCTTCGAGACGATGGCGGCGCTGGTCCAGTCGCCGGCCGGGGTGCCGGTCACGAGGCTCTTGACGTGGTCGATGGCCCCGTTCGCGGCCGAGAACGACGACGACACTTTCGTGGTGTCGATGATGAACTTCCCGCGCTCCTGGGTGTTCGGGACGAACGTGTTTTCGAGCCACGCGCGGTCGGTGATGACCTCGGTCGCGGGCCGGCCGCCGATCTTGGCGTTCGTGAAGTCCGGGTACTGCGTGTTCGAGTGGTTGCCCCAGATGGTGACGCAGGTGACGGCGTCGTTGGTCACGCC
Organism: Gemmata obscuriglobus; assembly: GCF_008065095.1. NCBI lineage: Bacteria > Pseudomonadati > Planctomycetota > Planctomycetia > Gemmatales > Gemmataceae > Gemmata > Gemmata obscuriglobus. Next base: position 4,987,162 of record NZ_CP042911.1, on the reverse strand, counting down.
CGCCTTGATCGCGAGCGCCGAGACCGCGCGGTTGTGGTCGAGCCGGGTCATCGCGTGCCAGCGGTCGGCGGGCACGTCCCGGCCGTTGCTGTAGGCGATGAGGCAGTTCGTGTTGCACGGGTTGCCGACGACCAGGATCCGCACGTCGGACGCCGCGTTCTTCGCGATCGCCTGCCCCTGGCCCACGAAGATCGCGCCGTTCTTGCGGATCAGGTCGCTGCGCTGCTCGCCGGGGCCGCGCGGGGCGGCGCCCACGAGCAGGGCGTAGTTGCACCCGTTGAACGCGACGTTCGGGTCGTCGGTGATGACGACGTCTTTGAGGGTGGAGAACCCGCAGTCCTGGAGCTCGTACATCGCGCCTTCGAGGTTCTTCAGCGCCGCCGGGTTCACCGACGCCGGCACCTCGAGCAACTGGAGGACCACCTTCGTTTCTGGGCCGAACACTTCGCCCGACGCGAGGCGCACGATGAGGCTGCTCGAAACGCGCCCGGCCGCGCCGGTCACGGCCACGCGAACCACCTTGGACATTGCTTTTCCGCCTAAAAAGGAAGGGGCTCGATGCAGTTCCAGCCGTCTCAAGTCGTGGGGCCAGAGCCGCAACGGCCCGGGCACGGGCGGCCCGCCGTGTCGCTTCCGGTGCGGGCGTTCGGACTTGAAACTCCTGAGTTCAGGTTAGCGAGCGGGCGCGCCGGCGGCACTGGATTCGCTCGCGGTGAATCATAACCTAGCCAATGAACGTGTTATCCGGCACCGCGGCTCGCCATGCCGCCACTCGGCCGGGACCTCTCTCTCACCGGAGACAACAGAGATGGCTGTGAAGGTCGGCATCAACGGGTTCGGGCGGATCGGTCGGCAGGTGTTCCGCGCCGCGGTCGAGCAGGGCGCGCTGGGCAAGGACATTGAGGTGGTCGCCGTCAACGACCCGATGCTGCCGGCGGACAACCTGGCGTACCTGCTCAAGTACGACTCGACCCAGGGCAAGTTCAAGGCCGATGTCAGCACCAAGTCCTCCAAGGGCTCGGGCGAGCACGACACGCTGGTCATCAACGGCCACGAGGTCCGCGCGCTGGCCCTCAAGGCGAAGCCGAACGAGCTCCCGTGGAAGGAGTTCGGGGTGGAGTACGTGCTCGAGAGCACCGGGCTCTGGACCAAGGCGTCGGACGCCCGCGGGCACCTCGAGGCCGGCGCCAAGAAGGTCGTCATATCGGCCCCGGCGACCGACGAAGACATCACGGTCGTGATGGGCGTGAACAACGACAAGTACGACCCGGCGAAGCACAACATCGTCTCGAACGCGAGCTGCACCACCAACTGCCTCGCGCCGCTGGTCCACGTGCTGCTCAAGGAAGGGTTCGGGATCGAAGAAGGGCTGATGACCACGATCCACGCCTACACCGCCACTCAGAAGACGGTGGACGGCCAGGGCGGCAAGAAGGACTGGCGCGGGGGCCGCGCCGCGGCCATCAACATCATCCCGAGCAGCACCGGCGCCGCGAAGGCGGTCGCGCTGGTGTGCCCCGAGGTGAAGGGCAAGCTCACCGGCATGTCGTTCCGCGTTCCGACCCCGACGGTGTCGGTGGTGGACCTGACGGTGAAGACCACCAAGGCCACCAGCTACGAAGAGATCTGCGCCGCGATGAAGCGGGCCAGCGAGACCTACCTGAAGGGCGTGCTCGTCAGCACCGAGGACGAGGTCGTTTCGACCGACTTCATCCACGACCCGGCGTCCAGCGTCTTCGACGCGAAGGCCGGTATCGGGCTGAACAGCAACTTCTTCAAGCTCGTGTCGTGGTACGACAACGAGTGGGGCTACAGCAACCGCTGCGTGGACCTCATGAAGTTCATGGCGGCCAAGGGCTGAGCCCAAGGTGTCGGCAACCGGCCACGGGTCGCCGCAGAAGACACGGATTCGGACGGAAGCTGCGTCAGCCTGTTTTGATCTGTGTTTTCTGTGGTCGTCCGCGGCCCTCTTCTTTTTCTGAGGTTCTGATCCGTGGCCAAGAAGACCCTCGACGACCTCGGCGACCTGAAGGGTAAGAAGGTGCTCGTCCGCGTGGACTTCAACGTCCCGCTCGACAAGAAGACCGGCGCCGTGAAGAACGACCGCCGCATCCGCGCCGCGCTGCCCACGATCAAGCACCTGCTCGACGCGGGCGCGAGCGTGATCGCCATGAGCCACCTCGGGCGGCCGGAGAAGGCCACCCCGGAGGAGCGCGCCAACCTCACGATGGACAAGGTGGCCGCCAAGTTCTCCGAACTGCTCGGTACGCCGGTCAAGAAGGCTGCCAGCGAGGTGGTCGGGGCCGGCGTGACCGCTGCCGTTGCCGCAATGAAGCCGGGCGACGTGGTCCTGCTCGAAAACCTGCGGTTCGACCCGCGCGAGCAGAAGAACGACGCGGAGTTCGCGGCGGCGATCGCTTCGCTCGCGGACGCTTACGTCAACGACGCCTTCGGCACCTGCCACAACGACAAAGACGCCAGCATGGTCGCGGTTCCGGCCGCCCTCAAGGCCGCCGGTAAGCCCCGCGCGGTCGGCCTCCTGGTCGCGAAGGAGCTGGAGATCATTGAGGGCCTGATGAGCGCGCCCAAGGCGCCGGTCCTGGGGATCATGGGCGGCGCGAAGGTGTCGGACAAGATCGCGTTCATCAACGTGCTGCTCACGAAGGTCGATCAGCTCCTGATCGGCGGGAAGATGACGTACACCTTCCTCAAAGCGCGGGGCGTGGACGTGGGCGCCACCCGCGTCGGAGACGAGGAAGTGGCGGCGGCCGGTCCGCTGCTGAAGCACGTCGGGACGAAGATCGTGCTCCCGGTCGATTACGTCGTGGCCAAGAGCGACGACCTGCTCCAGACGCAGGTCTGCGAGGGGCCGATTCCGGCGGGCTTCGAGGGCGTGGACATCGGCCCGAAGACGATCGAGGCGTACAAGGCTGCCGTCAAAGACGCCGCGACCGTGATCTGGAACGGGCCGCTCGGCTGGTTCGAGCAGGCGGCGTTCGCGCGGGGCACGCAGTACATCGCCGAAGCGATGTCGGCCTCGTCCGGTGTCACGGTTGTGGGCGGGGGCGAGACGGCCGAGGCCGCAGAGCAGTTCGGCTACGCGGACAAGATGACCCACGTCTCGACCGGCGGCGGCGCGTTCCTCGCTTACGTCGAGGGGAAGAAGTTCCAGAGCCTGGCCCAAATCGACGACCGCGCGTAAGGTGGCGTGCGGGGGCTCGGAATTCGGATTGTCAAAACGGCTCGCGGGGAGCAATGATGTCTTCTGTTCCGCATCCCGAACTCCGCGTTCCGAATTCGGGGGAGAGCATGTCGACCGAGCGGGCGAAGCGGGGCGTGCCGGAAGGCCTCTGGATCAAGTGCACGAACTGCAAGACCACGGTCTACAAGAAGGAGGTGGTCGCCCGGCACCACGTGTGCCCGGACTGCGACCACCACTTCACCATGCCCGCCCGCGACCGCATCGCGCAGTTGCTCGACGAGGGCACCTTCGAGGAGTGGGACGCGGACATCAAGCCCTGTGACCCCCTCAACTTCGTTGACCGCATCCCGTACGCACAGCGGCTCGCGGAAGAGCAGAAAAAGACCGGGATGCTCGACGGCGCGGTGACCGGTAAGGGGTTCATCCGCGGTCGCGGCGTCGTTCTGGGCATCACCGACTTCGCGTTCATGGCGGGGAGCATGGGTAGCGTGGTGGGCGAAAAACTCACCCGCGCCGCCGAACGCGCAACCGAGCTGAAACTGCCGCTTATTTTTGTGAGCGGGTCGGGCGGCGGCGCGCGGATGCAAGAGGGCATCCTGTCGCTGATGCAGATGGCGAAGATTTCGGCCGCTCTGGGTCGATACGACCAGGCGGGCGGTTTGTACATCTGCATCCTGACAAACCCCACAATGGGTGGCGTGGCGGCGAGCTGGGCGCTGCAGGGCGATATCACTTTGGCCGAGCCCAAGGCGATGATCGGCTTTGCCGGCCGCCGGGTGATCTCGAACACGGTGCGAGTGGAACTGCCGGAGAACTTTCAGACCAGCGAGTTCCTGCTCAAGCACGGGTTCGTGGACCGGATCGTTCACCGAAAAGACCTGCGAACCGAGGTGGCTCGGATCGTTGACTATTGTCAAATTCGTTAGCGGCGGGGTGCGGAGTCCGAAACGCGGAGCTTGTCTGGTTGCCCGTGCAAGCGTCTTCGTTCCGCACGCTGTGTTCCGTGCTCCGCGCTTCTGAGGTGTGTCGTGGGCCTGTTCGACTTCCTGTTCGGTAAATCGAAGGGCGGCGGCTCCACCAAGGGGCTGAAGCGGATTAACGTCGCTCGGCGGTTCGAGCTGAGCGGACGCACCGGTCAAGGGAGCATGTCGAAGGTGTACCGGGCCTACGACCGGGAGCTCGGCCGCACCGTCTGTCTCAAGATCCTCGACAAACTGAAGACCAAGAAGTTCGAGGAGCGGTTCGTCGGTCTGAAGAAGCCGCACGAAGGCGAGATCTGTGCGGCGCTGAAGCACGAGAACGTGGTGCGCACGTTCGAGGCGGGGGTCACCGAGGACGGTTCACCGTGTCTGGTGATGGAGTGGGTCGACGGCCTCGGACTGAACTACCTGATTGAAACGCGATCCCCGCAGCTGAACGGGAACCGGATCTACTACCTCGGCCAGCTCTGCGACGCGTTGCAGTACATGCACGACAACAAGTGGCTGCACCGCGACCTGTGCCCACGCAACGTGATGGTCGACAAAGACGGGGTGCTCAAGCTGATCGACTTCGGTCTGACCATTCCCTACACCCCCGAGTTTTGTCGGGGGGGGAACCGAACCGGTACCCCGGACATCCTCGCGCCCGAGATCCTGAAGCGGAAAGACACCGATCACCGCGTTGACCTGTTCGCCCTCGGGGTCACGGCCTATGAGGTGTTCACGAGCCAGTTGCCGTGGGAACGGTCGCCTTCGAGTGAGGAGACCTTCCGTCGGCGTCTCAACCAACCGCCGCGCGTTGCAAAGGACCTGAACCCGAAGCTCGATGACCGGCTCTCGGACATCCTACTGAAGTCCATTTCACGTGAGCCCGCCGATCGCTACCCGAGTGCCAAGGCGTTTAAAGACACGCTCTTGAAGCTTGAAAAGCAAGATTACTGAGATGGTGGGACGACGTGCAACACGATAACGTTACTTACCTGTTGTGTCCCCTTATGGTTCATATGGCCGGGATCGCTGCGGCTTGATCGTCGTGTGCGGTTGCGAGCCGCAAACCCGTTTTGATCAGCCGTTCGTTGCATTGATTTTCGTGCCTTCTCCCAATCTCGCGGCAGCGGCAATCGCTGCCGTTTCGGTCCGCAACACACGAGAACCCAGGCTCCGGGCTACAAATCCGTGTGTGAGGGCGCGCTCAACCTCTTCCGTCGTGAACCCGCCCTCGGGGCCGACGGCCAAGGTTCCGCCGGCGCCACTCGCGCCCACCAACCCCGGGCCGGTGTGCAGAATTGTTAGCGGCTGCGGTAGGTCGGCACGCGCGACGAACGAGTCCCATTTCTGTGGGGCGTCCACTTGCATCAAACAGTTTCGACCGCATTGCTTACTCGCCTCGATCACCGCACGCCCGAACTTTTCCACCACCGACACTTTGGGTAAGACCACTGCTCGTGTCGTGATGAGCGGGATGAATCGGTTGACCCCGAGTTCGGTCAATTTTTCGACGAGAAAATCGGCGCGGTCTCCTTTCGGAAGGGCTGACGCGACCACGACCGGGAAGGGGAGTTCGCGATTGACAAAGACCGGCTCCCGCACCAGAAGCACAACGCTCTTTTTCCCGGCGCTAAGAATTTGCGCCGGGTAGTCGTTGCCGTCTCCGTTGAAAACCACCACCTCGTCGCCGTCACCGAACCGGCGCACGGCGACGAGGTGGTGTGCCTCCGGACCGGTAAGTACAAACTCGCCGGCACCGAGCAGATCGGGAATGTAAAAGCGATCGGACACGTCTGATTAGATGTCGATTTGCGAGACTTGGAGCGACACCGGCGCGTCTTCGGTGATGTTAACGAAATCTTGGTACGCGTCTTTCGGCTCCCTGGCCGGTGTGTGAACGACCGGAGGGGTGTCCACCGGGATCGGCTCCCAAAAGGTCGCGTAGGATTCCGGGGCGGGAACGTCGCGGGTGGCGGAGTTCATTCGGCTGTCCCCTCAAGGAGTGGCTCGGGCTACGATCGGAATTCGCGTGTCGTTCTGAATCACATCACGATCCGGCCCAAGAGAGACGAACGGGCGCGACGGGCACCTCATTGGTACCCGCACGCACCGGGGTAGGTCAAGTAGGAATCGCGAGCGCACCCATCCGTGTTTTTGGGGCCGCCACGCCGCAGTGGCTTATCCGAATAGCTCTTGCTCACGCCATTCGGTAACGCTCACACTAAACCGGGCTGCTTGGTTTTACACCTGCTCAACAGGGCCGCTCCCGCCGATACGGTGCCACCCGTCCTCGCGCCACTCGAACACGACCTCGTCACGCCCGCGCCACGCGACACAGTACGCTCCGGAAATGTTGGCAACCGACCAACCGAGCCGCCGGAGGAGTTCCCAGTTCGGGTGCGAGGGCTCATGACGGGCAAGTGGTGAGAGCGGTTGCATCTGTGCGGCCTCTGGATCGTGGCACGCCGTAAATGGGCGCCACGGTTCAACGTTAGTACGGAACGACTACGTCCACCGGGCGCTCGTATCGTTACGAACCTCTCCTCAGTGAGTTCCGTTATCGGAGTGCGTGCCGAGCGGGGTGAGCCGTTCGGAGTGGATGTCGAGTTAAAGGCGTATTCATGAGCAGCGCATGCGGATGCTAGCGCACGAGCGGCGTGTTCGCGAGAATCGCGCTACCAGTCACGGCTTCCGCTGCCGCGGGAACGGGTAGTGGCGGCGCAGGCGCTGTGTTGTTGGGGAAAAACTGCTCTCGAGCGGTGCCCGCTGCCGGAATCACGTGCTTATCTTTGTCGCTTTTGGTTCCCAGCAACTCGGCTGGGGTCGGGATGGAGGGGAGCGGCTCGCCGGCCAGTTCGGTGCGGTCGCGAATAGTGCCTTTGCTGAAGGGACCCGCGCCGAACACCCAAAGGTCTTTCGACTGGCTTTCGCCCTCGACTGTGCCGGACTGCCAAAGGGCTCGCCCGGTGACGCGGTTGTAGGCGAATACCCCGATCTTTGCGACCCCACGTTGGTCGTTCTTCTTCATGAGGGCAATTTCGGGAATGCTTGTGGGCAACCCGGGCACTACCGAGGGCAGTGACACCGCAGGGGTACCCACCATCACGCTGTGCCTGTCCGTGCCGATCGCGCCCGCTCGCAACTCGACCACGTATAGGGCACGGGTGCGCTCCTCCTGGATTAGAGCGCCGTGCGCCAGCAACTGCTGACGCACCAAACTGATGACGTAGCCCTTATCGATGACATCCTTTTCAATCGGCGTGGTGTCGAGGAAGACGGCTTGCCCGCTGAGCGCGCTGAAGTCCATCTTCGCGACTGCGTAATCGATCGCCTGCGACACGAGTAGCATCTCGGTGGCCGCACGCGGGCTGTCGGTCATTTTGGTCGTGCCGCACCCCGTCAGTAGTGCGGCCAGCAGTAGCGCGAACACGCGCCGGAACGTGAAGCGTGGTCGGATCAAGGGCTCGGTCCCCGAATGAAACGGGGCACCGGTATAACCGCGCGCCCGCTCGGTGCAAGACGGTTCTTCGCAGTGGCGTCGTTCCACCACGCGGGGTTAAACTGTCCGAAGACTTGTCTTCCAATCTCCATCTTCTGAAAGCCGCAAATGACGCAACTTCATCGCCGCGCTGTGCTCCGCGCGTCCCTCACAGGCAGTACCTTCCTCGCGCTTCCAGCGCTGACTTATCGCGCGGCGCTTTTGGCCCAGGACAAACCGAGCGAAACCGTTCGCGTTGCGTGTGTAGGTGTGGGGGGACAAGGGTTGGCCAACATGAAAGCTGTTCGCAAGAACGTGGTCGCTGTGTGCGATACGGACTCCGTTCACCTTGAAGCGGCCGCTCGGGAGATGGAAAAGGGGACCAAGGTCGCAACCGCGAGCGATTACCGCAAACTGCTGGACAAGAAGGATATTGACGCGGTGCTTTGTAGTACCCCAGACCACTGGCACGCGCTCGTGACGGTCGATGCTTGTAAGGCTGGTAAGGATGTTTATTGCGAGAAACCCCTCACACTGGTGGTGACGGAGGGCCGCGCGATGGTGAAGGCCGCACGCGACAATAAACGGATTGTGCAAACAGGCAGTCAACAGCGATCCGGGAAGGAGTTTCGGCACGCATGTGAACTGGTCCGCAACGGGGCGCTGGGGAAACTGCAGGAGGTGAAAGTCGGTTTGCCGGGACCGAATTGGGTGAGCCGGGCGAAGAAGGCGGTTCCGGACGGAAGCCCGCCGGCGACGCTCGATTACGATCGCTGGCTCGGCCCGGCACCGGAGCGCCCGTTCAACGCCAACCGCGTTCACTACCTGTTCCGGTTCTTCTGGGACTACTCGGGCGGTCAACAGACCAATTTTGGCGCGCATGATCTCGACATCGCACAGTGGGCTCTCGGGCTGGACGACAGCGGCCCGACAACGATCGAGGGCATGGCAACGTTCAACAAGGATAAGTGGTTCGAGACGCCTGAATCCGCAAACCAGGTCTTTACTTACGCGAACGGGGTGAAAGTTCACTGCACACTGGGCGCCGGTGGCAACCCCGGTGGGGTGACGTTCGTCGGCGAAAAGGGCACCATTTCCGTGAAGCGTGGGGCTATCGCCGCGATGCTTAACGGTGAAAAGGTGGCCGACCCTTACAAACTGCCGACGGGCGAGGCGAAATTGTACGTGTCGAAGGGGCACCACGCAGATTGGCTGGAGTGCATCAAGACCCGAAAGCTGCCGATTTGTGATGTGGAGATCGGGCACCGTAGCGCGACCGTATGTCACCTTGGGAACATCGCGATCCGCACCGGACGTAAAATCACCTGGGATCCGAAGTCGGAAACCATCGTCGGCGACAAGGAAGCGGCTGCGCTGCTGACGAAGGAGTACCGAAAGCCGTGGATATTGTTGTATTGATATTGAGACAATTAGTTATCGTGATAGTTGGTATGATCGGTCCTGATTTTGCTAACCTGTTGTAGTGTTCGTTAATATAGGTTTCGCGATCGGAATGTGAACCACACGTGGTGGGCACTGCTGGTGTGTTGGCGGCGGTAGCGATCACGGCCGTCAGAGTAGGTGACGGACCGGTGGCCCGGTGATGCTGCCGGAGATCACCGCTGCGGATGTGCCACGGCTGATGTTGCTATGGGCGGAGCAGACGTACGACAACCATGATCTCTGCGCTTGAGGGCCGATCGCGCCAAGTGCGAAGTCGAGGTGGCGAGCCGGCACCACCCCCAGAAGAGGCAGGTGAAACTGCCCCGTCGATGGGTGGTGGCGCGGATGTCGGCAGAGATCAAATGGTATCAGCAGCCTCACTGCGGATCGGGAGGCGCGTGTGCTCTCCAGTAAACTCATAATTCGGTGGGCCGTCGATCCGATTCAGGCTCCGGCGACTCTACCCCACTAACGATGGGCCTCATTTCGCTACCAAAAAGGACACTTCTCGCTGGACGCGACAGCGGGTACTGCGTTGCGGTGATTGATCTTGTGAAAGAGTCCAGCCGGTGCCTTTTTGGGGGTTACCACACCAACCCATCAAGGACACCGGCATGGACCGCGCTCATGTGCGCGTTGTGTCGAAGAGTTGTGCCCCGGAGACCTTCCCGTGCCCCCGGTGCGGAGAACGGGGACGGCGGAAAGGTACCCACACCCGCCGCGTTCGGGACATCGCCTACGGGGAAATCGTGTTCCTCGAGTTGACCGTTGGAGAATACCGCGCCACCTGTGCCTGTTGCAAGACCTTCCGCTCTCAGATCGAAGGGATCGAACCTCGAGCCGAGTACACCAACCGCGTTCGCGAGGCCGTCATCGACCGACTCCTCGAGGACGGCATGAGCGCCCATCGGCTCCAACAGGCGTTGCGTCGGGACTTCCTCCTGGATCTGTCCGACGGGTTCCTCTCGGACTGCCTGGACTGGAAGGTGCGCCAGACCGACATGCCCGGGTACCGCCAGTGGACGCTTGACAACTTCTCGGGCACCCTGTGCATCGACGAGCTGCACTTGGGCCACCGCACGCTCCTGTTGGCCACCGACCCGATCGGCGATTTCCCGGTGGCCTTCGCCGTGGTCTCGGCCAACGATCAGGCCCATATGCGTGGGTTCCTGAACAACCTGCGGAACCACGGGTTCTTGCCCCAAGTGGTCGTCACCGATGGCTCGAACCTGTACCCCACCGTGTTGGCGGACCTGTGGCCCCACGCCCGTCACCAGCTGTGCGTGTTCCATGTCCTCAAGGACATCAATACCCATGTCTTCGATGCCCTGCGACGGCTCCGACGCGCGCTCGCCCGAAAAGGGGGACGGAAGCGACGTCGGGGCCGGCCGAGCAAGGCCCAGAAACAGGCCCGGGCACGCCGCGGGAAGACCAAGACGGAGCAAGGGCACTTCGTGTGGAAGCATCGGCACCTGATCGTGACCCGACCCGAACATCTGGATGGGCGACAACGCCGCTGGCTCAGCCAGATGTTCGGTTACCTGCCCGCGCTGCGGGCGCTCCGCGCGTTCGCGCTTCGGATCTATCGGCTGTTCGACCCCGAGCAAAGCCCTCATCAAGCGCGGTGCCGTCGGGCGGCTCTGGTCCGAGACGCACAGTACCAATCCGATCCCGACCTGTCCTCGGCGTTGGAACTGCTGAGCGCCGAGAAGTTCGACAAGATGATGGCGTTCCTGCACAGCCCCCACGCTCGACGGGTTCGGACCAATAACCACGTGGAGCGCACCAATCGGCGCCTCCGATACTTGGAAAAGGTGCGGTACAAATGGCGTCGGCGAAGGACCATCGTCCGGTTCATCGTCCTGGCCCTGGATCGCTGGCACCAACAACGCTTGACCCAAAAACAAACCGCGGTCACGCCGGATACACAGTCGAAGGGTGTGGAGACCAGAAAGCCGGCATCATGAAGTTGTCGCGTTCAGCGAGAAGTCTCCCAAAAAGCCTTCGGATCACGGCCTATCGGGCATTCACTCAGCCCGGTGACGCCTGCTCGGGTACACTTGGTTCCATTAGACCATGTTCACGATAAGCGGAACCACTTGTCAGCAATGGGTTTGTGTCGAACATGTGATTTCGGATGCAAGTCTCTGTTCTGAAAGAGTTTAAGTGCAGTTCTTATCCTTATCGTGAACAGGGTCTATTGGGGCATCAGCGTTCCGCACCACCTCCGCAATGCGACGATGGGCGATGACTGATGTCGGGTGCATTGCGAGACCGCGCCGCGTGCTTGCTGCGCGCGGACCGTTACGGCCCACCTGCGGTTTCGATACACCAGTTCCGGAATTCGAGCAGGGGTACGGGATGACCGGCTGGAGCCAGCGGTTCGGCTTGCTCCTCGACGCTCAACTCGATCCGGTTCATACCGGGTTCCAGGAGTAACGAGAGAACGGCTCGGTTCGTTTTGGGCAGAGACAGTGTGCTTGCACGGTCTCGGAGCCGGTAGCGCAAAGTGCGGCGATTGGGATCGGGATGCGCCGGGCCGGCCGCCGTGTCGGCCGTGAGTCGGACCGCACAAACATGGTCTGCACCGTTGTGTATCAGCAGGGTGGTCGGCGCGTTTCCGATCCACACACCCGGTCGCCACTCACCGTCCCAAGAGTTGGCCTGCCCCGCGTACACGCCGACTACCGCGATCGCCTTCTGGTCTTGAACCAGTTTCAATCGTTTGCCGACCCAGCGCTCGGTACCTGGGGCGGACCATGCGCCTCGCTCGAGTAGGGCGAACGACGCTTTGGGGGCGAACAAATCGTAGTTCGGACTCGGCCCGGCGTACGCTCCAACAGAAACATTCCAGCCCGGCGATCGGAATCGCACCGGCACCTCTCGGGTGGCCAATTCGGCCCACACGAAGTGGTTGTCGGCGTAGTGTCCGAGGGCCACGTCGAGCGGTGCGTGTTCGAGCGCCGCCCGGAGGGCCACGGCTTCACTCTGGCGATGCACAACTCGGTGGCTCGGCGGCGCGTAGACGTATCGGGAGGCTGCCGCCCGGAACTGAGGAACCCGCAACCCGACCGTACCGCACACCAGCAGCGCGACCAGTGCGATGCGGACCACTCCCGCCCCGCCGGTTGAAGGCCCTTCAACCGACGGGACGGCGGCCACCTTGGAACGCGGGTCGGCGAGCGCTGCTGCCCCGGCGAGTGTTAAAGGGAAGACGAGTCCGTGGAAAGTGTATAGCCGGAACTCGTCCAGAGCCCACGCGAACGGTACAAACAGGCCACATGCCAAAAGGGCAGAGGCCGCCCGCTGGCCCCGCCATAGGGCGGCGGCAAGGGCTACCGCGATCGCCGCCGCGGCCGCCCGCATCAGCCACACCCATGATATAACGGTTACTGCCTTGAGCGTCGGCAGTTCCAAGTCGAGCGACACCGGAAGCACCCAACTCCAGTCTGTCGGTGGCGGCGGCGGCGGGAACGAGCCGAACATCAACCTGTAGGTCACGAACATCGGTACAGACGAAGCCGCTGACAGAACTAGGGCCGCTACCGCCGGGCGAATGACCGCGGTTCCGAATCCATTAGAGTGTTCGTCCCACCGCCCGCGAATGAACAGCGCCACGAGCGTCACCAAGTACCCGCCCGCAGCGATCGCCAGCAGCACCGGTGGGAACATAGGGCTGAGGCACCACGCAAGCACTGTCCCGAACAGAATGGTCACCGCCCACCGCGCCCGGGATGGCTCCGTGAGGGCCGTAAGCATGAGTGACACGAGCAGCACCCCGGCCGGGTACGCGATTGCCTTTCCGAGGTACCCGGTCCGGTTGTCGGTAAGCCAACTGCTGGCGGCCCCGCCGGCTGCCACGAGTACGAGTATCGGTACGTTGCCCGCGGATGCGCCGGCGAAGCCGGCCAACCCCGCCGCCAGCAGAACCCCGGACACCCAATCGTACGAAAAGAGAGTTGTGGTGCCGCGCGTCTCGGCCCCGGCGGCCAGCAGCAGGAACGCGATCGGGCGGCTGCACTCGCGCCGCAAGTTCCCGTACGTGAGACCGTTCAGCACCTCGGTCGGCTGCGGCCCGTCTGCGGCCGGGTGCGCACGCACCCAGTCCCCTACGATCGCGTAACCGAACATGTCGCTCCCGTCGACCGTGATGAGCGTCGGCTCCCGCGCGTCGATGGCCGTCTTGTTGCAACTCACCGTTGCCCAGTAGGACACGGCCAGAGCGACCACGCCACCGGCAGCAAGATACCGCGCGCGAGGGACCGTTCGGGTCCGAGCGACGGTTACCACGGTCCCGAGCACGTTCAGCCCCCACCCGATCCAAAGGGACTGACGGAGCGAAAGGCCGGTGAAAAAATACAGCAGGGCAAGCGCGCCGCCGAGCGTGAGCACTCCGGCGAGCGGGGCTGCCAGCCACAGATACGGGCGCTCGCTCCGGCGGAACGCACACAGCGCCCATCCGCCGCCCATCCCAAGCGCGAGCAGTGCGAGCACGGTTTGACCGAGTAGCAGCCAGCCGTAAGTGTTCATTGGACCTTCCGGGCGGTGCGCGGGACCTAGCGCGCACATACCACGGCTATCACTCCAGAGCAAGGTGGCATGGGATGCTTGGCCGCGCCGTTCCATGTTCGATACGGCGTGGGCTGGAGCATTGAAGAATAACGACTTATGTTCATTTCGGGATTCAACAAGGCACGTGGCGTGGAGCAAGGATCGGTCCTGAAATAGGCCCGTCATGAAATAGGCCGCGTCACGCGGGGCGGTTGCTCTTGTGTACGTGCCGCAGACTCGCTATCACTCCCCACCGATTCGGTCCACCCGAGCGGAACGGGAGGTGACGCGTGGCGGCCGTGCTGTCCTGGGCTCTGTTCGGTTCTTGGGGCATCATCGGCTTGGCGGTGCTGCGGCTCGGCCGGTTCCGCTGGGGGCCGGCGGTGGTGCTTTTGGCACCGGCGGTTGGGTTCGCGACGCTCACCATCCCAACGTACGTTCTCGTGAGGTGGGGGGTACCGGTGCGGCACTCGGCAGTGCCGGTGGGGGCGTGCCTGCTCGCCGGCGCGTCGGCGGTCCTGTGGCTCACCCGGCCGCGGGCGGCGGCCGCGCGGCTCGTGGCCCGCCGGTGTGCCCTGCCTGCGACGGCTCTTGTTGCGGCCTTCGGGCTGACTGCGTGGCCGCTGTTCGAGTATGGGTTCGACTGGGTGGCCAACGGCAACGACGACATGGCCAACTACTGCCTGATGGCCACGGGGTATCGGGACCACGGGTACGCGCACGCGCCGGAAGTAAGCGATGTGCTGGGCTGCGTTGATCAGACACAGGCTTTTTGGTTTTCGTACATAATTCAGGAAACCCGCCCGGGCTCTGAGGTGCTGCTGGCGATCTCGTCCGTGTGGGCCGGGCGGCCGGTGGTAGAGGTGTTCATGCCGGTGATCGCGGCCCTGAACCTCGCGCTGGTGGCGGCGGCGGGCGGGCTCGCGACGGCATCCGCCGGGCGGCGGGCGGGTGCCCTTACCGCCGGGCTGCTGGCGGTCTCGGCGGCTACCACCTACGGGGTGGTGCAGCAACTCATCGCCCAGGCCGCGGGGTTGGGGCTGCTGTGCGTGGCGGTGGCGCTCGTTACGGTTCGCGTGCGGAGGCTGTCCGCTGGAGCGCTGGCCCGCCGGGCCGGCGCCCTCGGTGTGGTTTTCACCGGGTTGCTCGTGTTCTACCCCGAGGTGATCCCGTTGCTGGTCGGGACGTGTGTGGCTCTCGGGCTACGCGACCTGGTACGGCGGCGGCTGGACGGGCGGCACTTGGCTCAGGTCACCGGGGCAGTGGTGATCATGACGGCGTTGATGCCCGCGTACCTGGTCGGGTGCGTGTCGTTCATGATGATTCAAACCGGCGCGGCCGCCCGCTCGGCTGATTGGCTCAAGGAAATGTTCCCGCTGTACCTCACGCCCCGCGGGCCGGCACTGGTGTGGGGGCTGTTGCCGCTTGCCGGCCCCGAACCGGAGGGCGCGCAGAGCGCCGCGATCCTGCTGGCGCTGGCTCTGTCCGCGGCCGTCGTAACCGTCGCGGCGCGCGGGCTGTGGCGCGGGTTCGCTCCGGCCGCGGTGCTCGCGGTGTCGGCCGCGTTGGGGGCGGTGCTGTTCGTTCGGGGCAGCGGGTTCGGGCTGTTCAAGTTGGCCATGTTCGTGCAACCATTCCTGTGGTCCGTGGTGGCCGGCTGGGTGGTGGCGCGGCACCGCACGCGGTGGGCCGCCCGCGCGGCCGTGGCGGCGGCCGTCGCGCTCGTCGGGCTGAACGTGCGGGTGCAGTTCTGGTACGTGGACCAGAGCCGCGGGCTCGAGGGGCGCGTGGAATTGCTGACCGTCTCCGAGCGGCACGGCCTGTCCGAGTTCCGAGCCGAATACGCCCGCCGGCTTTCGTCCGGCGGGGTGGACCGTGTACTGATCGCGTGCGACAACACGACCTTACGAAAACTGGTAGCGATCGAGGTGCGCGGCACGCTCGGCGGTGAGGTGGGTGTCAGTACGTTCGACGAGCACGTGAGAAACGCGCTGCCGGGCGGGGAGCGTGCCCCGCTGATGCGGGCGCGCCGCGACCTGCTCGAACCATTTCGCGCGCTGCGAGCGGCGTACGCGGCCGAGGCGGCAAACGTGTACGCGGTTCGGGACCCGGACACCGGTGCGGTCCTGTACACGCCGCTGGGGCGGCCTCCGCATCGGGGCAACGAGCCGGAGCGAACACTGGTGGTTGCGAGCGGCGGGGCGGTGGCCCCCCTCAACCGGGTGCGGCATCCGGAGGGCGGGCCGGTGGTGGTGTGCGCCCCGCTGTCCGAACTCCACAACTTTGCGGTGCTGTGCGATGCGTCTGGGGCCCGGCACCACTTTCTCGGGATGACCGAGCCGGATGCGATCGCGCTGTACCAACTCCAGGCGGACCCGGCGTTCGCAGGGCGTAGCGCGGCCGGAACCGGCCGCGCGGTACTGCTCGACGTTCTCAACCCGTCTCCCGAAGTGCGGGTTCTCGTGAGTCACACGGCGTCGTTCCAGGCTGACCCGCAGGCGCGCGGCACCGCCCCGGTGCGCGTGGTCGGTGACCGGCGGGTGACGCTCGGTGCGGTCGGGTGCGGGGCCAGCCGGTTGGTGTCTCCGCCGGTTGCGCCGCAGCCGGCCGGCCCCGGCCGTTACCTGGCGCTCGAGTTCGGGCAGCCGCTGCGTTCCCGCGATCAGCTGGCGGCTGCGGAGCGGCTGTGGGGGGCAGAGCTGTCGCGGGACCGGCGCCGGCTGACCGGGTACTTGCGCGACGCCTCGGTGCTGACCGAAGCCGAATACGCCGCGTTCGCGCCGCCGCCCGCGCTGCACCGATTCCCGGAGGACCTGACGCACCCGCACCTTGAGTTCTCGGGGCTTTCTGAAGAAGGCTGGGTCGGGCGCGAGTTCAAGGTGCGGCTCACGCAGCCGGAGCGCGGGCAGGAGGCCGTGGTCCGCGGGCTGGTACCGGGGGTGCCCGGTGCGGACGGGTTCCGCACGACGGCGGTCGTGCTTGTGGACGGGCGCCCGGGTGTGACCGTTGATCTCGGGCCGGGCGAGTTTGAACTTCGCGCCCCGGGCGGGGACGGGAGCGGGCCGCGGTGGATCACGGTCCGATTCTCGGGTGACCAGACGTTGCCCGCGCCGGACGGGCGGCGGTTGTCGGCTCACCTGCGGTACGTCGGCTTCGAGCCGCAGTGCCGGCCGCCGGAGGCGGTGGGCACGTTCCCCGGCGACCTGGCACGGGCGGGGCTTGCGGCCACCGGGTTGTACTCGGACGGGTGGTGCGCGGCGACGTTCGCGGTCACGTGCCACCCCGCGGCGGCAGGTCACCAGGCGGTCGTTCGCGGCGAGATCCCGGCATTCGCGGGGCGATCCGGATACCGGACCGAGGTGGCGCTGCTCGCGGACGGCGTCGAGGTCGCGCGCCGCTCGGTGGGACCGGGGGCCTTCGAGTTGCGGGCGCCCGGCGGCCCGGCTCAAGGCCGGCGGCTGGAATGCCGATTTACGAACACGCAAGTGCTCCCCCCGCCGGACGGTAGGGCCGTCGGCGCGCTGGTTCGGTTCGTCGGATTCGAACCGGCACGGCAAACACCCTAATTTTAATACCCGTGCCAGAAACAGGGCCCTATATGTCCGCGTCCCCGCAGCTCAGTTTGGTGGTGCCAGCGTTCAATGAAGTGGCCACGATCCAGTGCACCTTGCGCGCGATCCGCGACTACCTGGAACCGCGCGGGGTGACGTACGAGCTGATCGTCAGTGCCGACGGCGCCGACGGCACCCGGGAGGCCGCGGCGGCCCTTGCCGCGGAACTGCCGGTGCGGGTTATGGGCGCCCCGGAGCGCCGCGGTAAGGGGCGAGGGGTCCGCGAGGGGGTGCTCGTCGCGGCCGGCAACATCGTGGGGTTCTTGGACGCGGATTACAAGGTCGCGATCACCGAACTGGAGAAGGTGCTGCCCTGGTTCGACCAGGGTTTTGATATCGTGATTGGCTCGCGGGCGGTGAACGGGGCGGACGTGCGGGTGGGCCAGAAGTGGTACCGCCGGCTCGGGTCCAAAGGGTTTGCCCTGCTGATGCGCCCACTGGTCGGGCTGTACGGGATCGCCGACACCCAGTGCGGGTTCAAGTTCTTCCGCCGCGAGGTGGCCCGCGACCTGTTCGCCCGGCAGCGCATTGACGGGTACATGTTCGATGTCGAGGTTCTTTCGCTGGCGCTGAGGGCCGGGTACGCGGTGAAAGAGGTCGGGGTCACGTGGCAGGACGACGGCGACACCCGACTCCAACTTGTGTCCGGAAACTGGAAGAACGTGAAGGACCTGTTCCGCATCCGGTTCGGCGCGCGGGGCGTGCCGACCGGCTCTCGAACCGCCAGGAGCTGATCCGCGATGAATGCCGATCTGTCCGCAGCGACGTTCAACCAAGCCCAGTACGACGACTTCTTGGCGAAGTCCGGCGATGTGTACGCGCAGAGCAAGTACCGCGTGCTGCTCCGCTGGATGAGCGGGCGCGGGCGGCTGCGAGTGCTCAACGCCGGGTGCGGGAGCGGCGAGCTGTCGTGCCTGCTGGCCGCCGCGGGGCACCAGGTGGTCGGGATCGACCCCGATCCCACCTACATCGCCCTCGCCCGCGATCGCGCCGGCTCCAACTTCCCGGACAGCGAGTACCACGTCTGTTCGATCGAGAACTACACCGGGCCGGGGGACTTCGACGCCGCCGTATCGACGGACGTCCTCGAGCACATTGAGGACGACCGGTCTGCGTTCGCTAAGATGGCCGCGCTCGTGCGCCCGGGCGGGTTGGTGCTCGTGGCGGTGCCGGCCGGGCAGTGGCTGTTCGGGTTCCACGACGAGCAACTCGGCCACTACCGCCGGTACAGCAAGCGCAGCCTGCGGGCCCTCGTCTCGGACCACTGTGACGTCACAAAAGTGCGGTACTTCGGTGGCACTCTGATCCCGGTGTGTCTGGCGTTCAGCCGGTGGCTGCGGCGCCCGTACCCGGTGGGTCAGGTGGGTGGCAAGCCGGGGGTGGTGTCGCGCGTGCTGAACGGGCTGCTCGCGGCGGAGCGGCGCGTCCCCTTGCCGCTCGGCACGAGCGTGTTGCTGTGTGGCGAGCGGCCGGTGGCGGCACGCCAGGTAGCTTCTTCCGAGTCTCGGAGGGTTGCGTGAACTATTTTGTTACCGGCGGGGCCGGGTTTATCGGCAGCAACTTGGTGGACCGGCTGCTCGCGGCCGGCCACCACGTCACCGCGTTCGACAACTTCAGCACCGGACAGCGGCCGTTCCTGGCGGACGCGCTCAAGAGCGACCGCTTCGCGCTCGTGGAAGGCGATCTGCTCGACAAACCGGTGCTGACCCGCGCCGTCGCCGGACACGACTTCGTGTTCCACCTGGCGGCCAACGCGGACGTCCGGTTCGGCACCAACCACCCCGACCGCGATCTGCAACAGAACACCATCGCGACGTTCAACGTGCTCGAAGCGATGCGCCTGAACGGCGTGAAACGCATCGGCTTTTCGTCCACCGGGTCGGTGTACGGCGAAGCCAACGTGTTCCCCACCCCCGAGGACGCGCCGTTCCCGATCCAGACCAGCCTGTACGCGGCCAGCAAGGTCGCGGGCGAAGGGCTCCTCTCCGCTTACGCGACCGGGTTCGGGTTTCAGGCGTTCATCTTCCGCTTCGTGTCGATCCTGGGCGAGCGGTATACACACGGTCACGTGTTCGACTTCTACGCCAAACTGCTCGCCAACCCGAACCAGATCGAGGTGCTCGGGAACGGGAAGCAGCGCAAGAGCTACCTGTACGTTCAGGACTGCGTCGACGCCATTTTCACAGTGGTTGAGAAGGCGACCGAGCCGGTCAACGTGGTGAACTTGGGCGCGGACGAGTACTGCCAGGTCGACGACTCGCTCGGTTGGATCTGCGACCGGTTGGGACTGCGGCCCCAGGTGAACCACACCGGTGGCGCACGCGGCTGGATCGGCGACAGCCCGTTTATCTTCCTCGATACCGCCAAACTGAAATCGTTCGGCTGGCGCCAGAAGCTGGGCATCCGCGAGGCGGTCGGCCGCACGCTCGATTACCTGCGGGCGAACCCGTGGGTGCTGGAGTCGCGCAAAGCTGCTTAGCCGGACGCGGCCGCTCCGCCATACCGAAACGAACTGAACACGATCGCAGATGCGGGCCAGCGGTCCGCGCTTCCGGAAGGCAACCATGCGCGTCACCGTGTACGGCTTGTGGCACCTCGGCAGTGTGACGGCCGCTTGCCTCGCAGAGGGCGGGCACGAGGTCGTCGGCCTCGATCCTGATCCGGCAACCGTTACGGGACTCAAAGCGGACCGGCCGCCGGTGGACGAACCGGGGCTTGCGGCCCTCGTCGCCGAGCAACGAGCCGCCGGCCGGCTCCGTTTCACGACCGATGCCGCCGACGCCGTGCCCGAAGCGGAGGTCGTGTGGGTGTGCTTCGACACCCCGGTGGACGCGAACGACAATGCAGACGTGCAGTGGGTCCGCGACCGACTCGACGACATCGCCCCGCACCTCCGGGCCGGGGTGCGGGTGCTGATCTCGTCGCAGGTTCCTGTGGGGTTCGGAGCGAAGCTCGCTGCGGATTGGGCGCACCGCGGCGTCCATGTCGCGTGCTCGCCGGAGAACCTGCGCCTCGGGCAAGCACTCGACTGCTTCCGGAAGCCCGATCGCGTCGTGATCGGGTGCGAAGACGCGGACCGCACCGCGTTCACCACGCTGCTGAAGCCGTTCGGCGGCGACCGGGTGTGGATGTCGGTGGCGTCAGCCGAGATGACCAAACACGCGGTCAACGCCTTTCTGGCCACCTCGGTCGCGTTCATCAACGAACTGGCCCGCATCTGCGAGGTGGTCGGCGCCGACGCTAAGGAGGTCGAGCGCGGGCTGAAGTCCGAGCAGCGGATCGGGCCGAAAGCGTACCTTTCCCCCGGTGCGGCCTTCGCAGGCGGGACGCTGGCCCGGGACATCGGGTTTCTGCTCGAACTGGCGCAACAGCACGACCGCCCGGCGCACCTGTTTAACGGAGTGCGGGCGAGCAACGAGTGCCAGAAGAACTGGCTCCGCGATCAGCTCTCGGGCGTTCCTGCCGGCGCAACCGTGGCCGTTCTGGGGTTGACCTACAAGCCCGGAACGGACACGCTCCGGCGCTCCGGTTCTGTGGAACTGTGCCAGTGGCTGCTCTCACGGGGAGTTAAGGTGCAGGCGCATGACCCCGCCGTGAAAAAGCCCGCCGAGGAACTCGCGGGCGTTGAACTGGCTTCGACTGCGGAGGACGCGCTTCGCGGCGCCGACATCGGCGTGTTGGCGACGCCGTGGCCGGCGTACCGGGCCCTAACCGCGGCGCAGGTGCGCGCTGCAATGAAAAAGCCCAAGGTCATCGACCCGACACACTTCCTCGCCGCGGGTCTCGCTAATGACCCGGGGGTGAGCTACGTTGCTGCGGGCCGCGCGGCGTAACTGGATCGTGTACCTTGTGTTTCTGCCGAGTGCGGCGCAGGAGCCGGCCAATGGCATGTACTATTGCGTCAGCGCGTGTGTCGGACTTTTTGCGTTTGCTGAGGCCGATCGTTCCGCGGTGATGGTGCGCGGAGATGCTCACCGTGGCAACTCCCGTTGACGGCACCAACCGAACAGTTGCTAGTCTCTTTTTAAGTTCATTGTAGCGGTATTGATTCCGTATCCGCAGTGCCGGATGTACCGTCGGCACTCGTCGGGTGTGAACGCATCCACCGCTTTTCCCAAGAAGTCCCATAGGCCGTCGATGGTTCGCTTCCCGGCGGCTCGGAGCAACCCCTTGAGTTTGGAGAACGCCAACTCGATGGGGTTCAGGTCGGGGCTGTACGGCGGTAGGAGCAGCACCTGGCCGCCCGCGGCCTCGATCGCCTGCTTGGCCGCGACCCGCTTGTGGCAGATCAGGTTGTCCATCACCACCACATCACCGGGCCGGAGCGTGGGCACCAAGATCGGCTTCACGTAGGCCACGAACAGGTCCCCGGTCATGGCCCCATCGATCACCATCGGGGCCGTCAGCCCATCGGCCCGTAGGGCCGCCACAAACGTCGTCGTTTTCCAGTGCCCGTGCGGAACCGGGCACACCAGCCGCTCCCCTCTGGGGCTCCGGCCATAACGCCGGGTCATGTTCGTGCGGGCCCACGTCTCGTCGATGAACACCACCTTGTCCGGGTCCAATGCCGGTTGGGTCGCCTTCCAATCGGCCCGCTTCTGCTTCACGTCCGGGCGCTCCTGCTCGGACGCCCGCTGGACTTTTTTTTCACCGTCAGGCCGAGCTTGGCGACGGCTCGCCACAGGGTCCCGAGGGCGACCGCAACGCCCAACTTCACCTTGAGCTCTTCGAGGGTCATGTCGGGCGTTGCAGCGATGACCTCGCGGATCCGCTCGGCCTGGGTGTCGAGTTGGGGCACCCGGTTGTTGCGGCACGACCCGGGCTCGATGCGCCCGTCCTCCCGACGCCGCTGCTTGAGACGGCGTACCCACGACGCGCTCACCTTGTACCTCTCCGCGACGGCCGTGGTTCCCATCCCCGCATCACAGTCCTCAAGCACCCGCTTCCGCAAGTCCATCGACAGCGCGTTCATGGCATCCCCCGGTCGGATACACCCCCTATAATCGATTCCAAACTTCAGCGCTACGCTGAACTTAAAAAGAGACTAGAATCGGCTCTCCACGCCGGGTGGTGGGTGCCGTGGCCATCAGCAACGTGCCGGGCAACGTCCGCGCGCCTGCGAATACGAGCCGGTTGGCCGCGCCGGCGGGGCCAACCGGCTCACGTGATTGACTGTGTTGTAGGCCGCCACACCTAGCACCGATTCCTTTCCCACCATCGCCGCCCCTTGGCCCGTAAGTCGTTCCATGCCAGGGTTTCCTTGATGTTCCAGATGTCCGTTTCGGCATCCTGCCGGCGCCGGTACAGGGTTGCCAATTCGGTTCCTGGGTCAAGCGCGGTGGCGAATCGCTTTAGGGTCAACCCCGGGCTCATCGGCATCTTGTCGAACAACTCTCGAACTTCGGCACTCGGTGGCAACTGCGAGGAGCGCCGCCCCACGCGGGTGAACACACAACGCACCGGGACCGCTCCCAATAGCGCGGCGGTCACGTGGTCTGCGACGGTGCGCGCCAGATCCGGTTCGAATCGGGTTCGGGCCTTGCTGTAGGCCCCGGGTGCTCGCAAACGTTTCGATGCCGGTCTTCGGGTGCCGCCTGTTGATACCGCGCCGATGAAGTCGTGAGAGGCGGCACGTATGTGGCGTTCGCCCGGAGTTGTTGAAAAACGCAGTCTGTAAACCAGCCGCCACGTCTCAAAGAACTCGCGCCCTACGAGTACGGCGCCGACGCAACAGGCCGCCCACGGCGGGCGTTTGGGAGCGGCCCGGGCCGCTCCCAAACGCCCGCCGTGGGCGGTCGGACTCACGGCCGCACGGCCCCGCGCTCGGTTTGAAGGCCGGCGCGATTCGCTTTCGCGCGGGGGCTGTTGTAGGGTTACGGGTTCTTGCCTCACGCACGGAGAGCCGTACCGGTAACCCCGTCGCGCCCACCCTGTCCGAGGTCCGCCGAATGATGCCGTTCCGCACCAGCCGCGGGCGCCCGCTGCCGCTCGGTCCGACGCTCACCCCCGACGGTGCGAACTTCGCCCTGCTGTGTCGGCACGGGCAGCGGGTGACGCTGGTGATCCTCCCGGCCGAGGGCGGCAGCACGCCGCTGGCGGAGCTGCCATTGGACGCCCGCCTGAACCGCACCGGGGATCACTGGCACATCCGCGTCCACGACCTGCCGGAGGCGTTCTGCTACGGGTGGAAGGTGGACGGCCCGCGCGGCCCGCGGACCCGGTTCGACCCGAACCGGCTCCTGCTCGACCCGGCCTGCGCGATGCTGTCCGAGGGCGCCGTGTGGGCCGGGACGTGCGAAACGGACCCGCAGCGCACCTCGCGCCGGAGCCTGTTCCGCCGCGGCACGCGGTACAACTGGGAGGAGGACGTGCCGCCGCTGATCGAGTACGAGGACTCGATCATCTACGAGGTCCACGTGCGCGGGTTCACGTGCCACCCGTCGAGCGGGGTGCAGTTCCCGGGCACGTTCAAGGGCCTGGTGGAGAAGATCCCGTACCTGAAGTGGCTCGGGGTCACCGCGGTCGAGCTCATGCCCGTGTTCGAGTGGGACGAGTGCGACTGCCCGTTCTTCAACCCCGACACCGGCGAGAAGTTGGTCAACTTCTGGGGCTACAACCCGGTCGCGCTGGCCGCCCCGAAGGCCGCGTTCGCGGCCACCGCGAACCGCTTCGGCCAGACGCACGAGTTCCGCGACATGGTGAAGGCCATGCACGCGGCCGGCATTGAGGTGATCCTGGACGTGGTGTTCAACCACACCGGCGAGGGCAACGACCAGGGCCGCACCTACTCGTTCCGCGGGCTCGACAACGAGCTGTACTACCTGCTCGACCCCCAGGGCCGCTACCTGAACTACTCGGGGTGCGGCAACACGGTGAACTGCAACCACCCGGTGGTGCGCGACCTCATCATGACGTGCCTGCGGTACTGGGCCGCGGACATGCACGTGGACGGGTTCCGCTTCGACCTGGCCTCCATCCTGGGGCGCGACCGTAGCGGGAACGTGATGGTGGAGCCGCCGGTTATCGAGAGCATAACGGAGGACGGCGTGCTCGCGGACACCAAGCTGATCGCCGAGCCGTGGGACGCCGGCGGGCTGTACCAGGTGGGGCGGTTCCCGTTTGGGCGCCGGTGGAGCGAGTGGAACGGCAAGTACCGGGACGACGTGCGCCGGTTCTGGAAAGGCGACCACGGGCTGGCGCCGGCGATGGCCGAGCGCGTGTGCGGGAGCGCGGACCTGTACCAGTGGAGCGGGCGGCTGCCGCGGCACTCGGTGAACTTCGTCACCGCCCACGACGGGTTCACGCTGAACGACCTCGTGAGTTACAACGAGAAGCACAACCACGCGAACGGCGAGGGGAACCGCGACGGCGAGAGCCACAACAGCTCGTGGAACTGCGGCGCCGAGGGGCCGACCGACGACCCCGAGGTCCTCGCGCTGCGCCGGCGCCAGGCGAAGAACATGATGACGACCCTGATGCTGAGCCAGGGGGTGCCGATGCTGCTCGCGGGCGACGAGTTCCTGCGCACCCAGCAGGGCAACAACAACGCGTGGTGCCAGGACAACGAGATTTCCTGGGTCGACTGGACCCTGGCGGAGGGCAACAAGGACTTCCTGCGGTTCGTGCGCGAGCTGATCCACCTGCGCAAGCGGCACCCCGTGTTGCGGCGGCGGCGGTTCTTCGTGGGCGAGCTCATGCGCGGCGAGTCCCCGGGCCTCGCGAGCGCGGCGGCGGAGGTGTTCCCGCCGGGCGGCCCGGTGCGTCCGGGCGACGCCGGCTTGTCCCCGGGCGCGGTGGGTGAGTTCGCACGTGCCACCCGTACCCCGGGGGCCGGCGGTACGCCGCTCCTGGCGGACATCCACTGGCACGGTACCGAGCCGTATCAGCCGGACTGGGGCGGCACGGCGCGCACGCTCGCGTTCGCGCTCGACGGCCGGTTCACGGGCCGCGAACACGACCGCGATTACCACATCGACAACGACTTCTACGTCGCGCTGAACGCCTGGAGCGAGCCGCTCGCGTTCCGGATCCCCCCGGCCCCAACGCGGCGGCGCTGGCGCCGCCTGGTCGACACCGCAATGCCCGGTCCCGAGGACATCGTTGAAACGGAAAACGGGCCGCCGGTCGCCGACGGGATCACGTACACGTTGGTGCCGTTCAGTGCGCTGGTGCTGATTTCGGAGGGATGAGGGCCGCCGTCTTCTTGCCCGCTTTCTTGCCTCGCACCCCTGCGGCGGTTATCACAACGCCAACCCGTTCACCCAGGAGTTTTGACGATGTCCAGCCCCGAGAAGCGCGTCCAGGAACTGCACCTCACGCTCCCCCCGGCGCCGAAGCCGGTCGCGGTGTACAAGCCCGCGGTGAAGGTCGGGAGCCTGCTGTACGTGAGCGGGCACGGGCCGCTGAAGGAGGACAAAACGCTCATCCTCGGTCGGGTCGGCGACAAGCTCACGCTGGAACAGGGTAAAGAGGCGGCCCGCCAAACCGGGCTCGCGATCCTGTCCACCCTCAAGGACCACCTCGGCTCACTCGACAAGGTGAAACGGCTCGTCAAGGCGTTCGGGATGGTGAACTGCACCGACGACTTCGTCGATCAGCCGAAGGTGATCAACGGGTTCTCGGAGCTGATGAAAGACGTGTTCGGTGAGGACGCCGGCGTCGGCGCCCGCAGCGCGGTCGGCCACAACTCGCTGCCCGGCGGCATGGCAGTCGAGATCGAGTGCATCTTCGAGATCGAAGGCTGATCCAGATCAACTGATCCGACTCCGATTTTCTGAACGGGCCGGAACTCGTTCTCGGTCCGTTCCAG
Organism: Gemmata obscuriglobus; assembly: GCF_008065095.1. Lineage (NCBI taxonomy): Bacteria > Pseudomonadati > Planctomycetota > Planctomycetia > Gemmatales > Gemmataceae > Gemmata > Gemmata obscuriglobus. Next base: position 4,961,100 of record NZ_CP042911.1, on the reverse strand, counting down.
CGCAAGCCCGAGTGATGAGGATCGCGTTCGAGCGTTGCGTGTGCGGCGGGACTGCTCGCGATTGCGGATATGGTACTCGCCGGCTCCGACCTGAGGGTTTGGTGAGCAGCCAGACATCCGCTCACCTCAGGAAGGTCAGAAGTCGGCGTCGAGGACGATGCGGTACCGGGCCTTGCCCTCGTGCAACCGCTCGAACGCCGTGTTGATCTGACTCATGGGGAAGTGCTCGGTGGTCGGTAGAACTTGGTGCCGGGCCGCGAACGCCAGCATGTCCTCGATCGCCACCGGGGAGCCAGTCGGCGAGGCGGAAATACACCCCTGCTTCATGATGAGCGGGAACACGGTCACCGGGATCGGCTCCAGCACCGCCCCGACCACGTGCATGCGCCCGTTCGGGGCCAGGGTGCCGAGCATCGCGTCCCAGTCGAGCGCCACGTTGGTGGTGACGATCAACAGGTCCAGCGCCCCGGCCAACTGGCGCACGGCGTCCGAGTCCCGGGTGGCGACCACCCGGTGCGCCCCGAACCCGCGGGCCTCCTCGAACTTGCGCTCGCTGGAGGTGAACGCGGTCACCTCGCACCCGTATGCGGCCGCGAACTTGACCCCCATGTGCCCGAGCCCGCCGATGCCCACGATCCCGACCCGGCTCATCGGCCGGGCGTGCATCATGATCGGGTTGAACACGGTGATCCCGCCGCACAGCAGCGGCCCGGCGTCGGCGGCCGGCAGCGCGTCCGGGATCGGCACCGCCCACGCCCAGTGGGACCGGACCCGGCTGGCGAACCCGCCCCGGTGCCCGACGATGGTGGGCTGGGCCTGGTCGCACAGGTGCTGATCGCCCGACTTGCACGGGCGGCAGTGCATGCAACTCCCGGCGGTCCACCCGATCCCGACCCGCTGCCCCACCTTCAGCCCCTTGGCCCCGGTCCCCACCTCCACCACCCGGCCCACCGCCTCGTGCCCGAGCACCGCCGGGTACTGTGCGATGCCCCAGTCGTTGTTCAGCACGGACAGGTCCGAGTGGCACAGCCCGCAGTGCTCGACCTGAACCTCCACCTCGTCCGACCCGAGCGGCCCAAGGTCCACGTCCTGTTTCGTCAACTTCTGCCCGGCCGCCGGAGCCACCCACGCCTGAATTACCGACATCTTCTTCCCCCTGAGCGGTACGGTTCTGTGGCGAACGGAGCCCACGCTCTCGCATTCTGCGGGAGCGGTACGCTTCGGACAAGTGCTCACTTTTATGGTCAGACGGCTAGGCACGAGATGACGCGGGCTTGAGGCACGCGGTGCCGCACGGCACCCATGCGCGCCGTCGGGCGCAAGGACGGTTAGGCCATGGGGTCGTGTTACGCGCGGGTTTCGCCACTGTCGCCGCACTTGGGTATCAGGGAGTTCGATTGACGGCCCGGGCGGGTGCGGGTATCCCACGCCACATCCACAACGAGCTGTGATTATGGGCGTTCCGGGGCCTTTAGCGGGGAGCGGTCGGATGCGCCACGTTCGCGCGGCCGCGGTTGCGGTCCTTGGTGCGGCCGGGTGCCTTCACTCCTCGGCGACGGACCCGGGGGGGGCGTATGCCGCCCGAGTTACCGCCCCGCAAGTGATTCCGAAGGAGTACGACCCGGTCGTTCCGCCCGCCGGTTCGGTGCCGGCGCCGCACGAGACGGGCGCAGAGACCTCCGCGCCCCTTGACCAACCTCTGACCCTCGAGCAAGCCGAAGATCTAGCACTGCGTCACAGCCCCCGCATCGCGGAGGCGCGGTGGGCGGCTACGGCCCGTCAGGCCGGCGAGCGGTCCGCGCAGGCCGCCTTTCTGCCGACGGTCGGCACGAGCTACGCGTTCCAGGGCTACTCCAGCCACACCGGGTTCGTCGGGGTCCCGGACGGGGGCCGGTTCCCGGTGCTGCCGGTCCGCGGGTTCGGGCCGGGGAACCAGGACTTCGAGGTGCTCGATTTGCGGGTTCAGTGGACTGTGTTCCAGTTCGGCAAGCGGCTGGCCGCCCGCGATCAGGCGCACCTGCGGGCGGAGATCGCCCAGTGGCAGTGGGAGCGGACCCGTCAGTCGGTGGCGTTCGATGTCGCGGTCAACTACGCCCGCGTGCTCCAGGCGCGGGCGGCGCAGGTGGTGGCCGAGCGGGCCGTCGTTAGGGCCGAGGCTTCCCTCAAGGACGTGCGGAACCTGGCCCAAAACGGGGTGCTCACGAACGAGGACGTGCTCCGGGCCGAGGTGTTCTTGGCCGAGGTCCGGCAAGGGTTGGTCACGGCCACCAGCGAGTCCCAGATCGCCGTCGCCGGGCTGAACCGGGTCATGGGCGTCAACGTCAGCTCCCCGACGCGGGTGGTCGAGCGCAGCGCCGAATTGGACGATTATTCAGTGCGGCTCGAAGACTGTCTGGCTCAGGCGGTGGCCGGCCGGCCTGAATTCTCGGTTGTCCGGCTGGGTGTGGCCGCCGCCGGCCGCGGGACGGATGTCGTGCGGGCCGACTTTCTACCGACGATCGCCGTGAGCGGGGGCGGCGCGCTCGTTGAGGGGAGCCGGGTGCAGAATTCGCAAGTCGCGGACGCCGGCATCGCGCTGAAGTGGGATTTGTACACGGGCGGGCGCCGCCGGGCCGAACTCGACGGCGCGCAGGCCGAGGTTGAAGTTGCGCTCGCACAAGGGCAGCAGGTGTGCGACACGATCGCGTTCGAGACGCACGTTGCCTACCGAAACATTGAGGACGCCGTCGGCCGCTTGAAACTGTCGCGGTCGGCCGTTGGTCAGGCGATCGAGACTCTTCGTCTGGTGCGCAACCGCTACAACCGCGGGGACGCCAAACCGACGGACGTGGTGGACGCCGAGACCGCACTCATCCGCGCCGAGCAGAACCTGAACGCCGCCCGGTACGACCTGCTCGTCGCTCTCGCGCGGATGAAGTTCGCGACCGGCGGTGCGCCCCAACCCACGGCACCATCAAAACCGTCCGGGGACGTGCCCGCCCCGCGGCCGGTCGAGAAGAAGTAGCGCCCGGGTTAAAGCGGGCACCGGTCCGGACAGGTGTGTTACGTCCAACGACGAGTTGTCGGCCCGGCACGCGCGGAGCGTGAGCGGGCGCGACTATTCCTCATCGTACTGCGGAGGGGACGGGCCGACCCGCTTGATGACGCGCGGGTAGGTGACCGTCGGGATCGCTTGCTCGATCCGCCGAATCTGGATCTGGTGGAACCACTCGTCCCCGAAGTCGAACAGGTAACCGAAGACCTTGTCTTCGGTCAGTCCGAGGGCGTCCAGCGTGGTCGTGCGCGCGTCGCCGTACCCCTTTCGGCTCTCGCCCGCGTCGGGGATGCCGTAGTTGGGGCCTTTCGGGTCGAACGGCCGTTTCCCGAACTGGAACTCGTAGAGGTGCTCCTCGAACCGGTCGAACGCCGCGAAGATGGAGCGGTGCAACTGCTCGAGCGTTTGGTCGCCGCGGATCTCGATGGTGCGACTGATCTCCTTACCTGTGTACTTTTCGCTCACCGGCCCGCCAGCCAGGAACACCTCGAAGACGTAAAGAGTTCCCGGCGGCGCGGGCGGGGCTGCTGGTACGCGGTCAGTCCGGGCCGCAGGGGGTGCGGACCGTTTCCCCGCGGCGCGCTGATTCCACGACGGAATTTCGGCTTCCGGGATCATGATCTGGAGCGCGCGGGCGTGCCCCGGGTGGCGCAGGATCAACCCTTTCTTTTCCAGCGTCTTGATCATCTGGTGCGCAGACGGCGCCGAAACGCACATCGCGGCGGCGATCTCGGATTCGGCGGGCGGGAAGCCGTGCAGGCTGATGTACGCGTGGATGAACGCCAGATAGCGGCCCTGCGTCGGAGTGAAGTCTGCCATTGCCCCGCATCTCCCCTTCCGGAACTTTTTGGCGCAGGGCCTCGAACGCACCGAGCTCGCACAACCGTCAGCGTAACCGGGTGCGGAAGCCGTGTCAGCTTGGACCCGTGACACTTCCTCGTTTTGTTTGCAGGTCGGTGATCGCGCACGCGGACGATACGTTTCGCGTGACCGCCCGAGAACAGACCGCCCGCCCCGACCGCTTGATTATTAGACCCGTGTCAGCCCCGCCGCGGCCCGGGTGCTTCCGGTGGGAGCCGGCGCAAGAAGCAGGCCAGCACGAAGGTCGCCACGCTGATGACCGTCAGCCAGCCGAAGGCCGTCTGGTCGGCGTAAACGGCGGCGGTGGACCGGACGTACCGGGCGAGCACCTGGGCCGCCTGGAGGTCGGCCGCGCCCGGGGTGCTCCCGTGCGTGCGGGTGATCCAGTCGGTGAGCCCGGCCGACACGTCGCCGACCGGCACCCGGTTCACCTGAATCGTTTGCCGGAGCGTGTCGAAGTACGCGTCGCCGGCCCGCTCGCTGGCGATCGCGATCAGCCCGCCGCAGATCGCCCCGGGCAGCACCAGCCCGAGGTTCTTGATGCTCGCCGAACTCGCAATCTCCTCCGGGCGCAGATTGTCCTGGGCGATGCAGATGACCGGGGAGGCGACGAGCCCCACGGCCGCCGCCCACACCGCCGCCACCAAGCCCACCCATTCCTTGCTGGTGAACAAGTCGATTCGGGTCAGTTGCCAGGTGGCGAGGGTCATACCGACCAGCCCGACGAGCAGCCGCCGCTTGCGGTTGTCGCGCGTGCCGAAGTGGGCCGTGAAGACCAGCGTGCCGGTCATCGCTGCCACCGCCGGCAGCAGGACCGCGCCGGTCGCCACCCGCTGGTAGTCGCGGGTGACGGCCATGTACCGCGTGAGGATGCCGAGTACGGCGAAGAACTGGCCGTCGATCAGCGCTTTGATGACCACGCCCATTGCGAAGTGGTGCCGGGAGAACAGCCGCAGGTCGAGCAGCGGTCGGGGGGCGGTGAACTGCTGCCGCACGAACGCCGCTAACAGGGCGAGCCCGAGCGCGGCCACCACCAGGGTTTCGTTCGCCCGCTGCCAGCCCCACAACTGGAACCGGTACAGCCCGATGACCAGGCACACCACCCAGGCGACCAGCAGGGCCAGCCCTGTGAAGTCGAACGCCCCCGGCGGTTCGACTGCCGGCGCGTCCGGCGGCAGCGCCCGCCAGGCTACGAGCAGACCGATCGCGCCGGCCGCAGCGGTGGCGTAAAAGACGCTCCGCCAGTCGTCGTGGGTGACGAGCCAGGTGCTGATGCTCGGCCCGGCGATGCGGCCGAAGTAGACCCCGAACGCGAACACCGCGATCCCGAGGTCGCGGTGCGCGGGGAACTCGCGCCACAGCAGCGCGAGTACCGTCGTCGCCACCAGCCCGTTCCCGCAACTCTGCACGCACCGGGCCACGGCCAGCGGGTCGGTGCCGGGCGCCAGGGAGGCCGCGGCGCTCCCGGCCGTGTACAGCATCAGCCCGAGCAGGTAGCAGCGCCGCAGCCCGATGTGACCGGCCAGCCACCCCACGCCGGCGATACCGATCACGCCGCCCACCAGTGTCGCGCCGGTGACCCACTGGAACCGGTAGCGGTCGGACGCCAGTTCGCTGACGACGAAGATGCGGGGCAGTTCGGTGAGGGTGGCGGTGATCCCGGCCAGGAGCATGGCCGGGACGATGGCCAGCACCACACCGACGTGCCCCAGGAAGTCGCGCTCGGGCGAGCGGGGTGGGGTCACGGCCCGCCCCCCGTTCCCGCCGTCGGCAACGGTCCTTGCCCGCGTTCGCCCCGCGCCCGCAGCCGTTCGGCCTGTGTTGCCGCCCACTCCCGGTCGCCCGCTCCGTGGTCGATGACTACGGATACGGACAGCCCCGGTCGGAGGTCGCCCCAGCGTTCGTCCCGGTCGGGGAGGATGCGGACCGGCACCCGTTGCGGCACCTTGGTGAATTCCCCGGAGCTAACGTCCCGGGGCACGAGCGCGAAGTTGGCCCCGGTCGCCTGTCCGACCCAGACCACCCGGCCGGCGAGCGGCTGCCGGAAGGCGTCCAGCTTCAGCACCGCCGCGTTGCCCGGCGACACGCCGGCCAGCCGGTCTTCTTCCAGGTAAGCGGTGACGTACACGAGGTCCGGGTCGTAGAGGCTGAGCACCGGCGAGCCGAGCGGGGCGTGGTCGCCGGGGTTGCGGTACCGCTTCACAACGATCCCGTCGAACGGGGCGACGACGCGGCAGTACTCGAGCTGCGTCCGCACCGACGCTTCGTTGCGCTTGGCCTGGTCCACCTCGCGCTCCAGCACCTTCACCTTGAGCCCGGCTTCCTCCACGGTCAGCCGGCCCAGCTCTGTGAGCCGCAGCTCTTCGGCCGCCTTGTCCCGGCGGCTGCTCGCAACCGCCACCGCCTGTTCGGCGATCGCCACCTTGCGGCGGTTCGAGGTGGCGCGGTCGAGTTTGGCTTCGGCCGTTTGCACGTCGGCGTCGGCGGCCGCGCGGGCTTTGACCGCGTCCTCCCATTTCACCTTCGGGACCGACGCCTCCTTGAACAGCCGCTCGTACCGGGTCGCGTCCTCGTCCGCCTTGACCAGCGACGCCTTGGCGGACGCGACCGCCGCCTCGGCCTCCCGAACGGCCTTGTCCACATCAACCCGGACCACTTCTAGCTCCGTCTTCGCCTGGGACACCCCGGCCTCGGCGAATGCTAGGTCGGCCTTGGCTGCCGCGACGCGGCGCGGGTGCTCTTTCTCCAACCGCTCCCACGTCGACCGCTCGAGCGTCAGTTCGCCCTCCGCTTTAGCGCGTTTGGCGGCCGCCAGATCGACCGCCCGCCGGTGCGGTTCGGGGTCGATTTCGGCGAGCAGTTGGCCGGCCTTCACCGCGTCCCGCTCCTCGACCAGAACCCGCGTGATGAGGCCCGGGGTCTGTGCCCCGAGGTGCGTGAGGTGGGACTCGACGAAGGCGTCGTCGGTGAGAGAGTGGGTCAGACGGTAGTGAACGTAGGGCACCACCCCGAGCGCAGCGACCAGCGCCGCCGCGACCACGAGGGCGGCTGTCCACGTTACCCGCGGGCGCGTCGCCGGCGGGGCGGCGCTGGTGGCTCCGGCCGCGGGAGGATCAGGTGACGCAGGAGGGACCGGCGGGGACATGTTCGTATCCAGTCGTGACACAAAATGGATACACGACGACGCGCCGCGCATTACACGCGCCTCGACTCAGCCGACGCTGGCGGTGGTCGTGTTGAGACGTTCCACGGAACCGGCCTTGGCATTTCAAGCCTCGGATGTCCGGGCCGGGGAAGGCCTCTTCATTCCAGGTTGAAGTCGAGCCGTGGCCGGTTCCTCGGGCGGTACCGGTCTTGCGACCCGGTACAGGCGGGCCACACCGCTTCGCCGGGTTTCATTGTGGTGCGCCTGGCGAGCGGCTGCGAGGCGGTACGATGTCCCCAATGTGTCGGCCCAAGGTCCGTCAGCGTCGTATTGCAAAGTCCGACACCCGGGCGCGGACCTCACACCACCGTCACCGCCACTTCGGATCCGAACGCGGCCGCCCACCGGGCTATCAGCTCGAATCGGGTCCGTGCCCCTTCCACCCGCCGCGGCACCAGCGTCGCGCGAACGCCGTTCGCGTCGCGTGCCCGGTGCGCCAGTTCGAGCCCGCTCCCGCCGAGTTTAGTCTCCTGCTCCGACAGCACGCTCACCAGCGCCGCGAGTCGCGCCTCGGGGGCGCGCACGCTCAGCGCCGGGAGCGGCCCCTCGATCGCAAACTCTTGCTCCGGCCGCTGCCCGACGCCGACCGGCCACGCACGCTGCTCGTCGGTCAGGTAGCGGCCCACGTCGACCTCAACGATCTCAAAATCCTCGTCGGGGCGCTGGCCCTCGGCCGGTTCGCCGGTCATGCGGTGTCCTCCAGACGAATTTCGTCGCACCCGGCGTTGTTCCCGCACCGGATGCGGAACTCGTAAATGCCCGGTTCGGGAAACGGCACAAGGGCCAACCGGTACCCGCGGTTCAGCACAAAAAAGCGGCCGCGGGTCATGTGGATCGGCGGCAGATCGAACGCCACAACCGGGTCTTCCGTTTCGAGCCGCTGGCGGACCAATTCGAACCGCACCGGGTGGGTGCCTTGACCGTCCGCGTACTGGACGAACAGCCACAACTCCTGCTCCGCGTACGGGAACGCCCCGCCCACCGGCGGGCGGATCGTCGTTTCGATCCCGCGCGCCGTGTACGGGAGCCCCAGCGGCCCGCTCGCGGCCTCGACCTTTCGGCACACCGTCACCCGACGGACCAAGGGGGCGACGCTCATTCGCGGTCCTCTCGGGTTGTTACTTAACTCTACCAGCGCCGCCGGAGGCGCGGAAGTCACAGCACCCGCCGGACGGTCAGTGCGGCGCTGGGGCGCCAGGTGAAGAGCATCAGGTCCGCCGGGTGCCCGGGTTCGAGTTTCGTCACCGGCAGGCCCAGCAACTCGCGCGGCCGGGCCGAGGCGAGGTCGAGCACGGCTTTTAACCCGAGGTCCGGCATGACATCAAGCAGGTGCGACACGCAGGTGTCGGTGAAGTGCCCGCTGCCGGCGAGGAACGGCGTCCCGGCGACCACGATCTTCCCGGAGGGGAGCACCTCCAGTTCGGTCCCCCACTCGGAGTAAGTTCCCGGCGGCAGCCCGGCCAGGCTCCCCGCGTCGCACGTTAGCAGCAGCCGGGCCGTTCCCTTCGCGCGGACGATGCACTTGATGAGGGTGGCGGGCAGGTGGTGGCCGTCGGTGATGATGCTGGCCCGCAGCTCGTCGCACGCGAGCTGCTCCCAGAGATAGTTGTCGTGCCGCGGGAGCGTGGCGTGGCACCCGTTGCCCAGGTGGGTGCTGGTGCGCGCGCCGGCCGCCACTGCGTCACGGATCTGCTGCCCGGTGGCGGCGGTGTGGCCGATCGCAACGACCACACCGGCCGCGGTCAGCTCCTCAATGAAGGGCAGCGCGCCTGAGCGCTCCGGGGCGAGCGTCACCATACGGATGCGCCCGCCGGCGGCGTCCTGGAGCCGCCGGAACTCCTCCCGATCTGGGTCGCGGGTGTGCTGCCGGGGGTGCGCGCCGCGGGGGCCGTCGTCCGCGGACAGGTACGGCCCTTCCAGATGGAAGCACGGCACCCGCCGCGCCAGTTCGGGGTCCGAGTCGAGCGCCCGGGCGAGCGTCGCGAACCCGTGACGCAGCGCCCCGGAGCTGTTGGTCACGAGGGTGGCGGCGAACGCGCCGATCCCGTGCGCCAAGCACACGTCGGTGACGGTACGCACCCCGTCGGGGGTCAGGGCCGTGGCGTTAAAGCTGATGCCGAGGCAGCCGTTGATTTGCGGGTCGAATAGCGCCGGGGCGATCCACTCTTCGGCCTCCCGGTCCGAGGCGGTCACGGCGGCGATGCGCCCCCCCTCGATCGTGACCGCGACGGGCTGAGCGGTGGCATAGTGGCGTGCGTGAAGGATCATTTGGGTGCCGGTGGTGTGGGCCGGGCTGGTTAACGGGTGCCGGTACACGTCACCACACATTCTGGCCATACGGCCGTGCTTTGGTCAGCCCCCGCGCGATCCCGATCGGCGGGCGCGGGAGCGGGGCGAGAGCCCTTTCGCTCGTGCAGGCGTTTTCGGTATGGCGGTGGTGAGCGGGTAAGCTATACTCCCCCTGCTCGCCATCGCTCGTCCAGGGGCGCCCCGGTATCCGCCGCGGCACGACGACCGACCCTCCAATAGACCGACCGCGCGCGCATGACCGCGTACGATCAGGCTGAACTCGCCCAGGCCCTCCTCTCTGAGATCGGGGACGCCCTGTTCTTCCTCGACCCGGACACGGACCGGCTGCTCGAGGTGAACCCCGTTGCGCTGCGCCTGACCGGGTTCTCCCGGGCCGAGGTGCTCGAGCTGCCCGCCACCCACTTGTTCCGGTTCGAGTCCAGCGGCGGCGCCCAGCGGCTCAAGGGCGCGTTCAGCAAGACCATGGTGTTCCACGGGCAGGACGGGTTCCTGCTCCGCACGAAGGACGACAACTGGCTCCCGGTCAGCCTCACCGTGTCGCGGCTGCACCTGCCGCCGAAGCCGTTGGGCCTGATCATCGCCCGCGACGACCGCGACCGCCGGGCCGCGCTGGCCCAGGCGCGGCGCGTCGAGGCGGAGCTGCGCACCGTACTCGGCAGCGCGCCGGGGGCGCTCTGGAGCGCCGAACGGACCCCGGGGCCGGACGTGTTCTCGGGCTGGCAGTTCCGGTACGTCTCGCCCCAGATGGCGGACATCGCGGGCCGGCCGGGCGAGCCCTACGAGCACCCGTTCAAGTGGGCCGAGGCCGTTCACCCGGCCGAACGCGAGGGCTACCGCGCGGCCGTGCGGCGCCTGCTCGCCGCCGGCGAGGACCTTGAACAGTTGTACCGGGTCCAGCAGCCGGGCGGCGCGGTGCGGTGGGTCCAGGACCGGCTCCGCCTGGTCCGCGACGGGGGCGGTCGGCCGCTCCGCCTCGACGGATGCCTGACCGACGTGACCGCCCGCCGGGACGCCGAGGAGGCGGTGCGCCAGAGCGAGCAGCGGTTCCGCGCCCTGGTCGAGAAGAGCCGCGACGGAATTCTGCTGCTCGACGAGCGGGCCGTGATCCGGTACGCCACGCCGGCCGCCAAGTTCGTCCTCGGGTTCGCCCCGGAGGACGTCGTCGGGGTGGATCTCCTGTCCCTGATCCACCCCGACGACGTTCCCGGCGCCGCCCGGCGCCTGGGGGCCAGCATCGGCCGCCCGGGGGAGGACGTTCCGGCCACGCTCCGCATGCTCGGCGCGCGGGGCGGCACCCGGCTCGTCGAGATGAACGCGGTGAACCGGCTCGACGACCCGAGCGTGTGCGCGGTGGTCGTGAACTACCGGGACGTGACCGAGCGCGACGCGGCCGTGCGCGAGGTGGCCAAACAGCACACGCTGCTCGAGGGGCTGTTCGCGTCGGTGCCGGACGTGGTGTGCTACCAGGATCGCGACGGCCGGCTCCTGGGGTGCAACCCGGCGTTCGAGGCGTTCGCCGGGCGCCCCGCGTCCGCGCTCGCCGGCACGCGGTGCGAGGACGCGTTCGCGGGGGAGTGGGTCCCCCGGATCGTCGCGGCGCAGCAGGTGGTGCTGGCCACGGGGCGCACCGAGCGGAGCAAGGAGTGGGTGACGTACCCGACCGGCCGCAAGGCGCTCCTCGACTTCGCCATCGCCCCGCTGCGTGACGACTCGGGGGCCCCGGTCGGTCTGATCGTGTTGGGCCGTGACGTGACCGAGCAGAACCGGCTCGAAGAGGAGCTGCGGCAGTCGCACAAGTTGGAGGCGGTGGGGCGGCTCGCGGGCGGCATCGCCCACGACTTCAACAACCTGCTCACGGTGGTGCTCGGGAACCTGGAACTGATCCGGTGCGGGGCCGCGACCGGAGCCGACGCCGAGGAGCTGCTCGCGAGTACTGAACGCGCCGCCAAGCAGGCGGCCGAGCTGACCAAGCAGATGCTGGGGTTCGCCCGCCGGCAGCCGCTCCGCACCGCGTCGGTCGACCTGAACCAACTGGTCCGGGACTCGCTCGTGCTGCTCCGCCGCACCATCGACGCGCGGATCGTGGTGCGGTTCGAGCCGGCGCCGCACCTGCGCCCCGTGGCCGCGGACCCGGTTCAGCTCCAGCAGGTGCTGATGAACCTGTGCCTGAACGCGCGCGACGCGATGCCCGAAGGCGGCACCCTGACCGTCGAGACCGCGGACGCTGACCCGCCGGACGGCCCCGAGGGCAAGCGGTTCGTGCGGCTGAGCGTGTCGGACACCGGTGTCGGGATGACGGACGAGGTGCGGGAGAAGATCTTCGACCCGTTCTTCACCACCAAGGGCGTGGGGCAGGGGACCGGTCTGGGGCTGGCCGTGGTGTACGGCGTGGCCACCGCGCACGGCGGGTCGGTCGAGGTGGCGTCCGCCCCGGGGGCGGGGAGCCGGTTCGATGTGTATCTGCCCCGCGGGGCCGTGTCCGACGACGATCGGAGCCCGACCCGGGCTGAGGGGGCGAACGAGTTCCCGCGCGGCCGCGGCGAAACGATACTAGTCGCCGATGACGAGACCGGGGTGCGCGACCTCGCGAAGGTCGCGCTGGAGATGTCCGGGTACACGGTGCTGGTCGCGGCCGACGGGGCCGAGGCGCTCGACGTGTTCCACCGGGCCGGGGGGCGGGTGCGGCTCGCGGTGCTCGACGCCAGCATGCCAAAACTGTCGGGGCGTCAGGTGTTCGAGGCGCTGCGCCGGGTCGACCCGGAGCTGAAGGTGCTGTTCGCGAGCGGTTACCACGGCGGCGGGCTGCTCCCGGCCGACGACCTGCCCGGAACCCGCCGCCTGAACAAGCCCTATGTGCCGACCCAATTGGCCGCCGCCGTTCGCGAGATGCTCGCGGAGTGAAGACGAAGAGATTGGCCGCAAAAAAGCACAAAGGGCACAAAAGGAAACCGAAGAGGAAGGCAGAAGAGTGGTTCTAAAACACTGCTTTTGTCTTCCTCTTCGGTTTTCTTTTGTGCCCTTTGTGCTTTTTTGCGGCCAATCAGTCTTTGTGGCTGTGTTCAGCTTTGCGGCCAACCGGCCTTCGTGACCGCGCTCAGATGTTCATGCCGTCGCCGAGCTTGGCCAGCGCCTCGTTCTCGATCTGGCGCACCCGCTCGCGGGTGAGGCCGAGGCACTCGCCGATCTCCTTGAGGGTCCGGGGCTCCTCGTCGTTGAGCCCGAACCGCATCCGCAGCACGGTCGCCTCGCGCTGGTCCATCCGGTCGAGCAGGTGCAGCACCTGCTTGAGGTCGTCCGACTTACCCAGTTCGGTGTCCGGGGCGTCGCCGCGCGAGTCCATCAGCGTCTCTTCGATGCTCCAGCCGGCGTCGCTCTGGTCGGACTGGGTGCCGGCGTTCGCGACGCGGATCGCCTTCTTGATGATCGCGAGCTTCTTCTTCGACAGCCCCAGGAACTTGGCGATCTCGTCGTGGGTGGGCGGGCGGCCCAGCTCGTCGGAGAGCTGGTTGGTGGCCCGGCGCCACTTGGTGAGCAGCTCGGCCATGTAGGCGGGGATGCGGATCGTCTTCGCGGTGTTCACGATCGCGCGCTTGATGCTCTGCTTGATCCAGTAGCTGGCGTAGGTGCTGAACCGCGTGTTCATCGACGGCTCGAACCCCTCCACCGCCCGCAGCAGCCCCATGTTGCCTTCGGACACGAGGTCGTCGAGGGCCAGCCCCTTTCCCGTGTAGCCGCGCGCGATGTTGACCACGAGGCGGAGGTTCGCGCGCACCATCCGGTCGCGGGCCTGCGGGTCACCGGTCAGGACGCGGGCGCCCAGGTCGCGCTCTTCGGCAGCGGACAGCAGCGGCGTGTGGTCGATCTCACTCAGGTACGTCGAAAATGACGTGCGGGCGGCGTGTTCGTTCCTCACGGTGTCTCTCTGCTGAAGCGGGGGGGCGCGAATGTTATCGTCGTTGATGCCGGCTCGGAACCGGGGAGACGCGTTAACTTGCGACAAGAAAGTGAACTGGTCAAATCGGAATCTCCGCTACAACCGGCACAGCCTACGGCTTATTGGCCCGGCCCGACTTTTCAGAGGTGGGTGGTCGGCTCGCAGTTCTATAAGCACCTGAAATTTCAGGTGCTGGTGGGTGGGCCGGCCGCGCGTGTTCGGGGCTCGCGGTCGGCCTCCAACACGCGCTGCCGGCCGGTGCCTGTGGCGCACCGGTGGTCACGAACGGTCGATTCACAAGCGGCCCGATTTTTACGGGTTCGCCGTCACGTTCGGCGGCGGGGATCATTTCGCCCTGGCGGGGAGCACGTCCAGTTCCACGCGCGACGCGAACGCGGGCGTATGGTAGACCTTTTGGGTGGCTTTCTGGAAGTCGGTGTCTTCGGCCTCAAAGATGTTAGGCACGAACTTCTGCGGGTTCCGGTCGATGACCGGGAACCAACTGCTGCTCACCTGCACCATGATCCGGTGCCCTTTCCGGAACCGGTGGTGCCCCTGGACCAGGTCGACGAGGTACTCTTCCACGGCGCCGGGTTTCACCGGCTCGGGCTTCTCCAGACTCTTGCGGAACCGCGCGCGTGCCGGCTCGCCGGCGATCATGAGCTGGTAGCCGGCCAGTTCCGGGGACTTCTTGTAGTCCTCGGGGTACACATCGATGAGGCGCACCACCCAGTCGCAGTCGGTGCCCGTGGTCGCGCCGAACAGTTTCACCTTCATGGCGCCGGCGACGGTAACGTCTTCGGCGAGCGGTTCGGTTTCGAACGAGAGCACGTCGGGCCGCCCGTGCGTGAACCGCTGGTCCTGCACCATCCACTCGGGCCACTCGGGGCCGGGGTAGGTGGGGCGCACCGGCCGGGGGCGGTACGGGACGGGGTTCGCGGGGTCCGATACGTACTCGCTCGCCTCCGCCGCGCGCTCCGGCGGGGGATCGAAGCTCAGCTTTCCGTTCGGGTGGAAGTACAGCTTCCGCGCCGTGGCCCCTTTCGGCGGCCAGGAGTCGTAGGTCTCCCAGGTGTTGGCCCCCGTCAGGAACATCCGTGCTTCGGGTGGCGCTTTCCCCGCGTCTTTGAGGTAGTGAGCAAAGAACGGCGCCTGAACTTGTTTCCGGAAGTGCCCTCCGGTGTCGGAATCGAACGGGACACGGCCGAGCCGGTCGGCCTTGCCCGCGGCCCAACCGCCGTGGTTCCACGGGCCGACCGCCAGGAAGTTTTGGCCCTTCTTGTCGTGCTTCTCGAGCAGTTCGTACATCTTTAGCGGGCCGCGGAAGTCCTCCTGGTCGTACCACCCGCCCACGGTGAGCGTCGGGACCGTCACGCGCGTCAGGCGCGGTTCGAGCGATTGCGTTTTCCAGAACGCGTCGTAGTTCGGGTGCGCGACGAAGTCGTTCCATGTCGGCAGGGCGTTCTTGAAGTGTTTGCGGTTTACGTTCGAAAGTGCGCCGAGCCTGAGATACCAGTCGTAGGTGTCGTGGCGGTCGAAGTGGAACGAGAAGTTGGTCTTGTCGGTCTCCATCATCGCCACGTACTCGAACCCGTAGCTGAGCCGGAACGCGCCGCTGTGGTGGAAGTCGTCGCCGAGGAACATGTCGATCGGCGAGGCCTGGGGCGAGACCGCCTTGAGCGCGGGGTGCGGGTCGAGCATCGCGACCGCGGCGAGCCACCCCGGGTAGCTGATGCCGAGCATCCCGACCCGCCCGTTGTTGCCCTTCACTTCCTTCAGTAGCCACTCGATGGTGTCGTAGGTGTCGGACGCTTCATCAACGGCCTTCGGGTCGTTCGGGTCGCGAGCGGGGCGCGTCATCACGAACGCGCCTTCCGACTTGAACCGCCCGCGGATGTCCTGAAGAACGAACGCGTAGCCGTCATCGATCATGTCTTTGAAATAGTTCCGCAGCAGCCGTTCGGCGCGCCCGTCGATGCCGTAAGGCGTGCGCAGGAGGATGATCGGTACCGGCCCTTTGGGTTCCTTCGGAACGTGCAGCGTCGTGAACAGCTTTTTCCCGTCGCGCATCGGGACCATTGCCTCGGTGCGCTCGAAACGTGAATCGGCGTCGGGCGCCTGGGCCGGCGCGCTGGCAACGGCGAGGCAAAGCGCGACCAGCACGCCGGCCCCGATCCTGATTGGGTGTCGCATGGGGTTCCCGTAGGGGTGCGGAGAGGGTGGGCGTCATTGTTCGTGTTGTGCGGCGCGTGTCAATATCGCGGGCTGTACGCCCGATACACTTGCCGCGCCGGTTTCTTGAGCGCGGCGGCCGACCGCGGGGCGCGGAGTGCGTGAGATAATTGTGGGGGAGGCTCCCATGTCCGACGTACCGTTTCGCCTGTCCGACCGCGCCGCCCGGGTCCGCACGGCGGCGCGCGAGCTTTTGAACGCGCACGGGCTGTTGAGCTGGGAGTTCGGGTTCAACTCGAACGTGCGCCGGGCCGGCGTGTGCTTCTACCCGCACCGCGGCGAACCCGGGCGGATCGAGCTGTCGGCCCACTTCGCCGAGAGGAACAGCGACGCCGAGGTGTGGGCGACGCTGTTGCACGAACTGGCCCACGCGCTGGTCGGCCCCGGGCACGGGCACGACGCCGTTTGGCGTGCGAAGTGTCGCGAACTGGGCACCTCGACCGACGCTTGCTACGGGGATGAGGTGCAGATGCCGCGGGGGCGGTGGCGGGCGGTGTGCGCCGGCTGTGCGTTCGAATACGACCGCCACCGGCGGCCGGCGCGGGCTGCCGGCTGGTACTGCCGCCCGTGCGGGTCCGACCGCGGGAAGTTAGAATGGCGCGACGCCGCAACGGGGTGAACGCGCCTCCGCGGGGCCGCCCGACGAGGTCGAACACATCTGAAGGGTGAGACAACCGGGGCCAAACGGACCCGATCCGCCGACCGCGAATAACCGGCGATCACTTCCTCGCGCCGCGGTCGAAGCACCACGCGAACAACAAGTCCCATTCGAGCCGCTGCACGCGCTGGGCGGTTTGCTCGTCGGCGCTGCCGGCGCCGCGCGACTTTTCGCAGAAGTCCACGAAGTCGAACGGGGTGGTGTACTTGTAGCCCACCGCCGGCGCCTGTTCAGCGAGTTGGGCCAGCACGGGGTGTGCGCCGACCCGGCGCCACCAGTACTTCGAGTTCCAGGCGTCCGGTTCCCTCCGGTGCATGATGGCGTGCCAGAAGTTCCGGTTCGGGCATGATTCGTCCGCCTGACTGATCGCGTGCGACTCGTCGAGGAAATCGAACAGCAGCCACAGCCCCGCGCCGCAGGCGGCCGGCAGTGACGCCACCGCCGTTCGGATTTGCGTGCTCCGCTCTACCGCCGGTGTTCCTGGTCCCAGATCCGTCGGCGGCGCGGCGGCGATCAGTTCGGCCACGGCGGTCGGGAATTCGCGCATCAATCGGCCTCTGAATTATGGACACTGTTGTTGTACTTGGCCCCGCACATATTCGCGAGTGCCGGCGATGTAACAGTGCCCCTGGCTGTTGGCCAACGACACGGCGGTGGCCCAATGCGCGGTCGGGTCCCGGTGGGTCATCAAACTCGGAACATAGCGATTCCATGCGATTCGGTGTGAGAGGTGAACGGGGGGGCAATGCCGGTCCGGTCGTCTTAGCAGGTCGCGTGGCCGGGGGGGGCCCTCCGTGCGTTCGGCATGTGACCGGAACGCTCGCACCCGTTGGAGTTCGGTAGCGGTGCCCGCATTTATGCGGGCGCATGCACCGTACCGACGATGCCCGCGGGCCGGTCTGGTGCGGTCAGATTTCGGAGGTGCGAAATCAGTTCGCCGAGCCGGAACGGCTTGTGGAAAACCGTCGCGGCTCCGCTTGCGAGGAGCTCTTGGTGGGTGTACCCTCCGGTGTCGCCGCTCATGAAGCAACAGGGGACGTGCGGGGCGATGGCGCGGATCGCGGCCAGCGTCTCGGGGCCGTTCCATCCCGGCATGCGGACGTCGAGCAGCAGCAGATCGATGGCAGAAGCGTGCTTCTGGTAGGCGGTCACCCCCTCGGGGCCGGTCGCGGCCAGCCAGACGGCGAAGCCCGAGATCCCCAGCGCGACGCTCAGGAGCGCGCGGACGGGTTCGTCGTCGTCTACGACGAGCACGCCCCGGGGGCGGATCGGTGGGGCCGGCGCCAACACCGCGTCATCGACAAGGGTCATTCGAAGTCTCCCGTGTTCGAGCGCCGTGGGGCCGTCGGACGGCAGCCACCTCGCCCACGAAACCAGTAGCCGCGGGGTCTCGCAGGAAGTCGTCGACGGCCCGCCGGATCAGCGCGCCCACGGTTTGCTCCAACCGGCCGGCGGCGGTTTCCAGCGAGGCCATCTGATCCGCAGGTAAGAGCAGCACCAGTTCGACCACTTCGGCCGCGCGGGGCGACGGTCGGTCGCCCGTGACTATTCCACGCTCCGTCATTTCTCTGTCCGCCTTTGGTGTTCCGAGTTGTGTGGGGTGCGGGGCACGACTTTCGGTGGCGCGCCGGGCGGCGCCGGGCGGTCGAACGCGTAGACGGACATGACCGCCCCCCAGGCGAGGACCGCGACCGCCCCCCAGCCGATCCAGGGCGCCGCGCCCTCTTGCCACCGCATTGCGGCGGCCCCGGCGCAGACGGCGAGGAACCCGAACACGCACCCCCAGCCGAGTCCCCAGCGGGCCATATCACTGCCTCCGGGCGAACAGCGTGGAACTGAGTGACTGCCGCCCGCGCGTTACGCGCTCGCGAGTTCGGTCCACGGATCCGGCCGGCGTTCTCGTGCCGGAAGGCGCGGGCGGGCGGCGCGTCGCGTCAGCGCTACGAGAAGCGCGCGGAGGCGATTCGGGAGTACGGGCTTCAGTAAGAAGTGGTCGATCCCGGCCGCCCGGGCGCCGGCCGGCGGGGCTGACCCGCTGAGCGCGACGACCGGCACGCCGCCACACCCCTTCAGGGCGCGGAACGCGCGGGCGAATTGGAGCCCGTCCATCCGCGGCATGAGCACGTCGAGGAGCACCGTGGCCGGGGGCCGGTCCCGGGCGCACGCCAGAGCTTCCTCCCCACCGTAGCAAGCGACGGCACCGAACCCCCAGAGCGCGAGAAGTTCGACCGTGCTGTCGGCCATGTCGGCGACATCGTCTACCACCAGGACGTGAGCCCGCATCGGAGTCATGCGAATCCTTTCCGGCCGGAGAGCGGCTCGGCGCCGCGTTCGCCGGGGGGCGAGATGTGCGTCTGTGAGGTGTAATTGTCGCGAGCGGGGGAGAATGAAAGGCCAGGGAACTGCGACACGCACTGCCCGAAATTGTCGTAAATGCTCTGCTGAGGATATCCCTTACGCACGGACGGCCGCTACGCAACGCGCCACTCGGCCAGGGCCGCGAGCGCCTCATCGCCCGTCACGTCCGGAACAATCATGAGTTCGAGAACCGTGACGCCGTTCAGATCGAGTCGGTAGTCCTCGGTCTCGTGCGTCGAGCCCCTGGGGTGAAAGACCCACTGCTGGCGCACCACGTCGCGAGGGGGCAGGCCGTCGGCCGTCCCCCACCGCAGGACGAACTCCTGGGTCCGCGCCGCCGCCCGCTCCACGAAGTGCAGCCAGATGCGGCGGACCGGTTGGGGGGCGTCGAACCGCAGCCGGACGGTTTGTGGGCCGGGGCCGCCGGCCAGCCAGCCGGGGCCGCGCCCGGGGACGAGCGCGCCTTCGATCGGGTAGCGGCGGTCCTCCGAAGTGATCTCGACGCGGGCCAACCGGTCCAGGTCCAGCCACGCGTCGTCCGGGGTGACCGCGTCCTGCCCGCCCGGCGTGATGAAGCTTTTGCGCACGATATCGACCTCGGACGAGGAAGCGGGACGGAGCGACCCGGACGGGCCGTTAGCCGTCCTTGAGCCAGCCCTGTTGGAAAGCGTAACTGACGAGTTCGGCGCGGCTCTTGAGCCCGAGCTTCTCCAGGGCCCGCGCCCGGTACGTCTCCACCGTTTTGACGCTCAGCTCCAGGCGGGCCGCGATCTCCTTATTGCCGTGCCCGGCGGCGGTCAGGCGGGCCACCTCGGCCTCCCGCTCGCTCAGCTCCCCGGCGCCGGCCGCCCCCGTGGCCCCCTTGGGGGACGGCTTGACGAACCCGCCGACCACCTTCTGCGCGACCGCCGGGTCCAGGTACACGCCGCCGGCCGCCACCGTCCGGATGGCGCGGACCAGTTCCTCAGGCGCGGCCCGTTTGAGCGCGTACCCGGACGCGCCCGCGGTCAGGAGCTGGCGGATGTACCCCTTGTCCTCGTGGACGGTCAGGACCAGCACCTTCACGGCCGGGCACTCGCGGCGGAGCCGCTCGGTCGCGAGGGCGCCCGTCAGCCCGGGCATGGACACGTCCATGATCACCACATCCGGCCCGAGCGCGGCCACCCGCGCGCAGGCCTCCAGGCCGTCGGCCGCCTCGCCCACCACCGCCATCCCCTGCTGTGCGTCAATCAGGGCCTTGAGCCCCCCGCGCACAATAGCGTGATCGTCCGCCAGGAAGACGCGCACCTCAGCCATCGACGGCCCCCTCGGTCGGTGACATAAGCGGGACACGCGCGATCACGGTCGTGCCGCGCCCTGGCCTGGAGTCGATCGTCAAATTCCCGCCCAGGAGTTCCAGCCGCTCCCGCATCCCGAGGATGCCCAGCCGGGGGCCGGCGGGCGCCCCGGCGGGACCGGGTTCGGACTCGAACCCGGTCCCGTCGTCCTCGACGATCGCGACGACCGCGTCGGCCGCTCCCTGGAGGACCACGCTCACCCGCCCGGCCCGGGCGTGCTTGAGGACGTTGGCCAGGGCCTCCCGGATCACCCGGTACAGCGCCGTCTCGGTGGTCGCCGGGAGGCGCCCGGCGCCGAGGCCGCTGGCGTGGAAGTCCGCCTGGACGCCCGCCCGCCCGCCCCACTCTTCGATGTAGTTTGCCAGCGCGGTCTCGAGCCCGAAGTCGTCCAGTGCCGTCGGGCGGAGTTCCAGGGCGAGCTGGTGTACCTCGCCGCCCATCCGGTCGGTCAGGAGCTGGAGTTCGTGCAGCCGGTCCCACGCGGGGGACGGGCGCGGGGTGACGTCTTTGACCACCTTCAGCCCCAGCCCGAGCCCGGTCAGGTGCTGTCCCAACTGATCGTGGAGTTCGCGGGCGATGCGCCGGCGCTCGTCCTCCTGCACGGTCGCCAGCCGCCGCTGAAGGTCGCGGCGCTCCGCCTCCGCGCGCTCGCGGCGGGCGATCTCGGCCGTGAGCGCGTCGTTCGCACGCGCCAGCTCGGCCGTACGCTCCTGCACCCGCTCCTCCAGCTCGCCGTGCGCGGTCCGCAGGGCGCTCTCGGCCCGCTTGCGGGCGGTCACGTCGCGGATGTTGCACTGGATCACCTGCGACGCACCGACGTCGTACACGTTGCTGACGAACTCCACCTCGATGCCCCGGCCGTCGTGCGTCCGCAGCGGCAGGTCTTCATACCGGATGTACCCCGTTTCGCGGAGCAACTGGAACGCCGCCTTGCTCGCCTCAATGTCACGGAACAGCCCGATCTCCCACAGCTCCTTCCCCACCAGCTCGTGCCTCGCGTAGCCGAGCAGGTCGGTGAGGAACGGGTTCGCGTCGAACACCCGCCGGGTCTCCGGGTCGACCAACAGGATACCGTCCTGGGCCGTCTCGAACAGCCGGCGGTACCGCACCTCGGAGACGGCCAGCTCCTCTACCGCCCGCCGGCGCTGCGTCGCGTCCTCGATCGCCAGCAGGATCAGGTCGGGCCGCAGGGCCGCGGGCGGGATGCGGCGGGCGTTGAGCACCATCCACCGGCGGCCCAGCCCCTCGAACTCGTGGTCCACCTCGAAGTCGCTGAAGTGGCGGTCGCGCGGCAGCACCTGTTCGAGCCGCTCGCGCAGCCGGGGGATGTCCCACTGCCGGCCCCCGAGCTCGAACAGGGACCGCCCCTCGGTCCCCGGTGCGGTGGCCCCGAACGTCCGGTAGAAGGACCGGTTCGCGGCCCGCACCCGCAGGTCCCCGTCGAGGATGACCAGCGGCTCGCGCACCGTTTGCACGATCGCGTCGGCGAAGGCCCGCGCCTCCTCGATCGCCTGCACGACGCGCTGGCGCGCGCTGACGTCACAGAACACCAGTACGCCCCCGACGACCGCGCCCGACGTGTCGCGCACAGGAGCGGCGCCCTGATCGATGCGCCGCTCACGACCGTCTCGGGCGATTAGTACGGTGTGGTCGGCGAGTTCGACGGGACCACCGGTCTCAAGGGCGGTGGTCACCGGATCCGTGGTTGGGAGGCGGGACGACTCGCTTACGACCCGGAACACGGTCGCGATCCCCAGCCCCGCCGCGTCACGCTGCGGCCAGCCCGTGAGGGCCTCGGCTACGGGTGACATGAGCAGCACGTTGCCCCGGTGGTCGGTCACAACGGTCGCAACGCCGATGTCGGAGAGGGCCGCCTGAACCCAATCCGCCGGTCGTACCTGAGAGTCGTCGCCCTGGGGCATGAGTCCCTTTACTTGAGGAGCTTTGCTTCTGTCTGCCGCACGAACAGGAGCGCCCGCCGCCCCATTGTACTCATCGACGAGCAAGCATCCGGAACCCGCTCGCCGGCGCCTCGGTGCGGTGTGAGCCGCATGTCGGGGGTAGCTGGGCGGGACCGTATCAGTACAGTATTCGCCCTCCTTGGATGAGCCGAACCACGACGATCGCGGCAACGGCAAACAGGAGCAGGTGAATCAGGTTGCCGCCGACCGGGGCGACGAACGCCCCGAGCAGCCACAGGGCGAACAGAACCAAGGCAATCACTTCGGGCGCGTACCGCGGCACGACGGACCTCCAATTAGAAACGGTGGCGGTGCGGGCGGCTGGTCCTGGCTTCGTTTCAGCCCACGCCGGCCTCGTGTTCGCGAGGACGGAGTTTGACAGGATAAGCAGGGCTTCAAATTGATCTGTCTTCATCATGTTTATCCTGTCAAAATGCTCTTGGCCCCTATATCGCTTGAGTGCCACCTTGCCCTCGCCTTGGGCCGGTCGCGCCACCCCGAGCCGAGTTCATTCCGCCACGAGTTCTTGGTCTGGGGCGCTCCCCCACTGGCCGGACGCACCGTTGGCGTAACTGCGCTCGGGGTGCCGGACCACCTCAAGCCGACGGCCCGCCCGATGCAACACCGGGGAGCCGCCGGTAGCGGTCCCGAAGCACAGCGGGTGTTGGTGGACGGATGCCCCCGCATCACCTCGCCTCTCGATCCGGCCCGCGCATCTGGCTGCAATCTCACGCCAGCGGCCGGTTCGAGCCACCGGACCGGCGGGGAACCCGCCCGACAACGTTCTGCGAACGGTTCACCCACGCCCAGCCGAATGCGGCGACGGAGGTAAAAAGGAGGAACGCTGCGCACACCTGCGCCGCGGGCGACGGCTCGTCCCGGATGACGCCGAACCCGAATAGTGCGGCGACAATCGCGCTGACGAAAAGCACCAGCGCCACCCCACACAGTCGCATCAACATACTTGATTCTCCGACACCGGACTCGTTCCGTCGTATGCAGCGAGTCCTGCCGACGGCCCTATCCGGCCCGGGTACTGGGGGCGGTCGTCTCGGATTGCGCCGGGGGGCGACGGACCGAACCGCCGCCCGGACGCGTTCAACTGGGAGCGAGCTGAGAGCGGCCGAGCCGACGCAACCAGCGGAAGTGCGACGCGACCCCGGCCAGGAGTGAGCGGTGCGCGGCGTACCGCACCCCGAACTCGCGGCAGACGTCGGCGACGACCCGCGAAAGGGCGGGGTAGTGAATGTGGCAAATTCTCGGGAACAGGTGGTGCACCACCTGGAAGTTGAGCCCGCCCAGGAGCCAGCAGGCCACCCGGCTGTCACGGGCAAAGTCCACGGTCGTTCGCACCTGGTGAGCGGCCCACGCGTCGGGCATGCGCAGGCTGTCCGTGTCGGGCTGCGGGAACTCGGCCTCCTCGACGCAGTGCGCGAGCTGGAACACCACCGTCATTACGATCCCGAGTATCGCGGTCACGGCCAGGTAGAACAGGAGCACCACCCACCACGAGTGGACCAGCATCGGCACGCCGATCAGCAGGCCGACCGACACGACCTTACCGCCGAGGAACGTGACCAGGTCCCACCCCCGCGGCCGTGGTACGCGGTGCCCGCCGATCGTCCCGGTGATGACGTCCCGAAAATCGCCGTACAGGTGCCACACGGCCGCGGTCAGCGCGTAGAGCGGCCACAGGTACAGGTGCTGCCACCGGTGGAACCAGCGCCGCCGCTGCTGGGGCGCCAGACGCGCGAGCGGCCCCACGTCGATGTCGGCGTCCTGCCCGCTCACGTTTGGGTACGTGTGGTGGAGCACGACGTGCTTCCACTTCCACAGGTATGAGCTGGCCCCGATCAGGTCGAGCGACAGGGCCGCGAGCCGGTTCACCCACGCGAACCGCGAGTACGCGTGGTGCCCGCCGTCGTGCTGGACGCTGAACCCGACCGCTGAGATGGCCAGCGCCAGCGAGACCGCGAGCGGTGCGGCGAGCCACACGGTCGGCGCCGCAAACACCAACAGCGCGTACGAGGTGCCGAGCCACGCGAGGATCACGGCCGTCTTCAGATACATCCGCCAGCAGTCACGCTCGCTCTGCCCGGTCTCGACAAAGTAGGCGTCCGCGCGTCGCTTCAACTCGGTCATGAACCCGGCCTCATCCTTTGGGAACTTCGGCCGCGGATCGGTCGCCGGACTCACGTTGGGCGGTGCGAGTGCCGTTGGGGGGGGCGCAGTGGCTGTGTGAGACGGCATATGTCATTTGCCCGCCGCAGGCGGCAGGTGTATTGGAATGGCGAGTGCGTACCAGCCGCGTGGCATCGGCGGGCTCATTCAGCCACGACGGACGATTCAATTATCAGGAGTCGGCCGCAG
Organism: Gemmata obscuriglobus; assembly: GCF_008065095.1. Lineage (NCBI taxonomy): Bacteria > Pseudomonadati > Planctomycetota > Planctomycetia > Gemmatales > Gemmataceae > Gemmata > Gemmata obscuriglobus. The sequence goes on along the minus strand of NZ_CP042911.1, from coordinate 4,936,840 downwards.
AGTTGAGTCAGAGGAGCGAGCGAAGTGATCGGAGGAAGTTGCTCCCTGTGACGCGTCAGGGAACCGGGGCGCTCTCCGGGAATCGCCTGACGCGATCGGGCGCCGTCAAGCCGGCGCGGCTGCTCAGACACAGGATGGCCCGAAGCCCGGTCGATAGAGCTTGGGCCATCGGGTCCAGTGAACGTCTCTCCCGAGCGCCAGGTCTTCGACGTACATGATGTACGCCCCTGCCGGCAGGTGCCCTGGAACTTCGTCCAGGCTCCCCTCAACGTCGATCGCCGTCACGTCCGCGGCGCCGTGATGCTGTCCGGACGGTTTCAGGCTGTAACGAATGCGGTACGTCGGAGGCACGTTGAGATCTCGTGGGTTCGGTTCAGGGCACAGTGTGGGCAGCTTGCGGTAGGCCAGAACTTGCGCGCCGGGCCGGCACAGGCGACAAGAGCAATACGGTTATCGCTCACGAGATGTGCGGTCGTTTCACCGATTCTTTCCGCCGATCATGGTCTTCGAGACCGGTCATCTCCGCTGAAGAAACTCCGGACCCGGCCGGGCTGCCGGGCAGAACAAAAGGTCTCGACGGTTTGAGCCGCACTCCCGTCCCGCGCCTCTCTGACGACGTCCGCGCGGCTGTGGGCCGGTTTTACGAGCGGACCGGCCGCATGAAATGGCGAGCAGTCGGAAGGTTAGGCCGGCACTAACATGCCGGCCACGCGAGCTAAGTGACTGTCCCATATGTGGCGGTTGGGTGGGTAGAATGGTCCATGCGAACCCAATCCTACCCGAGCGACGTGACCGACGAGCAGTGGGGGCTCATCGAGCCACACATCCCCGTGTACCCCGGCGGCCGTCCCCGCACCACCGCCCTGCGGGACGTCACCGACGCGGTCTTCTACGTGCTGCGGACCGGTTGCCAGTGGCGGTACCGGCCCAAGGACTTCCCGCCCAAGTCCACGGTCGGGCGGTACTTCGACGAGTGGCGACACAACGGCACCCGCGACACGATCCATGACCTTCTCCGCAAAAAGGTCCGCACCGCCGAGAGGCCGTACTCGCCCCGGACGACCGCGAGCGTGGATAGCCAGTCGGTGGACACGACCTCCGGCGGCGAGGAGCGGGGCCGGGACAACGCCAAGAACGTGGACGGGCGGAAGCGGCACATCCTCGTGGATTCCATGGGGTTGCTGCTGGCCGTGCTGGTGACGGCCGCGAGCGTCGATGATGCCAAGGCGGCGGCCGAACTGTTCGGCCGGCTGGACGAGCAACCGATGGGGAAGGTGCGCCGGGTGTTCGCCGACCGCAAGTACCACAACTACGCCCTGTACGAGTGGGTCGAGACGAACGCCCGGTGGGAGCTGGTCATCGTCCGCCGCCCGGACGGGGCCAAGGGGTGGGTGAAGTTACCGCGGCGGTGGACGGTGGAGCGGACGTTCGCCTGGCTGGGGACGTGCCGGCGGTTGTCCAAGGACCGGGAGAAGACGGTGCGGTCGTCGGAGGCGTTCGTCAAGTTGGCCATGATCCACCTGATGCTCAACCGGCTTGAGCCGAAAGGGGTCGACGCCGAGTTTCAATACCACACGGTGGCATAAATCTCACATATGGGACAGTCACTGAGACAACGCGGGCTGGCATTTGACCGGTCGGCTGGCGGTTCCGGCGCACGCGCGGCTCCACCGGCGGCCCCGTGGACAGCCGAGGTACAATCCGTCGGCCCATTCTGGCCGCTCGTCCCGGAGGCAGTGCCGAGTGACACGTTCGGACGCCTGTGCGATCTGGCCCGTGTGGTCCGCCGCCGGTGTGCCGGGTTGGCCAACGACACGGCGACGGTCCAAGGCGCGGTCAGGTACCGGTGGGCCATCAAAATCGAAACATGAAGTTCTAAATCAGATGTTCAATCAGTTGGTTCGTTTGGGGCGGGTGCGGTACTACTTACTCCGTGTCCCACACCCGCACCGTCTTGTCGCCCGACGCCGACACCAGCCGGGTGCCGGTGCGGTCGAACGCGACGGAGTGAACGTACATCTTGTGCCCGCTCAGCTCGGCGATCTCGCGGTGCGTGTCCACGTGCCACAGGCGAATGAGGTTGTCCGCGGCGCCGGTCGCGAGCAACTTGCCGTCCGGGGTGAACGCCAGCCCGTACACATCGCTCCCGTGCTTCAACTCGCCGAGCAGTTTTTCGGTCGCGGGCTCCCAGAGCCGCACCGAGCCGTCCGACGAGCCCGCCGCGAGTAACTTCCCGTTCGGGTGCCACGCGAGCGCGAGTACGCCGTCGCGAAAGTCCGTGCCCGGCTTGAGGACCGCCAGGGGCTTGCCGGTCGCCACGTCCCAGACCCGCACCGAACCATCGCGGTGGTGCCCGGCCGATGCGAGCCGTTTGCCGTCCGGGCTGAACGCCACGTCACAGACCGCGAAGGTGTGCCCCTCCAGAACGGCCGCCGCGCGGCGCGTGGCCACGTCCCAGAGCCGCACCCGACCGTCCGGGGTGCCGGCCGCGAGCAGCGTTCCGTCGGGGCTGAACGTGACCCGGCTGTCGCGGAAGTCGGCGTTCGACAGCGGCCACACGTGCAGCAGCTTGCCGGTGCCGGCGTCCCAGAGCCGCACCCCGCCCACCGCGTTCGGATCGTTGTGTTTTCGGCCCAGCGTCGCGATCAGTTGGCCTCCCGGGTGTACCGCGACCGACGACACAATGCCGATGTTCCCGTGCTCCAGCTTCAGCACTTCTTTACCGGTACGCGCGTCCCACACGCGCGCGGTGTCGTCCCACCCGGCCGACGCGATCCGGTCCCCGTCCGGGAAGAACGTAGCGCTGTACACGTAGGACCCGTGCCCGCGCAGCGCGTAATCGTTCTCGGCCGACCACACGTCCCATAACCGCACCGTGTCGTCGCGGGCGTGCGACGCGATCAGCGCCGTGCCCGTGCCCGGGTCAATGTGGAACGCGCCGCAGTCCACCTCCGACGAGTGGCCCCGGAGCACCGCCACGAGTTTGCCTCGCTTAACGTCCCAGTACCTCAGCGTGCGGTCGTCGGACGCCGAGAGCAGCCGGGTGCCGTCCGGGTTGAACGCGACCCGCTGGATCCAGCCGGTGTGCCCTTCGAGCACATGGACGGCCTCCCGCTTCTCACCGCGCGCGTCGGGGCCGATGTCCCAGACGCGCACGGTGCGGTCCATCGAGCACGACGCGAGCAGCCGTCCGTCCGGGCTGAACGCCGTGTTGCTCACCTGGTTCTCGTGCCCCTCCAGCCGCGCCACCCGCCGCCCGGTGGACACCTCCCACACGTCCATCGCGGTCTGCGGGTGCCAGCCGCTCGACACGATCCGCTTACCGTCCGGGCTGAAGCGGTATTCGAACATGGGCTCGGCGCGCGGGTCGATCCGGCCCACCGGCCGGCCGGTGCGCACACCCCAGAAGGTCGGCGGGTCGGCGTTCGCCCAGCGCGCCCCGGCCACCTCACCGTCCGGGCTGAACACCAGCGGCAGTGCGGTCCCGTCGGGCACCCGCAGCCGGTGCGTCTCCCGCCCGCTCTCGACGTTCCAGACGCGCGCGGTGTGGTCGTCCGAGCCGGTGACCAGTTCGCGCCCGTTCGCGATGAACTGGATGACGCGGATCTCGGCGGTGTGCCCGCGCATCACCCGCACCCGCCCGGTGCGCGGGTCGAGTAGGGCGATGCCGTGGTCGTCGGTCGCGTACGCGACCGTCGCGCCGCTGTCCGCGACCAGCGCGTGGCGCGGCGCGGCGGGGCCGGGGAACGGTCCCCACCGTTCGCGGGTTGTGAGGTCCCACACGGTCAGCTTGCGGGCCGGGTCCGTGGCCACCAGCCAGCGCCCGCTGGCGCTGAACTGGGTGTAACATATCGGGGCGTCGGGGCCGCCGAGCACGTGCCGCGAGCGGTCGAGCTGGGCCGCGAGGAGGTTCCACACCCAGTCGCGGTGGTCGGGCGGGGCCTCGTCCAGCGCCCAGCGGGCCGTCCGCACGTCGTGCAGCCGCAGCCCGCTGGACGCGGCCATCAGGCTGACACGGTACCGCTCCCAGCGCTCCTTGGCGGCGGCGTCGAGGTTCTTGGCCGCTTCCGCTTTCGCGCGCGCTTCGTTCTCGGCCGCCCACAACTCGTTCGCGCGGGCGACCGCCATGTGATCCCGGGCCTGCTTCTCGCTCCACCGGGCGTCGTCCCAGCTCCACATGACTCCGGCCAGGGCCGCGACCGCGACCAGTGTCGTCACCGCCGACAACGCGGCGAGTGCCGGGCTCCGCCGCCCCCACCGGGCCGTGCGCCCCAGCGGCCCGAGCCGCCGCGCCTGGATCGGCCGCCCGTCGAGCCACCGCTCCAGGTCGTCGGCTAGCGCCGCGGCCGTCGGGTACCGCTTCCCGGGCTGCTTCTCCAGGCACTTCAGACAGACGGTCTCGAGGTCCCGCGGGACCGCCGGCTGGAGTCGGCGCGGCGGGATCGGCTCTTGGTGCAGTGCCAGCCGCAGGGTGTCGGCGAACGTGGCCCCCTTGAACGGCACCACACCGGTGAGCAGTTGGTACAGGATCACGCCGAGGGCGTAGATGTCCGCCGCCGGCGCCGTCTCGCCCTCGAGCTGCTCCGGCGACATGTACTCGGGGGTGCCGAGCACGACCCCGGTCTGGGTGCGCGGCTGCGGGCCGGAGGCGGGGGCGATCTGCTTGGCGATCCCGAAGTCGGCGATTTTCGGCTCGCCGTTGTGCCCGAGCAGCACGTTCGACGGTTTCAGGTCGCGGTGAATCACCCCGAGCAGGTGGGCCGCGTGAACGGTTCGTGCCAGCGTCGCCACCACGCGCGCCGCGTAGCCCGGCACCTGTGGGGCGCGCGTTTTGCCCGCCAGGCTCCCCCCGTCCACGAACTCCAGCGCGATGAACGGGCTCGGGTACAACTCGCCGGCGACCGGCTCGACGGTGCCCACCTCGAACACCTGGATCACGTTGGGGTGCTGCAGCTTCGCGATGGTCTCGGCCTCGACCCGGAACCGTTCGCGGAACTCCGGCGCCAGCGACTCGCCCCGGAGCATCTTGATCGCGACCCGGCGGTTCAGCTCGCGGTGCCGGGCCTCGTAAACGATGCCCATGCCGCCGATGCCCACGACCGACAGGATGTCGTACCCCCGCACCCGCGGGTGCCCGCTCGCGGGCGGTTCCGGCGGAAGGGGGACGGCTGCGACGCGGTGCGATTTCGGTGTGCCGTCGGTCGGCTCGTCGCGTGCGATCACGAGGGGGACGGTGCGCTCGGGCGGGTGGGGCAGCGAGGCGGGCGTGCGCACTGAAGCTCCTCCGGGCGGTCGACGTGATCCTCGTGCAAAAGATGTGACACCGTGAACCAAATGCAACTCACTCGATTCAGACCCGAAGGGAATTTTGTGTGCGAGTTGAATAAGGCGTGAATGTTCTGCCCGGACCGGAAAACTGGGGCGCAAAAACTGGCCGGCGCTCTGTCAGCCGCCGCAACGGTCGCGTGACCAGCGCACGCGACCGTTGCGTCACTTTTTCGGCGCGGTGACTGTGAGCCACAGATCAGCCAAAGGTTCGTCGAATTCTGGCGCTGTGAACCGCGTGTACCGCGTGAGCGACGGCAGATCTTTCACCGTGCCGATCAACCGGAACGGCACCGAGAGAGGTTCGTTCGCGCTGAGGGAAAGTGTCACGGTGTTGGGATCGGGTTTTGCGGGTTGTACGATCGTGACCTTCACACCCGGCGGTAGCCCCTGCGCGCTCACTTCAACCGGTTTCGTGAACCCGAGCTTGCGGTTCACCTTCACCGCAATCGTTGTGGGCGTACCGGGCGCGACGGTGAAGTGATCGGCGGGAACGGTCAGGTCGTAATCCGGCTCCGACAGAACACGGAGCAGGAAGGCGTGGCGCGGGCCGCTGCCCGCGTACTGGTCACCGACGGTGACGGTGTACGCGCCGTCCGCGGGTGCGTTAAAGGCGAGCGCGGTGTCGGCGTTGATCTTCGGTGGCTCGGCGCGAGCGAGTTGTTTCTTGTCCGCGTCCAGCACGCGCACGACCGGGTTGACCGCGAGGCCAACGGTTCGGCTCTCCACCTGAATCGTGAGCGACTGGCCCTTCTTCGCGTTCATGATGAAACTGACGTCCGTGCCGGCCTTTTCGATGCGGTCGGTGACGGAGAAGGGCGGCTTCAGCGGTTCGCTGGTCTTCGGCCCGAAAGTCGGGTGCGGTTCGACGCGCACGCGGACTGCGTTCGCTCGTCCCGCTGCGAGTGCGAACGGGCTGTCTGGCAAACCATAAGTCAGCGCGAACTTGCGCGTTTCAGGGGACAGGTTCCACCCTTCGGTTTCAACCGCTGCTGTGCCGTTTTGCACCGCGAGCGGCGTGGTGTGATCGGCGAACGGTCCGGTGGTGAGTGTGAGTCGGTACACGCTCGCGTCGGAACCGAAGTAACGGATGGTGGAGTCCGGCGTTGCTGGGAACGCGTACACGCGAACGACGTGAACCCCGTCCTTCTTCGCCGTGAAAGCGATTTGCGGATCGAGGCCGTGGAAGTCGTTGTTCTCGTCAAGAACGAACCCGTCGGCCGAAAGCACCTGCATCATCGCATCGACCGGTGACCGCAGGGCGTTGTGCGCGTCGAGCGACGCGACCAACGTTTGCCCCTTCTTGAGCCGCACCGCGAAGCAGTCCACGTCGCCGCTCTTTTCCAGTTTCCCGTTCACAACGACGGACGTGGCTTCAATGAGTTGCGCCTTCTTGAACTCGTCGTTGGGTTCTTTCTCCGTTACCTCGGGCAGCACACCCACGATGAACGGCCGCAACCCGCTCGCCCCTTCGGCGCTGTGCGCGCGCAGCCAGTACACGTCCGGTACAGCGTCCTTCGCGACGGTGATTTTCAGCTTGCCCTTCACGTTTTCGGCCGAGACGCCCTTTCCGCTGACCCAGACCCGTGCGGTCGGCTCGGTGAGACCCGCGGCGGTGACTTCGACCGTTGTGCCTTGCTGCGCACCGGCGGGAGAGAGGTACGTGATTGCCGGCGGCGCCGAGAAGAGCTTTTCACCGCAGAGAGTGCAAAGGACAAAGAGAGAGAAAGCAGAGAGCTGAAAACTCCGGATGGTACTTGCGCTCATGTTTCTCTCTGCGCCCTTTGCGCCCTCTGCGGTGAATATTCTTAGTCTCTCACATCAGCTCTTTGATCGGCGTCGGGTCGCTGACGAGGTGGGCCGGGCGGCCGTTTGGGTTGTATAGGATCTTGTTCGGGTCGATCCCGAGTTTGGTGTAAACGGTCGATACGAAGTTTTCGGGCGCGAGCACCCGCTCGACCGCCGCGAACCCCTTGCGGTCAGTGGCGCCGACGACCGTGCCGCCCGGGGTGCCGCCGCCCGCGAACAGGACGCTCATCGCGTTGGCCCAGTGGTCGCGGCCGGGCTTGGTTTGTCCCTGGAGGGTGGAGATCTTCGGCGTCCGCCCGAACTCGCCCAGGGCGATCACGAGCGTGCTGTCGAGCATCCCGCGCTCTTCGAGGTCGGTGATGAGGGCCGAAACCGACTGGTCCCAGCTCGGGAGCCGCTTCCGGAGCGCGCCGAACAGGTCGGAGTGGTGGTCCCAGCCGCCGTCGTTGACGGTGACGAACGGCACCCCGGCCTCGACCAACCGCCGGGCCAGGAGCAGGCGCTGGCCGAACCCGTTGCGGCCGTAAGTGTCGCGCACCTTTGTCGGCTCGCGGGCGATGTCGAACGCCGCCTGCGCGGGCTTCGAGTTCATCAGGTCGTAGGCCTGCTTGTAGTGCTCGTCGAGCGCCAGCGCCGGGTCGCCCGCGGCCTTGTCCATGAACCGCTTCAGGCTGTCCACGTCGCTGCGGACGCCGGTGCGGTCGTCGAACCGCTCGCCGGTGAGCCCTTCGGGGAGGGCCACGTCACGAACTTTGAAGTTACGGCCGCTCGGGTCCTCGGCGACCACGAACGGGGCGTACTTCGCGCCGAGGAAGTTCGGCCCGCCGGACCGCGTCATGGAGGGGAGCGAGAAGTACGCCGGCAGTCCCCCGCTGGCGGGCTTCTCGTGCGCGACCACCGACCCCATGCTGGGGTGGAAGCTAACGAACGCGCCGCACCCGACGGGGATGCGCGGCGGCGCGCCGGTCATCATGTAGTGATTGCCGGCCCCGTGGTTGCCCTGCTCGTGGCGGATCGAGCGGATCATCGCGAACTTGCTCAGCCCTTTGGCGAGCCGGGTCATGTGCTCGGAGAAGTGGACCCCGGGCACGGCTGTCGGGATGGCCTTGAACTCGCCGCGGTATTCCTCGGGGGCGTCCGGCTTGGGGTCGAACGTCTCGAAGTGCGTCGGCCCGCCGTCCATCCAGATGAGGATGCAAGACTTCGCCCGGGCCGCGGGCGCGTTGACCGCTTCGGCCGCGAAGCCCCGCGCGCGGAACGCGGTGAGCAACCCGCCCCCGAGGAGCGCGCCGAGGCCGAGTTGCAGGCTGTCGCGGCGGGAGAACCCGGCGCAGTTGGTGTTGGTGGGCACGGAAAGAACCTCACGCATTCGGTGTTCGGGAGAGCCGCCAAACTAACGGGCCGTGATCGCAAGGCATGGTGTCGCGTTCAATCGTTGAACACGAACTCCGGCGTGTTGATGAGTGCCCAGAGCAGGTCTTCGGTCGCGCTGCGTCGGGTTGCGCCGGGCTTCTCGAACCGCTTCACGGCCTTCGTGCGCTCGCTTTCTGTTGGCAGGCGACTGTACGCGAGCAGGTACAACTCGTCGGCGATCTCACCGGGCGTCTTCTTGCCCTTCGCCAGTTCGGCGCAGCGGCCCTCGTCGCTCGTGACCTTGCGGTACAGGTTTGGGCTGTTCATCAGGTGCAGCGCCTGAACCACGGTCGTGTCGGCGGTGCGCTCGCACGGCGGGTCCTGGTTCGGGTCCGGGCGCCCGAAGCTGTCCAGGAACACCGACTGCGAGCGGGCGGTCCAGACCTCGACCGCCCGCGACCCGGTCGGCATCGCCTCGAACCGCTCCGGCACCCCGGTCACGTCGCTCACCATGTCGAGCAGCACCTCGGCCCGCAACCGCTGCCGGTAGTGGCGCGAGTAGTTGCGCAGGTCGCTCGCGTTGCGGTCGTTGGGCGTCGTGGAGAGCTGGTACGCGTGGCTCAGGCAAATGGTGCGGACGAGCGATTTCAGGTCGCACTTGTTCTTGCGAAAGTTCGTCGCGAGCGCTTCGAGCAGTTCGGGGTTGCTCGCCGGGTTGGTGGCCCGCAGGTCGTCCACCGGGTCGACGATCCCGCGGCCCATCAGGTCGGCCCAAACGCGGTTCGCGATCACCTTCGCGAAGAACGGGTTCTCGGGCGCGGTCACCCACTCCGCCAGCGCCTCGCGGGGGTCGCGGTCCGGGGACAGGTCGAGCGGTTTGCCCAGCAGGGGCGTCGGCGTCATCTCCTTGCCGGTCAGCGGGTGCCTGACGGTGCTGCCGCCGCGCCGGCCCGTTCCGCTCCCGAGGAACACCGCTTCTTCGCTGCCGCTGATCGGCGCCGAGATGCCGACCCCGCTGCGCCCGATCCGCCCGAAGAACGCCGCGAAGCTGTAAAAGTCGTCCTGCCCCCACACCTCGAACGGGTGGTGGTGGCACTTCGCGCAGTCGAGCCGCACCCCCAGGAACAACTGGCTCACCATCGTGGTCAACTCGTCCGGCTCGCGGCGGTTCCGGTAGAAGACGGCGGCCCCGTTCGTGAACGTGCTCCCGTTCGCGGTGATGATCTCGCGCACGAACTGGTCGTAGGGCTTGTTCTCGCGGAAGCTCTTGCGAATCCACTGGTCGAAGTTGTACGTCGCCTTCATGCCCGTGTGGTACGGGTTCGGGCGCAACAGGTCGGTCCACTTGTTGGCCCAGAAGTCGGCGTACTCGGGCCGCTCTAGCAGTGCGTCGAGGAGCCGTTCGCGCTTCTTCGGTTCCTGGTCGGCCAGGAACGCGCGCGTTTCATCGGGCGTGGGGAGCCGCCCGATCACGTCGAGATAGGCCCGACGGTGGAACTGTGCGTCGGTCGCGAGAGCCGACGGGGTGATGTTCAACTGTTGGAGCTTCTTCCACACCAAGCCGTCGATGAAGTTGTTTCGCGGTAGCCTCTCATACACCGCGGCATCGACGCCGGTCGGGAGCGGGATGAGTACGCGGCACACCGCGAATTTCTCGGCGAACCGGGCCATGACCGCCGCCTCGCCCGGGATCGGGCCGGCGCGGACCTCGCCCGCCGCACTGACCGCGGCGTACACGCTCTCGCTCGACGAGAACTGGGCGAGGTTCGTCACGTCCTGGGTGCTGCCATCGGAATAGTGTGCGGTGACCGCGAGTTGCTGGGGCGCCTTCAGCGCGAGGAGCCGGCTCTCGGGGAACACCGTGACCTTTTCGAGTCGCGGCGCGTTGGCCGGCGTGCGCGGCGTGCCGTTGGCGATCCACGTTGCGAGTGCGCGGTACTCCGGACTGCTCTCGATGAGTTTTTTACCGCCGCCGTGCGGCGCCTGCCCGGTCGCTTTGCGCAACAGCAGGCTGAACGCCGGGTTCGCCGGGAACACCCGCCGGCCGCGGGCCTCGGCGGTGATCGCCTGAAAATCGAAGTCGTTGTCGTAGGCCAGCAGCGAGAGCTGGAACCCGTTCTGGCCGCGGGCTTTACCGTGACAGGGGCCGGCGTTGCACCCGTACCGGGTGAGGATCGGTTGTACGTCACGCTCGAAGGTCACGGGCGCGGCCGCGCCGGCGTTCCGGACCTTCACCGGAACTTTTGCGCTCACCCCGCGCGCGGTGACGGTAACGACCGCGTTGCCATCGCCGACCGGGGTAACGAGCCCGCCCGCGCTGACCACGACCACCCCGGGCGCGCTGCTACGGTAGCCGGCCTCGCCGGTGCGGTCCGCGAGCGTTGTGCCGCTCGTTTCCGTGACAACCAGTTGTTGTCGGGCGGCGGTGCCGTCGAGCGTCACTGCGGACGGGAACACGCTCAGCCCGTCGGCAGCGCGGGCTTGTGCCGCGCAAACGAACGGGAGCACCGCGAGAGTGAGGACGAGAGACCGCATGGTTCGGAGCGAGGGCGGAAGGTAGGCGCTGGCGGCGGGAAGGAAATGAAGCATACCCGGGCGCCGCGGCCGACGCCAGTGAAACCTCGATATTCTGGCGCGCACGATTCGCGCACCGACCCGGCTCCGCAAACGGCGAGGCGTTCGGGCGCTAGGCGTGTGCGTCGAGTACCGCTCGCACCTTGCGGGCCAGCCCGATCGGCGAGAACGGCTTCTGGATGAACGCCTCGCCCGATCCGAACGCCCCGTCCGGCACCACCGCTTCGTCGGTGTACCCGCTCATGAACAGGATCTTCACGTCCGGGCGGACCGCCCGGAGCGCGTCGCCGAGTTCCCGGCCGCCCGCGTTCGGCATCACCACGTCGGTCACCAGCAGGTCGATGCGGCCCGGGTGCGCCGCGGCCACTTTCAGGGCCTCTGCCGCGCCGCCGGCGCTCAGCACCGTGTACCCCTGCACGTCCAGCGCGAGGCGGGCGATGTTGCGCACCGGGTCCTCGTCCTCGACCAGCAGGATCGTTTCGCTCCCGCCGGTCGGGACCGGGGCGGGAGCGGGGGCGGGCGCGTCCCGGGAGGTGCCCGCGGGGAACAGCATGACGAACGCGGTGCCCGCCCCGGGGGGGCACTCCAACGCGATGTGCCCGCCCGCCTGCTTCACCACGCCGTGAACCACTGCGAGCCCCAGCCCGGTGCCCTTGCCCACCCCTTTGGTGGTGAAGAACGGCTCGAAGATGTGCGGGCGCACGTCCTCGGGGACCCCGGCCCCCGTGTCGGCCACGGTGAACCGCACGTACCGCCCGGGGCGCAGGTCCGGCTGCGCCGCCGTGTCGGCCGCGCGCACCTCCACGTTGCGGGTTTCCAGCGTCAGCCGCCCGCCCCCCGGCATCGCGTCCCGGGCGTTCACCGCGAGGTTGATGATCACCTGCTCGATCTGCCCCAGGTCCGCGGTCACCGGCGCCAGGTGCGGGTCCAGCGCGAGCGCCAGGGCGATGTCCTCGCCGATCAGCCGCCGCAGCAGCTTGCCGATGTGTGTGACCACCGCGTTCAGGTCCAGCACCTTCGGCTCGACCATCGACCGGCGGCTGAACGCGAGCAACTGCTGGGTGAGCCGCGCGGCCCGCTCCCCGGCGTCCTGGATCGCCGCCAGCGGCTCCCACAGCGGCCCCCGCTCGGTGAGCCCGGCCAGGAGCAGGTCCGCGTACCCGTTGATGACGGTGAGCAGGTTGTTGAAGTCGTGCGCCACCCCGCCCGCCAGCCGCCCGATCGCCTCCAGCTTGGTGCCCTCGCGCAGCTTCTCGTCGAGCCGGGCCTTCTCGTCCTCCTGCCGGCGCCGGGCGGTGATGTCGCGGAACACCAGCACCGCGCCGTCCACCGCCCCGCGGTCGTCGAGGATCGGGGCGGCGCAGTCGTCGATCGGGCACTCGCCCCCGGTGCGCGCGGTGAGCACCGTGTGGTTCGCCAGCCCCACCACCCGGCCCTCGCGCAGCACCCGGTCGACGGGGTTCTCGACCGGCAGCCGGGTGCCCTCGTTGCAGATCACGAACACGTCGCGGAGCGCGCGCCCGGCGGCCTCCGCCAGCGGCCACCCGGTGAGCCGCTCGGCCACCGGGTTGAGGAACGTGACCGCGCCGGTCCGGTCGGTCGCGATGACCCCGTCGCCGATGCTGGCGAGCGTGGTCGCGTACCGGCGCTCGCTGGCCCGCAGCCGGCGCTCGGCCGCGTGCTTGTACAGGGCCATCTCGATGACGGTCCGCAGCTCCCGCTCCTGGAACGGCTTGAGCAGGTACCCGTACGGCTCGACCACCCGCGCCCGGCTCAGGGTCTCGTCGTCCGAGTGGGCGGTCAGGAACACGACCGGGACGAAGTGCTCGGCGCGGAGCCGGTCGGCGGCGGCGATCCCGTCGAGGTCGCCCCGCAGCCGGATGTCCATGAGGACCAGGTCGGGCGCCCGCTCGCCGGCGAGTCGCAGCGCGTCGGCGCCGGTGGCGACCGACCCGACGACCTCGTACCCGAGGGCGGTGAGCCGCAGCTCCAGGTCCGCCGCGGGGATGCGCTCGTCTTCGACAATCAGTATCCGGTGGGGCATGAGTGACCCGGGGCGTTACGCGAAGGAGATCAGGAACGCGGTCCCCCCGGACCGCTCGACGGACAGGTGCCCGCCCAACTGCTCGGTCAGGATGCCGACCAGCCGCAGCCCCAGGGACGGGGCGCGGTCGGCCGCGAAGTCGGGCGGCAGCCCCGCCCCGTCGTCCGACAGGGCCAGCGCGAACCGGCCGCCCGCCGTGCGGAGGGCCACACGGACGGTGCCGCCGCGCCCGTCCGGGAACGCGTACTTGAGCGCGTTCGACACCACCTCGTTGACGATCAGCCCGCACGGGATGGTCTTGTCCAGCGGCAGCGGGTCCGGGTCGATGTCCAGCTCGAGCCGCACCCGGGCCGCGTCCACCCCGTACACGCGGAACAGGTACGAGCACAGCTCCCCGAAGTACCGCCCGGGGTTCACGCGGGCCAGGTCGTCGGACCGGTACAGGGCCTCGTGGACGAGGGCCATCGCGCGGACCCGGTTCTGGCTCTCCGCGAGCACCGCCGCGGCGGCCGGGTGGGTGACCCGGGCCGCCTGCAGGTGCAGCAAACTGGAGACCACTTGCAGGTTGTTCTTCACCCGGTGGTGGATCTCCTTGAGCATCGCCTCCTTCTCGCGGAGCGACGCGAGCGTCCGCTCGTCGGCCCGCTTGCGGGCCGTGATGTCGTAGCTGACGCCGGCGAGCCGGGCCGGCCGGTCGCCGGCCCCGGGCACCGGCGCGCCGGTGCCGCGGACCCAGCGCTCGCCGGCGTCGGGCCGGCAGATCCGGAACTCGATGTCGACGTCCGCGCCGGCCCGCGCGCCGGCGAGCGCCTGTTGGACGCCGGCCCGGTCCTCCGGGTGGACCCGGGACAGGAAGGTCTCCAGCCGGCCGTCGAACTCGCCCGGGGCGAACCCGAACAGGGACCGCTCGCGCTCGTCCCAGGTGAGCCGGGGCGGGTCCAGCTCCCACTCCCAGGTGCCCATGCGGCCGGCGTCCAGGGCGAGCCGCAGCGACTGCTCCTTGAGCCGCAAGGCTTCCTGGGTCAGCGCCTGCTCGGTCACGTCCTGCGCCATCGACAGGATGCCGAGGAAGGTGCCGTCGGGGCGGCGCAGCGGGGTGTTGTACCACTCGCACAGGATGACCGCGCCGGACCGGGTCACGTTGCGGTTGACGCTCCGCGCGGCCACGTCCCCGGCGAGCAGCCGGTCGCGGACCGCGGCCACGTGGGCGCGGGCGTCGGGCGGCACCAGGTCCATGAGGGGGCGGCCGAGGATCTCGTCGCGGGTGTACCCGAAGATCGCTTCGGCGGCCGGGTTCCAGTCGGCGTACCGCAGCTCCGCGTCGTACAGCACGTAGGCCAGCGGCAGCCGCTCGATGTGGAGCTGGAGCCGGGCCAGCAGCTCGTCCCGCTCGGCCTCGGCCCGCTTGCGGGCGGTGACGTCGGTGTTGGTGCCGCTCAGCAGCAGCGGCGCCCCGTCCGGGGTCCGCTCGACCACCGCGCCCCGGCTCAGCACCCACACCCACGAGCCGTCCGCGTGCCGCATCCGGAACTCGACCGCGTACCCGCTGGAGCCGGGGGAGGCGAGGGCGCTCCGGATGCTCGCGAGCGCGGGGGCGAAATCGTCGGGGTGGCACAGCTCCTCCCACAGCTCCCGGGTCATCGGCACCGGCTCGCGGCCGAGCATCTCGTACCACCGGGGGCTGTAGTACGACTCGCCCGTTCGGTAGTTCCGCTCCCACACGGCATCGCTAGTGGCGCTGATGGCCAGGGTCAGCCGGCGCTCGCTCTCCCGGAGCGCGTCCTCGGCCCGCTTCCGGTCGGTGATGTCGAGCACCGAGCCGATGTACCCGAGTAACGCGCCGCCCGCCCCGCGCCGCGGCGCGGCCGAGTCGAGCACCCACCGGTACGCGCCGCCCCGGTCCCGCAGCCGGTAATCGGCGGCGAACCGCGCGCCGGTCGCGTTGGCCGCCAGGAACGCCCGCTCCACCCCCCCGCGGTCGTCCGGGTGGACGGCGTCGAGCCAGCCGAACCCGTGCCCCGCGCCGCGCGCCTGCCCGGTGAACTCGTACCACGACTGACTCAGGAACGAACACCGCCCGTCGGCCTCAGTCACCCACACCATGACCGGGGCGTGGTCGGCCATGTTGCGGAACCGCTCCTCGCTCTCCCGGAGCGCGTCCTCGGCCCGCTTCCGGTCGGTGATGTCGAGCGCGGTGCCCACCATCCGGACCGCGGTCCCGTCCGCGGCGTACCGGAACTCGCCGCTCCCGAGCACCCACCGCACCGACCCGTCCGGGAGCGCCACCCGGGCCTCGCTCGTGAACGGGCGGCGGGCCTCCTGTGCCGCCCGCATCAGGGTCTCGACGTGGCCCCGGTCGTCCGGGTGCAGCCGGTCCATGAAGTGGTGGAACCGCACGGGGAAGCGGTCACCAGGCGGGTACCCGAGCAACTCGTAGTGCGTGTCCGACCACACCCCCCGGCCGGCCCGCAGGTCCCAGTCGAACGTGCCCATCCGGGCCGCCGCCAGCGCGAGCCGGAGCCGCTCCTCGCTGGCCCGCAGCGCGTCCTCCGCCTCGTGGGCCTCGGTCACGTCCAAAACGGCCCCGATGGTGCGGTCCGGTCGGCGGCCCGCCCCGGTTCCGGCGAACGTGGTCTGCGCGCTGCCCCGGACCCAGCGCACCCGGCCGTCGGGGCGAACGATCCGGTACTCGCACGAGAACATTCCGTTCCCGGCCGGGTCGTGGGCCCGGGCGACCGCCCCGACCAGCGCCTCCCGGTCGTCCGGGTGTACCCGCTCCGTGACGACGCCCAGGTCCGGCTCCCGGTCCGTCGGCCAGTCGTGGATCTCGCACGCCCGCGGGGACCAGTACAGGCTCCCGGTCCGGTGGTCGTGGTCGAACACCCCGAACCCGGTCAGCCGCGCCGCCTGCCGGAGCCGCTCTTCGTTTTGCCGCAGGGCGTCCTCGGCCCGCTTCCGGTCGGTGACATCTTGAACGAACCCTTCGAGGTAACAAACGGCCCCGTCCGGGCCGCTCACCGCCCGCGCGTCCAACCGAACCCAGATCGGGGTCCCGTCCCGGCGCCGCCCCTCGCACTCGAAGCCGGACACCTCGCCGCTCGCGCTCAGCCGCCGGAGGAACTCGGCCCGGTCCCGCGGGTCCGCGTACAACTGGGCGCTGATGTCGGTCACGCCGGCGATGAGGTCCGCGGCCGAGGCGTACCCGAAGAGGCGAGCGAGGGCCGCGTTCGCCGCCAGGTACCGGCCCGCGCGGGTGGACCGGAACACGCCGATCACGGCCCGCTCGAACAGGTTCGTGTACTCCTCGGAGATGCGCCGCCGCTCGTCCTCGGCGCGCTTGCGGTCCGTCACGTCGAACGCGGCCAGCGCGACCCGCTCGACCGGAGCGCCGGCTCGCACCGGGACGGGCGAGAGGGTCCCGGTGTAGGTGCGCGGCTCGCCGCGGCCGTCCGGGGCCGTAAAGTGCAGGGCGGTGACCGCGCGGCCGGTTTCGAACACGGTGGCCGTGGCCTTCGCGATCGGACCGCGGTCCGCTTCGACCAGGAAGTCGATGAGCCGGCGCCCCAGCACATCCGACGGTGCGCGCCCGGCCGACGTGCGGGTCACGTACTGAACGACCCCGGCGCGGTCCAGTTCGATGATGTGAACGTGAGCGTTGGTCGTCAGCGCTTCCAGCCGCGCGGCCTGCGCCCGCACCTGCTCCTCGACCCGCTTCTCGGCCGTCACGTCGGTCAGGAGCCCGTTCCACACGACCCCACCGGTGCCTTCGGCCGGCGCCGGAACCGCGCGCCCGCGGACCCACTTCACGGCCCCGTCCCGGGCGGCGACGCGGAACTCCGCGGCCCACGGCGAACCGGCCTTCTGGGCGACGGCGAAGGACGCCGGTATCGCCGACCGGTCGTCCGGGTGGACCGCCCCCCAGAGGCGTTGCGGGTCGGCCTCGACCTCGGCCGGTTTGGCCCCGATCAGGTCACGGACCCCGGCGCTCACGAACGCGAACCGTTCGGTTCCGCCGGAGGGCTGGACGTACTGGAACACCACCCCGGGCACCACATCGGCGACCTGATCGAACCGCCGCCGGGCGTGCATCAGCGCGGACTCGGCCCGGTGCCGCTTGGCCCGCTCGTGGGCCAGGGCCAGAACGGCGCGGGCGTCGCCGGGGGCGTCCCCGCGGAGCCAGGACGCGAGCCAGGTGAGCGCGAACCGGAACGGGCGGCGCCGGGGAAGGCCGATCCGGAACGCCGCGCCCGTTTCCGAGGGCTCCCGCTCCACTCGGGCCGCCGCCAGTCCGAAATAGAGCGGCAGCGCGCCGAGCGCCCGCCCGACGACATCCCAAAACTGGTCCGGCGGGCGCTTGCGGCCCGTGCGCGGGGTGATCGTGAGAAGGAGCTCGCGCTCCCCGATTCTCGTCAGGTGTGCGTCGAGGCACGGGAACAGGTGCTTCGCGGCCCCGTCCCGCGGTTCGGCGAGCCACTCGTAGTAACGGGCCGGGTTCGCCCGCCGCCCGGCGGTCAGCAGTAGCGGACGCAGGTAGGGCGAGTCGCCGAGCGCCGCACCTAACTCCGCGGCCCGTTCGGAAGTCAATTCGGCCGAACAGTTTCGGACGAACGCCAGGAACTCATCCCACGAAATCATGCCGGCCGGGTCGAGCAGGTCGCTGAGCGTTCGGCTGAGCCCGCGAGTGAGCGGTTCGGTCGGGCGCCCCCGGCGCCGGATGTGAGCGAGCACGCCGCCCACGACCCGGCACGACACGTCTTCCGGAGCGTGGACAACGGTGGACATTGAGACTTAAAACCGCGATGACCCGGCTTACACGACACCGGCGGGTTCGTGCGCTGCAGGTGCGAATGGGGTTATTGTAGCAGTCGAGCCGTGGGCTCATGGAACAGAAACGTGCGAGGCCGGCGGCTTTCGTACCGTCGTGTCGGCGAACGCACGATTCTGCTGGGAGCGTTTTCGTAACGGGGACTACTTGGTTCCAATCGCCCAGAGGTGTCCGTACCCGCGGAAGTAGATCCGCCCGTCGGCGATCGCCGGACCGGCGAAGATCTTGTCCGGCAGGGCGTTGGTCGCCAGCTTCTTGAAGTCCTTGCCGGCCGCGACCACGTCTGTAACCCCTTCCTGCGACGTGACGTACACCTTGCCGTCGCCCGCCACCAGGTTGGCCCAGTGCGACCCCTTCGACAAGTTCTCCCTGTAAAGGACCTTGCCGGTTTTGGCATCCAGCGCCCAGAACGGGCCGTGCCCGGTGATGTACACGATGTCGTCGATCCGCACCGGGGCCACCACGTCCGGCGTGCGGAAGTTGGCGCTCGCCGGGACCCGCCACAGTTCCGCCTTGTTGTCCGGGGTGATTTCACCCTTCGCACCCACGGGGTTGATCCCCACCGTCGGGCCGTCCTTGCAGGACGGAACCACGATCAGGTCCGGGGTGACCAGCGGGTTGGACACGAACCGCCACGCGCCGCTGGCGTTCGGGTTCAGCCCGGTGACGCGCCACACCTCCGATCCGTCGTCGAGATTGTGCGCGGTGCAAAAGTCGTTGCCGTGCGCGATCAGGAGCGGCCCCCCCTCGCCCTCCCAGATGCAGGCGGACGCGTACACATCGGGGCTCTCGCCCTTGCTGTAACCCGGGCGGTCCTTTTTCCAAACTTCTTTACCCGTTGCGGCGTCGAGCGCGACGACGAGTTGCGCGCCGCGGTGCATCACTTGCAAGTACAACTTGTCTTTGTACAGCACAGGGGTCCAGTGAATGCCGAACTGAATGCGGAACTTGCCGTATTTCTGGAGGTCCTCTTTCCACACCTCCTTACCGTCGGTGGTGAAGCAGGCGAGCGAGCCGTTGCCGGCGAACGCCCACACGTGCTTGCCATCTGTCGAGCAGGAGGCGGACGCGTCCGACGCGTCGGCCCCGGACGGGTTCTTGTACCGGGTCGCCCCCGTCGAGGAGACCGGCCGCCGCCACTTCTCTTTACCGTCGGTGCCGGCGCAGAGCAGGACGATGTCGTCGCCCGCGACGGACGTGAGGAAGATCTGGTTGCCCCACACGACGGGTGTGCTGGCGCCCATACCGGGCATCGGCAGCTTCCACACGACGTTCTTGTCGGCGCCCCATTCGGTCGGCAGGTTCGTCTCGGTGGAGCGGCCGTCGTTCTTCAGCCCGCGCCACTGGGGCCAGTTGTCGGCGCTGGCACCCGCCGCACACGCAGCGGCGACGAATGCGGAAAGGAGGAGTCTGTGATTCACGGTGGGGATACCTCGGCGCGGGAGTTTGTGGCAGGCTTGGAAAGAGGGTACCGAAATCGGCCCGGCACCGCAACGCGCCCGCGTTCAAGACCCGCAAACGTTGGAGGGCGGTTGGCGATGCGGCCTCGGTCTGGACCGTTCGCGCCGGGCGCGTGCCCGCTTCCCGGCGCTGTAACGGGGGTTACAGTGCCGACTGGTGGACTCCGACAGGCCTGCGACGGGACACCTGCTGGTGCGAGAACTGGTCACGGACTGGCGATTCGCTGGGTGATCGCTACCACCGAATCACGCCCTCCGAGCCCCAGTTTGCCCCGCCGGAACGAGCCGAGGTCGGCCCCGGCGGCGTTCGAGTGATGTGGTGTAAAATTTTGTGCTGAATTTAGTTAAGGCTGATTGGCGTGGCTTGAGGAGCGTCGCGTCGGACACGGGATCGCGGTTCCGATTCGTTTCGTGGACCACGATTCGGACGTATTGGAAGTGCCGCGAGACGGAAATTGAGGTTGGAACGGGGCGTTGTGCGAAGCCGAATGCAAGCGGCGCCCGGCCTGCCAGAGTGGTATACAACAGCCCGTGAAGTTCAAGCTCAACCGAGTGGGGGCGTACCGTGGGCGTCGTGGTTCAGAAGTTCGGCGGTTCGAGTGTTAAGGACGCCGAGAGCGTGATGGAAGCGGCGCGCAAGGCGATCCGGGCCAAACACGCTGGCAACAGCGTGATTGTGGTGGTGTCCGCGCAGGGCAGCACCACCGACGACCTGATCGCGAAGGCCGCGGAGATCACCTCCGAGCCGTCGGCCCGCGAAATGGACATGCTGCTCGCCACGGGGGAGCAGATCAGCATCGCCCTCACCGCGATGGCGATTCAGGAACTCGGCGAGCGGGCGGTCAGCTTCACCGGCCCGCAGGTGGGCATCGTCACGGACAGCACCCACCGCAAAGCCCGCATCAAGAAGATCGACACGCAGCGGCTCTGCGAGGCGCTCGACAGCGGGCACATTGTCGTGCTGGCCGGGTTCCAGGGGATCGACGAGCAGGGCGACATCTCCACCCTGGGCCGCGGCGGCAGCGACACCACCGCCGTGGCGGTGGCGGCGGCGGTCAAGCTCGCGGGTTACGAGGTGGAGTGCGAGATCTACACCGACGTGGACGGCGTGTACACCACCGACCCGCGGATCGTGCCCGACGCCCGCAAGATGGACGCCATCAGCTACGACGAGATGCTGGAGATGGCCAGCATGGGCGCCGGGGTGATGCACTCGCGGTCCATCGAGTTCGCGAAGAAGTTCGACGTGCCGCTGATGGTGCGGAACGCGAAGTCCGACGCCGTCGGGACCTGGATCATGCCCGAGGCGCCGTGGATGAGCGAGATCCCGGCCTGCGGGGTCGCTCTGGCGGCCGACGAGTCGCGCCTGCTGCTCGAAGGCGTGCCCGACCGGCCGGGGGTGAGCCACCGCATCTTCGCCGCGCTGGCGGACGCCAACATCGCGGTGGACATGATCGCACAGAGCGTCGGGATCGGGGGCAAGGCGACCATCGGGTTCACCGTGCTGAACACCGAACTGGACCGCACGAAGAAGATCCTGGGGCCGATCGTGGGCGAACTCGGGGCGACGCTCAACGAGACCGGCAAGGTGAGCAAGGTGTCGGTGGTGGGGGCCGGGATGCGGGCGATTTCGGGCGTCGCCGAGCGCATGTTTCAGGCGCTGGCGGCCGAGGGCGTGAACCTCAAGATGATCACCACCGGCGACATCAAGATCAGCGTGCTGGTGGAGGAGGACGGCGCGGCCGAGTCGGCGGTGATCGAACCGGGGCCGGCCGAGCCGATCAAGAAGGCGCACTTGGAGAGCAAGAAGGCGGTCCGCGGGCGCCGGGCCTTGCGGGCGGTCCACGCGGCGTTCGCGCTGGCGCAGCCGCGCAAAGGCGCGGGGGCGCAGCCGGCAGCGCACGGCGAATTTAAGCCGCGGCTCGTCCCGCTCGTGCTGCCCGCGAAGACCGAGCGCGAGGCGGCCATCGCCCGGCTCGCCGGGATGGAAGACGTGCTCGTGAGCGGCGTGCAACTCAACAACGAGCAGAGCCGCATCACCATTTACGACCTGCCGGACCAACCCGGGAACTGCTCGAAGGTGTTCAACGCGGTCGCGACCGGCGGCATCCTGGTGGACATGATCGTCCAGAACCAGAGCGGCCCGGCGAAGGCGGAGCTGTCGTTCACCGTGCCGCGCGCGGACCTGACCCGCGCCCTGAAGCGCACGCAGGACGTGGTGCGCGAGATCGACCCCGGGTGCCGGGTGGTCGGCGACGGCGACATCTCGGTGCTGTTCGTGCTCGGGGTCGGGATGCGTACCCACACCGGGGTGGCGAAGACGATGTTCGGCGCGCTGGCCGCGAAGGGCATCAACATCGCGATGATCAACACCAGTGAGGTGTGCGTCGGGGTGGTGGTGGAGCGCGCGCGCGGCGAGGAGGCGCTCGCGTGCCTGACCGAGGCATTCAAACTGGGGTGAGGCCGGAGCTGCACGGTCCGCCGGGGCTCGGTCCGTGAAAGGCGCCCGCGCTAATGAAAATCCGACAGGAATCATCCACCGACTGGGACACGATTCGCTCTCGGTTCCGAGAGCGAGATAACCCCGGTTCACATGGCGAGCCGGGTTCAATCCGGCGCGCGGCCCATGAGGTACGAGCGCAGCTCGATGAACACCTGCGTGCAGCGCTGGCGCCAGTTGCGGTCGGTGAGCAGCGCCGGGTGCGACGGGCGGAACAGAACGTGGACCGTGAGGCTGTTGTCCTTGGTCGGGTCCAGGTGGTGGAGGTGGAGTTCGACGTCGATGGGGCTGGCGGAGCGGCGCAGCCCGAGCCACGAGAGCGGGCCGCCGGTGGGCGTCTTGCGCCCGCCGAGGCGCACCTTGATCAGACCCGGGACGCTCTCGACCACCTCGCCGCCGGCGTCGTGAACGAACCCGCGGAGCTTCATGATCGCGATGCTTTCCGGCATCCACGCTTCCATGTGAAATGGGAGCGCGGCGTTGTCCCGCGACGTGCCCGTCTGGGTGAGCGCGGACGCCGGCGGCGGGGTCGCTACGACCGATGCGGACTGGGGAGGGAAGGTCAGCCCGGAGTGCGACGCCGGCGCCCGCAGCCCGCTGTGCGATTGCGGCGGGACCGAACTCCGGGCCTCCGCTTTCACCTGCGCGCGGTTCAGCGCGGTGTCGAACCGCTCGGCGAGTTCCCGGGCCGCCTGGGGGCGGTCGTCGGGGTCCTTCGCGAGGGTGTCGAACACCAGCTCTTCGATTTCCGTCGGCACCCACCCCGTCAGCCCGAGTTCGGCGAACGTGGGGGCGTACTCGGTGGCGTGGGCCAGCAGGATGTCCATGCTGGTCGGCCCGTTGAACGGGAGCCGACCGGTGAGCAGCTCGTACATCATGACGCCGACGCTGTACAGGTCGCCGCGGTGGTCCATTTCCTCGCCGCGCACCTGCTCGGGGCAGATGTAGCCGGGGGTGCCGACCGCGAAATCGACGTTCGTGTCGGTCACCTTGCGGGTGGTCGGCTCGCCCTCGATCAGCTTCGCAAGACCGAAGTCCATGACCTTGATGCGCTCGCGCGGGGTGTCGGCGTCGACCACCATGAGGTTCGCGGGCTTCAGATCGCGGTGGATGATGCCCTCGTCATGGGCCGCCTGGAGGACCTCGCACAACTCACCGATGATCCGCCCCACGCGCGGGGCGCTCATGCGCTTGTTTTTGAGCAGCAGCGACTCGAGGTTCACACCCTTAACGTACTCCATGATGATGCACGGCCCGAGCGGGTCGTCGAGCGTGGCATCATAGAGGGTGACGGCGCCGGGGTGCTGGAACCGGGCCATCAGCAGGGTTTCGCGCAGGAAGCGGTCGCGGAATTTGGGGTCGGCGGCGATCTGCTCGTGCATGACCTTGACGACCACCTCTCGGCCCAGATCGAGCTGGCGCGCGAGGTACACCCTGCCCATGCCGCCCTCGCCGAGCTGCCGCCTCGTTTCGTACCGACCCATGAATACGCGGCCGATCATGAAATTTCGCTCGCTCGGCTCCCCGGCGGGGTGGGTTGGGGCGCCCAACTCTAGGTCGAAAAAACGCCACAATCCAACGCGGGCGGCGCATCCGTAGTGGCGCGCGTTCGCGCCAGTGACGAAAAATGAGATTAAGGCGTAGACGGGAGCGCGCGAAATGTTCGGTATGTCGGGAAAATACGAGGCGGATAGGGCGTTGAGGTTCCAACCGCTCGGAACATCGGCGGCGGCGAGCCGCCGCGCTGGGAATCGGCTGGCGCCTGCGGTAGACTGGCTCCCGCCTGCCGACCCCTGCCGAACTCCTCCAGTCCCTCTCCGGAGCTTCGCCTATGCCACGGTTCGTATGTCTCGTCGCGTTACTCTTGCTCGGGGCGCCCGTGTCCGCACAGCCGAAGGGCGGACCGCTTTCGCCCGACGACGCGCTGAAAGCACTAAAAGTCGCAGATGGTTTCCAGGTGGAGTTGTTCGCGGCCGAGCCGATGCTGATCAACCCCACCTCCATTGATGTGGACCACAAAGGGCGGGTGTGGGTCGCTGAGGCCGTCAACTACCGGCGCAAGAACTTCGGGCGGCCGATCATTCGCAAGGAGGGCGACCGCATTCAGGTGCTGGTGGACGAGAAGGGCGAAGGTAAGGCGTCGAAGGCGGTCACGTTCTACCAGGGCGAGGAGCTTTACGGCCCGCTCGGCGTGTGCGTGCTCCCGTATGCGGACGGTAAGGGGCAGAAGGTGTTCGTGTGTCAGTCGCCGGACATTCTCGTGTTCGAGGATAAGGACGGCGACCTGAAGGCCGACGGCGCGCCGAAGAAGTTTCTCACCGGGTTCGGCGGGTTCGACCACGACCACGGCGTCCACGGCATCAACATCGGCCCCGACGGGAAACTGTACTTCACGGTCGGCGACAGCGGCGTCACCGGTCTGCAATCGGCCGATGGTAAGGGCAAGAAGTGGGTGTCCAATACCACCGACGTGCAAAAAGGCACGGTCTGGCGCTGCGACACAGACGGCACCAACCTGGAACTCATCGCGCACAACTTCCGGAACAATTACGAAGCCTGCGTGGACAGTTTCGGCGAGGTGTGGCTCTCCGACAACGACGACGACGGCAACCAGCAGACGCGCATCTGCTTCGTGATGCCCGGCGGGAACTACGGGTACGGCCCGCGCGGCCCCGGTCAATCGCACTGGCATGAAGAACAACCTGGGATTGTCCACAAGACGCTCCGAACCGGGTTCGGCAGCCCAACCGGGATCACGTTCTACGAAGGCGACCTCTTCGCCAAGAAGTACCGCGGTTCGCTGCTCCACTGCGACGCCGGGCCGCGCGAGGTGCGGTGGTTCCATCGCAAGCCGAAGGGGGCCGGGTACGAGCTTGAAAAGGAGATCCTGCTCACCAGCAGCGACAACTGGTTCCGCCCGTCGGACGTATGCGTGGCGCCGGACGGCAGCATCATCGTGGCCGACTGGTACGACCGCGGCGTCGGCGGGCACGGGATGGGCGACCCGACCGACGGCCGCATCTACCGCATCACCCCGAAGGGCCACACGGGGTACAAGGTGCCCGAGGTGAAGCTCGATGCGAAAGAGGGCGTACTGGTGGCGTTCTCCTCACCCAACCTCGCGACCCGGTATGGGGCACTTGCGCACCTGAAGACGCGTGACGCGATCGATGCTTTCTCAGCTATGACCGATCTGTGGAAGGGGTTTCCAGACCTACGGGTGCGGGCGCGACTCCTCTGGCCGCTGTATTACACCGGGACGCCGCTGCAGATGTTCAAGAATTTTGTGCAGCCGATCGGCGGCCCTACCGTTCTCGTTGAGACGGCCGTCGGCAATGCCGACTTCGCAAACGCCATGAACCGCGCTCTTGCGGCCTCCACCGCTCATCGAAGGGATCGCCGCGGGGCGGTTGGAGTAGCCGGCGACTCGGCCGTCGCTGTCCGCCGCGACGTTCTACTTGAACTGAGACATGCCGACGCGCCGCACGCGCTCCTGCACTTCTACCGACTCGCCCATGAGTACGACGGCCAAGATCACTTCTATCGTGCCGCTCTCAACATCGCGTGCGGCACCGATCCGGTTCGGCGTGATGCGATCCTGGCCGATTTCGACAAGCACTTCCCGGAGTGGAACGACAAGGTCGCGGACCTCGTGTGGGAACTGCGGCCCAAGTCCGTGCTGCCACGACTCGGCAAACTCCTGAGCGACGGCAAGCTGACCGCGGCCCAAAAGTCGCGCATCGTGGACATCATCGCGTCCAATGACGACCCTTCCGCGGGTCAGGCGATGCTTGCGGTGCTGAAGTCGGACGCGGTGCCGGAAGTGAAGGGCCGTGCGGTCGAAAGTTTAAAGCTCTTCCTTCCCACCAAATGGAAAGCACTCCAGGGGAGCAAGGAACTAACGGAACAGGTCCGCTCCCTTCTCTCAGAGCCGAAGTCGCTGGGCACGGGCTTGCAACTGGCGGCGGCAATCGGGTCCGCGGATTACGTTAGTGCGGTGGCCGATATCGCGAAAAATAAGGATACCTCACTCGACCTACGGAAAGAGGCGGTTCGCGCGCTCGGGAAGATCAAGGACGATACGAGCGTGTCCGCGCTGATCGACATCGGTAGCCCGGAGAACCCGCTTTCGGTGGCGTGCGTGCAGGCGCTCGGCGAACTGCTTCCCAGCGGGCCGAAGCCATCCAAGCACACAGCGGTTGCGCTCGATGCGCTGGTGCGCGCGATCAACGCCGGCGACCGCGGCACCCCGGAACTGAAGTCGGCCGCCCTTACCGCTCTCGCTGGCAACCGGTCCGGTACGCAATGGCTCCTCGACACGCACCAGAAGGCCTCGTTACCGAAAGAGCTGGTGTCACAAGCGGGGCAACTGCTCCGCAACTCGCCGTTCCAGGGCGAGCGGAACCGGGCGCTGCTGCTGTTCCCGGCGCCCGCCAAGCTGAACCCCAAGAACCTCCCCGCCGTGGCCGATTTGGCGCGGCGCCAGGGCGACGCCGCCCGCGGCAAGGCCGTGTGGAACGCGAGCATCACTGGGACGGCGCAGTGCGCGAAGTGCCACATGGTGCGCGGCGTCGGCGGGCAGATCGGCCCCGACCTCTCGATGATCGGCAAGAAGGCCAGTCGCGAGAACCTGTATGAATCGCTCCTCAACCCGTCGAAAGCGATCGCCGATCAGTACATCCCCCACGCCGTCACCACCAACGCCGACGTGGTCGTGAGCGGGTTGCTGGTGGGCGATAGTGCCGACGCGATCACCCTTCGCGATGCGAACGGCAAGGACACTACCATCGCCAAGACGGACATCGACGGTGCGGTGCGCAAGCTCAAGAACTCGTTGATGCCGGACGACATCGTCACCGCGCTCAACGAAGAGGAACTGGTGGATCTCGTTGCCTATCTTGAGACGCTGAAGACGGCGGCGCTCACCCCGGACAGCTTCGCTGTTGCCGGTCCCTTTCCGGCGGAGAGCATGAACAAGGCGCTCGACACCGCTTTCGAACCGGAAGCGGCTGCGTTCGACCCGAAAGCGACCTGGACCATGAAGGGGGGCACGTCCATCGGTTGGAAGACGCTCCGGCCAGACGGGAAGGGCTATTTCGACCTCGCCGGGACGCACGGCCGCGCGGGACTCAACTCCGCGTCCTACATGTACGTTGAAGTGGACTCGCCGGCGGAGCAGGGTGCCGAGGTGCTGCTCGGGCCGGACGACGGGGCGAAACTCTGGCTGAACGGGAAAGAGGTGTTCACCTCACGCGAGTCGAAGGCGGCATCACCAGAAGCGCACAAGTTCGCGGTGAAACTCGCGAAGGGTAAGAACGCCGTGCTCCTGAAGGTGGCCAACGGCAACAACCCGCACGGGTTCTATTTCAGCCTGACCTCCGCCGAGGAAGTGAAGGTCGTGCCGCGGAAGTAGCCCACTCGGGCCGCACCGACGGGCGCGGCCCTGCCTCTCCCGCTCTGTCTCTTTTGATCGGAGCTACTGTAATGCGTCTGGTTCATTTGACTGCGCTCGGTGCGCTGATTCTGGTGGGTGTCGCGACGGGCGCCGACGAAAAAACTGTCGTCGTCAAACTCAATAAGCTGTCGGCGCCAGCGCCGGCCGGCTGGAAGAGCGAAAAGCCGGCGAACCGGTTTCGCACCTACCAGTTCAAACTCCCGGGGGCGAAGGATCACCCCGAGGCCGAACTGTCGGTGATGAACGAGAGCCTGCCGGGTGCCGACAAGAACTTTCCCAAGTGGAAGAACACGTTCGCCGTGCCCGAAGGCAAGACCGCGGACGACATCAGCAAGACCGCGAAGTGGGAGGTCAAAGGTGCCACCGTCAACGTGCTCGACGTGACGGGCACGTGGAAGTACAAGGAGCGGCCGTTCGATCCCAAGTCGAAAGAGATGTTGCTCGAAGACTGGCGCGTGATCTGGGTGATCGTCGAGGAGAAAGATGCGAAAGGTGAGCCGCTCGAAACGCACCACCTGCGCCTGAGCGGCCCCTCGGTCACTATAGCCGAGCACGCCAAAGGGTTTGAGGCCTGGGTAAAAAGGTTCAAATTACCCAACCCCAATCCGTGCGCAGCCCTGGGGCTCTGAACCCGCCAGCGACTCCAGGTAGACTCGGCTGCGTGCTGCGGCTTGCAGCGGGTCTGTCGCACATTCGTCGAGTTCGATGACCCAGTCGGTCGGTTGGCTCAGTGCCCGCAAGGTTCGCGGAACATCGACCTGACCTTCGCCCAGGGCGACCATCGGTTGCCCGTGGACACACGGGCCGTCCTTCCAGTGGAGCGAACGCACCCGTGGCCCCAACTCCGTAACAACGGCGGCGGGGTCGGAACCGGCCGTCTGCGCCCAGTACACGTCGATCTGCCAGAACACGTCCGGGTGCAGGCCCTCATGCAGCAGCCGGATCGGGCGATCGCCGTCGAGCGGTTCGAACTCCCACCAGTGGTTGTGCACCCCGAACTTCAATCCGTGGTCTCCAGCCACGGTAGCGGCCGCGTTGCAGGCACCGATGAGGTCCTTCACGCCGTTGAGGGAGTCGAACCGCGGGTCGCGGGGCCAGCCGTGCCAGATGACCTTCGAGCACCGGCACGCACGGGCGAGACTCGCCCAATAGTCGATCGTCTCTGACGTGAGCAGGTCGCCGTGGATCGAAGTGACGGCGAGCCCGTGGCGGTCGAGGGATTCGGCGAGGGAGGCCAGGGCCAGGCCCGGCGGCAGCCGGGCCAACTCGACGGCAGAGAAGCCCGCCGCCTTCACCGCGGCGAGCGCGCGGTCCGCGTCCGCGGCGAACGCGTCACGGACGGTCCAGAGCTGAAGGGCAACGGGTCGGCGCGCCATGAACCACACCATGTCCTTGTCGGCGCGGCCTCTTACGAGCCGGTCGGGAACCACACCTTGCTGACCCACAGCAGGACGCCGAGCAGCAGAACGCCGAGAGCGAGGCTCCCGCCGATCAGCCACTTCTCGGCCGGCAGCAGCGGCTCCGCTTCCACCTTCGCCAGTTCGCGAGCGGTGTCCGCGTCGGACGGACGGTTCTCCATTTCATTTCCCCCCCGCCGGGACCCCGTGGAAGAACAGCCACGAAATCGCCAGCCCGATCCAGATGACGAACCCGAACAGGCTGACCACGTACACCAGCGCCAGCCGCCCCAGCCCCTCCGCCCACAGCCGCCGCACGTTCGTCGCCAACCCGATGCTGAAGAACGTGAGCACGAAGAACAGCCGCCGGAACACGTCCGCCTGATCGGTCCCCTGCTTCAGCGCCGGGATGACGTGCGGGGCGATCAGCCCGGTCGCGAAGAATCCGCCGAACGTAAGAGCGTACCCGAACACGAACTTCGGGAACCGCTCCCAGATCTCCCGCAGCGGGAGCCCGCGGTTCTCTTCTCGCTTGTCGATCTTCCACGCCCAGACCACCGACAGTACAACCGCCCACACGCCGATGAACACGTCGATGAACACCTTTACCGTTGTCGTTGTCAGGGCCATCCACTTCCGCGCCGGGTCGTTCGGGTCCGGGAAGTACAGCCCGGCGGTCATCTCCCCGCTGGAGAAGGCCGCCCCGTCCGTTTTCACCGCGAGTCCCATCCACCCGGCCGCCACCATCGGGTCGTCCGGCAACAGCACGCGGGCCAGGCCCGGCAGAACCAGCATTTCAATGACCGCGAACACCACGACCAGGGACGACACCATCACCGGCACGATCGGCCGGGCGCGGATCGCCGCCCCGGTGGTGATCGCTGCCGTCACCCCACAAATGGAGATGCCGGAGGCGAGCGGGGCCGCCCACTCCCGGCTGAACCCGAACACCTTTCGCGCAAGGAGGTAGACCACCGCCCAGTAGATCAAGTACGCCTCGACGATCGCCGCCAGCCCGCGGAACAGGATCGCGGTCGCCCGCCCGGATTCTTCGGCGGCCTTCGCCCCGAGTACCGCCCCGTAGATCACGATCCCGGCCTTGATGAACAGTTCCGGGCGGGCCGCGTCTTTGAACCACGCCGCGGTCTGCGGTGCCAAGTTCCCGACCAGCAGGCCGCCGATCAGGGCGAGCAGGTACCCGGCTTCGCCGGTCAGCCCGAGCGACCACGACACGCCGGGCGGCAACTTGTTCGGGTTGGCCGCAATGTAGGCATTATGTCCCGCCGCCCAGCAGGCGAACGCCAGCACGAACAGCACGGCGAACCGCACGGCGAAGCGGTCGGGGGACGCCCGGAGGAACGCCGCGCCCGCGGACAGCACCCCGAGCAAGAAGACGAACGTGGCAGCCAGTGCGCCCGGCCCGGTGAGGGCTGCGAACGCCCGAGAGGACGGGGCGAGCGCCTGCGCGGGGGCGACCCATTCGTTGACCTTCACCGACCAGCCGAGCAGGTTCCACCCGGTGAGGGTGGCCAGACTGAGGCCGATGACCGCGACGCCGATCAGGACGGATAGCACGTCCTCGGAGCGGAACCAGGATTTCATGCCGTGGTCGAAGGTGTCGGAGGAAGGGGGCACTGGGTCCGGGCGGGAATAGCGACGATAGTTCTATCCCTGTGGCCGTGCGCCGTCCACGCACTGGCTCGGCGAGGCCAAGCGGACCGATATCCGAAGTGGCACTGAGCGCGACGGCTCCAAAGGCTCCAGCAGCTTACGGATGAGTGGTGAGTGAACCGTAAGCTCGCGATGCGGATTAGGTGATAAAATTCTCTAAGAAACTGTCGTGTAAAATCAAATTACCCCATTGGGCGAGTGCGGGTTTTGAAGTGTTGCGGCGGTGCGGACATTCAAAGAATCGACCGGTGGCGGCGCCGTTAGCCGATGAGGCTGGTCCGGGCGGCCCGGCGGTTGAAGTCGCCGGTTGTGCGCGTCGTACCTCCCGTTGCGTGCGTAAAATGAGGACGGTTCCTCACGCTCGGAGCAGATTTCGGGTCGCTTGGCAGGGAACCCGGGGGTAAACTGGTATATTTAGTCAGACCCGCCGCCGGTTCCCCACCCCGCAGACGAATCCGAGGCCAAACGGATGCGCTGGTTCCTCGCGCTGTGCGCTGCTTCGTGCGTCGTCGTTTCCGCCCGAGCCGCTGACCCTGCCAAACCGACCGCGGCCCAGCTCGAGTACTTCGAGGCGAAGGTTCGGCCGGTTCTGGCCGACCACTGCTACTCGTGCCACGGGCCGAAGAAGCAGAGCGCCGGGCTGCGCCTCGACACTTCGACCGGCATCAAGGCGGGCGCCGACGACGGCCCTGTGGTCGTCCCCGGGGACCCGGCGAAGAGCCGGCTCATCAAATCGGTGAAGCGCGAGAACGAGCTCGCCATGCCGCCGAAGAGTCCCCTCCCGGCGGAGGGGGTCGCGGTTCTCGTGGAGTGGGTCAAGAGCGGCGCGGCCCTCCCGGCCGAAACGGCGCAGGGGCCGGCGGTCGATCCGAAGAAGCACTGGGCGTTCCAGCCGGTGCGGGCGCCGCAGGTGCCCGCGGCGCCGAACCCGAAGGGCGAGAGCCGGAACGAGATCGATGCGTTCGTGGGGGCGAAGCTGGCCGAGAAGGGGCTGGCGCTCGCGCCGCGCGCCGACAAGCGGGCGCTGGTCCGCCGCGCGTACTTCGACCTGACCGGCCTGCCGCCGACGGCCGAGGAGGTCGAGGCGTTCGCGAAGGACGCCGCGCCCGACGCCTGGGCGCGGCTGGTCGATAAGCTGCTCGCCTCGCCGCGGTACGGCGAGCGCTGGGGCCGGTACTGGCTCGACGTGGCCCGGTACGCGGACTCGAAGGGGTACGACCTGACGCGCGAGCGGGCGTTCCCGTTCTCGTACACGTACCGCGACTACGTCGTCCGCTCGTTCAACGAGGACAAGCCCTACGACCGGTTCGTGACCGAGCAGCTCGCCGCCGACCTGCTGCCGCTCGGCGCGGACAAGCGCCCGCTGGCCGCGCTCGGGTTCCTCACCCTCGGGCGCCGGTTCCTCAACAACCAGCAGGACATCATCGACGACCGCATCGACGTGGTGACCCGGGGCTTCATGGGCCTCACGGTCACCTGCGCGCGGTGCCACGACCACAAGTACGACCCGATCCCGGCGAAGGACTACTACTCGCTGTACGGCGTGTTCGCGAGCACCAACGAGCCCGCCGAACTGCCCCTGATTGGGGACATGCCGCGGACGCCCGAGGTGATCGCGTTCGAGAAGGAGGTCGAGACCCGCGAGGCCGCGATCGTCGCCGAACGCGACAAGCGGCACGCGGCGACGGTCGCCAAGCTCCGCGAGCCGGCGGCGGTGGCCGAGTACCTCCTCGCCGTCCTCGACACCCGCGACGCGCGCGGCGAGGAGGTGCAGAACCTGTTGCGGCAGCGCGACCTCACCCGGCTCGTTTACGACCGCTGGCGCGAGTTCGTCGCGGCCGAGGTGAAGGCGAAGTCGGCGGTGTTCGCGCCGCTCCAGGCGCTCGCGGCGGTGCCCGAGAAGGACTTCGAGGCCAAGGCGCTCGCCGCCCTGCCGCAGAGCACGAACCCGCTCGTCGCGAAGGCGCTGACCGACGCCAAGCCCAAAACGCTGAAGGCGGCGGTGGACGTGTTCGCCAAGGCGCTGTGCGCGGCCCCGCCGGCCGGGACGCCGTCGAAGGAGCAGGCCGAGGTCGCCAAGGCTTTGGCGAAGGGCGGGCCGACGGACATCGCCCTGGCCGACGCCGAGAAGATCCAGAACCGCGCCGACCGCGACGCCATCGCCGCGATCCGCAAGAAGGTCGATACGTTCAAGGCGGCGAGCCCGCACGCCCCGCCGCGGGCGCACGTGCTGGCCGACAACGCGCAGCCCACGCAGCCGGTGGTGTTCCTGCGCGGCAACCCGGGCAACCGCGGGCCGCAGGTGCCCCGTCAGGCCCCGGAGATCGTCACCCCGAACCGCAAGCCCTTCACCCAGGGGAGCGGCCGGCTCGAGCTGGCGCGGGCGATCACCAGCCCCGAGAACCCGCTCACGGCGCGCGTGATGGTGAACCGCGTGTGGCTCGGGCACTTCGGGCACGGGCTGCTGCGCACGCCGTCGGACTTCGGGGTCCGGTCCGACCCGCCGTCGCACCCGGAGCTGCTCGATTACCTCGCGAGCACGTTCGTGCGCGAGGGGTGGAGCGTCAAGCGGCTGCACCGCGCGATCATGCTGTCGGCCACCTACCAGCAGTCGAGCGCCGTCACGCCCGAGATGTACAAGCTCGACCCCGAAAACCGGCTGCTCGCTCACCAGTACCGCCGCCGGCTCGACTTCGAGGCGCTGCGCGATTCCCTCCTCTCCGCCTCCGGGCGGCTCGACCTGACCGAGGGCGGCAAGCCGGTGGACCTGTTCAAGGCGCCGTTCTCCGCGCGGCGCACGGTGTACGGGCTGATCGACCGCACCAGCCTGCCGGGCACGTTC
This sequence comes from Gemmata obscuriglobus, assembly GCF_008065095.1. Taxonomy (NCBI): domain Bacteria; kingdom Pseudomonadati; phylum Planctomycetota; class Planctomycetia; order Gemmatales; family Gemmataceae; genus Gemmata; species Gemmata obscuriglobus. The sequence goes on along the minus strand of NZ_CP042911.1, from coordinate 4,903,585 downwards.
AAGGTGTTCGACGTGGCGAACCCGGACACGCACAGCCCGCAGCGGTTCCAGACCACCGTCCCGCAGCAGGCGCTGTTCCTGATGAACAGCCCGTTCGTGCAGGAACAGGCGAAATCGCTCGCGGCACGAAAGGAAGTGGCCGCCGCCAAGACCGCCGCCGCGAAGGTGACGGCGCTGTACCGGCTCGCCCTGAGCCGCAACCCGACGGCCGACGAGTTGGCCCTCGCGACCCGGTTCGTGGCCGGCGACGACCCCAAGAGCGCGTTCGGCGCGTGGCCGCAGCTCGCGCAGGTGCTGCTGCTCAGCAACGAGTTCGCGTTCGTGGATTGATTCAAATGCGGAACGCGGAATTCGGAGCGCGGAACGAAAGGCCGCCGCCGTGGTACCGCAACGCCTCCATAACCGGTGATCTATCATGGGCTTGAATCCCGCGCTCCGAATTCCGAATGCTGCCTTGTCCCGCCGCGAGATGCTGACCCGGTCCGGGGTCGGCATGGGCCTGCTCGGCCTCACGCAGCTCATGGGCAACGCGGGGCTGCTCGCGGCCGATGAGCTGAACCCGCTGGCGCCGAAGAAGCCGCACTTCGCGGCGAAGGCGAAGCGGGTCATCCACATCTTCGCCAACGGCGGGCCGAGCCAGGTCGACACGTTCGACCCGAAGCCGGCGCTGGACAAGTACGCGGGCAAGTCGCTGCCCGCCACCAACCTCCGCACCGAGCGCCGAACCGGCGCCGCGTTCCCGTCCCCGTTCAAGTTCAAGAAGTACGGCAAGAGCGGGCTGGAGGTGAGCGAGCTGTTCGCCCACACCGCGCAGCACGCGGACGACATCTGCGTGATCCGCTCGATGCACGCGGACGTGCCCAACCACGAGCCGTCGTTCCTGCTGATGAACTGCGGCGAGCCGCGGCAGATCCGGCCCAGCATGGGGTCCTGGGTGACCTACGGGTTGGGCACCGAGAACCAGAACCTGCCCGGGTTCGTCGCGATGTGCCCGGGCGGCTACCCGCTGCAAGAGAACCAGAACTGGCAGTCGGGGTTCCTCCCCGGCGTGTTCCAGGGCACCTACGTCGATTCCCGGCACACGGACGTCGAGAAGCTGGTCGAGTTCGTGAAGAACAAGGCCGTCGCTAAGGCCGACCAGCGGAAGCAACTGGACCTGCTCGCGAAGCTGAACCGGATGCACCAGGGGGCGCGGCCCAACGACCCGCAACTGGAGGCCCGCATCCAGTCGTTCGAGCTGGCGTCGCGGATGCAGGTGGAGGCCAGCGACGCGTTCGACATCACCAAAGAGTCGAAGCAGACGCTCGAGGCCTACGGCAACAGCGAGCAGGCGCGGAGCCTGCTCATGGCGCGGCGGCTCATCGAGCGCGGCGTGCGGTTCGTGCAGGTGAGCCACGGCCCGGTCCAGCCGTGGGACAGCCACGACGACCTGGAGAAAGAGCACCGGCGCCTGGCGGGGCAGGTGGACCGGGCCATCGCGGCGCTGATCGCCGACCTCAAGCGGCTCGGGCTGTTCGAGGAAACGCTGATCCTGTGGGGCGGCGAGTTCGGCCGCACGCCGGTGGTGGAGCTGCCGACGCCGGGCTCGAACGCGGGCAAGATCAACGGCCGCGACCACAACCACTGGGGCTTCTCGGTGTGGCTCGCGGGCGGCGGGGTGAAGGGGGGGCAGGCGGTCGGGGCGACGGACGAGTTCGGGTTCAAGGCGGTGGAGAAGCCGGTCCACGTCCACGACCTGCACGCGACGATGCTGCACCTGCTCGGGTTCGACCACGAGAAGTTCACCTACCGCTACGCCGGCCGCGACTTCCGGCTCACCGACGTTCACGGCAAGGTGGTGAAGGACGTGCTGGCGTGATCGAGTCGAAGGTCTGAACGTCCCGTGTCGCAAACGTCGAAGATCTCCGCCAAGCGGTCGTTGATTTTTACGACCCGGGACGTTCAGGCTTTGGACGCGCGAGCACAGCGGCAAGAAATGCGTTGACCGCCGCCGGGCTGAAGAGCGTCAGCGCGTGACTCCCAGCCGGTACGAGCACATCGGGCCGTGTCAGTGCGGCGGGTAACGTTTGGTCGTTCGCGCCGTGAATCTGGAAGACGGGAACGCCTCGCGGTGCCAGCCGGGCGCGCCACCGGCAGACGGCACACATCGCCCAGCGCACGAATGCCGCTTCGGGCCGCAACAGCCGCTGGAACCGTCGCACGGTCCCTTCGGGCAAGTACCCTCTTCCGAATCGCACGACGAGCCCCATAACTGCTTTGGCCCGGTCGGGTCCGAGGAGTGCGAGCGGTTGCGCGAGCCGCCAGCGCCACGGCAGTTCAACCTGTGAGCGGATGCTGCCGATCAGCACACACGCCCGCGCGTCGAGGTGGTGCGCCATCTCAAGTGCCACCACGCCGCCGAACGACGCGCCGCCGACGATACACGGGCTGCCAGGATCGGCGTGCGATGCGGGCGGCATAGTGCCGGATCGATTCATGCGGACGGGGCGCGATCCACGGCTGAACCCGCGCCTCGGGAAACGCGGCGAGTTGTGGGCCGAACAGTCGCTCGTCGGCCGTCATGCCGGACAGCAGAACAATCGGGAGGGGCGCGGCCACGGGTTACGATAGCTCCCGCACCACCCGGCACGGGTTGCCCACCGCAAGTACGCCGGCCGGAACGTCCTTGGTGACTACACTTCCGGCGCCGATCACCGTGCGGTCGCCGATCGTTGCGCCGGGGGTGATGATCGCGCCGCCGCCGACCCACACGTCCGAGCCGATCCGCACCGGCTTCCCGAGTTCGCGGGTCTTGCGCAGCTCGGCGTCGAGCGGGTGCGTGGCCGCGTAGATCTGCACCGCCGGGCCGAACAGCGTGCGGTCGCCGACGCGGATCTCGCACACGTCGAGCAGCACGCAGTTGAAGTTGAAGTACACCCGCTCGCCGAGGTGGATGTTGGCCCCGTAGTCGCAGAAAAAGGGCGGCTGGAGCCACACGCCCGCGCCCATCGAGCCGAACAGCTCCTTCAAGATGCTCGCGCGAACGGCCGCGTCCGACTCGCGGGTGGCGTTCAGGTTCCAGAGCAGGTCGCGGGCGCGCGTCCGCGCGGCGGTCAGCTCCTGGTCGAGCGGGTCGTACAGCTCGCCCGCCAGCATCTTCTCACGTTCGGTGCGCATAGCCGTTCACCCGTGCGAGTCCCTTGCGGCCCTTGATCGCGGCCACCAGATCGGCGTTCGTGCGGATCGTGGCGTCGAAGTCGGTGTAGCAGCACCCGACCGTTTCCGGCTGGTGGGAGTCGCTGTTGCCGAGCTGGGCGTAGTGAGGGAACTTGACCAGCAACTTGCTTGCCTTCGCGCGGAGCCCGGCGTCCATGTTGTTCGACATCACCTCAATGCCGTCCAGTTCGGGGTTCTGCTCGGCGACGATCTGCTCGAACGGCTGGTTCCACCGGTTCGGGTGTGCGGCGACGCACGCGCCGCCCTGCCGGTGAACCTCCTTGCACAGCTCCGGCCACCCGATCCCTCTCGGCAGCGCGAACGGGTCCGTGACGCCGTAGCACAGCATGTCGCCGCCGCGCCCGGTGACCTCGATTCCGGCCAGGATCACTAGCCCGGGGGCCGCGGCACGGAGTTCCTCCAGTTCGGATTCCGTCCAAAGGAAATCGTGTTCGGTGATGACGATGCCGTCGAGCCCGGCCTCGAGCGCAGATTCCACCAGATCAAAGGGATCGGAGTCGGCGTCGGGCGAGTGGCGGGCGGTGTGCATGTGCAGGTCGAACTTCATCGCGGTTCCTTTTGAGGAATGCCGCTATTGTACCAGCACCGGCGCACGGGCGGCAGGAGGAGAAGCGGTGTCACGCGAACACGCACTTGAAATCTGGCGGGCGGCCGTCGATGCGGTCCGACCGCAACCGCTGGTCCGCGCGGCGGTGGAGTCCGATCCGATGATCCGCGCCGCGCGGCGCGTTCTGGTCGTGGGGGCCGGCAAAGCCGGGCCGGGCATGGCGGCGGGGCTCGAAGCCGCTCTCGCCGACCGGCTGGACCGGGTTGAAGGGCTGGTGAACGTGCCCGCGGGGCTAACCGCGCCGCTGCGGCGCGTCCGGCTGCACGCCGGGCGCCCCCAGGGCGTGAACGAACCGACCGCGGAGGGCGTGGCCGGCGCGGAGGAGATGCTCCGGTTGCTGGCCGGCGCCGGTCCCGATGATGTCGCGGTGTGTTTGCTTTCGGGCGGCGGGTCGGCGCTCCTTCCTGCTCCGGTCGAGAACGTTTCGCTGGCGGACAAGCTCGCGGTGACGAAACTGCTCCACCGGTCCGGGGCGACGATCGACGAAATGAACTGCGTCCGCAAGCACCTGTCGCGGCTGAAGGGGGGGCGACTCGCGCAGGCGTTCCGCGGCGCGCGGCTGGTGTCGCTCATCATTTCCGACGTGGTCGGTGACCCGCTCGACGTGATCGGGTCCGGGCCGACCGCTCCGGACCCGACCACGTTCGCCGACGCGCTCGACGTGCTGACACGGTACGGGTTACGCGACGCGACCCCGGCGAGCGTGCTGCACCACCTCGAAGCGGGGCGAGGCGGGCTCTCTCCCGAGACGCCCAAGCAGGCGCCACCGAGCGTCGAGAACCGCGTGCTCGGGAGCAACCGGATCGCGCTCGACGCCGCGCGCCACCGTGCCGCCGCGCTCGGCTACCGCGTGCTCGACTTGGGCGCCTTCGTCGAGGGGGAGACGCGCGAAGTGGCGACGGCGGTCGCGGGAGTGGTGCGCAGCATCTGGCGCGACGCCGAACCCCTCGGGCCGCCCGCCTGCGTTCTGCTCGGCGGCGAAACGACGGTCGCCCTCGGCGGGGCAATGGGGAAGGGGGGGCGTAACCAGGAGTTCGTTCTGGCCCTGGGGGTGAAACTCAAATCCGAGATGGCCGGCGTGACTGTCTTGAGTGCCGGTACCGACGGCGAGGACGGCCCGACCGACGCCGCCGGAGCCGTTGCCGACGCCGCAACGCTCGCGCAAGTAGGGACTGCGGAAGAGTTTCTTCGCCGCCACGATGCGTATCACTTTTTCGAGCGCACCGGAGGACTCATCAAAACCGGGCTGACCGGAACGAATGTCATGGATGTGCGGATCGTGTTGATGAGGTGAGTGCAGTTTTTGCAGTAGGTAGCAGGTGCTGTGTAAAAGCTACACGACGAATTCATGCTGAATGGCAGTTTTTGCCTATTGACTAAGAGGATAGAATTAGTAGAGCCATGCATTTAGCCGCAAAACGTTCAAAAACGCCTTTGGCACGGCGCGTGCTTTAGATACTTCCGTTCTCAACCGGCACCGCCGAAGAGATGAAACGGGGCTGGAACAGAAGAGGCAGGGGGATGCGGCCGGAACCGTGTTCCCCAATGAGCCGGCCGGTTGTGGTCGAACGGGGAGGTTGCGGGTGATCCGTTCCACCCGTCGGACCGCGACCGGCTGGCTGCGTTTATCCTATCCTAGCGGCTCATCACTTCCCAGTGACTTGCTTCATCAGTTCGCCGAACATTGGGTCGTTCATGTTATAACCTGTGCTACAACGTCGGATCGGGCGCATAACCATACTGTTTGATAGAGGCGTGTTGCGGCGTGCGCGGCAGGTGAAGGGGGCGTTTGGTCACCCATGGCAAAGAGAAATACATGAGGTCGATTGTCCAACTTGTTGTAAGCGTTCACAGTTGATGTGGATGTACCTCAACAGCCGGCGAGAGCCGGGCTCCTCACCGATGGTTGTTGTGCCGGGACCGGGATCAGGGTTGGTGGGGTTGCCCCGGTGCGGTGTGCGGTGACGGCGTCGGTGAGGAACACGAGCACGTTGCGGCCCTGGCGGCGGCACGACGCGATGACCGTGAGGATTCGCTCCACGAACCGACTCCCGGCCTCACTGTCGGTGCCGAAGCTGGTCTTCCGCCAACACACCGCGTGCCGCACCTCGCGCTCGGCCGCGTTGTTGGTGGGCTCGACCCCGGGCACCCGGACGAACGTCCACAACGACGGCTCGAGCGCCAGCAACTCGCGGCACACGGCGGCCGTCTTGGGGCACCCGCACTCGACACCTCGCCCCAGGTGCGCGCGCACCCGGGCCCCCACCCCGCGGGCGTATACGCGAGCGCACGTCGACCGGGCCAACGTGCCGTCCCGCACCCGGTACCAATGCTCGAACAACTCGTCCGAACCGGCCAGCAGGTCGGCGCCGAGCCCGGAACCCGGGTTGGCTCGGTCGATCATGGCCTGGAAGTCCCGCCGCAGGTGCGCCCAACACACCTGGCGCCGGTGCTTCGGGAGGTGCGTATATACCGGGTATCGGTCCGTGGTGTGAACCTGGGCCGAGCCGCCTCGGAGGTCGTCGAACGCGCTCCGGCCCCGGGTCCGGCGGATCAAGAATGCGACCACCAAGGTCGTCACGGCCACCCACAGCCAGGACCGCTGGCGCCCTTGGGTCCAGCCCGTCTCGTCCACGTTGGCCGGATGGGCGCGGGTGTACACCAGGGCCGCCTCGGCCACCGGGGCTCGCGCCTGGGCCGTGGTGTGCTGGAGCTTGCACACCATCGCCGGGGACAGGGGCCGTCCGAACAGGTCGCCGAACAGTTGGCTCGTGCCCCGCTTGCCCAGCCGGCACGACCCGGTGAGCACGGCGGCCACGGCCTGGGCACGAGGTCCGTATCCGGTGCGCGCCTCCGACGGCACCGGGGCGACGGTCGTGGTGCCGCAGTGGTGGCACCGGAGCCGGTGGCACCGGTACTCGGTCACGTGGGGTTTGATAACGGGCAACTCGTGGACCTGATGAATGGCCGGAGCCGGATCGTCTCCGGCCAGCGGCCGCGAGCAGTCCCGGCACACGGACGGCTTGAGGGTCCGGATCTCATCGGGTGGCAGGAGCGTGCGCTCGGCCCTGGGATGCCCCGGTTGCCCGCCCCGACGCCTCCCCGAAGGGGCCTTGGGCGGGGCCGGTTTCACCTGCGGAGGATCGGACGAGGGCGGCTTCGACGAGTTGGTGGAGTTCGGGTTGAGTCGGGCCTTGAGTTCGGCGACCTCGGCCACCAGAGCGGTGATCGTGGCCTCCAAGGCGCGAATATACGCCACCACCGCCGGTGGTAGGTTATCGGGCAGTTCCGGCGGTTGAGGAACAGGCGTCATGGCGTCTGCTCGATTACCGAACATGCCCGCTTGTGGCAATCGCGTATCCAAACGGGCTAAAACGACGGGCAAAAGCGGGCAGCGCCCCCCATGAACGCTTACCTTGAAAACGTTGCTTTCCGCGAGAGCCCGACCGGTTACACCCTTTTAAAAAGCGTCCGACCTGTCGGACGGAAATCGAGGTCACAATGCCGCGCTTGAGGACCTCTTCGGTCAACTCACGCGGGGTCCAGTGGGTGACCGGTCGCCCCGACTTCCCGGGTGGTTCGCAGGTCACCGCCAAGATCCGGGCGATCTGTTCGGCCGTGAACGTGCCCCCGCAACCGGCCCGCGGCAAATCGCCGAGTACCGCTTCAATGGCGGCACGCACCGCCGGCGGTTTCTCGACGCATTCGATGACCGTCAACCGCTCGAACGCGTCCTGCCACCGCCGTCGCCAGGTGCCGATGCCGTGCCGCTCACACCCGAGCTGTTGGGCGATCTCTTCGTTCTTGAGACCATCGAACGCGAGCAGGCTGATTTCCGCGCGGTGGGCCAACCCGCGCGCGCACGACCGCGAAACGACCATCGCTTGCAGCACCTGCTGCTGACGTTCGGTCATGACCGCCTTGGCTGCCATCCCCGCCATGACATCAGGGCCGTTCCGTTATTCACGTTGGGTGATGCCGATAAGGTTGTGCGCGTGTTCGGGGTGTCGCTGGAGCCATTAGACCTCATTCACGATAGCCGCGGATTCGTATTTTAGCGGTGCCGATCTCGTCGCGGTGAGGGTCCCCATGATCGCGCGTCTGGACAATCTGCGGCAGCATCGGGTGGTGTTTGAGCACCTGACCGGGTTGACAATCGCGGCGTTCGACGCGCTGGTGCGTGACGTGGCCCCGGTGGTGGAGGCGGGGCACCGCCAGAAGCTCAACCGTCCGGACCGGCAGCGGGCGGTGGGCGGGGGCGACCACTTCGACCTGAGCACCGCGGACCAATTGCTGCTCACCGTCATCTGGCTGCGCCAGTACCCGACCAACGAGGTGCTCGGGTTCCTGTTCGGGGTGTCCGACTCGACCGCCAGCCGGGTCCGGACCCGGTGCGTGCCGGCCCTGGCCCAGGCCGGCCGAGACACGATGCGGATGCCGGACCCGGGGGCCGCCCGCCGCAAGCGGTTGCCGGCGGTGCTGAGTGACACCCCCGAGCTGGCGGTCATCGTGGACTCGTTCGAGCAGCGGACCCAGCGGCCGAAGCGGAGCCAGCGGGCGTACTACTCGGGCAAGAAGAAGGCGCACACGCTCAAGAGCCAGGTGACCGTGGACGAGGCGTCCGGGCGCATCGTCCACGTGTCCGAGTCGGTGCCCGGGCGGTGGGCCGACATCAAGCTCCTCAAGAGGTCCCGGATGCTGGGGCGGTTGCCGGACCGGGTCGGGGCACTCGGGGACCTGGGTTACACCGGGATCCGGGACCTGCACCCGTCGGGCGCGTGCCCGCGCCGCAAGCCCCGCGGGCAGGAGCGGCCGCCCGAGGACCGCAAGTACAACCGCGCGTTCAGTCGCCGCCGGATCGGGGTCGAGCATGCGATCGGCCGGCCCCGCCGGTTCCGTTCGCTGGCCCACGTGAACCGGCACCGGCGGCCCGGGCACGCGCTGCGGGTTCGGGCCGTGGCCGGGTTAGTCAATCGGATGCTCGACCACCGGGCCAAGGCCGCTTGAGCACCGGTTGGGGAGGGGGACGAACACCCCCACGCTATCCTGAATGAGGTCTATTCGAGTGCTTCGGGCGTGCGGTCGGCGGGTACGGTGGCGAGCCGGTGAATGGCGGCGTTGCGGAGGGCCGCGAGCACCTGCGGTGCGGCCCCCTTGCGGACCCGGCACGCATCCGCGCCCAAGGTCACATCGCGCACGTCGTGGCGTTGGTTCTCGATGCGCCAATGGGACCGCACCAGGCCCAGAAGTGCTCGCGCGTCGGCCCGCTCGACCGGCCGGCTGGTGATCCCGTGCAGCACCTCCACGGTGGTCACACCCTTGACCATCCGCGCACGGGTGATGCGGGACCCGTGCTTCAATCCGGTCCACCGATCGTGGCACGTCAGCAGCGGGGTGGCCCGCACGGTCCGCGTCTCGATCCGCCCGTGCCCCGGGTCCACCGACGTGGCCGGGCGCCCCAGTTGCTCGGGCGTCGGGACCGGCTCAGGGGGACGTGGCCGCCGCGAGCCCTCGGGCGGCGTCCTCGAACCCCAACCCGGCCTCGATGTCGGCCACCAGGCCGGGTTGGTTGTCCTTGGCCGTGAGCACGTAATGGCCCCCGCCGTCGACCACCGCCGCGGCCACGTCCCGCGGGCAGAACGTGGCACCCCCGGTCAAAACCGAGCCGCCCACCGGGACGATCCCGAGCAACGCCAGGGCCGCCTGGTGCTCGTTCGTCTGGGCGTCCACCCGGATCTGGCCGAGCACCGCCGCGGCGGGCGGGCACGTGCCGGGCCACCCGGTGCGGGCCCGGCCCGTCCCCGTCCCGGCTCCCGCGCAGGCACTTGCCGTCCAGGGCCACATGCGCGCGGGCGTCCGGGGCCAGGCGGCCCGCGATCCACCGGCCCAGGGCCGACTCCAGTTGCTGCGGGTCGATCCGCCGCAGGGTCCGGGACAGGGTCGAGGCGGACGGCGTTTGACCCCGCCGGAACCCGCGCGCGTGAGCCAACGGGGTCCCGTACTGGCGCCCGAACCGGGCGATCCCTGGAGGCCCGTGCGGCCCATCCGCACCGCCAACGCGACCAACCCGAGGACCGCCGGCAGCGGGTGGATCCGGCCCTGCAACCCGCGCAGGTCGGGGACCGTCGACTACTCCTCATACTGCCAGCGCGCGGGTATCGGGCACCTCGGCCAGACGAGCGCCCCATGTACCCAACAAGCCTGCACGCGAGAAGGTGAAACGCGGAATGGCCCTGCCTTCGAGGGGTCAGGCCCGTGTCGTGACGTATCCGCGGAGCGAGCCGCCGAGCTGCTTCACCCACGTCTTCAGCCCCGCGAACTCGTTGCGCTCAACGTCGCCCTCGCGGCTCACGAGGTACACGGCGTCGGCGGCCGAGCAGGTGGCGTCACGCTCCGGCACCACGCCCCACACGCCGGCGTCGATCAGCACCCAGTCGAACCACTGGCGCAGTTGCGCGATCAGCTTCGGTAGGTCGCGCCCCACGGCGCCGGCGGTGTGATCGTTCGGCGCGCCGGCGGTGAGCACCTGAAGGCTCTGGATGGGCGTCGGCTGGAGCGCCCACGGGAGGGGCAGGTGCTGGCCCAGCACCTCCGCCAGCCCCGGCCCGGCTTGCAGCGCGAGCTTGGCAGCGACCCCGGGGCGCGTGAAGTTCGTGTCCACCACGACCGCCCGCTGCCCGCCGCGGGCCAGAGTCACGGCGAGGTTCAGTAGCACCGTGGTGGTGCCGGCGTCCGGTGCCGCTGCCGTGAAGGTGAGCGCGCGGGAGGTGGCCTCCGGGAGCTGTTTCCGCACCTCGTCGCGGAGCTGGCGGTACTCGCTGCTCACGGCGTGGTCGGGGAAGTGCAGGGCCACCAGCCCGGCGTCGGGGCCGGTCCCCGGGCGGTGCGCCGGGCGCGGCGCGGCGTCGTGGAACCGCACCGACAGCAGGGCCGCGGGAGCGGCGTCCGCGGCAACGGCCGGCGACAAGGGGGCCGGGGCGGGGGCGGCGATGCGCGGGAACGCCCGCGGCTCGGGCTTCTTCGCTTCCACGACGGGCTTGTGCGGCGCGGAGAAGATGGGGCCGCTCGGCCCGCCGATCTCGACGAACGGCGGGCTCTCGGACCCGACGACGAACGCGTCGTCCGGGCCGGCGGGCTCCTCGATCGAGATCGCGCGGGCCAGGTTCGTTCCCGTCATGGCGCTAAACACCCTGCTCATTCGCAGCCCCTAAATAATCGTCGTTGTCGTGCTGGGATCGAATCTGGTGAACTCACGCCGGCCGCTTGCGGCCCGGCTTGTGTTTGGGCTCGCTCGCCGAGCCACGCTCGCCGGCCGCCTGGGTTCTGGGCTTGCGGGCCGGCGGCTGCTCGCGGGCGGGGTGCGGCAGCAGTACCGCCTCGCCGGTCCCGTCCGCGTCGGGCGGGGTGCGGCCGAGGCGCTCGAGCGCCTCAAGAGCCGCTTCCACGTCCACGGCCGGCGCCCCGGCTTCGGCGCTCAGCTCGAACGCGAGCGCCGCGGCCCGGTTCAGCACCCGCGGCACCCCGCCGCACGCGGCGCTCATCAGCGCGACGGTGCCCTCTTCGAACACCTTGAGGGGGTCGCCGCCGGCCGCCCGCACCTGGTGCGCCAGATACGCCGCGGACTCCTCGGCGCCGAACGCCTCGATCCGGCACCGTGTGCCGATGCGGTCGGCGACCGGCGCGTAGGCCGGGAGGCGGAGCGCGTCCCGGAGCCGCGCGTGCGCGACCAGCACCGCGAAGGCCACCGCTCCGGCGCGCGACTCCAGGTTGCCCAGCAGGCGCAGCTCCTCGAGGGCCGCGTGGCTCAGGTGCTGGGCCTCGTCGATCACGAGCACCGTCGGGAACCCGCCCCCGGCGGCGTCGAGCAGGTGGCCGGTCACCGCGAGCCGGAGCTCCTGTTCGGTGAGCCCCTGGTACGGCTTCCCGAGGTCGAACAGGACCGCTTGGAGCAGGTCGGCCGGCTTCTCGGCGCGGGCGTTCGGGATCAGCACCCGGGGCACGTCGGGCAGCAGGTCGTCGAGCCACTTGCGGGTGACGAGCGACTTGCCGACGCCGGACGGGCCGTCAATGAGGACGAGCGGGTCGCGCCGGGCGAACGCACCCACCAGCCCCGCCAGGGCCGCCTCGTGGCCCGGCGCCGCGAAGTAGGCGGCGGGGTCCACCGCGGGGCGGAACGGCGCGCGGTCCATGCCGAAGTGCGACCAATCCACGACGGCTTCTCCGTTGCAACGCACCGAACAGGGGAGCGAACGAGCCCCCGTGGCAGCGTAATCGGCGATTGTGAAGCCCCAACTTCACCCCTTCATTTCGGACCCCTGTCAAGCCGGCGGCTACAGTTTTTTCCTTAATTTTTCCGGCATAAACGGCATACGATTTCGTACTTGCACACCCGGTACGGACCGGTATATCTTCCCACCACTCACTGATTACTCGCAGCAAGAAGCTGCAAGGAGGCAGCGGCATGAGCAGGACGCTCACCCTGATCCAGACCGGCTGGGAGTCGATTCGCGCGACCGCGACCAGCGGGCGAAAGACGGACGCTCTCGCTCAACTGGACCGGCTTCTTGCGCGCCCGGATGTGCCGGCCGACATCCTCCGCGACGGCAGCAAGCTGGCGGCGGAACTGGCGCTCGATGGCGGACGGTTTGTGGCGGCCCGGCGGCACCTGAAGACGGTGCTCGCGCTTGACGCGAGCGACGCCCGCGCCTGCTACCTCACCGGCCGCGCATGGGAGGAAGATCCGGACGGGTGCGACCGCCGGGCGATGCTGGCGTACCGCAAGGCGACCCTGCTCGACGGCACCAACGCCACGTTCCGCGCCGCCTTCGGGCGGGCTGCGGTGCGGTGCGGGAAGGTGAAGTGCGGCGCCCGGGAGATGAGGGCTGCGGCTGACCAAACGCCTGGGAACATCGAGGTGATCCGTGTTGTGGTGCGCGGGTTGCTTGAGGCCAACCGGCCTTCGGCGGCACGCAAGGTTCTGGAGCGGGCCAGTTTCTTGAACCCCGGGGGCGCGGAACTCACCTCGCTGTTCGGACGGGTGCGGTTCGAAACGGCGCGACAGGCACAACGGCAGGCGGAAAAAGCCTCCGAGTACACACGGCACGCGCAGGACGCGCAATTCGCCAGGGACGGCGACCGTGTGCTTTTACCGTTCGTGCGGATCGCTGGCGGGATCGGGCCGAAGCGGGATGATGTTGCGGTGCGAACGGATGTGGTGTCGTTCCCGCGACCGCACTTCGCCCGGCTCCGCAGCGGAAAGGCCGACGGCTGACGCCGGTTGTAGCGTTCGGGTGAGCAGTGGGCTTCTTCCGTCCGAGCGGCTGCGGTGACTTTCGACGGCTCCGCAACTCTCCGAACGTGTAGCAGGTAACAATCGGGCACTAACGCACACGTGGTGCGGGGCAACAATGGCCTCGCACCACGTGCGTTTTAGGGACTCGGCAAAAAATAACTATCCCAACGGAGGCAGTTCGTGGCCAGGGATGTCCACGAACCAATCGTTGAGATCCGGTAGCCGATGAACCTCGTCTTCGACCTGCGCCATTTCCTTTTTCGTCAAGCGGACGCCCTTCGGGTAGGCATCGGTCAGTACCTCAACGGTGGGATGCTTGCCGCCCCAGGTCATCGACCGGGCGAACCCGAGGACCGCTTCGCGGGTGTCTAACAGATCTCCGCCCCAGTGGTTCTCGAGTACCCCCCAGCAGTGCTCGATCGGGTTGTACTTGCTGTGGTAGGGCGGGTAATACGCCAGCCGCACGAGCCGCCTCCGCTGACGCGCCAAGGCCACCATCCTCTTGAGGAACTGGGTTCGCCGGCCTTTGTTCTCCGGCCCGTTGTCTTGGTTGATGACCAGTGTCCGGACCCGCGGGAAGCGCGGCTGGTGCTGTACCCACCAGCGGTCCAGGATGTCCACGATGAAATCGCTCGTCACCCGCGACGTCGTGAAGTACAGCCATAGGTCGCTGTCACGCGGCAGCAACAGCCCGTAGGGTGTCAGGACCTCTTCGGCCCGGAAGTCGTGGTCCGCGGCCTTCGTTCGTACTCGGTTCTTGCCCTTGCGCGAGTACGCCCCCACCTGAACACCGGCTTTCGCGTCCAGCGACAGCCGCAGCGTGTCGGCACTAGCGTCGGCCTGCGGGTTGATCTCCTTCAGCCGTGCGAAGATGGCATCGGTCTGGGGGATCTTTTTTTGGGCACGCACTTGAGAACCTTGGTCGGGTGGAACCCGAGGTCGTTGAGCTTGGTGCGGAGGGTTCGCGCCTGGGGCAACTGGTCCGCGCGGTACCCCTTCGTGGCGACCAGCTGACGCCGCACTTCTTCGGCCGTCAGCCGGGTATACAGGCGCAGGGTGCGGAACCGCGGGTCCGCCTGGCTCTGGCTGGTGACGAGGTCCCGGATGTCGGCCAGCAGGTCGGGCAATCGGTCCTCGGCACGGTGCCGGCCTCGCGCCGAGAACGCGTCGCGGGCCACGACGCCCGAGTTCAGTTCCCGCATGCCCTTGCGGATGGTGACCCGGTTCCACCCGAACGCCTCTTCGGCTCGGCGTTGACCGCCGGGACCCAACGCACGCACCACCCGGGCCATGAACAACCGTCGTTGCGCCCCGCGCAGATCGTTCGCCGCCTCGATCAACGCGGGCGTGAGTGTCTCGCCGAACGGAATCACAGCGACCTCCTGCGGGTACCACCGAGAAGGTCATCCTACGATACGAGACTTGGGATAGTTATTTTTTGCCGAGTCCCTTACTTCTTGGTTTTCAGCTCGAAACGGCACTCATTCGGACTGCATTCAAATCCGTTCGGAATTTGGACGTTCTGTCGAAATAGACCTTGGTAAATGCGAGGATCACATGTGCCGGGGTGAAGTCACGGCCTGATACACGTACCCGGTAATACTGCTGCTGTCTTGACGAGCCGCGACCGCCACAGTAGTTTCAAGTGGTTGCGGTGGTTGTAAGTGTTTTGTTCGGCAGTGTGATACATCGCGTGCGTGGATGCGTTGTGTGAGCCAGTCGAGCATCTCGGCCAACGGGAACTCGGCCACCCACGCGCTCGGCGCGAGCCGTTGTGCGCGCGATCCGGAGGGTGAGAGTGTGTTTTGAAACCTACGGGTTGGGGTGCAGTTTGCGGAGCATGCGGTGAATCATGGCGGCTTGGATCATGGCTTCGGTGGTTTCGGTGTGGTACTCGTAATCGACCATGAGCCGCCGGTACCGGACGAACCAAGCGAACGTGCGCTCCACCACCCACCGCCGGGTGTGCACCTTGAACCCGTCCTTGGCGTTGGCGGTGATGGTCACCGCCCATCGGCACACGTTGCGGACGAACTGCTGGAACCGCTTGGAGAACCCGCTGTCGGCGATCACCTCACGCACCCGCGGCAGTCGGTGCCGCACCGCGCTCAGCAGCCACCGCCCGCCGTCCCGATCCTGGATGTCGGCCGTGAGCACCGACAGGGCCCACACCAACCCGAGCGAATCGACCCCGATGAACGGCTTGCGGCCGTTCACCTTTTTTCCCCCCGTCGTACCCCTTCGGGCCGCCGCGGTGGGTGATCTTGACCGTCTGACTGTCGACTCGCAAGGTCTCCGGGGTGGCGGGGTACCCGGCCTCGATGCGCACCTCCTCGCGGAGCGCCGCATGCACCTGATCCCAGGCGCCCGCGAGGCGCCAGTCGCGGAACAGGCCGTACACCGTTTGCCACGCCGGGAAGTCGTGGGGGAGCATGCGCCACGCCCCGCCCGCGCGCCGGTGGTAGAAGATCGCGTTCACCACCTCGCGCCGGTCCACCACCACCGGGTGACCACCCTTGGCGGTCCCGCACTTGGGCTTCGGCAACAGCCGGTCCAACTGCTCCCATTGCGCATCCGTCAGATCCGTCGGGTATCGCTTCCTACTCATGGCGGCCATGAGTAGACCATCTGCTGCTCAAAATCTAGAGCGGTTTCAAAACACACTCTGAGAGCCACCCACACCTGTCGCAACAGCAACGCCACCCCTTCGAGCAGCCGTCGGTACTCGGGGTCGGTGCGGGTCGTCCACCCGCGAGCTTGATTCTTTTGTCGATAGCTGGTCTCGATCTCGAACCGCTCGCGGTACCGGCGGCGGCCCAGCCGAGCCCGGTTCGCCTCGGACACGGCGGTCGCATCGCCCCACCCGCGGAACGCGTACACCCGGGCCGCCCCTTCGCCCGTGCGTTCCCACACCAACACCCGGGTGGACACCGCCTGACGGGTCTTCTCGGTCACCCATTCCATCGTGGTGATGGTGCCCGACGGTTGGGTGTCGCATTCGTTGCGGCGGTTGGTGCCTTTGCCCTTCTTGCGGATCGGCACCGTGTAGTTGAGGTTCCGTTGCTGCAACAGCAGCAACGTTTCCCCGCTGTCGAACCCGGCGTCGAGCACCACCCCGCGGACCGTGAGCCCGCGGGCAACTACTTGATCCAGAAGGGTTTGCACCTGCTGGTGCGGCTTGGCGCCCTTCGTTACGCTCATCGGCCCGACGGTATACTGCCGCCGCTTATGAATCAGAACGCAGGTGGCGTACGCATGGAAGAATGAGGTGCCGGCCTTCTTGGGTCCGCCGATCATCCCCGGGGTGCTGCGGCCCCCTTAAAAGGGCACGTAATGCACGTCGATGGCGCACGTCCACCGGCGGGTCCGGTCCCGGCGGGTGAACCGTGCCACGCCGCGGAGCGCATCCACCAGCCGGGCCGTCAGCTGGTCCCGGGAGCCCAGGTTCGCGCGCACCGCCGGTCGCGCGGTCTGGTGGGAGAACCCGAAGTACCGGGTGACCACCGCGAACAGGGTGCGGGTGGTGCCCGCGATCAACAGCACCAGGTCCAACAACTGGGTGCGCGTCACCGACTGCTTGTAGTCGGTCCAACCGAGTGCCCGAGCGAACGTTCGCCGGGACAACGCATGGACCACCGCCGGGGTGATCGTAGAGTAACCGCGTCGCATGGGAGCTTCCCGTTCAAGTGCCTGAGAACCTTGAACTTAGGAACTCCCATGCGGCATATCCAGCCCCTTGAAACTACTGGCCAGGGAGCGGTGCAACGGTACCCGCTCCCCGACACCTCATGATCCCCCACAACTACCGCGGATCTCCCAACCGTCAATCATGGCTTGTAGTTGGGGCCACCCCCGGAGCAGCGTGTGCCACCCGGGTGGGCCGAGTTGGGCGGCATTCTGGTGCCCGCCCAGGCGCGCCAGCGCCCACACCCAGTCCTTCACCGTTGCCAGTTGCTCGCCGTGGTCGTGCCGCCATTGCGACAACACCTCGACCCAGGACCGCTGCACCCAACCGTCGATCGGTTGTGCGGCGGTGACCGGGTCACGGGCCAACTCCCGGAGCATCACCAACCCGACCGCCACCACCGACAGCAACGACAGCGCGTTCTGCAACCCGACCTTCGTGGTCAGTTGCAACTCCTCCAGGCCCAGGCCCGTTTTTAAGCTCTTGTGGTACTCCTCCACCCTCCATCGCTTCGCGTACCAATCGGCACGCGCCCACGCGCTCGCCACATCGGCACCGGGCACGTTGGTCACCAGGAGCCACTCCAACGGCTTCTCGCCCGCGGGCGGGTCCACTTCCCACACGCGAATCGCCGTTACCAGCAACGGCACGCCGCGCGCCCGGCCGCGCGGCGGCCGGGGCGGGATCAAGGACAACGTGAGCGCGCGGACGGCCACCGTTGCGGTGCCACCGGTACGGCCCTTCTGCGTGCCCACCTCCTGCGTTCGCCGACCCAACGCGGGCTGGCATTGCAGTGTGTCGTGCAGCTTGGCCACGGTCCATTCGCCGGCCTCGTCGAGCACCGTGACATTGCGGTTGTGGTTCACCCGCACCACGTACTCCATCCGGTTCTCGTGCGCGTAGTCCCGGAACTCGGTCACGTCGGCCCCGCGGTCGGCCACATGCACCCACCGCTTGCCCGCCGGCGCCGGGCCGATCGCTTCTAACGCGTCGCGCCACAGGACGCTCGCCTTATGCGGGTCGTGCCGCCGCTCCGACTTGGGTGCCTTGCGGGATGCGTTGCGAGGGGTGAACAGGATCTGGTGCAACAACCCGAGGATGCGCCCGGACGCGGTGACGGCCAAGCTGTTGTGGGCCACGAACCCGCGCTGCTTGGGGCCAGCCAGAACGCCCAGTTCCGGCACACCGAGGCCGGTGAAGTTGAGCTCCGTGCCGTCGTGGGCGATGAGGACCACGTCCTCGGTCCGGTCCAGTTCGACCCGAGTGTGGTGCCGATGGGGCTGTTGGATCGCATCGGGTGTGACCTGCTCGGTGCGAAAGAACCGGTACGCGGCATCGAGTTGGTACGGGTCCGGGATCTTGTTCGGGAGGGTCCCTTGGGGCCGGTCCCCGAGTTCGGCCAGGGCCACGAGCCGTGCGGACCGGCGCCGGTCCCCGAGTTCGGCACCGGCGAAATGAGCCCGCGCGAAACGCGCGCGGGATTGGAATGACGAATCCACGCGCGCGCCTCTCAACCCCATTCGACACGAGTTCTTGCCGAGCAAAGACTAACGATTCTCACCCGCTACGCAAGATCTGGGGGATCATGAGCCTCGCGGTCGCGGCTCGTCAAGACAGCGACACCGCAGGTGGGCTCATGTATGAGGCCCGTTCTGCCACCATTTTTGATTGCGGTCCGGACACTCCGTGCGGAGGTGGCTCCGGGGTCCGGAAGTGCGTGGCACTCAACGCCGGGATCGGAATACTCGCGGAAAGGCTGTGATTTTCCCGGCGTCTGGTTAATCTATTGGCTCTATAATTGTCGCAGTGTTGATTCCAGGGGTGCGGGCTGTTGGGACCTTGTGATGGACGCGTTGCCGCGACTGCGAACCCCGGACCGGGCGGCGACGGTGGCGTCGCTAACGATTGACAAGTTGGTTTCGGCGGACGACCCGGTGCGGGTGATCTGGAGCGACGTGACGACGCTGAACCTGGATCGGTTCGTAGCCACGATCCGCGCGGTGGAAGGGCGCCCCGGGCGGAATGCGACGGACCCACGGCTGCTGGTGGCCCTGTGGATGTTCGCCACGGTCGAGGGGGTCGGGTCGGCCCGCCGGTTGGCCCGGTTGTGCGTGCGGGATGTGGGGTTCCGTTGGTTGTGCGGGGGTGTCACGGTCAACTACCACCTGCTGTCCAACTTCCGCACCCACGCGGGAACCGAATTGGAGGCCCTGTTCCACGAGCACGTGGCGATCCGGATGCACGCCGAGTTGGTGCACCTGAAGCGGGTGGCCCAGGACGGGATGCGGGTGCGGGCCCACGCCGGCGCCGGCTCGTTCCACCGGCTCGAATCGTTGGAGCAATGTCCGCGCGAGGTGGCCGAGCCGCTGCGGTTGCTCCAGGACCAACCGGACCAGCCCAAGGGGACCGCCGCGTGCCGCTCCCGGGCCGCCCGGGAGCGGCACGCGCGGGAGAAGCTCGAGCGGCTGAAGGTGGCCCAACAGGACGCGGCCGAGTTGGCGCGCGCGGGCGGCGCGGCTCCGACGGAACCCACCGGCGGCGGCGAAAGCGGCCGCCGACCCGGTACGGTCCGCGCCCCGGGCGTCGTCCACCGACCCCGCGTGCCGTCGCATGAAGATGCCCGATGGCGGGTACCGGCCGGCGTACAACGTGCCGGCGATGACCACCACCGCCGAGAAGATCATCGTGGCGGTAGACGTGACCAATCAAGGAACCGATGGTGGGCTGCTGGGGCCGATGCTGGACCGGGTCGAAGCGACCTACGGGCGGAAGCCGGGTGAGGCGCTGGTGGACGGCGGGTTCGCGAGCGGGGCCGATGTGGAGCGGGCGGCGCGGAGCGGGGTCACCGTGTTCATGCCCCCGAAAGGGGCCCGAGCGGACCGGTTGGCGGGCCGGGACCCATGCGCCCCGAAGCGGAGGGACGGACCCGGGATGAAGGCCCTGCGGGTGCGCATGGGGACCCCGGACGGTCAGGCCATTTACAAGGAGCGGGCGCCGGCCGCCGAGTGGGTGAACGCCGGCATGCGTAACCGCGGGTTGTACCAGTTCCGTGTCCGCGGGTTGGTCGCGGTGCGAGCCGTGGTGGTGCTCCACGCGCTCGTGCACAACTTGTTCCAGACCATCCGGCGGTGCGCCCACAAGCACCCGCAGCGACCATGGACGGATACCCTGCGCGAGGCCGCACGAAAAGCAAGCGAACACAATCGCGAGCCACAAGGCGTGTGACCCGCGGGGCGGCGAGGGCGCAAGGGAGGGGACGCCGGGGGCAAAAAATCACACCCTCGGAGCGAGCGAGCCACACTCAAAAGGCAATCGTGTGCAGGATCTGCTTGTCCGCGCTCGCCGCCCAGGGCCGGGAGTTCACGCGCCGCTAGTGAGCACGAGCCGGACGAGTTCGGCGACGTTGTCGACCTTGAGCTTGCGCATCATGTTGCCGCGGTGGAACTCGACGCTCTTCTCGCTCACCGCCAGTTCCCGTGCGATGACCTTGTTCGCCTTCCCGGAGACGACGAGATCGAGCACCTCGCGCTCGCGCGCGGTGAGCGCGGTCAACCGGGCCTGAATCGCGATCCGCTGTGCGCGCAGGGTCCGCTTCTCGGCGTCCAACCGCAGCGCTTCGTGAACCGTGTCGAGCATCTCCTGGTCGTCGTATGGCTTCTCAAGAACGTGAACCGCCCCGGACCGCATGGCCCGGGCCGTGGTGGGCACGCTCCCGAAGCCGGTGGTGAGTACGACCGCCGGGCCGATCTCGCGGGTCGCCAGTTGTTCGAGCACCGCGAGCCCGCTCAACCCCGGCATTCGCAGGTCCAGAATCGCGCACCCCGGTTGTTCCGTACCCACCTCTCGCAAGAACTCTTCGCCGCTGTTGAACGACTGCACCGGAAGGTTTACGGACGCGAACAGCCAGGACAGCGAGTTTCGAACGTTGGGGTCGTCGTCGACCACAAAGATTGTGGCGGGCGGGGGGGCCGACATCATTCGGGGAGCACCTGACACGAGTGTGCGTGCTTCGACCGGCGTTGCGCGCGGGTGGGTAGTTACACTTTACACTACTCCCGCGTCGGGAGAAACACTGAACCGGCCGGTTCGGCGACTTGTCCCGTCGGGCGCTGCCATGTTTGGAGCGCATAACCGCTACCTTGCAGCGCCCGGGTGGTCGTCCGCTCGGGTCGAAGTGACGGAAGGCCCACCCACCCACCCTGGGTGCGGTGAAACTGCAAGCGGCCGTCGGTAACCCGGTGCCGTCCCTGCTGCAAACCGACGACGCCTTGAAAGGAAGTATGAGAGCGAGAGGTGTCGGAAGGCCCGTTGCATGTTGTCGATAACAATGATCTTTACGATCTGGTCGGGGTCGGAAAAGGACCGAGGCGATGATCAAGTGGGGACCGGCGACGAACAAGAACGAGAGCGCCCCGCAGGTCGGCTGTCACTTCCAGGTTGAGTTGTTGGTATTCGTCCCGAAGGAACGGTCGAAACGCTCGTCGTGGGATTCTTTCAGCGGCGAGCGCGCTTTCTCTTATCGCCGGCCGACTGAAAGTCATACCATTGAGTTTAGAGCCGAGCTTGGGCAATACCCATATTGTCGCGGTTCGGCACCGCCCCACGTTTTCCTATTCAAGTCGCCCCCTGACATTCGACAGTGCTATCTGCGATTTCGGTCGCGATCACGTGACGCGCCGCGCTTTGTGGTCCTCCCCGCGCTATGTCAGACACCTCACACCTTCCCTCGAACCCCGGTCGGCCGTCGGCGGAACTCGTGCTCGATGCGCTAAGCGACGGTGTTCTGGTCGTTGGCCCTGACGGCGTGATCGGCTCCGCCAACCGCCCCGCAGAGGTGCTGTTCGGGTACGGCCCCGGGGAACTGTGCGACGTTCACCTCGACGCCCTCGTGCCCGACCGCGCGCGGCGCGACCACGAGCGACATCGGCTCGCGCGTGCGACCGATCAGAACGTTCAGGCCGTGTGCCGCCGCCCCGGCATCCGGGGGCGCCGCAAGGACGGCACGGAGTTCCCCGTTGAGGTCGCGGTCCGGCCGTTCCACGGCGGGGCGGTGCTGGCAGTGGTTCGAGCGGAGCACGTTACGCCCGCGCGGGGCACAGAGACGGCCCTGGGCCGGGCGGTGGTTGGTGCGCTCGACGAACTGGTCGCGGTCGTCGATCGCTCCGGGGTGATTGTTGCCACGAGCGCGGGGTGGGAGGAGTGCGCCCGCGCGACCGGGTGCCCCGCTCAGCGCTGTGCGGTCGGGGCGAACTACCTGGACGCGTGCCGCCAGGTGGCCGGGCCGAACTCCGCAGGGGCGGCCGAGATGTGCGGCGGGTTGGCCGCGGTGCTGAGCGGAACGGCGGACCGCTTCGCCGCCGAGTACCCGTGCCCGAGCGGCGGAGCGGAGCGGTGGTACCGGGCGGTTGTCAAGCCGCTCCCGAACGAATCGGGCGGCGCGGTCGTGGTTCACCACGACGTGACCGCCCGTCGCGCCGCCGAGCGGGCGCTGGCGGAGAGCGAACAGCGGTTCCGCGGCGTCGTCGAGGCCCAAACAGAGTTGCTCTGTCGGACCCTCCCGGATGGCACCCTCACGTACGTTAACGGCCCGTACTGTCGGTACTTCGGCCGAACCCCTGAACAGCTACTCGGGCGCCGGTTCTGGGAACTGCTCCCGGAACCGGAGCGGGAGTACGTCGCCCGGCACCTCGCGGCGCTCACGCCCACGCGTCCCGTCGCCTCGGTCGAAAACCGGGTAATCGGCGCCGGGGGCGAACTGCGGTGGCATGAGTGGACGAACCGGGCATTCTTTGATGACGCCGGGCGGGTGACCGGGTTCCAGTCGGTGGGCCGGGACGTAACCGACCGCGTTCGGGCCGCGGACGCGTTGCGCGCGAGCGAGGCCCGCTTCCGTGACCTGTTCCAGAACTCGCCACTGGCGACCGCGTGCTGGAGAGGTGACGGGGCGGACTTCGTGCTGGCCGACTGCAACGAGGCCGCCCGGCGGCTCACCGCCGGGGGAATCACGCGGGTGCTCGGGCGCCGGCTCTCGGAACTGCACCGGAACCAACCGGACCACCGGGCAAGCGTGGCGCGGTGCCTGCGGGAGCGGAGCGCGTTCGAGTGCGAGTCCCGGTGGGCCGGGGTGGACTGGGTCGGGCCGGCGGGGCCGGACGGTGACGTGCTCGTGTCGTACTCGTTCGTGCCCCCGGACCTGGTCATGTCCGCAATGCAGTTCATCACTGCTCGCAAGCAGCAAGAGCGGGCGCTGCGCGAGAGCGCCGAGCGCAACCGGCTGATCCTGTCGGCGCTGCACGAAGGGGTGTTACTGCTGGACGCGGGCGGGCGGGTGCTGAAGGCCAACGAGAGCGCGGCGCGGATCTTCGGCGGCACGACCGATCGGTTGCTCGGCACGCGCCCCGGTAACACGCTCGGGCGCGTTCGGGGCGCGGACGGGCTGCCGGTCGCTGCGGACCTGCTGCCGTGGGAGGTCGTGCGCCTGGGCGGGGGCGTGTGCGTGGGGGTGGTTCTGGTCCTGGACGGCGGTCGGGACGGTGAGCCGGTTCGTCTGGTTGTGAACGCTCACGCGCTTCCGGGGACCGGCGCACCGTTCCCTGTGGTGGCGTCGCTCACGGACACCACCGCGCAATGGCGGGCCGAGGAGCAACTGCACCAGCACCAGGCGGAACTGGCGCACGTGGCCCGGTGCGTGGCGGTCGGTGAGATGGCGGCGGTGCTGGCGCACGAGCTGAACCAGCCGCTCACGGCGGTGATCAACTACTGTCGGGGCGGCGCGCTGCGGCTCCGCGGGGGCACGGGCACGACGGCCGAAGTGGCCGACGTACTCGACCTGACGGTGGCCCAGGCGGAGCGCGCCGCGCGCATCATCCGGCGGCTGCGGGACTTCATGCGCAAGCGGGCACCGCACCGGTCCACGACCGAGCTGAACGACCCCGTGCGCGACGCCCTCGCGCTGGCCGGTCCGGAGCTGCGGCACCATCATGTTGCGGTGACCCTCGACTTGGGGGCGGGGCTGCCGCCGGTTCAGGCCGACCGGATTCAGATCGAGCAGGTGCTGTTGAACCTCCTGCGGAACGCGACCGAAGCGCTGACCGGCACGCCGCCCGGGGCGCGCATGGTCGCGATTACGACCCGGCGCGCCCCGGACGGTGTACGGGTGGAGGTGGCGGACACCGGCACGGGGTTGCGCCCGGACGAACTGGAGCGGGTGTTCGAGCCGTTTTACACAACCAAGGAGCAAGGCACCGGGTTGGGGTTGGCGATCAGCCGGAGCATCATCGAGGCACACGGCGGGCACCTCAGTGCCCGCCCGGCTGACGGCGGCGGAGCCGCGTTCGCGTTCACACTACCCGTTGCCGGTGCGGATTAACCGGCCGCTCTTGGTCCCGAGCGGCGCCTACGGCTTATGGGATGCTGCTGGTACGCAGGTCTCGGTTACTTTTTCTTTTCCACCGTAACGAGTTGTGGCAGCACACGCTCTGCCAGGAGTGCGGCCGCGCTTTGGAGTGCGGTCTTGCCCGCGATCTGTTCGGACGAATCGACCACGACCGATGTGTGACGGTCCACCGCGAGCACTTTGCCGGTTCGGCGATCGATCGCTTTTAATTCGACGCGCGCCCGCACACTGACCAGCGGCCCGACTCGGCCGGCCGCCTCGCTGAGCCCTTCGCCCGTGACGAACACGTCCGCACGACTTTCGCCGTCCGCGTCCAAGTCGATCACCTCGAACGCCAGAGCCCTGGCGCGTTTGGTGATTTCCGTCTGTGCGGCCGGGTCCGCGGTCGGTTGGCCGACGTGCCGTTCGGTCACGCGCACTGCGATCGTGGGGCGGGCGGCTTTGCCGAGCTTGCGGTTGAGTGCGGCGGTACGGTCCGCGACCGGGACCGGCGCGGGCAAAAGCCGGTCGCGTTGCTTGATTGTCACTCCGGTGATCACGTTGGCAAGTTGAGCTACGAGCCCTTCAAGATCGTCCGAGAGCGTCCCCTCGGCGGAGGCACCGACCACCCGGCCGGTCTCGGAACTGATGACCTTGGCGATCAGGTGGACCCGTTTGTCGATCTGAACCACGGACCCCGTTATGAGCAACTTGGCGCCGGTGAGTTGTCCGACCGTCACCGCCGTGTCGGCCTTGACCGCACCGGTCAGGCTCAACACCTGCTCGTCGAGCGCCTTCTTCAGGTCCGCGCGGTCCACCAGAAAGAACTCGGTCCGTGCCGCGAGTTTCAGAAACAACAGGTCCGTGACCTTTGGGCCGAGCCCCTTCGCGCCGGCGCCGCGCTCGTCGAAGCCCAGCAGGGCCACCGGAAGGACGGGTTTGTCCTTACCCCCTTTGGTTTGCTTGTCCTTGGCTTTGTCGCTGACCTTGTCCGGTCCGTGACCGAAGGCCGCGGCCGGGAGGAGGCCGCACACCAGCACCGCAGACACCGCGAGCACGATGCGCACGCTCGTCATTGTTCGGTCTCCCACTCGGGTTGTTCCTCCCCGCCCCGGACGGGTGCTTCAGGAGGGCGCATAAGAATCGCGGTCCGGGTTCGGCGTTACGGCTTCGGGTCGGGGGTGACGAGTCGGGGTAGCAATCGCTCGACGAGTTCGGCGGTGGCACTTTGAACCGCCGCGTGTGCGGCGACCGAATCGGCCAAATCGACCACGATCGCAGTTTGCCGGTCCTCCGCCAGGATCTTGCCGGTTTTCCGGTCCGTTGCTTTCAGCTCCACCCGCGCGCGCACGCTCACCAAGCCTTCGGCGCGGCCGATCACCTCACTGAACGCATTGCCGGTGATGACCACGGCCGCCCGGTCCGGGCTCGTTACTTCGAACCCCGTTTCTTTTGCGTATTTCGTGATCTCCGTTCGCGCCGCTGCGCCGGCGGCCGGTAGCCCGAACTCGCGCTCGGTCGTCCTCACCCCGACGCCCGGGCGGGGGGCGGTCCCGAGCCGTTTGTTGAGCGCAGCGATCCGATCCGCGACCGGAACCGACGCGGGGAGCAACCGATCGCCGTGCCGGTTCACCGCATCTTCGACCGCGCCGGCCAACCGCTCGACGAGCGCCGTCAGGTCCTCGGTGATCGCGCCCGCAACAGCGGCCCCGGTGACCTGTGTGGTCTCGGTGCCGATGATCTTGGCAACGAGGTGAAGACGCCCGTCCGCCCGGACCACAGAGCCGGTGACGATCAGCCGGGCACCGATTAACTGCCCGACCCGGACGGCCTCGGTGGGGCTGACCGCGCCCGAGAGGCTGAGCCGCTGCTCTTCAAGCGTTTTCTTCAGGTCCGTGCGGTCGACGAGGTGAAACCCGGGCTTCGCGACCAGCTTTGCGAACAGCAGGTCGCTCACGGCGCCGCCGAGCCCGCTGGCCGCCCCGCCGCGCTCGTCGAACCCCAAGAGCGCGACCGGAACGGCCCGAACGGCGGCGCGTTTCGGGTCTGGCGGTTTCGCCGGCTCGGTTTGTTGCGCCGGGGGCTCGGCGGGAGCGACCGTTGCGGACGGTAGCCATTGACGCGTGCCGGCGGCGAGCAGAAGCGCGACGAACGCGCCGGCCGCGATCCACGCCCGCCGGGCGCGTGGGGCTCGGACCGCGGTCGGTAAGGGAAGGGGGGCGGACGGAAGCGGCTCGAACCCCGCGCGGCGCAAGAGGCTCGCCGGATCGGCGCCCGCGCAGAACGGCGCGAGCGCCTCGGCGGCAGCGTCGGCGCTCGGGAACCGGTGTTCAGGGTTTTTCGCCAGCATCCGCGACAGAACCCGTGCGAGGGGCGCCGGCACGTCCGGGCGGCTGCTCCGGACCTGTGGCACCGGCCCCACGGTGTGGGCGAGAACCTTGCTCCGCGGGGTGGCGTGCGCCGTTCCTTCATACGGGGCGGCGCCGGTGAGCAGGAAGTACAACGAGCAGCCCAGGCCGTACACATCAGCCCGGGCGTCGACCGTCCCGGTCGGGGCCGCCTGTTCTGGGGGCAAATAATCGAACGTGCCGAGAATTTGTCCGTCGCTGGTGAGCGCCGTGTCCGCCGTACTGGCCTCGGCTACCACGGGGGCCGGGTCGGTGCGGGCCGCGAGCCCCAGGTCGAGCACCTTGACCGTTCCCCCGCGGTCGAGCATGAGGTTCAACGGCTTCACGTCGCGGTGGACGAGGCCGTGACCGCTCAAGTGGTGCAGCCCGGCCGCGGCCTGCCGCGCGAGTGCGCACGCGTCCGCAACCGGTAGCGGGCCGCAGCCGCGGACTAACCCGTCGAGGTCGATCCCGTCCACCAGGTCCATGACCAGGAACGCGGTCCCGTTCGCCTCTCCGGCGTCCGTTGCTCGGACGACGTTCGGGTGGTCGAGCTTCCCGTGGGCGATCATCTCACGCTGGAACCGGGCCAGCGCCGTGTCCCGCACCCGCTCCGGTGGAATGACCTTGAGTGCGACCTCGCGACCGAGCCGGACATGTACGGCGCGGTACACGTTCCCCATGCCGCCGCGGCCGATCAGCCGGAGCAGCCGGTATTCCCCTAGTTGACTCGGGAGCGTTATGGTGGCGGGCTCGCTCACTTCCCCTGGAACCAGCAACTGGGCGCGTTCCACCGCCCGGCGGCACTCCGCCTCGGCCTCGTAAGCGTCCGCCTGGCCGGGTGTGCCTTGGAGGTTCGCGAACAGGGCGTCGGCCTGCCCCACCGTCTCGCCGGCCAGGGCGTGGAGTACGCCCTGACACGTCGGGCAGTGGTCCAGGTGTTCAACGAGCCCGTCGATCGCGCCGGCGGGCACCATGCCCGCATAAAAGCTGGACCACATCTCGCGGTCCGGGCAACAGGTGTTGATCGCAACGTGGCGCATGATCGCTGCCGGGGTACAGGTACGGCTCCCGTGACCGCTCAACCAAGATAACGGCCTCACCTTTCACGCGTTCTTGCAGCGTAATAACTCCGGCCGGAAGTGTCCGTCACTGCGGTGCCCCACCGATTCCGGCGGAGTCTTCGCCGAGTAACTCGCGGAGGCGGTTCAGGATGCGGGACCGGGCGATGTAAACGGCGTTGACGGTCATCCCCAGCTCGCGTGCGATGTCCGCGCCGGGGTGACCCTCGACGGCAGCGCGCCAGAAGGCGTCCCAGCTCCGCGGCTCGAACTCGGCCCGCACCAGTTCCATTGCCCGCCGGAGCAACCCTTCCGATTCGGCCGCGAGCCCGGGCCGGCTGTCGGAGCCGCTCTCGGCGATCAGCAGTAACCGGTCCTGCGCGTCGGTCCCGCCGGCCGCTTGCGGGCGAACGGCCCGCTGCCGCCAGAAGTCGCGGAGCTTGTTGTGGGTGACGGTCCAGAGCCACCCGCGAAAGGTGTCGCCCGGGCGGCCGTGTTGGAAGCGCGACGCGCGGGCGGCGACCGACCGGAACACCTCTTGCGTGATGTCGGCGGCGTCCTCGTTGTGGAGCCCGGCCCGTCGTGCCCATCCGTAAACGAGCGGGCCGTAGACGGCCGTGAGCTGGCGCCAGGCGCTCGGGTCGCCTTGCTGAACGCCGGCGATCAGGCCCGCCTGAGTGGACCCGGGGTCCGCGCCCGTCGCGTGAGATGGGTTCATAACTGAGTTCGGTGGTTTCCCGTTCCCGGTTCAACTTACAAGTGCGTTGGCCGGCTCTGGGGCCTGGCAAAGGTGCCAGGGTAGCGGCTTACTTACCGGCCGGGGCGGCAACCTCAACCTTGTAGAAGTTCGTTGTGCGGTCAGGGCCGTCGGACTCACCCAGGGCAACGAGCCCGTAGTGCGCACTGGTCCCGACCCAGCTAATGTGCGGCAGCCCCGAAGCGGCGAGCCGGGCGCGGGTTGCTCCCGGTTCCACCACCCACCAGTTGGAGGTCCAGCGTGCGGGGGCCTGTGCGCCGGCAGGCGGGGGGATGAACACATGCTCGATCACATGGAACCGCTGGCCGTCCGGGTGAATGAACCAAACATTGCGCGGCAAACCGGTGGCGACCACTTCGCTCACCGGACCGGGAACGGTGAGCCGCATCAGCCGCTGCTCGCCGTACAGGGTCGGTTCTTGAAAGAACAGCTTTCCGTTGAGCATAGGACCTTTGCCGCGGTTCCCGGCTCGCGGGTCGAATGACGGGACTCGCAAGTCGGGTACCACTTCCGTGGTCGCTCGATCGGGATCAATGATCAGAGGTCGCGCACTGATCTCGGGGGTGTCGCCGATGCTCCGCCCCACCACGATGCGGGTGACCGGTTGGCCGTCCGCGGACGCGCCCGTGAGGACGCGGACGGACCCCGGCATGAACTTCACGTTCGTTTTTTTCCACTGGTCCTTCTCGAGCCGGTCCGGAGCCTCTCGCGCTTCGTGAAGCACCTTAGCCGTCCCGCCGGTCGCGGGGTTAAATGTTAACGTCGCCACCCAGGCGCGGCCTGCCGCGCCGGCAACGCACACGCGCCCCGGTCCCAGCGCCGCGATGGCCAGCGGGCGCTCACTGCGCCACTGAACCTCGGTCAGCGCGGGTGGGGCGGGCAACCCGTCCGTTTTCGTCAGGTTCCAGGTCTTACCCGCAACTGGGTCTGTGGCCGTCAAGAACCAGCCGGTGACCCCGATCTTGGGGTTCACGTCCATGCCCGAGGCCCACACGTACTTTCCGTCGAAAATAACGCTCTCGGGTAAGCTCGGCCACGTTGCGGATGGGGCCAGTCGCTCGAACTGCCCCTTCTCCTTCGTGACGTAAACGGCCATTCCGTCCCACGCCACATCGAGATTCGGGCCGGCCGCCACCAGCCCGAGGAGCGGTCGCGCCGGCCGGTTCGGGAGAACCGGGAGTTCCAGTTTAAGAGCCGTCAGGCGAACGTCTCTCGCGCTCGTCGTGGCTGGAGCAGGGGGCCGGTACTTCTTCGAATCCGCCTCTCGCTTTTCGGCGCGCGCCAGCTCGTCTTTCGCCACGGCCGCGAACCGGAATTTCTCGTTCAGGACGCGAGATTTGAACGCCTCGTAAGCCGGCCCCGTTCTGAACACCGCCGGCCGGCCCTGCTCGGGCTGGTCGAACGCATCAAACCCCAGTATCAGGTACCAGCGCGCCTTTTCCGCCGAGGCGGGGGCGTCGGGCAGGCCCGCGAGCAGGCGCTCGACAACGGCGTACTGCTCGGCGGCCGACAGGTTGTGAAGGAGGGGGGCAACGAACTGCAGGTGAACGTCCTGGGACGCGTTAGCGACCTGAGGGGCTTTCAGAAGCCGGGCGAACAAGGCGCGCTCGAACTGCCGGGCCTCTTCAAGTAGCGCCGGCCCCTCCGGGGCGTGCAGGTGCATCGTGACGAGTTCGGTTCTTAAGTAGTAGGCCTGACCGCGGAAGTACGACAGGAACAACTGATCGACTCCCGTTCCCCGCATCGTATGGCGAGACGGGTCGCCGCCGGCGTCGATAAACGCCTCCAAATGCTCGAGCCCGCGGCGGTACAGGAGCAGGAACCGGCGAAAGGCCTTCAGGCCGTCCGTCCTGGAACTCAGCTCGTGCCAGTGGATCTTGCGGAGCGGATCGCCGAGAGCGATCATCACAAACACGTGGAGGTCGATCTGCGTCGGATCGACGAGGAGCGCCGCTTCCGCTAGGGCGACGGCCTCCTCCCAGTAGCCGAGCCGGAGGGCCGTTTTGGCGCGAGCCGCAAGCTGCGCGGCTTCGGCTGCGGGAGCGGCGGGCTGTCGGCCGGGGCCGTCGGTCCCCGCGTCGATCGCACCCGCCGACCACTTGCGCACGGCCGCCGCCACCGCGTCGCGCTTCAGCGTGAACGTTTCCGACTTGCCGACCGGTTTACCGGCGCGCTCGGCGCGGAGCTTCAGTGCGATCGTCCGTTCGTTGCCCTGGCCCTGGTGCCGGTACTCGCCCAAGAGGTAGACCGGGGCCGGGCGCTCGAGTTTGGTGCCCGGGGCCGCAAGGGCGAGCTCCTTCGCCAGCGCTTCGGCCTCGGCGAGTTCCACCACCACGACGCCCTTCCGCCCGAGCGCTTCGGCCTCGGCCAGTTTGGCCAGTGCGCCGCGCATGTGGTCGTGAGTGTGTTCCAGGTCGTTGCTGACGAACGGCGGAACGGCCACCACCTGCGTGACCTTCTCGCCGTGCCGCACGACGCCCGCCCGCACCGCCGCGAGCAGCGCCGCAACATCGGCATCGGCGTCACCGGTTACGGGCACGGCGCTGGCCGCGAGCCGCAACCCGCCCACGGTCTCGCTGACGATCACTTCGAGGGCGGTTGCGCCGGTCCCCGTGACCGGTCGAACGGTGACCAGCAAATCGGCTTTGAGTAGTTTGCCGAACCGGACCCGGTCGCCGACGCCTTGTGGCGCAAGAAGGGCCTGAAGCTTCTGCTCCTTAAGCACCTTATCGATCGCTGTGCGCTCGACCCAGGTGGCGCCCGGTTGCGTGAGCAATCGGGCCTCCAACAGGGTCACGCGCGGGTGCTTGTCCGGGTCCAGCAGGGCGCACACCGGGTCCGCCCCATACACCGGTCCGGTAGACAGAACGGCCGAAATCAGAACGACGAGGCTCAGGCGCACGCGGCGATCCTTGAAGACAAACGGCGACTCGCGCCACGTCCTATCGCTTTGGTGCCCCGTGTTCAGGCCACGGGCGACACCAGAGACGTGAACGCGGTGCACAGTAAACGACGATACGTCCACGCCTTGCGCGGGCACCAATTCGTGGCAGGCGTTCGTACCGGATGTGCGTATTTTACTTCTCGGAGTGGTTCTGTGCGTTGAGTCGGCGGGTTTTCTGAAACGCCTACTGCTTCGCGTGCCGTGTCGGGCGTTCGGGTGGTGACGTCATTCACCTTCCGTTGCAAGAGCCGCTTTCGCGAGCGTTTGCGTTGTTGCGGCGGTCTTGGGCGGGAACAATGGTCGCGTCAGTATCTCTTCCAACGTCCATCGATGATCCGTGATCCCGGCGACCATCGCGGGGGTGCGGGGCCGGTATCGAGGCGGGTTCGCGTGGGTCTTCTGGCGGAGCGTGCGGACGGCCCACCCGAAGTTGTACCGCACTACGCACAACTAGGTGACCGCGAGCGCCTTGGAGAACGTGTACACCTTGCGCGCCTTGCGGGCGTTGAAGTGCCGCTGGGTGCCGTGGCACCGCTCCACGTAGCTCACGTTGATCGTGGGTGGTGTCGATCCGCGCGTCAGCGCCGTGGCCACGGCCTCCGGGGTGCCCCGCACGATCCGCTTCTCGATCGACACCACGCGCCCGCCCTGTCGCTCCTTGCGCACCGTCGCGTGGTTGATCTCCTCGGGGAAGTACACCGCCGGCCGGGACGCGAAGTCACACGCCTTCTTCTCCCGGACGCTCAATTCGAGTGCGGCCTTGGGCACCCCATAGGTCCGGAGCAGGGCCGTGGAATACGCCGGGTACTCATCCGTGGTGACCAGGTCCGGCAACCCGCCGTCGGTTCGCGCGTCGAAGTCGGTCCACGCCGATTCCAGCGTTCCGAGGTTCCGGCGCCCCACCACCAGGGTCACGATGAGTCGGCTGCTGGTGTCCAGGATGACGTGGTCCCACCAACTGCCGCGTTGGCGATCGGCCGCGTTCTCCGGATCACAGTTCTTGTCTTTTTTTCCCCACATAGGACCACGCCTCATCGGCTTGGACCTGCTGCGGCTGGACGTGCCGGACCATCTGGTCGTGGAACCGTTGGGCGTGGTCCCCGGCCTTGCGGGCGAACCGGAGCACCGTGTTCAGGGTGCCCCCGCACAGGCGCCCCGTGGGCCGCATGCCGTTGCCCTCGACCAAGTGGTGGGCGATGTCCAGGGCCTTCTCGTCGCTCATGTGGAGGCCGAACAGGGGCGTCCCTTTGCGCTCCGAAAAGTTCTTCCCGCAGGCCGTGCAACGGAGGCACCGGATGCCCCGCGGCTTGCTCGACCACCCGTGCGGGCGCAGGTTCGATTGACCCACCTGGCCGTACACGGAGCACGCCGGATTCGGGCACGCGAAGGTCGACCAATTACGCTCGCTCATACACCCCTCCGCACTCGGCTGGGCGTACTATCATCCTAGCCCATCGAGACTTCCGGCGGAAGGGAAAGAACGTCACCACCCGTCTTCTCCGTGTTGATGGCGGTCTGGAACAGGGGGAACACCAAGTTGTAAACGTTACCCTGCTCGATGTACGGCAGGATGCGGATCGGCCAGCTTACCCCCTGCGTCGACCCTTCCACCGGGAACCCGTTATAGACATCGTGGAAGTTGTGCATCGCCAGCCCAACTTGCTTCAAGTTGTTCTGACACTTCGCCGCGCGATGCGGCTTCGCGGACCTTCTGAACGGCCGGCAGGAGCAGACCGATCAGGATGGCGATGATTGCAATAACCACCAACAGTTCAATGAGCGTAAAGCCGGCACGCCGGGATCGGAGAAAGCCCTTCATACATGCCCTCACGGATAAGAAACACGAGCGAAACAAGCGATATGGAGCAATGGCCGCGCCCGCGAGACGATGCAAAGCCACATCATGAATGGTCGGTGAAAAAGAAAGGTCACGTTTTTCGTGAACGACTGGTGTATCACCTCTCCAAAATGCCGTAAATAATGTAAATTTAATTGATTAGCTTTGGTGTGCAATAATGGCGCGACTTGCTTTGTGAACGTGAGTCGCGGCCATTCATCAAAGAAGTTTGTGCTCGGCCAAGGTGTGGAAGAGTCCCTCCGGTCAACAAAATCACATTGCGAATGTGCAGGCGGTTGTTTGATGGCGCGGCCGAACACGCTCTTGCCATCTGTTCAGTGTGGGGGCGGTGGTAGTTCCAAATGCACCGAGCCAGTGTGGGTCGCGATGACGTAGTGTATAAATCTTACAGTGAGGATATCGTTTTAGACTCCGGAATTTGGGCTGTCTCGGCAGAACTCGGGAGTACGGAGGAACCCGATGGGGTGCCAACTGGACATTCGCTGCCAGTCCGATGGCAAACCGCTACCAGTTCGCTAGTTGTTTGCTACCCCGAAAAACGGCCAGACGAGTGCCCGGTTGCGGTTGCCAGGACAACTCGGATTCAGCTCAATGTGTTCGCCTCGGATGCTGCAAATTGCTGTCGGGATGGAGGTTGCGGCATTTTGATTCAAGAATGTGGCTATGTTCCTGGGAGTGGAAGTCAATGTCTGGTCAGTCGTGTGGTGCGGATTCTGCTTGTCGCGGCTCCGTGAAGGTTCACCTCAGGAACGTTCAGGCGGAAAAGTACCCGGTGTACGGGCTTTGACCGCTCCGAGTATGGGCAAGAAATGCGCTCGCGCTCGTCTGGCAACACGATTCCGCGTGTGCCGTTTTTGCGAGTGACAACGGCGAGATCACGCAAAGGTCATTCGGGGTGTTGTGTCGGAGTTGATTTTGATGTCTACTGTGTCGGCGCGAGCCGGTTGTCCTGCGATCCCCCCGTGGCGCCGTCGCGATTCGCCAAGCCGAGCGACCGACGGCGCCAAGTATTAGCAGGTTGAGATCACTTGGAGGTAAAGCGGACGAAATCCAGTTCGCTCTTGGCGTCGCGTTTATCTTCGTGTATACAGTTATTCTCTCTTGCGTTTTTTGCAACCGAACCGACCGGCCGCTCCGTGATTGCGGGCCGCGTATCGCTTTTGTCTGAAACCGTCGCGGGGCAGCGACGTCTGTCTGGATCCAAGAACCCACGGGAGCTGCGGATGGCGGGCACACACGGGGGCGGCGATTCGCCGAACGGGGCCGCGGCGCCGGAGTCGGTCGTCCGGTTCCTGAACGGCGTGCGCGAACGGATCGGTACCGTCGTCGTCGGCCAGGACGCCGTCGTCGAGCGCATCCTGATCGCCCTGCTCACCAGCGGGCACCTACTCCTGGAAGGCGTGCCGGGGCTGGCGAAGACGTTGCTCGTCTCGTGCCTCGCGAAGTCGATCCACCTCCAGTTCGCCCGCATCCAGTTCACGATCGACCTGCTCCCGTCGGACATCCTCGGGTCCGAAATCCTGGACCAGCGGACCAACGAGTTCCGCGTCAACAAGGGGCCGGTGTTCACCAACCTGCTGCTGGCCGACGAAATCAACCGGGCCGCGCCGAAGGTGCAGTCGGCGCTACTCGAAGCGATGCAGGAGCGGAAGGCGACCATCGGCAAAGAGGCGTTCAAGCTGCCGTCGCCGTTCCTGGTCATCGCGACCCAGAACCCGGTCGAGCAGGCGGGCACGTTCGAGCTGCCCGAAGCCCAGCTCGACCGCTTCATGCTCCGGCACCGGCTCCGCTACCCGACGCTCGACGAGGAGCGCGAGGTGCTGAAGCGGAACCTCGCGCTGGGGGTGAAGCGCGAGGGCGGCGGGGCGGTCGCGCGGACCGAGTTCGACGTACTCGACGAACAGCCGGTGGGCACGATCGATGACCTGATCGTCGCGATGGAGGTCGCGTCTCGGGTCCACGTGAGCGACACGTTCGTGGAGCACGTGCTCGACGCGATTCACCGCACCCGGAGCCACCCGGACATCGAGTTGGGCGCGAGCCCCCGGGCCGGCATCTCGCTGCTGAAGGCGGCGAAGGCCCGGGCGCTGATCCGGGGGCGCGGCTACGTCGTACCGGACGACCTGTACGCGCTCGCGCCGGACGTGATCCTGCACCGCATCCGCCTGAACTACGAGGCCCTGGCGGACGGCAAGACCGGCGAGCAGGTGCTGCAAGAGCTCCTGCACGACCTCACCCGCGGCAAAAAGAAAGTCACCTCGGTGAGCTGACACATGGACGGGCAGCTCGACACCGCCGACCACCTGACCGCGCGCCAGTTCGTGATCGCGGTCAAGAAGCTGGCCGACGCGCTCAACTACGGCACCGACCGGTCGCCCTTCCTGGGCTCCGGGATCGAGTACGCGCAGTCGCGCCAGTACCAGCCGGGCGACCCGGTGCGGTCCATCGACTGGCGCATCACGGCCCGCATGGGGAAGGTGTTCGTCAAGGAGTACGAGGCGCCCAAGCAGCTTCCGTGCTACCTGCTGCTCGACACCTCGGCGTCCATGACCGTGAGTTCGGTGAAGCGGAGCAAGTACGCGGTCGCGGTCCACATCGCCGGCGCGCTGGCGTTCGCGTGTCTGGACCGGGTCAGCCCGGTCGGGGTGCTCGGCGTCGGCGGGCGGGACGTGCGGCTCGAGCCGAGCCTGTCGCGGGCCGCTGTGCTGCGGTGGCTGCACGAGTTCCGGCGGTACCGGTACGACGAGCACACGACGCTGGGCCGGCGGGTCGCCGAGTTGGCGCCGACCCTGCCGAACCGGTGCCTGGTGGTCGCGCTCAGCGACCTGCACGACCCGACGGCGGTGCCCGCGCTGAAGCTCATGGCGCAGCGGCACGACGTGATCGTGATTCAGCTCCAGGACCCCGCCGAAGAGGGCGTCCCGGGTACAGGATTTTTGCGGGCTGGTGAGGCCGAGACCGGGCGCGTGTTCGTCACCCGCGGCTCGCGCCGGTGGGTGGATGCCGAGCGCACCGCCCGGCAACTCAAACGCGCCGGGGTCGACCACTTGTTGGTGCGCACGGACCAACCGTTCGTCGCGGACCTGCGCAACTTTTTGATCGGCCGCAACGTGCTCGGGCGCGGGCGGCGGTGAGCGAACCACAAGCAGAAGGCGTGAGGCAAACGGGCAATGACACACCGCCGTCCGGCCGAACTCTTCCGTACCGCGGCGCTCGCGTGCGTTCTTGCGCTGCTCGCGCCCGCCGATCGCGCCAGGGCACAGACCGAGACCACCGTCGGCATGACGGGAACGCTCGAGGGCCTCGTGTTGCCCGGTTCCGAACTGGAGGCTGCGCCGCTCACCGACCGAACGGCCAAGGCCGTGGTCCGTGTGGTCCGCGTTTTTCCTCACGGCACCGCGTTCCGCTACGACATCGAGTACTTCGGCCTCGAGCCCGGCACGCACGACCTGCGCCAGTACCTCAAGCGCAAGGACGGATCGCCGTTGGGCGAGTTGCCGCCGATCGCGGTGCAGGTGAAGCCGGTGCTGCCGCCCGGACAGGTGCAGCCGAACAAGCTCGAAATCGACACCGGTTCGCGTCTCGGCGGCTACCGGTTCCTCGCAATCGGTGCTGTCGTGGTGTGGGCTCTGGGGCTGATCGCGGTCGTGGCATCGTTCTTCTTCCCACGACGGAAGAGGGCGGTCGCCGACGCCGACCGCCGTCCGGTGTCGCTCGCAGAGCGGTTGCGGCCGTTGGTTGAGGGCGCGACCGCGGGGACTCTCTCGCGGGCGCAACTGGCGGATTTGGAGCGGGCCCTGCTCGCGTACTGGCGGAAGCGGCTCAAACTCGAAGGCGCGGAGCCGGGTGAGGCGATCGAGGCGATGCGCAAACAGCCCGACGCCGCACCGCTCCTCGCTCAACTGGAGGTGTGGCTGCACCGGCCCGGGCCGGTGCAACCGGTCGATGTGGCCGCGTTGCTGGCCCCGTACCGCGATCTGCCCCCCGAAGCGCTCGATCTCGAAGTGAGGGGCGCGGCGTGAACTACAAAGAAATTCCTCTCGTCTGGCCGCAGTTCGCGCACGTCCCGGTGCTGGTCGCGCTGGTCGTTCCTGCGCTCATGCTCGGGTGGGTGTGGGCCGGCCGTTGGTTGCTCCCGACCCGCCGGGTCGTGCTACCGCTCGACGGTGCCCGCGCTCGCGGTGGGTGGTTCGTGTGGACGCTCATCACGCTGGCGGAATCGGTGCCGCCGCTGCTACTGGCGGTCGCGGTGCTGATCCTCGCGAACCCGCAGCGGAACGGCCCGCCGCAGCAAAAGCGATCACTCACCAACATCCAGTTCGCCGTGGACGTGTCCGGCAGCATGCTGGCGCCGTTCGGCGACGGGAACCGGTACGACGCCTCCATGAAGGCGATCGACACGTTCCTGGACTTCCGCAAGGGGGACGCGTTCGGGCTCACCTTCTTCGGGGACGCGTTCGTCCACTGGGTGCCGCTCACCACCGACGTGACCGCGATCCGGTGCTCGCCGCCGTTCATGCGGCCGGAGACGGTGCCGCCGCCGTTCGGCGGTACGGCGATCGCCAAGGCGCTGAACGGGTGCAAAACGGAACTGCGCCGCCGCGACGAGGGCGACAAAATGATCGTCCTCATCACCGACGGGTTCAGTTACGATCTCACGGGTAACGACGAAGAGATCGCTCGCACCCTGAGTGCCGAAGGGGTGGCGGTGTTTTGTATCATCGTAGGTGGGTTTGAGCCGCAAGCGGAGATCGTCAACATTTGTCGGCTCACCGGCGGCGAAGCGTTCCGTGCCGACGACCCGGACGCGCTGCCCGCCGTGTTCAAGAAGATCGACACCATGAAGCAGGCCCAACTCAAGCCGACGATTGCGGACACGGTCGACTATTACGAACCGTTCGTGATTGTGGCGATGGCTCTGCTGCTGCTGGGCGTACTGTGCCTGTTCGGACTGAGGTACACGCCGTGGTGATGCCAATTCCCAAACTGGACCCCACTTCCGCGACCGGGCTGAACGCGGCCGTCACAGCGGGGTTCGTCATCGCTGCGATCGTCGTGGTGGTGGCGGTCGCGGCGGAGCTGCTGCATTACCTGCGGGTGCGGCGGGTCGCGGCGCTGGCGTTCGGTCCGCGCCGGGACCGGCTGTTTCTGTCAGCCGTCGCGCCGGTGCTCCGGGTGCTCGCGCTGGCTACGGTCGCGTGGGGGCTCACGGTACTGCTGACGGTCGAACCGAAGTCGCACAAGCCGGGGGAGATCAAGGAGTCCGAATACCGGCACCTCGTGCTCGTGCTGGACGTTTCGCGCAGCATGGAAGTGGAGGACGCCGGTGGGGGCGGGAAGCAGAAGAGGTCTGAGCGTGCCGCCGACCTGATCCAGTCGTTTTTCGAACGCGTGCAGGCCGAGCGGTACAAAACGACGGTGATCGCGGTGGCGTCCGAGGCCAAACCCGTGGTGCTCGATACCACCGACCGTGAGGTGATCCGCAACATCCTCACCGAACTGCCGATGCGACACGCGTTCAAGCCGGGCGAGACCAACATGTTCGCCGGGCTCGAGGAGGCCGCCAGGGTGGCGAAGCCGTGGCCCCCGGGGAGCGCGGTGCTGATGGTGGTTACGGACGGTGACACGGTTCCGACGACCGGCATGCCGAAGATGCCGGCGTCGATCGGGGGCAACGTGGTGATGGTGGGCGTCGGCAACCCGACCGTCGGGAAATCACTCGGCGGGCACACCACGCGCCAGGACGCCTCCACTCTTCGGCAGGTGGCGACACGGCTGAACGGTACGTACCACGACGGCAACGAGAAGCAACTGACGACGGCGCTCGTGTCGAGCATCGACGAGCGCGCGAAGCCGAAAACCGGGGACCGGTGGACCGCCCGCGAGTACGCGCTGTTGTGCGTCGGGACCGGGGCCGGGGCGCTGGCACTCATTCCGGCGATTTTGATGCTGTTTGGGACCGGCTGGGAGCCCGGTCGCCGCCCGACGCCAGAGGGCGGTTCCGGACCGCGGCGGTGAACCTGTAGTGACAGGTTCGTGTGGGTTGACGCACAGAGCACGGTTGGCTTGCAGGCTCGGTTCCTGTTCCCTTCGCGGAGGACGGTTCGATGGCGCTTCGCGTTCTGCTGTTGACCGGGTGGCTGCTGCTCGGCGTGGGCGCCGCGGTGGCGCACTGGTTCGGGCCGGGGGTGGACGGGCGCAAGCTCGACCGGGTGGCGCTGCACGTGGCGTCCGCCGAACAGGCGTTGGCGGCCGAGGACTATGCCACGGCGGTCGAGGCGTTCGACCAGGCGCTCAAGGCGCTGCCGGACGGGCGCGCCGCCGAGGCCCGCAAGCTGCGGCTGGAGAAGGCCAAGGCACAGATGCTCGCGCAGCAGCTGACCGAGGCGCACGGTGACCTCCGCACGCTGGTGGACGAGATGGCGGCGGACCCGGCGGCGGACCCGAAGGTGCTGGCCGAGGCCCGGTCCGCGCAGGCCAACAGCCAGTACTACACCACCTGGCTGATGCGGCTCGAGGGGCTGTCCCGGGACGAGTGGGAGCCGGAGATCGAGGCCGCGCGGCAGAGCTACCGGCTGCTGGCCGAGCAGGCCGACAAGCGGGGCGACGGGGCCGCGGCGGCGAAGCACCGCGAGGACCTGGAGTCGGCCGTGCGGCTGGCCCGGATGGAGCTGTCCGAGCTGCAGGGGCTGAACCTGCCGAAGCAGTGCAAGGGGTGCTGTAGCTGCAAGGGGCGCAAGCCCAGCGTCGCCAAGGGGCCGCCCAAGAAGAACGACGTCCGCAGCGCCGGCGGCGCGCCGCCCCTCGACGACAGCGGGCACTGATCTGCTGCGGGGTGTGGGCCGAGCCCGCCCCGCGCTTCTCATCTTCGGAACCTCTTTTGTGTCCGCCCATCCGGCGGATCGACTCAACATTCGGTCCCTCGCGCCGAGGCCACACCTGTGAAGAAGACGTTCGCATTCACCCTGCTCGCACTCGCAGCCGGGATGACCGCCTACGCCCAGTTGCCGGTGGCCCCGCCGCCCCACGAAGCGGGCAAAGGCGCCACACCGACCGCGCCCGGCGCGCCCAAAAAGGAAGAGCCCAAAGAAACGCCACGGATGTCGCGGCTCAAGTCGCTGAGCTTTGACCGCCGCCCGTCCAGCATCTTGAAGGCGTGGGCGCCTCAACCGGAACCGAAAAAAGACGACACCCCAAAGGAACCGGCCGCCAAGAGCCCTGAGGCGAAGGAGCCGGACCCGAAGGCTGCGGAGCAAGCCGCGGCACTCGACAAAGAAATCGCCGCGTTCCAAAAGAACGTCACGCTCGGAAAATGGGCGGATGTGAAGGCATATTTGGTGTCACTGCCCGCGGACGAGGGCGAAGCCGGGTACAAGCAGTTGCTGATGAGCCTTCAAGGGCGGCCCGGAATGGGGCGCCCGGGGGGCGCCATCGACCCAATGGAACTGCAGATGATGCAGGGGCCAGGCCAGCAGTTCGCCGAGCGGAATGTGTTCTCCGCCGACGACGTGCTCGGACTGGCGGCGGCCGCCCCGGTGGGCAAGGCGCCGGCCAAGCCCAAGCAGGAGAAAGAGACGCTGGCGGCGCTGGGCGCGATCTTCCGCGAAGCGGTCAACGGCGGCACGCTGCCCGAGGTCGCCGTCGCGCGGCTCAAGGCCGAGTGCGCGAAGCCCGCGGGCCAGGCGGTGCTCACCAAGCGGCAGGCGGCGAGGCTGCTCACCGGTGCCGGCCTGGCGGAGTTCGCGGGCGACTTCTTGCCGGCCCCCGAGCAGGCCCAGAAGGACAAGGATCTTGAGGCGCTGAACCTGCTCGCGCAGCACTTCCTGGCGCTGAACGCCAAAGAGGCCAAGACGGGTAATCTGGAGCGGGCGTGGGCGGCCGTGCAGGCCGTGCTCGGCGTACCAGACGGGCTGGCCGAGGAGAAGGAGGAGGCGCTCGTCCGCGCCGTCGAACTGGCCCCGCGGCTGAAGGACGAACTCGGTCAGGAGTGGCTCGGCGCGAGCTTCACCAAGGCCCCGGAGCGGGGGCAGGAGATCCTGGCGTCGGTGGGCACCCTCGTGTCCCGCGGGCTGTCCACCCGGCCGCACGCGATCGAGGAGCGGCTGAACGCGCTCAAGCTGTCGCAGACGGCCGTGGCGGCGCTGATGAAGGCGGCCCCGGGGCGGGCCAAGGAGTGGAGGGCGGCGCTCACTGTGCTCGCGCTCGGGTGGCAAAAGGAGGCCGAGTTCTCCCAGCGGTTCGACCGCTCGTCCGGGGGCTCCCGGCTCCGCCGCGACATTTACGGCAACATCTTCTTCTCGGCGAGCGACGAGGACGACCAGATGTCGCGCATGATGATGATGCAGCAGCCGAACATGCCGCGGCCGATTCTGGTGGCGGACGTCATCAAAGCCGCCCCGGACGCCGCGTGGCTCGCCGCGGTCGACGAGTCGCTGCGCCCCAAGCTCGCCGAGGCGGTGGCCCGGTTGCACCTGAAGGTGAACGAGGAGGACAAGGCGTTCCCACTCATTGAGCAACTCGCCACCGCCCAGCCCGCCGAGGCGAAGGGGCTGGTGAAAGAGTTCCTGCGGGTGTGGACCCGGAACCACGACCCGAACGCGAGTCGTAACGAGAACCGGTACTCGTGGTTCTTTTTTGCCTTCGAGCAGCGGGCCGAGAGCATTCCGCTGACCCGCTCGAAGCAGGAGCGGAACCTGAAGGAACTGGCCGACTGGGTGTCCCGCATCAAGAAGCTGCCCGGGGGCGCCGGCGACCTCGACGACGAGGCCGTGGTGCGGGCGTTCACCGCGTGCCACAGCTCCGCCGAGGTGTACCGCACCGAGGCGATCGAGGCCGTGTTCGGGCCGCTCGGCGGGCTGAAGCCGAAGACGCTTGCCGGCCTGGCCGATCAGATGCGCACCAACCTCGCTGGTTTGTGGAAGTCGCCAGCGAACCAGGAGCAGAACAAGACCAAACGGAAGAAGAAGGACATTGAGGCGGAGGTGCTCCGCGGGTACGAGGTGGCGCAAGCGGTGGTGACCGATGGGCTGAAGAAGTTCCCCGGCCACTGGGTGCTGCTCACCGCCCGGGCGGGGCTGATGCACGACGAGATCAACTTCCGCCAGGAGCTGAACAAGTCGTCCGATTTCTCCGCGAAACGCACCGCCGCACTCAAGACGTACCGCCAAGCCGCGGAGGAGTACGCGAAGGCGGTCCGCACTCTACCCGAGGACGAGCATACTACGTCTGTATACGAGCAGTGGTTCGCGGCGGGGCTCGGGGCCGTCGATCTGGGTATGATCTCGGAGGAGAAACAGCCGGACTGGACCCAGCCACCGCTCATCCGCGCGGCCCTGCTCGCGCTGCCCGGCGACCTCGCCGAGAAGCACATGGGTAAGTTCGCGAACAACCTCTTCATCAAGATGAGCGGCGCCAAGCCGCACGTGAAGTTCAACTACCTGAAGGCCGGGTTCCAGATCGTCGAGGATCACAAGCAGGCGGCCGAGGCGAAGAAGGTGTTCGATTACTACAAGGACCTCGTCACCGAGATCAAGCTGGAGGCGGTGGTCGACGGGTCGAGCGAGGTGGGCCACGGGCGCCCGTTCGGGCTGTTCGTGAACCTCAAGCACACGCGCGACATCGAACGCGAGTCGGGCGGGTTCGGCCGGTACCTCCAGAACCAGAACAGTATGTCCTACTCCTACAACTACGGCCGCCCCACCGCGGACTACCGCGACCGGTTCGAGTCCGCCGCGCGAACCGCTCTCAAGGAGCAGTTCGAGGTGGTGTCGGTGACGTTCCAGGACGAAAAGGTAACGTCGCGGGCGGCCGCCGGCGAGTTCGGGTGGCGGTACACCCCATACGCATACATCATGCTCAAGCCGCGTGGCCCCCAGGTGGACAAGATCCCGCCGCTGCGGTTGGACCTCGACTTCCTGGAAACGTCGGGCTACGTCGTGATGCCGGTGGAGACGCCGGCGGTTCCGATCAGCGCGCGCACTGTACTGGGCGAGCCGCGTCCGGTGGAGAAGTTGTCGGTCACGCAGACGCTCGACGAGCGTCAGGCCGATAAGGGCGTGCTGTTGCTTGAGGTGAAAGCGGTGGGGGTCGGGCTCGTGCCGGAA
This sequence comes from Gemmata obscuriglobus, assembly GCF_008065095.1. NCBI lineage: Bacteria > Pseudomonadati > Planctomycetota > Planctomycetia > Gemmatales > Gemmataceae > Gemmata > Gemmata obscuriglobus. The sequence continues at coordinate 4,860,300 of NZ_CP042911.1, read as the reverse complement.
TGGTCGGAACTTGCGGGCGACTATGTCCCGGAGGGGTTCGAGGTGGCCAAGACGGAAACGAACGGGTTGGGCGTGAAGAAGTTCGATGAGGACAGCGACCGCAACGCGGTAGTTTCAGAGCAAGTGTGGACGCTCACGCTGAAGGGACGCGAGGACCGGACTCAGCTCCCGAAGACGTTCAAGTTCGCTTCGGTTAAGGTGCCGACCAAGGAGACCGTATACCAGCGCTACGTGGACGCGGACCTCGCGTCGGTCAGTGAAGAGGTGCCACTGGAGCAGACCTACGGCAAAAAGAAGAGCATGCTGCTTTGGTATGTGTTGGCGGGATTGATAGCAGCTTTCGTACTGGTTGCCGTGGTGGTTGCGGTGGTCGTGTCGCGAACAGCCACGCACGCACCGGTCGAGAGCCGGTTGCCCAAGAACCTCGACCCGTTTACCGCGGCCGCCCTCCTGCGAGAGGTACGCGAGCGCGCTGATCTGAGCCCGTCACAGCGCGCCGCGCTGGATCAGGATCTTGCCGAGATCGAACGCTTCCACTTTGCGGCAGCGGTAAACGGGCAACCCGCACCAGACCTGCGGCAAATTTTGGAGCGGTGGGTGCAAAAGGCCGCGCCGGTAAAATCGGTTGTAACGGTGTGACCGTTGCACCCGTTCGGGGTATGGCTGACGCGGTGGCTGGCAGAGCTCATCTCACGGCCACCGTAGCGGCGATGTTGACTTCCCGTCCTGGAACTGAGTGGGCTCATTCAGTGGCCACCGAATCCGGGCTTACGCCGCCCGGGTCTTCGCTGCCGTCTACACTCCGAACATGCTTCTCGACACCCAAACCGAGGGTCTGGAGCTTCGCGCGTAGAGTAGTGCGCGAGATGCCTAATCGGTCCGCGGCCTGCTTCTGGTTTCCGTGAACGTGTTCTAATACGGCCGTTAACAGCGCGCGGTCGACGGTGTGAGTCACTTGCCTGTAGATGTCGGTGGCACCGACTCGCAGCAGACTCGTAATCAGCGCGGTCAGTTCCAGCGCGTCGCCCGGCGGTGCTGCCGCGCCACGTAACGATGCCGGAAGGCAGTCCGGAGTGATCACCTCACCCACGGCCTGGACCACCGCGTATCGCATTGCGTTTTGCAACTCACGCACGTTGCCGGGCCAGCGATGCGACTCCAGTACAGCCAGGGCCGCAGCGTCCACCCCCCGGACGTTCTTCTTCAGCTTGCGGTTCGCCGCCGTCACGAAGTGGCTCACCAGCGGCTCGATGTCGCCCGTCCGGTCACGCAGGGGCGGTAGCGTGACCGTGAACGAGTTGAGTCGGTAGAGCAGGTCCTCACGGAATTTGCTGTCCCGTACCAGGGCTGACAGGTCGCGGTTGGTCGCCGCGATTACCCGCACGTCGGTCTGCACCGACTCGTTCCCGCCCACCCGCTCGAACCGCTGGTCCTGCAGCAACCGCAACATCTTGGCCTGTGCCGCCGGGGGCATATCGCCGATTTCGTCGAGGAACACGGTGCCGCCTTGCGCCTGCTCGAACTTGCCCACCCGGCGCCGGTCGGCGCCGGTGAACGCCCCCTTCTCGTGTCCGAATAACTCGCTCTCCAGCAGCGCGTCCGGAATGGCCGCGCAGTTGATGGCCACAAACGGCTTGTCGGACCGCGGCGAGTGCAGGTACAGCGCACGTGCGACCAGTTCTTTGCCAGTGCCACTTTCGCCCAAGATTAGAACGGGTACGTCCTGTGGCGCGATGCGGCCGATGGCCTTGTACACATCGAGCATCGCTGGGCATTGCCCAACGATCTGTTCTGTATCGGCACTATCTTCCGGCGGTGGAGCGTCTCCGCTCGCTGTCGGTGCAACCTGCGCGAGTCGCATCTCGAATGCCCGTCCGAGCACCTCGTCGAGTTGGTGGAGGTCGATCGGTTTGAGCAGGTACTCGAACGCGCCGCGCTTGGTGGCCTCAATGGCGGTCTCGGTGCTGCCGTGCGCGGTGATCACGATCACCGGCAACCGAGGGTCGGTCTCACGAATCAGTAGGAACGCGTCGAGACCCGACATGTCCGGCAACCGCACGTCGAGGATCACCGCATCCGGGCGCTCGCGCGCCACCGTAGCTAACCCCTGTTTGGCGGTGGCGGCGGTCGCTACCGCGGTGTCACCGCGCTCAAGGGCGGACTTGAGCGAGTATAAGATCCCGGGCTCGTCGTCGATGATGAGCACCTTCGGCATCACGTGGCTCCTGCGGGGCTGAGCGGGGCAGGTCGGGCGTTCGTTTGCGCCCGGCACGGAAGGCGGATCACAAACACCGCCCCTCCGGCAGGGCCGTTGGTTGCGCCGATCGATCCGCCGTGCGCCTCCACGATCCGCCGACAGATGGATAGTCCGAGCCCCAGCCCTGTCTCTTTCGTGCTGATGAACGGGTCGAAGATTTGCTCCTCCAGTCCCACCGGCAGCCCGGGGCCGGTGTCCGATACGAGTACGGTAAGCGTGCCCCCGGGTGTGTCAGTGCCATCGGGCGTGACCGCCGCGGTCACCCGCACCGTCCCGCCGGACGGGAGGACGTCGAGCGCGTTAAACAAGAGATTGTAGAGCACCTGACCGAGTTGTCCTGGGTCTGCGTCGAGCGGCGGTAAGTCTGACGAGACAACCGCCCTGACAGTCACTCCCTGCAACTCGGCCCGAGCCGTCACACCCTCGACGCAGTCTCGGATCAACTCGGCCGGGGCCACGCTCTTTTTCTCGGGGCGCGGCGGCCGGGCGAAATCCAGGAACGTGCGGATGATCTGCTCGAGCCGCAAAATCTCCCCTTCCAGCACCCGTAAATCTTGTGGGCGGAACCCGTTGGCCCGGCGCGGGTCGGTGGCCGCCTGAACCAGTAGTTTGATGACGGTGAGCGGGTTCCGCACCTCGTGCGCGATCCCCGCCGCCATCTGTCCGACCCACGCGAGTTGTTCGGCCCGCAGCGCGTCCCGTTCGGTCTTCTTGAGCCGGTTGAGTACAGCAGCCGCGGCCTGCGTGACGCGCTGGACGGTCGTCTCAGAGTGCTCCCCGAGCGGCGCTACCCCGTCGGCCGCCGGCACAGCCTCACCCAGCAGTGCCGCGGTGTCACGCAGCACGCGGTCGGTGTCGAGCAGTGAGCGGCGGAGTGATACCGCGATCGCCCATCCACCCAAGAGGCCGGCGACCGATCCGCACACGCCCAACCCCACGAGCCCGACGGTGAGTCGTTGCGACAGCTCGTGGTTCGCCTTGGCGGTGTGGTCCAGCATGTCCCGGTTCACCCGCAGGTACTCGCGGGCGGGTTCCAGGATCTCGCGTGTCAGCACCGTGTCGATTAGCTCTAACACCTTCGCGTACACACCCTGTTCGGGCGGGGTCTGCTCAAGGCGGTCGTACGCGTCGAAGAAGTGTTGGTAGCCCGTGCGGACCTTGCGCATGAGAACCTGCTCGGGTTCGGTAGTCGCCATCCGTTCGGCCGCACGCAGCGCCTCGGTGGCATGTTCCCGCAACCGCGGCACAGGGCTGAGGTGTTTGCGCTGACCGGTGATCAGGTAACGGTCGAATTGGACGTGAATCTCGCGCAGGCTGATTTCCAGTTCCTGAGCGGCGTGGACGCTTGCGACATGACTGTCGAGCATCACCGAGACGTTGCGCTGGGAGTTATGCGCGTACCATGCTGCCCCGGCAGCAACTGCGACCAGGAGGACGCTGACCGCGACCACCGGGGCGGTCAGTCGCGCGATCAACCGAGAATGCATGTCCTCTCTGCCTCCACATGATTTGCACGCACTTCATCTTGGCCGTAAACGGTGATCAATAACTGGCCACGCCGGCGCGTTCTGCCCACTTATTGCCTCGCACAACCGACCACTTGAATTGGGCCGAAGGCATGATGCCCTGCATAATCGCCCCCGAAACCCCTCACCCGGAGACGTTTGCGCCATTGCGGTGGGAAGGTAGTGGGGACTTCCGCGCTCTTTTTCGCAACCAACTCAATTAGGGTAGCAATCGTGGTGCCTGACACCTCATTTTATGCGCGGTGTTGTCGGCCCAACACCGACGATGTCTCCGTTTATGTTTGTCCCGGAGCCGAAGACGCGAACGAGCACGCCGGCGACCGCTGGGCGATTTAGTACCATGATGTGCAGACCGGTGCCATCGCTCAAAGTCTCATAGAATCGCCGCCCAAACGCGCGTGACGGTCCGGTGTTGAAAACTCGCTACCGTTCCGGGTTTCTGTGGGCGAACGGACACAACTGCTGCTATCCTGCGATCTTTAAAGAGGTGCGCTGGCCCTCGGCGCGCGAGTTGCGTTTCGCTCAGCGCTCTTTTATTCGATCCGTCCGGGTGGACCGCCGCCGGAGAGCTCGCAACGCTGCGCTCACACGATGTCGGTAGCGGTTTCGAGGTGCTTCGCTCGAAGAAGGACACGCCATGTTCAGCTTGCCCCTCTGGTCGAAACAGCAGCCGTTCAGCCCGCAGACCGCCGATAAGGGCTCGCGCCTCCGTGGCGCGACGGTTACTGATGGGGTGTGTCCCTACTGCGCCGTCGGGTGCGGGCAGTTGATCTACACCAAAGGCGGGACGCTGATCGACATCGAAGGCGACCCGCGCAGTCCTATCAACGAGGGCACGCTCTGTCCGAAGGGCGCGAACGCCTTTCAGCTCGCCACCAACGCGCACCGGGTCACGCGGGTGATGTACCGCGCCCCGCACTCCGACCGTTGGGAGGAGCGGTCGATGGACTGGGCGCTCGACCGGATCGCCGAGCGCGTGAAGGCGGCCCGCGACCGGGACTTCGTGACGCGTAAGGCCGACGGCCGGTTGCTCAACGGGTTCGATACGATCGGTACCCTCGGCGGCGCGACTCTTGATGTTGAAGAGAACTACCTCATCAAGAAGTTGTTCACGGCCGGTCTCGGGGTGATTCCGGTCGAGAACCAGGCAAGAATTTGACACTCCGCCTCGGTGCCCGGTCTGGGCACTTCGTTCGGGCGGGGAGCGGCGACGAACTTTACTCAGGACCTGGCGAACAGTGACTGCATTCTGATCATGGGCTCGAACATGGCGGAGGCCCATCCGGTGGGGTTCCGCTGGCCGATGCGGGCAAAGGGCGCCGGCGCCACGCTGGTCCACGTGGACCCACGGTTCTCGCGTACCTCGGCGCTGTGCGACGTGTTCGTTGGCATCCGTGCGGGGTCCGATGTCGCGTTCCTGGGCGGCGTCGTGAACTACGTCCTGACTCAGGATAAGTGGTTCAAGGAGTATGTTGCCGCGTACACCAACGCCGCGACCATTGTTGAGCAGGGGTTCGAAGACGCGGAAGACCTGGACGGGCTGTTCAGCGGCTACCGACCCGAGAGCGGCACCTACGATCCGAAGGGGGGGCACTGGGCTTACGCGGGCAGCAGCGGGAACGAGCAGAAGAAATCGGAGCCCGGTCAGCACGGCACCCACGGTTACGGCCTGATGGGTGTCGCCGAAGCCGGCGACGCCCCGCGAACGGACCCGACGCTCCAGCACCCGCGGTGCGTGTTCCAGATCCTCAAGCGGCACTTCGCGCGATACACGCCCGAGGTGGTGGCGGAGGTGTGCGGCTGCAGCCCGGAGGAAATGGTCCGCGTGGCCGAACTCCTGTGCGCGAACTCGGGGCGCGACCGGACGAGCGCGATCGTTTACGCGGTCGGTTGGACGCAGCACACCACCGGGGTGCAGATCATTCGCACCGCGGGCATCCTGCAACTGCTCCTGGGCAACGTCGGCCGGCCCGGGGGCGGCATTATGGCGATGCGCGGGCACTCGAGCATCCAGGGCAGCACCGACGTTTCCACGCTGTACGACACCCTCCCCGGATATCTGCCGCAGCCGGTGGCGCACGCCGACCATGAGAGCCTCCAGGGGTATCTCGACAAAGAGGGCATGAAGACCGGCTACTGGTCCAACTTCCCGGAATTCGTCGTCTCGCTGTTGAAGGCGTACTACGGTCCGGCCGCGACGCCGGACAACGAGTTCGGGTTCGGCTGGCTGCCGCGGGTGGACGGCGACCATTCGCACCTCGTCACGTTCGATCGCATGAGCCGCGGCGGGCTCACCGGCTTCTTCCTGTTCGGGCAGAACCCCGCCGGCGGAGGGATGAACGCCGGGCTCCAGCGCGCCGCCTTGCGGAACCTCGACTGGCTCGTGGTGGCGGACTGGTTCGAGACCGAGAGCGCGGTGTTCTGGAAGGACGACCCGAACGGCCCGCCCGCCAAAGACATCAAGACGGAGGTGTTTTTCATCCCGGCCGCCGGTCACGTGGAGAAGGAAGGTACACTCACCAACACGCAGAGGCTGCTGCAGTGGCACAACAAGGCGCTCGACCCGCCCGGCGAAGCCCGCTCGGACGCGTGGTTCGTGTACCAACTCGGCAAGCGGCTGCGGGCGCTGTACGCCGGTTCGACAGACCCCAAAGACGCGCCGCTGCTCAACCTCACCTGGGACTACGAGTACGATCACCCGCACACCCTCCCAGATGGCACGGTGAGCCGGGTCGCGGGTGAGCCGGACGCCGGAAAGGTGCTCCAGGAAATCAACGGCTACCAGACGGCCGAAATTGACCCGCGCAGCGGCCGGCCGAAGTTGCTTCCCGGGTTCTCGGCCCTGAAGGCCGACGGCTCCACCGCGTGCGGGTGCTGGGTGTACAGCGGCGTGTACCCCGAGCCGGGGCGGAACCGCGCGAACCGGCGCGAGCGCACCCCGGGCAATCCGGTCGAACCGAACTGGGGGTTCGCGTGGCCGCATAACCGCCGGGTGCTCTACAACCGTGCGTCGGCCGATCCGGAGGGGCGCCCGTGGTCGGAGCGCAAGAAGTACATCTGGTGGGACGACTCGCAGGACCGTTGGGTGGGGCCGGACGAACCCGACTTCGAGCCCGGCAAGGCGCCCTCGTACCGCCCGCCCGAAGGGGCGCGGGGCATGGCCGCGATCGGGGGCGACCAGCCGTTCATCATGAAGACCGACGGCCTCGGCTGGTTGTACGCCCCGAAGGGCGCGAAGGACGGCCCGCTGCCGTGCCATTACGAGCCGCTCGAATCGCCGGTGCGTAACCTGCTGTACCCCCAGCAGGCCAGCAGTCCGACCGTCCGCACCTTTGCCGGGCCGCTGAACAGCGTCGCGCAAGGGCCGACGGACGTGTTCCCGCTGGTGGCGTTCACGTTCCGGCTGACGGAGCACTACCTGAGCGGCCCGATGAGCCGGTTCAACTCGTGGCTCAACGAGCTGATGCCCGAGATGTTCGCGGAGATCGGCCCCGAACTGGCCGCCGCCCGCGGGGTCGCGAACGGCGACTGGGTGACGGTCCGCTCGGCCCGCGGGGCGATCGAGTGCCGGGCGCTGGTGACGCCGCGGATCAAGGCGCTGACGGTGGACGGTCGTGCGGTGCATCAGGTGGGGCTGCCGTTCCACTGGGGGTTCGCGGGCGAGGTGGTGGGCGGTAACGCCAACGACCTCACCGCAATCGTGGCCGAGGCGAACGTGAGCATGCACGAGGGCAAGGTGTTCGCGTGCCAGTTGGAGGCCGGGCGGCACGGGGGGAACCCGCCGGCGGCGACCAAGATTGCGGTGCCGTGGCCGACCCGCGACCCGGTTCCCGACACGCCCCGGTCCGCACAGCCCGAGGGAGGGTTCGCGCATGGCGGTTAGAGAGCTGGAACTGCCGGCGCACCCCGCGGGTGTCGATGCGACTCCGGCGCCCCGCGGCCTCTTCGCCAAGCTGTTGCACCGGCTGACGTACCCATTCCGTCGCGGCGTCCGGCCGGCACAGCAGCCGCCCACCGGGTTCTACACCGATACCACGGTGTGCATCGGGTGTAAGGCGTGCGAGGTGGCGTGCAAGCAGTGGAACCAGCTCCCGGCCGACGGGTTCACGTTCACCGGCAACAGCTACGACAACACCGGCGCGCTGACCGGCGACACGTGGCGGCACGTGAAGTTCATCGAGCAGTTCACGACCCCCGAGCCGGTCGCGCCGGCGCCGCAGCGGTTCCCTCTGGAAGTCGTCACGGCCCCCGTTTCGCAACCGCCGGTCGATTTCGGCCGGTGGCTGATGATGTCCGACGTGTGCAAGCACTGCGCGGCGGCGCCGTGCCAGCAGGCGTGCCCGACGGGCTCGATCGTGTACACCGAGTTCGCCAACGTGTACATCCAGCCGGACATCTGCAACGGGTGCGCGTACTGCGTCGCCGCGTGCCCGTTCGGGGTCATCACCCGGAGCCACTTCGACGGCCACTCGCACAAATGCACCCTGTGCTACGACCGGCAGTGCGACGGCCTGGTGCCGGCGTGCGCGAAGGCGTGTCCCACCGCGTCGATCCAGTTCGGGCCGGTGAGCGAGTTGCGCGAGCGGGCACAAAACCGCGTGGAGCAACTGAAGGCGAAGGGCGTGCCGGCGTACCTGTACGGGGCCGAGGCGACGGAAACCTATACCGAACTGCACTCCTTCTACCTGCTCACCGACCGCCCGGAGGTGTACGGCTTGCCGGCCGACCCGGTGAACCCGTGGCTGCACATGCGCGGCGACTACCTGCGCTCGGCGCTCGCGGGGTTGGTCGGACTGGTGGCGCTGCTCCTCGCGTTCCTTCTGGGCGGGTGAATTCATGAGCACGTCCGCCGCAACGGGATACGCCAGCGAGGAACCGACGCACGCGCCGCCGTGGCACGGGCTGGTTGTCTGGGATGTCTTTTTCAACGCGCTGACCACGGGTCTGTTCCTGACGGTTGCGGTTGGCGAGTTGACGCGGCCGACCGCGTTCGCGCCGGTCGCGGCCTGGGCGTACCCGCTGGCCCTCGCCTTTTTGCTCATCGACCTTTTGCTGCTGGTGCTCGACCTGGGCGACCCGCTCCGCTTCCACCACATGCTCCGGGTGTTCAAGCCGAGTTCGCCGATGTCGCTCGGTACGTGGTGCCTGACGCTCTATTCGTTCCCGCTCGCGGCACTCGCTGTTACCGACGTTCTGGGCCTCCTCGGCGCGATCCCGACCGATTGTTCGGTCCACGCAGTCGGGCGGACCGTACTAACCGTGGTCGCGCTGCCGTTCGCATTTGGCTCGATGGCGTACAAGGGCGTGTTGTTCAGCACGAGTTCGCAGCCCGGCTGGCGTGACGCCCGGTGGCTCGGTGCGTATCACGTCGCGTCGGCCCTGGCGCTGGGCAGCGCGGCGCTGCTGGGTCTGGCGGCCGTTCTCGGTCACGACCCCGCGGCGAGCTTGCTTCGCCCGGCGGTTGCGGCGCTGGTCGTCGTGCAGGGCGTTCCGCTGCTGTGCCTCGTGCGTGAACTTCAGCCGGAACTTGTTCGGCGCTACCCCCGAATGCAACTCTGGGGCGGTGGGGTTCTGGTCGCGGGTGTGGGTATTCTGATACCCCTGGCGCTGCTGCCCGTTTGGTCCGTCGGCATGGTGCTGTTCGTGTCGGTCGGGGCATGGGTCACACGCCATTTCGTTGTGATGATACCGGAGGCATAGGAGCCGCTATTCGTCCGATGGCAGAGCCCGCCGGCGGCGTCCCCGTACCCGTCCGACCCCGGCGCACGAGCGAAAGAACACGGCGCCATTGAATCGGCACATTGCGCATTTCAGGACCCTCATCCCCGCATTTGGAGCTTCCGGCAGTTTTCCTTCCGCCGCACCAGCCGTTTGCAGCGGAACCGACACCCCGTTTACGCCGGCTTCGTCTTGCTGTTGGATCGATTTGGTAGCCGCAAACAATTGCCATGCAATACATTGCGCTGTATCCGTCGTGCTGAACTAGTTTGGCTCAGCCGACTCTGCCCCCGTGCAAAAGCCCGGGATTCGGTGGTAGCGGCACCCCAGCGATTGGGTAGTCGATCGGCAGCGAACGACCCAGCGGGAGAGCAGTCGGCGGCAACTGGTACGCTGTCACCCCCGTTACAGCGCCGCTGATCGGTTCCAGCCGCCGAACCACAGGCAGGGTTGGCTTTCCCTGGGACCGCGGACGTCCCGTCCGCTGCTACTCAAGTCGCGTTGCGGTGCGGAACTTCCGGGGGAAACGCAACCCTGTTGCGCTGCATACCAGTCACGCCGGCTCGGCGTGGTCGGCGTCCGTCCGAACCGAGTTACGTGAAGCGGTCATACCGTGTCCGGTCGTTTCAAGTTGGCGTGGAGTACCCGCGCACTGGTTCTGAGTGTGGTCCGCTCACTCCGTGAGCGGTTGCGCCGGGTATCGGATTCGCGTTGCGCAAAACGACGGGGCCAGCAAGCTCGCGGAGCGAATCCGGTGCGCGGCGCGGCCGCTCACGGAGTGAGCGGACCACACTCAAAGGCCAGACCCCAAGTCCGGCGCGAACTTGAAACTACTAGAATCCGATTGATCCGTATCCACGCCGTATTCTGTAGCCGGCCTCTGTGAGGCCGGTGCTACCTCGGTCATGTCGCACCGGCCTCACAGAGGCCGGCTACAGAAAGCAGTGACTCTTCAATCGGATTCGGTATCACTCGACTCGCCGGCACCGTCGCCTTCCCGGCTGATGACACCGCCGTCGCCGACCGCGACTTCCTGAAGTTTTGAACCGCATCCGGTCGGAAGAACGGCCGTGTCGCGTGTCACTCGGCCCCGGATGGTCATCGCCTTGTCCTCGGCCCGTTACTGTAAGAACCGTTAAGCCCGTCAGTTACGACGTGTGCCTGCAGCGCGAAAGCGGCGGCGGCGATCGGAAGTGGTGGCCGGAGTTGGTGAAGTCCGTTCGGTCAACTTCCGCAACCTTCCCGCTGCTTTGCTCTGGCTCACGTCGCAAAAAGCCCATACATTAAGGGCTCAGGCCAAGTGGCGGAATGGCAGACGCACTCGACTCAAAATCGAGCGGGGCAACCTGTGTGGGTTCGAGTCCCACCTTGGCCATTGCCTTGAAATTCAAGGGTTTCGTGACGGTTTCAGACCGGAAGGCAGCACCAACGATACCCGAGTGAAAGAGATCCGGCAAGCAGGAATAGTGACCACGGATACTATTCGAGGAAGCGTCCCCAGCGTGCCGGATCGGCAAAAATTTCAGGTCACGAACTTCCGCTTTCGGATTCGCCCGCCTTCTTTCTGCCGGAACGCACTCGACGGCAACCGCACCAGACTTCGCCCGTAGGAAGTCACCGCTGCTCGGAGTGCCTCTCGGGCCGAGTCCCATGTCGGGTACTGCAAGAACCAACCCGTCCACTCGCCGGCATCACAGCAGAAGAACATCTCCCCGTCCGGGAGTCGAGCGAACAGGAGATCGGACACTTTCCCATCTACGGTCCACCCGCCCGGCCACCAACCGCACTGTTCGGGGTCAGCGGGGTCCAGGAAAGCAGGGGACACGTCGCACAACTCGACACTGTTAATCGGGTGCTGACTAAAGAGTTTCTGAAGCCGCTTCCGGTTCCAGATGTATCGCCGCGGTGAAACGATCCAGTCCACGAACCCACGGTCCCAACCGATCTCGAACTCTTCCGGCGGTTGCAGTCCCAGCCACTCGAACCCGGCCGGTAGCAAATCCCAAATTTCCCGTGGGCACTCTATCCCGGCACTCGCAGCCTCCACTTGTCCCCGAATGAACTCACCCCGTTTACGGTCCCCATGTTCGATCAGCCAGTCCGCGTAAACCAGCCGTGCGGTGTCGTCTTCGGGGTCGTTCAGCACGGCTCGGAGTAGAAGGTCGCCATCCGTCATTTCAATCAGTCTCCAAAAAGAAAACTCCCCGACCCGAAGGCTGAGGAGCGAGAGTTAGTTGATCGTCAAGTGGGGCCAAGTCTTTTCGAGTCTGATGCAGGAGATCATTCCGGTGCTGGCGTGGGGGTAGATCCGTTTCACGTCGGGTCCAGGAACTTGGTGGTGCAGGAGCAGTTTGATTCCCCAAGCCTCGTCCTCGCTCAGCTTCTGCCCCGCTACTTTTCCGTGCCGAGCCGTGTCCTGATTGTTCTCCGTTCGACTCCCCCACTCCAGGTTGCAGGCTCGGTTGTCGTGGGGATCTCCCCCTCTGTGACGCACCACCTGCCCTGGTCGGGGATCTGGACCAAAAACTGATAGAACGAGTTGGTGGACGTAGCGGGTTTGGCCGTAGATGGTGGTCTTGAGATACCCGTCAGAGTGGGGAGTCAGGGAGAGGATTCGGGGCTCGGGCCACCACTTCTTTCGCCAGTAGTAAGTTCTCACTCGGCCTTGGTCACTTACTTCGTATCCATCTGCATTCGGAATCGGCTTCCAAATCTCTTCCATAGGTCTCCAGAAACGAAAAAACCCCAGCCGAAGCCGGAGTGAAGGGTAGGGGATCGTGCTACAAGTAGGTGGTGGAGGAAAGGTTAGAGTTCAGTCCTCACCTCTGTAACCGCCAGCTCTCTGTTTCTCGCAATCTCCTACTTGCATCTCTATCCTCTTCGCAGATCCCTCAACAGGATGTCCCCATCTTCAAACGGAGTCAGTCTTTTGACCCGCAAACTGAACACCAAGATGCTAGGGTGGGTAAGCAGTCAGTATCTTTGGGAACAAGAAGAGGGAGTAGGGCGAGATCTTCAGGTTGGTGAATCCCTTGTGGAGGTAATGCACCAAAGAAAGTAATTGAGAGCAGCGGTCCCATGACCAACCAATCCACTCCCGAACGCCAAGGAAACGAGGCTGGTGGCATTTGCGGATTGTTCCAATTCTGCTGCTGTCTTAGTCGGAAAAATGCCCTATAGGGGACGAGGCAGGGCTACTCCATTCTATTTCAGTGCGTTATCGTACTGTCGCGATCGATGTCAATCGTTTAACTGTAAGGGGCTTAGTTCACTACCGGCCCCTTACTGATGTGTTCGTTTTGCCAATAAGCAGGAGGCTGACATGGGGTGGTCTGCACAGAAGCAGGAAGTTCCCATTGCACGTTACACGTATTCGCTCTCCGAGAGAGTCCGGATGCGGGTGCTCCAGTTCTTTAAAAATCATAGGAATGGCTGGGGCGAGATAAGTTACAGCTTCGAGCGTCTCCTGGGGGAAGTTGCGGACTTGGCGTTGCAAAAGTATGGTTCGTTAAAAGCAAACTTTAATCAGGCCTACCCTGCTGCTCAGCACTTTCTTGCGTGTGTAGATGATGAGGCAATTGAGTTTATCGAGATGTGTTTTCGCACAAACGCGGTTGGTACTGGAGACGCTGCCTGTGGTGCCGTAGCCTGGATTAACCAGATGTTTGAAGAGGAAGGGGTTGGATACGAACTGACTGCACCAGTATGGCGTGATACTGGCGAGCGAGCTACTCTGTACGGTCGGCAACTTGATACAAACGTTCAGCGAGTGGAGTACCCACGTCTTATCAAGAAAGGCGAGAGGACAACTCACGAAATTGTCGTTAAGCCCGCACTTGAAGTGTTAGCCGGGGAGCGATTCTCTGTCGCCAACGGGGAATTGCTTAACGCATTCGAGGAAGTCAAAAACGGTGACTACGCTGGGGCTATCACATCCTGTGGATCAGCATTCGAAAGCGTTCTCCGGACGATCTGTGATTTCAAGGGATGGACCTTCGACCCTAACGCCGGTAGTTGCTCCACTTACGTTGAAATTTGCCGAAAACACGACTTGTTTCCGCCTCATTACACGGAGATATTCAAGGCAGTTGGTATGATTCGCAACAAGATGGGGGACGCACACGGCAAGGGGCCAAAGCCTTCTTACATAGCTGGCCGAGAGTACGCTGAGCATATGATCGGGGCTACGTGTGCCCACATTAACCTGTTAATCAGTTTGGCGGGTTGTTAAATCACATTAGTAACTGGAGTTGGTCGCTCTTATGATGGATCAACGATAGTGCTTTGCTGCGAAAGTATGGACTGAGAGTGGAATCGGTAGTGGTGGCGGGTAGTAGAAGTCGTGAAACTCCTCATCGTCATCCTCCACGCTCAGGCCTGTCTTCTCAAGGAACTCCCGTAAAGCTGTGACGCTAGTCATATATTGCCCTCCCAGCTTCTCAGCCCTCAAATTCACCTGCTCTCCATCCAACCCCCGGCGTCCCCTTCGGCACCAATCAGCCAGTCGATTTGCTGTGTAAGGCTTGCCGTGGTCGCGGGCAGGAAGAAGGGCCTGAAGGGAAGGGTGGGAGAGGGCGTGCAAAGTGTGATCGTCTGTAGTCAATGTAGTCCTTGGGGTAGAGGATCGAGATGCAAGTAGGGGTTGGGAGAAAGGTAGAGTTTGATGTCCGCTTGCTCCCAACACCGCTACTCTGCGAGTGTCACCCGTCAGTGGTCTGACGCCTGGATATCTTGGCAAAAAGGGTTGCTAGCTCCGGATCGGCACTCAATTGTGTCTTTGCCCTGCTCTTGGTAGAGCGGACGTTCCCGGGAGAGATATTGAGGAGGCTGGCGATCTCGTTATCGGACAGCTCCCCGCCATACTCCTGGTGCAGTCCTAGACTCATCAAAAGAACGTCCTGTTGCTGCTGTGTCAGGTTGTTGAGCGGCGGCAGCAGTAAAGGGAGAGGGTCTAGGAGGATCTGGCTTGGGTTAAGACCGGGCTTAGCTGCAGCTTCGATTGGTCCTTCACTGTACTCAAGGAACTCAGGTGATTGTTCACGCTCTGTATAGATATCTGTTAGAATCTGCTTGTAACATTTCCAACAGTATCCTACGAACCCCCTTGGCACCTCAAAGCAGCAATTGTAACTTGTGCGAAAGTTGGGAATTACCATGTCTTGTGTCGAAGGGACAAAACGAAAAACGCATTCGGTACCCTTGGCCGTCAGGCGGTTCAGAAGGTCATCCTGACTTAGAGGGTCCGCTTTGTTTGCTTTCATAAAAGTTTCGGCCAGAGCATAAGCACAAATTGCCCTCGCTTCTCGCGGAGTCGGTGGAGTGCCAATTGCGGGTTTTCCTTGGGTGTCGCGGAGTTTACGTTGACCCTCTTGGATGCCATTTGGGTCACGACTCTTGAAGCCGTCGTTGGCTTTGTAGAAGCAGTGTGGGCAGCAAGATCGTCCTTCCACCACCTTAAAGCCACACTTCTTGGTTCTGATCACATTCTCGTGATAGGTTTTTTTGCACTTGTTGCATTCGCACTCTATTACATCAGAGGTTCGGTCACACGGTAGGCAGTTGTAGGTTTGAGCCCGAAATGAGATCGAGCTGCTCCAGCTTCTCGCACCAGCCGCACGTGGTTTCTTTGTTCCCGCACTTCAATTTTTGCCCTCAGCTTTTGGATTAACTTCGACAAGTAGTAACTCGCTTGCTGTATCGAGCGATAGAAACTCGTCATCAGGTATTCGCAGCGTGCGGTCTGGCTCTAAAGACCTCTTCAGGGCTATCGATGCCGCCTCTGCAAATCGACCATATAGCGTGTTGCTGGAGTCCCGGTGAGTGAAGCAGATATCGATTTTGTCTGCAAAATCGGCCCACCGAAGGAGCTTCGACTTTAGGTCTGACTGCTCGCCTTCGGATAGTGGTGCCAGCGGTTTGGCAGCATTCACTGAGTTGGCACTCTGTTGAGCGAAACTCGGGACCGACCGAATGACCCAGAATCGTTGCTGGCCCTTGGTGTGCTCAGCCCGGACGCCCCGCTTTTCTAAGTACTCAACGTGCTGGTTGATCGTTCGGGTCAGTTGGCTTGAACTCTTCGGCCAATCCCGCCCCTTCCGCTCGACCATGCTGTTGAGCTTGTCCAGAAGCTCCGTCGGACTGCCCTGGAACCCCGATCCAGCCACTTTCAGTAGTGGGTCGAGTAGGGACCACTCTTCGGCCACCCTCTCAACGATCCTGGCGTGTGCTTCCGTCACCAGTCGGGTGAACTCCCCGTTCGAGTACCCCGCAGCGTGCACGCAGCGATCCGCCCACGTCATGGCCTCTTTGATTCGCAGGGAGTGACGAGCTGTCACCTCTCCATCCCGAATGCCTCTGAGTGCCTGTGAAACGATGGTGAAAAGGCCGCCGAGTATCTCCGGGTGATGTCGCTCGAACGCCCTGATAAGATCTCCGTCCTCAACACTGGCTTCGGGCCGCACCCGACCGAGAGCCACGGGAATCGCACGGTCCCGGATTCGCTCCTCGTGTAGCCACTCCCCTGCCTCTAGCCCGTTGATGATTGCCGGGCGATTGATTACAGCACATACGACTTCGGTATTCTCGTACTTCTTTCGCTTTTCAAGAGCCCCGCCCGTGCAGATGGTCGCCACGATCCGGGATTTTTCCGGCGGGAGGCTATCGACCTCATCGAGCGGGAGTACCCAGCGGTTGAAAGCACTGAGTTGCAAATCCTCTGCGTTCTGCTGCATCTGCAGCCCCTTCGCCTCGCGAGGATCGATCGTGCAGTACGCAAACTTAGTAAGGGCACTTTTTCCCGAGCCCGGCGGACCCAGGATCGACAAGAACGGGTGGTCGCAGTGCTCCTTCAGGGTGGTGCTCAGCCAGCCCAGCACCAAAATCCAGCTCGGTTCGTCGAGAATGCTGAACAGCTCCCGCAATCGCTGAATGGAGCCGTCCTGTACCGGGACCGGCAGGGGTAGAGCTTGGAGCGGCCTGTGAAAGAGAACCGGACAGTCGGTGGTGACTCGCCACCCGTCAGCCGCAATTTCCACTACCTGTCGCTCGGAGTTGCACAGGTCCACGAAGATTTTCCCGTCCCGCTCGGCGACACGACGCGACACCATTTCAGGTGGACTTTTCTTGGTACTGCGGACGAGTCCCTTGACCGCTTCGGCCACCAGTCGCATGTCAATGGCTTTGCCCGCGTCTCTCAGTACCCATTTGATCTCCTCACACGACTCAGCCAGATCGTAGGGGTGTAGTTCCACACTCCCCCCGGGCTTGCCGGTCGGGCTGGTGGCCAGGAACAGCTCCCCGGACTTCGAC
Source organism: Gemmata obscuriglobus (assembly GCF_008065095.1). Lineage (NCBI taxonomy): Bacteria > Pseudomonadati > Planctomycetota > Planctomycetia > Gemmatales > Gemmataceae > Gemmata > Gemmata obscuriglobus. The sequence continues at coordinate 4,843,491 of NZ_CP042911.1, read as the reverse complement.
CTGACCAGCCGGATGCCTAGCGACCGGAAGACCTCGTACTGGCCCTGAATGTCTGCTTTCGTGACCTTTTTCTTTGCCATATGTCTGTCCTTCTGTGAGTGGGGTGGGGCTAAAATGCGGTGCTGATCTCATCGTCGAAGACTTCTCTGGGGCGGGTGCGTGAGGTCTGCGGCAGCACTCGGCGATCGATTCTGCACAGCTCGTTTCGCGACACGCCGTTGTACTCACTGATCGAGGCGACACCCTCAACAACGATCGGGTCAGGCGGGCCGAAGCAAAGTTCCTCTGCGTGCCCAATGTCGAGCTTTTCGCAATCGGCGTACAGCACCGGGAGTCCGCCCGGGGTTGTCCACCAGCTCCGCGTTAGCACGTGACCGGCATATGGCCCCTGTGTAACCTGCCAGGAACACTCGTATTGGATTTTCTGCCCATTGGCAAAATGTCGAGAGCGGACGCAGGAGAGGAGCCGACACTGAACCAGTGTGCCCTTTGGGACGAGGCGGGACGTGGGAATCGAATCAAGGTAACTCATTGAAATGCCTCGGGAAGTGAGAGAGAAGAAGTGAAGGTGCGTCTGGTGCGGGACCGGAGATCTGAGCACACCGTTAGAGTGAAGGGGGTAGGTGGAACACACGCGATTAGTAACCCTTTGCGGACTCAGCCTGAATGAGCTTGGTTCGAGCTTCGTCGATTAGCTTCGTCTGCTCCTCCAGACTGAGTTGCTCGAATCCTCGGGCCATTGCGGTGGTAACGATCTTCACGTTGGCCATTAATTGTTTTGCTCGCTCCCGAATCACCCGGTGAGTCAGGTAGGGCAGTTGCACGTTCACGAGGTCGGTCGCGGTCTTGGTCTTGGTCTTGGCCATGGTCTAGTTCCTCATCGGTTTGGCTACTCGTGGGAAGTCAGTATGGGCTCCCCAATAATATATAGGCAGTGAGTCCAGGAAAGACTACGGATTCGACACAGAGTTGGATTGAAGGTGTTCAAAACCTATGTTGCTGAAGGGTTTAAGATTTTTGGGCATTTTCAATTTTGCTGCAACATTGCCGGCGACGGTGCCCGGAAAAGGCTGATTTGTGGCGTCCGCTGGTCGAATGCGAGCGTGGTCTGATGGAGAATTCGAGACGGCAGAGACGGCAGAGACGGCGTTTTCCCAAAACTCTTTCCTTGACCATGTTTTGAAGAAAGAAGAGAAAAGAGGAACTGTTCCCCAAAAATCACCGTCTCTGCCGTCTCTGCCGTCTCAAAACGCCAGCTTTCTCCCAAGACCTACTTGCATCTCGATCCTCGAAGTTGCCTCTCTGAATCGTCATTCTGGGGTCGAGTGTGTTCGTATTGATGCAAGTAGGTCTTGGGAGAAAGGTAGGATTTTGAGAATTCTCAAAATGGTGTGGTTTAGTGCAACAATTCGGTCTGCTTCTGCCTCTATATGTATGGCAGGTTAAGGTTCCCTCCTCTGCACTCGTCAAGGTGTCTCGTATGTGTGCCGCTGTTCTGGTTCGTCAATCCCGATTCTCGGCCCCGAATCCGGTGGAGTATCTCCAGTCCTTCGTTGTCCTGCTTACTCTGCGGCGTGCGGGCCTCAAAGCTCCTGTCGTCCAGCCTGTTCCCGTGTCATTTTTGGAGCCAGACGCTAGAGAGATCGGCGAAGAAGAGGTGGTGGAGTTGGCAATGGAGTCTTTACGTTCTGGCTGGCGTGCGGAATCTATGGGGCCTCTCCGGCAGTGGCAAACTGTGGATTGGGTGCTGGTGGAATCTGCGAAAGAGTGGGTGGTCGCCTCCGATCCTGCGAAGGTTAGCCGCACTTCCTACGTGCCCGACACTTCACGCCGCAAGTACACCCCGTCTGAGAATTAAAGCCTTCCTGGAGAACCTGAATGTGTAACGTCACTCCTTCGAACCCGGCTCAGATGCTGCGGGCCTATGCGGTACTGTTCGACATGCAGCTTGTTGGCCAGGACGGTGAGTTAGTGAACGCTCACGTGGTCGATGTCGTCCCGGTCCAAGTTCGTGGCCCTGCGGTTGAGAGGGCCGAAGTTGCACGGTTGGGTCTACAGTCTCTGGAAGAGACTTGGGACGTTGAGCAGCACGGCGACTTCGAGCGGTACCGAATGGTTCGGGCCAAGGTCGTGTCAGTGGCCGAAGAGTGGGCGTTTCGCCCTTCCACGACAGCGGGCCGGACCCGGTGACGCTCCCCCGAAGCCGCCCCGCCTCTTCAGCAGCTTCGGCTATCGATCTGAGTCGGCTACGCTTCCACACTTCTTCCGTCACTTCACTTCACTTCACTTCACGTCACTTCACGTCACTTCACTTCACTTCACTTCACTTCACTTCAGAGGTTTTTATGGATCGTTCAAATCGCAATTACGCCAAATCGTACAACAAGGCACTCCATTTTGCCAAAAAGCCGTTCACTGGGATCGGGCCGATGGTAGACCCCACTACCGGCAAGTACACCAAACCAAAGCGAACCAAAACGCCTCCCGAGCAACAGCCGCGTAAGCTGGGACCGGAGAACAAAGCTTTTCTGAAAGCCCTGGACAAGTCACCTTTCGACCACATCACCAGGAACGCCTACGCCGACTACCTGCGAGAGCAGGATCACCACGACATGGCCGACTTTCACCAGTCGCTCGCCCACTGGCTCCAGCACGAGTACCCCTCGCAGCGATCCGACGACCCCAACCGCCCTTGGTCTATCAAACACGACCCTATGGCCGAGTACACTGGTGAGCAGGAGCCTCCGGTGCTGCCGTGGGGTGTGGACGTGACCGACCTGCCGGGCTACTTGGCGAGTTGGGAGCACGAGACCCCGGCCCAGCACCACTTCATTCCGCGTTTCGCCGGTGACGCTTTGCACTGGCCCTCTGCTCAAGGCATGATCTCCAGTCTCGGCATGGCACACAAAATCGCTACCCACCGACGGACTAGCCCACCCGCGACCGGCATGGATGAGTGGATGTAGGGTGTGCTTCGGGGTGGACTCTATTCTTTACCTTTCTCCCAAGACCTACTTGCATCTCTATCCTCGATCCCGTTCCGCGTCACCTCTGCTCCATCACCTATCCTGTTAACTCATTCTCCTCCATCCACAGAGCTAGTGCTGAGGTCGGCCGTAGTGTCTTCCTCTCGGCTCTGGCTCTGTGCTCGTTCACTTCCCTTCCGCACTTCTGTCCGTGGAGTTCTCCATGCCTGCCGTTTTTCCCTGTCTGGGACCAGTTGACACCTACATTAAGAAGCCCGCCGATTCTGCTTGGCGTTATCTGGGTACTTGCGAGCGTAGCCCGGAGTGGGAGGCTACGGATTCATTCTTACCAGTGTATAATGATTTGGGCGGCCGTTCGCTGGCAACAGATTACGTGCGTGACCGCAGACAGGAGATCGTCACCCTCACCCTCAACCGCTTCAACTGGAACACCTACAACGTCCTCCGTCGAGGCTCTCCGCAGGTCACCAATTCGCCGATTGACTACACCGATTTCCAGACCGATCACGGCACGCTCACCATTGGCAAAACGGACTTCCAGCTACTGATGACGTTTGCCTTCGGTGGGACTGCGTTCTCGGGTGACCCTGCGATCCCGCGTGGCAGACTCTACTACTCAGCCATTCCACGCCGCTCCTCGGAAAGCTCTGCTGGCACCCGCACCCACTCGGTCTCCATCCTCTTCGAGTGCAACGGGGTGTTTGATCCGGCGACTCGGGCTTTTCCCCTCTTCACTGAGGATGGTGGCAAGTTCGGCAGCTTCACGCCAGAGTGAGGTTGCCCCATGTCAGCCCAATTCCTCCCGGTCGGTGCGATCGAACTGTACGTCAGGCTACGCTCACGCAACTCGTTCGACTTCCTCGGCACTTGCACCACCGCCCCAGAAATTCACGTCCGCCGATTCTACAGCGATCTTCACTGTGATAAGGGCGGTGAAGTCCCGTGGCAGAAAACGGGGCAGGGGGAGCAGCACGTTGTAACGGCCACGATCAACCGACTGAATGTTGAGACGTGGAACTCCATCCGCAGCAACTCCAGTTCCCCAACCGTTCACACACCAAAAGTCGGTCGGTTGGTGCTCAACGTGTCAGACTTCGAGTTGTTTTTTCGGCACACGATCTACACCTTTCCTGTGGTTCCTCTGCCTCCCGGGATGTGGACCGGTCGCCTCTACAGATCGGGCACTCTGTTGGATTGGTCCGAATATTCTGAAGACCGTCTTAAGTCAATCACCCTCATGGTGGAGTGCAATCCTCTCTACTACAAGCAGGTGAAAGAGTTCGTCCTGTATACCGAAGTCCCGTCCGATTTCCCTTCCGTCACCCCGGAGTAGCCATGCTGTTTACCGAGCACGAAAAGCAGATTTACACCGCCCCCACCGGGGATAAGTACGATCCGATTGCCCTCTCCTACAGCCTTGTTGCTCAGAGCGGCGGGATGTGGGACGAGTGGTTGGACCTCTGGTGTGGTGCCGACACTCCTCCTCAAGACCGAGCGACTGTGGCCCTTCAGATCGCGGGAGTGGCTCGGCGGGTGTTCGGGTTCCGGAGGTTCGACGAGGAGGGCGGCCGGCTTGACGCGGAAGTCTTGGAGGCGGTCCATCACTTCGAGGAGTATCTCTCAAAAAAAGCCTAGAGGGTGCGTTCTGGGCGGATCTGTTTCACACGTTCGGGCTCGGTAGTGTCGAGTTGGGGTACGGGGACTGGGTGGCGTTGTGGTTGAATTTGCCCCGGCTCTACGACGTTTCGTGCTTTTACTCGACCCTGAGCCAGATCGTTGCAGCAGAGCGGGACGTGCCGGATCACTGGTTGCAGTCGGCGTTTCGGAACGGTGACGGGGACTACTCGAAATGGAAGAGTTGGTCAATGAAACTCAGGCACGCACACGAACAGGGGTCAGGGCCTTTCCTTATTTCACCTTGCTTACACGAGGGAACGTGGCTATGTGGGGCGCCTTCTCGCAGCCAGGAAGGTACCCATGTCTCCTTGCACCCTGGTCGATGCCCTGGCGGCGGTTCCCGATCCCCGCAGCAAGCACGGCCTTATCCACCCACTCGCCCCCTTCCTCGGACTCGTCGCCCTCGCCATGCTCATGGGGCGCACCAGCCTCAATGGCATCGCTCGCTTCGGGCGACAGCACGGACCCGCCCTCGCCCATGCCCTCGGCTTCCGACGCGGCAAGACCCCGGCCGTTTCCACGCTCTCCCGCACCCTGCGACGCTTCGACGCCGACCAACTGGAGCACGTCCTCTCGTACTGGATCGCCAGCCGCGTCGACCCGGCCGCCTTCACACACATCTCCATCGACGGCAAGACCCTTCGAGGCTCTCGCAACGGCGCGATCCCCGGTCAGCACCTGCTGGCCGCATACGCCCCCACCGTCGGTGCCGTACTCGCCCAGGTCAAGGTCGATGCGAGCACCAACGAGCACAAGGCCGCCTTGACGCTCCTCGGCATTCTGCCGCTGCGAGGGAAGGTCGTGGTCGGCGACGCCATGTTCTGCCAGCGAGACCTGGCCGAGGAGGTGGTCGGGGCCGGCGGCGACTACGTGCTCACGGTGAAGGACAACCAACCCGGATTGGGGATCGACATCCGAGCCGGGTTCGCCTTCGAGACCGCCGCCCGATCGATCGCGGCGGCCACTTCCCCCTGGGGATCGGCCTCCGCCCGCCCCGAGCCGCATCGCCACGACCGTCGATAAGGGTCACGGCCGCATCGAGAAGCGGACGCTGCAAACGACCTCGATTCTGACGTGCTCGCCGACGTGGGCGGGGGTGAAGCAGGGCTTCCAGTTGACGCGTGAGCGGACGGTCCGAGGCCAAACGACGGTCGAAGTGCATTTCGGCATCACGAGCCTGTCGGCCGAGAAGGCGGATGCGGCCACACTCCTGAACCATGTGCGGACGCACTGGCGCATCGAGAACGAACTGCATTACGTGCGTGACGTGACACTGGGCGAGGACGCGTGTCGTGTGCGCATGGGGCACGCACCACAGGTGCTGGCGGCGTTGCGGAACGCCGTGGTGCACCTGTGGCGTGAGGTCAAGGCGGTGAGTTGCCCGGAGGCGATCGAGCGGCTCCAGATGGACCCGGCAATGGCCAAGGGACTTATCGGAGTTACGTAGAGTGAATCAAGGAAAGGCCCTGGAACAGGGGTAGCAAATGGCGACAGCGAAAAGAGACGGGGATTACGAGCAGCAGTCGAGAGTCCGAGCAGAGTTGCGATCCCGTGTCCTGGCACCGCCTTCCCCGTCCCGCAGTACGCAACTTCCGCCGGTAGTTCCGTTTCGTGGTATTCGGTTGGGTGACAGTTCGAGCCGAGCTTCTTCCCCTTCGATCCGCCCTCTCAGCCCTCCCGAGCGGCAGTTTCCCCGAGTCACCCCGCCGAAGAAACTGGACCTTCCTGCCCGAACGCCCTTGATTCCAGTTCCGAGCCTGAAACGTCCAGAGAGAGCACCCAGTACGCTCCCAATAAAGCCGTTGACCCTTCCGAGCCCTCTCAGCCCTTCCACCCCTCCACCTTCACCTCGCGTTCTTCAACCTCCTGCGAATCTTGCCCCTTCTGCACCCCCGGCTGCTCCCCTGGTGTTGCGAGAGAGAGCCTCGGTGGTTCAGCCCGCTTTTTCACGCCCCACTACACCGCCCGCTCCTCACACTTCGACGGCTAAACTGGCTCTCGACCAGAGGGGGCAGTCTGAATCCCGAGTGTCAAGGTTTGAAGGCTGGGGCGAGCGACACCGGGTAGCCGTACCGGACACGCACCCCGCCCGACTTCCGAGGCCGGCAGTTGCTCTCCCCCATCTCGGCTCGGCTTCTCTGGCGTCACCACTTCACTCCGCACCCTTCACCGTGACCGTCACCAGCCAGCCACACCCCGAAGCTACCGAACCACTGCGGTTTCAGGGCAGGCCGATGGGCAGCATCCTCACCCGCAGCCAACTCTAGGAGGCTCTAGATGGATATTGTGTACAACGGCATACACCTCTCGATGGGGACGATCAATGAGTACCGGATGGAGGCGGTCTACGATGACACGAAGACGGACTACCTGTACACCCGGCACCGAGTTTCGGGCGTCTGCACCGTGAACGGGCAGTCCGAGGTGAGAGACGTGGCCGGTCCGCCGGTGTCGTATCGGAAGACGGACGAGTTGGTGTATTCCGGCGATGACGCGATCAGGACGGCCCCCAGTGGAGTCAGCCGAGCCGCAGCCGCAGTCCCGCCCAACGTGAACGTGCCCATCACCAAAGTCTTTCACTCCCCGAGCGGTGACGAGGTGTTCGGTGACGCTCCCCCCTCGGGGCTCGGTGCTCGGTCTCCGAATGCGGTCCGCCAGTTCAAGTTGGAGCCCGTGGCCAACCCCGTTCCCTTGACCGTCCGGGCCATTCGAGAGCGGCTCCTCACGCCACGCAAGCCCCTCTTCGTGTTCGCCGGCTCGGCTGCGGATTCGGAACTGTTGCTGATGTCACCGACGCGGTTCTCCTACCACACGGACGCCCGCAACGGACCCCAGCCGATCTCCTGCGAGATCCTCAGTTCCCAGGGCGATGCGGACACGTTTATCATCCAGTTTGACATTGAGACTTGCGTTCGGGAGTCGGAAGAGAACCTCGTGTCCACGGACCCCAATGCGGGATCGGTGGCGTCGCCCCTGCTCAGCAACCGGTTCTCGATGATCCACTCCATCGACGACCAGCACTTGACCAAAATCATCGTCGAGGGGGAGGCCGTTTTCCGATCCGACCTGCTCTACAGCACGGCCACTTCACCCGACGACTTGCGACAGCGGCTTTTGCTGCCGTGCCCGTTTGGGTTCGTGCGGGACGGGATCGTGGTCGAGGGGTTCAGGGACGGTACGGGCGTGAGGTACAGGTTCGAGGACCGCCAACTGCCTGTTCACCTTCCGGGTGCGGCGGTGTGGGGAGCGGTGAGAATCGAGGCAACTCATTCGCAGGCCATCGTGTCGGATGCGGACTTGCTCAAGGGCACTGCGGGAGTCTTCAGTGACTTAAACAGTCAGTTACTCAATTCGCGGTGGTTACAGCAGGCCAACGATTCGCAGAAAGAGCCGCCCAAGCCTACTCCACCGGAAGCTTCACACCCCGTCGCACTTCCTCCCCCAAAGACCGCTCCCGTGAAGCCGATCCCGACGAAGCCAACAGCCAGCACGCCAACCATCAAGCCGTCTCGGGTCATCGTTCCCCGCTCACCTCGACTTCGATAGGAGTTTCCATGCCCGGTCCAGCAGCCGCAGTTATCGGAGCGTTTAGTGCCGCCGTTTCCGCTGCGAACGTGGGGATGTCAGGCCTGAAGGCAGTCAAGGAGCTGTCTGATCAATTTGGTTCAATCCAAGACCTGGTTTCCGTAACCTGCTTCGGCTCACCGCGTGCGAACCGCCAGCAACTCTACCACCTCGCGGCGTCCATCGCGTTCGGTATGGTGCATCGTCTCGCGGCGAACCTGAGTGATTTGGCTCCCCCGCCCGGGGCCATTGCGATCAACTACGACGCCACCTCGAACGTGCTCACCTTCACGCTGCGGTACTCGACGAGTTTGGCGTGGGCTCTGGCCTCGACCCAAGCTGCGGGCCGACCGGATGCCGACCAACTGTACGACCTCCTGCCGGTGCTGAGCGGTCCTAGGGAAGAGGTGGTTGGAGGAAAGTGGGACTTCACAGGTACGGGTGTGGGGTACGGCTTTTCGCTCCTTCCGGGCTTGCCCGTTCCGGTCCTGGAAGACCACTACACCGGCCGGGTCCAGATTACCAAACACGACGTGTCGCGAGTCCCGGACCCTTACGCTCCAGCCGGCTCTGGCGAAGAAGGCCCGACCCTAAACCCCCGACCCGCAGCCGATAGTCGCAGCCGGGGCACTTGGTGTCAGTTGGTCTACTCGGCACTGAGCCTGCCCGGAACCACCTTCGATCAGCTTTACCCCAAACCCCCAGCAAGCAACGACAAATACAGAGGAGAATGACCGGTGAAAGACACGAACAAGGCCATCAGTTACGATCAGATCTCCGGTGAGAGCGAGTACACCTTCGACCCCGGACGGTTCGCCCTGCCCGTCGCCGAACTGCCCCCGACCGATCCGCAAGAATTGGCTAACTGGAGCCCGGTGGTGATGGTGCAGGCTTACGCCCCGCAGATGAAAAGGACTTCGCGGTTTTACGAGAAGAAGACCGGCACCCCGCCCCAGATCCCGACACCGAAAGACGCGGGTGCGTTCCAGATCCTGTCCGGCACGCTGGTGTTCGACGCTCCAAAAGCACACGCCAACGGGACGAAATTTGACTGGGGCGTCGCGGGCGAGTACACTTTCATCCAGGCTGTTCGGGTCGATCCCAAGGACGGATTCCTGTTGAATGGTCTCCCGATCGAACTGGAGACGCAGCGGCAGAACGCGATTCAGTACGGGCAGGGTGCGGCACCCTCGGCGGGTCCGGTCGTTCAGGCTGGTCAGGACGCGAAGGTGGGTTACGCTCAGGCTCAGTACATCAGCTTCAGTGATCCCCGGTACGCCTACAACACCCCGACGTACTTCCCGGGCCAGTTTCTCAATGACGACCTTCTGAATGGAACCTAACAGGTGATGTATGATCGTAGTTGAATGCCCGCACTGCCACATTTCGCTCGATTGTGACCTGGAGCCCCCCGTTACAGTCAAATGCGGTCGGTGCGGAGGGGGGATGTTCGTTGAGAAGCCGGTTCCGACGGTTCAGCCCGCTCAATATCATCAAGACCCTCCAATGCCGTTCAAGTTGGTATGGTCGCGAGAGTCTGTACTTTGGGAAAACAGAATGCTGGCCCTCGTGCTTGTCGGCTGTATTTTATTTGTCTACGTACTGCTCGGGATGACAATGCTTAAAGAAGGTCCGCTGTACTTCCTGAAGTAGCCTCGGCCACCCTCTGGATGAGACAAAGGGATCTGCCAAAAACACTCAGGTCTTCTGGGCCTTCTATCAATACCTTTCTCCCAACTCCTACTTGCATCTAGACGGAGTTACTCGACACTGACCGCTGCTGAGGGCTAACCCCCTTGGTGGCGGTCTTTTCGCTTTTGGTACTGCACGGCACCGCGGTAGACTGGAGTGACCTTTCTGGAGCTTGACATGCGATGGACGCCCCTGGTCGCACTCTGCATCACCCTGTCTGTGGCCAGTGCCGCACCGGTTCCCAAACACCTGATGAAAGAGGAGCCCTTCTGGCCCACCGCGGTCGGCACGAAGTGGGTGTACGACGTGGAAGGTAAAGAGGAGAGGTACGTGATCTCGAAGGTCCGGGACGACCCGGAGGGCCAGTTAGTGAGTGTCGATCAGGTGGTCGGCGGTAAGAACGTTCCCTACGAAGAGGTGCTGGTGTCCGCTACTCGGCTGACTCGGGTGGGTTGGTCGGGGAAAGAGTGCGAGAAGCCCGAGTTGCTGCTGCGTGCCCCGGTCGAGAAGGGTGATTACTGGAGCCCGAACTACACGTCATCAAAGCCGAGGCGGGAGGTCGTCGAGGTGAAGGGGGTGGAAGTGCAGGCTGGCGTGTTCCAGGCTGTTCGGATCGAGTGCAGCTTCCGGGGAGGGATGCTGGGGCCACCACCCATTTATCACGAATGGTACGCCCGCGGTGTAGGGCTCGTGAAAAGGGTCTCGGGAAATGGCGAAGTGAAGGTGCTCAAATCGTTCACCCCAGGCAAAAAATAAGGGATACCAAGATGCGGATGCTGATGGGCTGCTTGGTGCTGGTGTTCTGCGGGCCGCTCGTGGCCGACGACAAGAAGGACGAGAAGATCGATCCGGCCAAACTGCTGGGCAAGTGGACAACCAAAGAGCGGGACTTCGCGGTCATCGAGTTCCTGAAGGGCGGTAAGCTGGTGTTGAGGCACGGGGATGGGAAGGAGGAGGTCGCGTTCGATGGCACTTATAAGCTCGACGGCAACAAGCTCACTGTGAACGCCCAGCCCGGCGGAAAGGAGGAGAAGTCCACCGTGACCATCAAGAAACTTACGGATTCCGAGATGGTAGTCATTTCCGATACGGGCAAGGACGTTGTAATGAATCGCGTGAAGGGTAAGTAGCGTGTGCCGAAAGGGGCACCGGACTCCAAATTACCTCAATTCGCTGACCGCTGCAAAGCCACTGCTGGGGGAGACCCTGGTGGTGGCTTTTCGTTTTGGAGTCCGCTTTTGGGGGTGGGGACGCTTGAGCAGGTAGGCGGGGCAGGAAACCGGGAGAGGACAATGGCCATTCAGCAAATTCCTTGCCCCTCAGAGAGCAGCGGGTACGCTTGCCCAGTACCTACCGGGGTTGAGATGGCCACTTTCCGCGAAACTCTGCGAACGCTTTTGGTGCAGAAGGACATTTCGCTTGCAGATCTGGCGAGTCGATCGGGCATAGCTTACCAGACTCTCAAGGGATTCACATCAAAGACCGCCGCCCGCAAGCCTTCGGTGCCGGTGCTTATCGCAATTTCAAAGTCGCTCGAAATCAGCCTTGACCAGTTCAGAGACTGCGATGACTTGCAAATGAAAAAACCGGACGAGAAGGAAGAGGCGGAATAAACTGAAAAATCGTCGGTATCTACTTGCGTACTAAATTGGAATTTTGCATACTGCTTGGGAGGCTTTTACCGGCTTGTCCGATCCCGCTCGCAGGAGCCCACCGTGGCCAACCCTCGCCAGTCCTTTACGCCCTCGTCCGACTGCCCCACTCCCGTCATTATGGACCCGATCGAGTCTTCTGATTCGCCGCCCTGTCCGCTCGCACCGATCCTCGAACACCTCGAAGCCCTGGTCCGGCCCGTCTGGAACGGTGGCATGGCTGTGGAGTGGAGTCCGGAGGAGATCGCCGAGGTTGGGGCCAACCTGGATCTGGTGTGGTCGCAGTTGAAGAAGATTCCTCTGCCTGCCAAGTGCTGAGCCGGGGGCCGGGGATCGAGATGCAAGTAGGGGTTGGGAGAAAGGTAGGGGTTTTGGCTGGCCCGATCCTCTGATCCGTCGGTGACGGTGCTCGCTCCCCGGCTCTCTCGTTTGCCTCTTCCGGATCGACGGTGGTTGCCTAACGTTCCTTTACGCTAGTGTCGCCGTTCGCTAGTCTGGCAACTCCCCGGTCCGCTCCCCAAGCCGTGGTTCGCCCCCATGCCCACTGTCCACTGCCCCGCCTGCAAAGTACGCCTGACGTTCGGTGCCGATCGGGCCGGTGCGACGGTTGCCTGTCCGAAGTGCAGTAACGCGGTCACCGTTCCGGGTGCTTCCGCCGCACCAGTGTCCCCACCGCCGCAACCGCCCGCTCCTTCACCCAAACCCCGAATCGAGTTCCTCTGCCCGTCCTGTTTAATGGAGTTGAAGGTGGATGGTCAGAGTGCTGGTGCGGAAGTTGACTGTCTGAGATGTGGTCAGGCGATTGTCGTGCCGTCTCCGTCAAGCTCACCTCGACTCGGGATTCTAGTTAAGTCTTATTCCACCTCGCAGTCCCCCGAGGAACGTACAGTTCCAGGGCGGCTGGTGCTCCCGGTACAATTCGAGCTTGTAGACGGTGCCGAGAAGGAGCAACAACCGAAAGTGCGGGGGAGGGTCAGAACCCGAAAGGCAAAGGTAGAAAGCGAAGAGGCCAATAATCTTGGCTTGTGGTTTGTTGGTGGGTTGCTCGCTCTCCTGTTGGTTTGTGGGGGCGGTTTGTTGCTCGGTCACCGTGACCCGGATCAGTTTAGGCGGGCTAAAATATTACTGTTCTTTGTCCTGTTCGGATGTGGTTTTGTTCTCGTTTCGTGTGCAGTAGCTTGGGCGGGAGGCTGTTCGTGGACTGAGGGTGCTCTGCAAGTCGGAAAGGTACTGGCATCGCTCACAGTGGTTCTCCTGATCGTAATGATGGTGGTGGGGAGTTCTAAAGGGTCTGGGCAACCACGAGTGGCATCCTGTTGGTACTGTGGTACGGTTTACGATCGCTCAAGGGCTTTTGTTTGTCCAGGTTGTGGCCGGTAGCCAGAGTTGCCCAATCTCTCGTCGGAAGCTGCCGCGATCGGTAGATGGTGCTTGGCTGAGGTCTGTGTCGGACCGATCCGTCTGCTTCGGTGTTGAGGGCCGAGTGGCAGGTGCGTGTGTGGAGGTTCCAATGAGCGAGCCCGATTGGTGGCAGGAGAGCCCGGCGAGTGAGCCTTCGGCAAGGGCCGTGTTCCTGTCCTGGGAGCGGTTCCGGCTGGCGTACAACCTGATTCTGGCTGCGGTCGTGGTGCTCACCCTGGCCGTGGGTCGCGACTGGTCACTGCTGTCTGACGTTGAGTTCCTGATCTACCTCGTGGTGTACGGGCTGGGTGCCAACTTGTGCTTCGGGGCTGGTCCTTGGGTTGAAGGGTGGCTGCTGGTGTTTCGCACGGGAGGGGTTGGAGCCCGTTGGACTTTGTTCGTTCTCGGCACCGCTCTGGCCGCACTCTTGACCGCAGCTTCCGTGATGGCCTACCGACCACCGGTGTGGGACTGAGGGCGATGGCGTCCTTCAACTCTAAGTTTCTCCCAACACCTACTTGTATCTAGACGCCAGATCCTTGATCCGTAGGGGCTGAGAGTCTAGATGCAGAGTAGGAGTTGGGAGAAGCTTATTGCTTTTGGTAGCGGTCGGTCTGCACGGTACTCGGGAATGGCAGTTGCCAAGAGCGGTTGGGTCAGGGATGATGCAGCGGTGCAGTTCCACACTGGTTCGGCTGCGGAGGGCGTCTCTCGTGACCATGCTGGAATACGTGCTTCAGCAACTCCCGTATCACGCCCCGCTGCTGGCGGTGTACCTGATTGGCTTTATCATCTCGTTGGTCCAACTCGGTCGTCACCCCAGACCCTCCGTGATCGTACTGGTCGCGTGTGGCCTCCTGTTCCTGGCCTCGGTATTGGCCTTACTGGCTCACGGCTACCTCTTCAGTTCTGTCAAAGATCAGAATCTGGGGTTCGAAGCGTTCCGGCGGTGGCAGGTCGTCGTTGCCGCTGTCGTGTCCCTGCTGCACGTCACGGGGCTCTCGCTCTTGTTGGTTGCGGCCTTTGTTGGTCGGAAGGGGGTGGTGCGTGATGATGCGGCGTCTCTTGGGAGTCGGGAACCAGCGGACGGACCGGGCGTGTGAGACTCTCGGTCGGCGGCTGGTGCTTATGGCAATCTCCTGGTGTTGTGGGTGTGCTACTTCTTGCCGGGTGTGAACGACTTGAGCGAGCGAATCACCGTCACCGTGCCGCACCGCTTCTGCGTCCGCTTCACCTCCCCGACCCCCGGTGCGTACCACGAGGTGAGCGTCTCGGTTCCGCTTTCCACCACCACCCGCAGAGCCTTGAACGTACCCGCCGGCACTTTGACCTCTTCCGCCTCGTGCAGGGTTCTTTTTCCCGAAGGCGTTTCCCACGACTCTCCGGCCCGTAAACCGCACTTCAGCACCCACACCGGCTCGGGCTTGTCGTTGAAAGCGTCCTTGGGTTGCCTCAGCCCCTTGGTGGACACGATCATTTGGGTGTACCGCGTGCTGGTACCGTCCACCCCCTTGCGAGACACCACCAACTCGTCCCCGTCCTTCTCGACCGCCGACACTTCGACCGCCTCTTCACCGCCCCGCTCGTCCTCGTACACCCACTTCGCACCCACGACGGTCGGGAAGTAGATCAGGTTCTTGCCCGCGTCTTTAGGGACCGGAGCGGCGGTTGTCGGGAGGGCGAGGCCGAGGACGATCAGCGGTACGTGTCGCATGAGGGCCTCCAAGAGGGGCTCCGACAGTTTACCCGAGCGGGGCAGGGGGTGCTACTTGTGAAATGGCGGGTGTCGCCGATCTCAAACTTCACCATCCTCGTGGACTCGGACTTCACGCCACCCATACGTTTCTCCCAACACCTACTTGCATCTAGACTCTCGCCTCTGTCTGGAGCGGTGGGGGTGGGTGAAGCACGGTGGACGATCGGCACTCCCCACTTTTGAGTTTGACCTCAATGCGTGCCGCCTTCTCGACCCGCGACCGCTTCTCGATCCGTATGGTGATGCGTTCGACCAGCACCTGTATTCCGTTACGCAGTTTTGCATTCAGCCACTTCCGGCACTCCCCCACTGATGCCCTGCGAACCTCAATCAGCGTCTTTGGCTCGACGGGCGGTTGTGGTGCTCGTGCTTCTGCTGCCCGCTTCTCCTGCTCCAGTTGTTTCCCCAGTTCCTTCCGCTCCCTGCCGAGTGCCTCAAATACGGTGAGTAGCTCGTCAAAGGCCACCGCTGGGCAGTTCATCAATGAGGTTGATAATTTCTCGATCTTCACGTTCAGTTCGCCGATACGCCCCTCCAACTCCGCAATTCGATCCACGCAGCCGAAAGCCGCTTCTGTCGTGACCTGCAACTCGGGGAGCAGTGACAGAACCGCCTCCTCCACCAATTGGTACGGGAACGATCGGCCTTTCGGGTGAGGGGTGCTGTTGTAACTCGCAGTACTGCTCAGGAAGGGTTTGAGGTGGCGGTGAGTTCCGTAGGCCATCGAGCTTCCGTCCTCAGCGTTGTACACCAGACCTGACAGCACGTTCTCCCTGAAAGCTCCTCCCCTACCAGCCTTACCCTTCCGCTTCTTGATCGTTCCAAGAGCCGCGTAGAAGTCCTGATCCGAAATCACGCGAGGGAAGTAGTCCAGTATCCGCTCCCCATGATTCTGCATCTTCCCCTCGACCAACTTCTTCGGTTGGTACTCTCCCAACACCCGACGATCGACCAGGATCATTCGCACGTAGGCTGTATTCCACTTCCCGTTTCGCCCCCAACCCTTGATCCCCTCTTCGGTCAGCTTCTTAATCACGAAATAAGTGCCCATCCCCTCCAGAGTCAGTCTGAAAATCCTCTTGACCAACTCGACCCGCTCGGGCACCGGTACGAACTTCCCCTCTTTCACCTCCAGCCACTTGGGGCAAACGGAAGTCATCGGGGTCTTCTTCTCGACTGCGGCTTTTCGCTTCTGCTCCCAGTTCTCGCTGATCCGTTTGCTCTTGGTGGCCGACTCTTCGTGGGCTCGGGAGAAGTAGATCAGAGGCTCGATCAGGGTCATGGGATCTTGGTCAGCAGGTGTGTACTCTCGCTCGGGATGAACGGTGACGATCGATACACCAGAGTCCAAGATGCTCAAGAACAATTGCAAGGCTGGGCGGATTTGATCCCTCGACAGGCGGTCCAGCGACTCGACAATCAGCACCGATCCCACAGGCACTTTCCCCGACCGAGCCAGTTCGAGAAAAGCAGCCAGAGCCCCCTCCTTGACGTTCGACCCACGGAAAGCAGACGCCCCGAGATCCCGAATGGAAGTGCTCTCGTCCAAGGTCAGCCCGTGCTTCTCCGCGTACTTCTGACTGAACTCGGTTTGACGGCGGAAAGAGTCTCCCTTAGCCTGATCGGGGGTGGAGAAGCGAACGTAGGAGAAAGCCTTACGCATGGAACTACCTGATAGGGGATGGGCTCCTGGTAGGATATAAAAGTGATATCAATCTCAATGCGGTGCGAGTGGAATTCTTGGGCCTGCTTGATAACCTCGTGTCTTCCCGCGACTTCCTCTCGCCGAATGGTATTGGGAATCGGTCGATTATAAGGTCGGGGTCGATCGTCGGGTGCCCGGTTCGGGATAAAACGCTTCTCCACTTCCACTTCCTTGACCATCTCAGTTTTTGTGTTTAGAGTGTTAGCAGAGGCTACAGCCCCGCAATGGAGATCTGATGGCTAAGGGCAAACGGCAACCCTCACCCCCTCCACCCAAGAAGAAGGTCGAGCGGGACGAGTTCGGGTTCGAGACGGGGTTGTGGGGCGGACAAACGGAAGACGCAGATCTTGAAAAGCCGGCCAAGCAGCGGTACGAAGAGCCACCACCCGCACAGATCCGCTCGATGGGTAAGAGTTACACCCCCTCTGCTGCCGCCACTCCGAAATCAGAACCCGCACCCGTGCCACCCAGTTTCGGACTACTGAGTGAAGAGCCTGAGACCGAAGAACCCCCTTCTGTAACACCTGCACCCCAACCGGAGACCAAACCTGTGAGTACGATGTCGAAGATGGATGCCGTCCGAGCCGCCCTGCGAGCCAACCCCGACCTGACCGCCAGCACCGGAGTTCCCCTGCTCGCCAAGGAGTACGGGGTTGAGATCAGCCCCAATAACTTCAGCACGTACAAGCAGGTGGTCAAGAAGGAGTGGAGCGAAGGGAAGTCGCCGGCCCCTCCGACCTCTACCCCGGCCCGAGTTCCTGCACCCTCTCCCAAAGCTGCTCCCCAGACTTCAGAGCCCGGAGGCAGTTCGACACTCGCCGTGGTGCGGACCCTGAAATCGCTGCTGGCGACGTACTCTGCGGACGAACTCAAGGACTTGATCGACGCCCTCAGCGAGTGATTGGCCTCTTCCCCTGGATTCGGTTGAAGGGGAGCGACTTGACTGGTGTTGAAAATTCTAGTAGGTTTATGGCCTGAGCCCTTCCGCACCAGGAGATTGGCCGTGCCGCGGAACACCGAAATGATCGGCCACCTGGAATCGCTCAAGAAGAAGCAGGAAGCCGGCACCACCGCCTCCTCGCAGTACACCACCCGGCTCGACGTGGACACGGCCATCGAGTTCATTGAAGACTGCATGGCCCACGACGAGCTTCCGGCCGATGGCATCCGGCGAATCCTCACCTTCTACTACACGCTCCGGAAGAGGGGAGTTGCGGTCGGGCTCGGTCCGGTTCATCGCCAGATCCTGGACGACCTCTGCACCGCCACCAGCAGCGAAATCCCGGAAGCCATCCGCAACCTCATCATCGAGTTCGGCCCGCAGAAGCTGACTCAGATCCGGGATGCTTTACAGGTACTCAAGCCGGCAGACCGCAAACACACTTGACCTACAGACGGGCTGGCTGTTCAGACGCACCAACACATCTCACGCCCTCGCTACTATCTTTCCTCCAACTCCTACTTGCATCTCGACCCTCTTCTCTCAGTCCTCCACTCCCGTTTACACACTCCACTCCGTCAGTACGGGTCGGGCTAAACTACCGATCGGGTGAGGGTGAGTTGGCTATCGTCGAGGATTGAGATGCAAGTAGGTCTTGGGAGAAAGGTAGGGGGAGGGGCGAGAAGGGCTGTGCAGGCGATTTCGGTGGAGGTCGGACGGCGGCTCGGGTACGCTATTGAGGTCTTTCAGGAGGTTCCCATGCGGTGGATTCCACTGGCTGCGATCGTCCTCGCTGTTCTGCCCGCGGTGGAGGCTGCACCCGTTCCCAAGCACCTCATGAAAGACGAACCGTTCTGGCCGACAGAGGTGGGGACGAAGTGGGTGTTTGATGTGAAATGCGTGGATCGCGTTGAAGAGATTGTAGAGGTCGAGGATTTGCCCACGAGCAAGCTGCTGACCGTGCGGGTGCAGATGAGCACTGTGGACAAGCCGTGGGAACTGACTTATGAGGTGTCCGGCAGCAACGTGATCTACCGGAAGTTGACCACGACACGAGTTGACGAGATGCTGCTTCGTTTCCCCGTTCGGGCCGACGATTCTTGGGACGTGAAGCATCAACTTCAAGACAATTTCGTTGCTCAGACCGGTCGTGCTACCGTGGGTCGGACAGAAAAGGTGAAGGTGCCCGCGGGAACGTTCCTGGCGACCAACGTCACGGTCAAAGTCACCGAACTCAACGGGAAAGCTATTGACCCTCCTCGAAATAACGTCTTTTGGTACGCTCGTGGGATCGGGCCGGTCAAGGTGCATTACGACCTGGATGGCTGTGTTCCGCAGGAGTTGAAATCCTTCACCCCCGGCAAGAAGTAACCTCGACGGGAGAACTCGACGCGAGCGTTACTGTCCTGTGTGGTCGTGGTGGGCAGCAGCGGTTGGGTGCTCGCTGGGGACAAGAAAGAGGAAACGGGGCAGAGGGCCGGTTGCTTACTTCTGTATCTGAGAGTGGGTGGAATACAGGGTGAGTAAAGATTCTGGGTACTTTCCTGAAAATAATCGCAAGTGCAATTTTCGTAATGATTTGTGTAAGATTCTTGTGGCTTGCGGTCAGAGCCCAGCGTTGAAACCTATGGGTGTTGTGGGGGCGAGAGGCGTTCTCTATCCCCCCCCCCCTTCTGGAAATGCACGTCTCGCCGAAAGAACATGCCCCTCTTTTTGGGCCAGTTTCCACGAAAGAGGCTAGTGTATTTGTTAGATCGATGATGGTGTAATGCTGAGGCTGGAGTTGGCACTCTCTGTTGCTTAGCTACTTCTCGGAGTTCTTTACGATGGCGTTAGTATCGAGCGTTCACAAATCGCACTACCAACTTAGAAAGTTCGTGAAAGTCGTAAGCGAAATGCTCCTCTGTCGGTTTGGGGTGGCTATCACGAGTCAGTCGCACACGATCGCTAGTGACGCAAGCAAGCCGGAAGGGGAGCGGACAACCCACTCTACTTATGATATTGAGGATTATCGGTCATTTCTAACTCTGTATCGCCAAGTAGGATGGGCCAAAAGCGACAAGCCGTCACTCAATCTGGAAAAGATTGTTGATGTTCTGGAGGAGTGCTCGAATGACTTGAAACTAAGAGAACTCACTTCATACGTAAGAAGAGAAGCCTTGCCAAAAATGAAAGGAGATGCTGCTGTAGTGACTCTGCGGCGTTTGGACTCAGGAGGTCAGGTGCTACAGGAACTGGATGGGCATGAAATTCTTGACGCCTTTCTTAATGGTGAGGTGTTTCATCCCGATCCAAAACACGACAAGGTTATTGAATTTCTCGGTTCAGTTGGTGTTGAAGTCTGGCTACAAACATGGTTAATGATTACTAATGTTGTTTTGCCGACTCTGATAGGATGCCAGATGGTGTTTTGGGCTATTAGACACTTCGATATTCTCGCTGAGTCTGACTACTCCCCTCGGGCGTTTAAGTTGTGGCTCGATTTGGCGAATCCTACAAAAGGGTAAGAGCTTGGTTCCGGAAGTACCCATGATCGATTTTTTCGACCGCTGCCTCCGGGTTGCGGGTCTTCTCTACCAGAAACAAAGAAACCCAGACCGTCCTGGCCTGGGCTCTTTCACTACGCTGCTTGATCGTCCGGTTTGGGCTTCTCGCGGAATTTCAATGCTGCCCTCAGAGCGTCCCCTGCTGCTCCCAAGTGGCTGTAGAACCGATCGATCACTGCCGTTGTGGTGTGCCCGACCAGAGCGGCCACTTGGGAGTTACTGAGTCCGGACTTCAAGCCGTCAGTTACGAACGTGTGCCTGTACCCGTAAGCGATGGCCTTCACCCCGGTCTTCTTCCTCAACTTCTTCATCGACTCGGTGATTGCTCTTCCGGTCCAGGGCACTCCCTTGTTTCCCCTCAGCAGCGGTCCGGTGGGGTACTTGACGAGTTTGCTGTGGAGCAGGTCAGCCAGTTCCGGAGTGAGGTACACTGGGCGGGGCTTTCCGGTGTGGTCAGTCTTGTGTTCCGTAATCACCACCACACGATCTTTGTAGTTGAAGGTTTCGGCAGTGATCTGTTGCAACTCCCCCGGCCTGCACCCCGTACCGTGGAGCACCACCAACACGTCACGGAAGTCTCTGCTCGCCCCTTCCAGCAACCGCTTGTGGTCCGCCTCCGAGATCAGGGCCTTGTCCGAGCGGCTGGCTGTCTTCGGTCTGGTCACCTTCTTCACGGGGTTCTTTTCGAGTTTGTCTTCCTTCACGAGCCAGCCGAAGAACGCGGACACTGACCTGAGCATAATGGCCTTGGTGGTCTGCCCCACGTCGAGATCTGCGAGCCACTGTCGGATGTGGTCTGCTGTCACTTGAGCAGGTTCCAGGGTGGGGTGGTCGTTGACAAAATCCCCAGCGTCGTACTCGTACCGGGCCACCGTGTTCGGTTTTCGGGACAGTTTGCACGCCACGAGAAACTGAGCGAACGCTTGGGGGAGAAGGACGGGTCCGGCGGTAATCGGGGGTGGTTTGGGTGTGGTCCGTAGCTTCTCGAAAGCCGCCTTCGCAGCCTCTTGGTTCCCTTTCCCCTTCACACCGAGACTGGTCAACTTGCCCTCGAACCGCACGTACCAGCAGTCCCGGACCGCACGATACCAGGGGGCGTTCTGACGGGCCATTGTCGGGTCTCCTGCAAGAGGTTGAATAGTCGCCTCCCGATCCCGACTGCCACGAAACCCTTGAAAAACAAGCAATTCCAACGATCTTAATTGCGACTCAAAATCGAGCGGGGCAACCTGTGTGGGTTCGAGTCCCACCTTGGCCACCTGAACGAATGGACACAAGGGGACTGGAGGCGACACGAGCTGCCTCTAGTCCCTTTTGCATTTTCGCTCTGCTCCCCTTTTTCACTCCTTTGCGACCACGGTGTCGTACAACCCGACGCGCGAAAGCCCTTCGTGACTTTCGATGCCGGTGTAACTCAGTGAAGCGTCCTCGTACCGGCGGAAGGCGAAGACCGCTTGGTTCATTTGCTCGGTGTTGAACACTTTCAGCCGCACAAGTAAATGGAAGTCCTTGACATCCAGGCCGGTAACGGTGCGGAACAGGTCCGGTTCGAGCTTGGTAATCACGTCTTGGAGCGTGTTCTCGCGGAAGTCGGTCAGGTACATGAAGGCGGGAATGCGCGTCGCGAACTTGATGAGCTTTTCTTGGACGAGCTTGCGCTTCGACTTGTACTCTTTTTCCTCGTCGCTGAGTTCCTTCTTCTCTTTGCTCGACAGCTCTTGTTCCTTGCCCTTGTTCTTGAGTTCCTTGACCTTGTCACTTTTGTTGATGATGGTCTCGATGATGTTGTCGCCCAGCGCGCGCCAGCCCTCAATGCGCTCAACGGCGTCCATCGCTTCGGGGCTGTCCAGCACGCGGCGCAAAGTGTCGTTGTCCACGTTCACGAGCAGCGCGCTCTCCCACTTGCGAGCCAGCAGCGTGGCCGAAGTGCCCGCCATTGCGATGTCGAGGATGCCCCCGGCGTCGATCTGGGTCATGTTCGCGCCGTCATAGGCCAGCACCGGCAGGAACGACACCAAGTCGCGAACGGCGTTCTCCGGGTTCGACTCGTTCGGCGACAGCCCGATTCCGTACTCGGAGAGCTGCCGCAGCGCGCGGGTGGGCGCGAAGTCGAACACGAAGCAGATGGGCTTGAGCACCTCCTCCTCGTTCGGGTTGTCGCCGTTCGGGTTCTTGATGCTCCACGGCGACTGCACCCGGAACGCGGACTGGAAATAGGTCTCCGGCGACTTGAGGTTGCGCAGCATCAGAATGGCCGACCACTGCGGGACCGTCACGCCCGTGGTCAGCTTGCCGCAGGAGAGCGTGATGGTCTTGGTTGTGAACCCGCTGCCGATGGCTTTTCGCACCGGCGGCAGCGCGTCCAGCCCGATGCCTGCCGACGCACCAGCCGCAACGATCACCGTGTATTCGTGCCAGAAGGTGTTGTGCTTCTCGGCCAAGAGGTTCGCCATCGCGTGGCAGGCCGCGACGTTCGGCAGGAACCAGAACGAGTGCTGAAGGTACGGTAGCAATCGCACGTCCGAATACGGAAAGGGCGGGCGGGTGCCCGTCTTCAAGTACTCGATTTCCTTCGTCATGTAACCGCCGCGGATGATGTCCAGCCACTTCTGGACGTCGCTCTTGTGCTTGAACTGCTCCGTCTCCCCCGCGCCCGTTGACTCAAAAAACGCGTTCAGGTCGAACTCGTTGAACTCGCCGCCGCTGGCAATCGCGAGCAACTCGTCCGGCATCTGGTAGGTGAGCAGGCGCATCTGGGGGAGCGCGCCGTAAGGGTTACGCTGGCCCGGGTGCTCCGCCGCGAACGCCTCCTTCGCGCGCTGCTCATCGGTGTACGTCCAGTTGAAGATTTGCTCCTCAATGAACTCACCCGTGGACAGCGCCCGAAACGGTGTGCCCGAGAGGTACAGGTACGCTCGTGTGGTGATCGGCAGGAACTCGGCTTCCTTCTCTGATAGTTCCCCGATGTCCTCGTTCACCTCTTCCAGCCCGCTGCCGTATTCGAGCTTGGTTTCCTTCTTGGCAACGGCCTCGTCCTCGCCCTCGAACAACTCCTTCGCGGTTTCACGCCACGCGCCGAAGTGGTACTCGTCGAACACCACCAGATCCCACTTAACCGCGTGGAGCCATTCGTTCTTGGCCTTGATGTTGCCCGCCGGGTCGCGGCCGAGCAGATCCTGGAACGAGCCGAAGTACACGAGCGGTTTCGAGTCGGAAACCTGCGTCGGGTCGCTGCCGGAGTGGCGCGACAGGTACTGCCAGTCGTTGAAGTCCACATGCGATTCGAGGTCCGTCTGCCACGCGTCTTCGACGGCGGGCTTGAAGGTCACCACGAGCACGCGCTTGGCGCCGAGCTTCTTCGCGAGTTGGTACGCGGTGAACGTCTTGCCGAACCGCATCTTCGCGTTCCAGAGGAACCGTGGGACGGCGTGCGGGTTCTCTCGCCAGATCGATTGAAACTGCTCGAATGTCTTGTGTACCGCGTCGGCCTGCTCCCGCCGCATTGGGAAGGTTTCGTGGTGCGTGCCGGTGTACGCCTTGCCGGTGCGCAGTTCCGCCAGAACAGTCTTCACGTCCGGGACGGAACAGCGCATCCACTCCAGTTGCGGGTTCTCGAACTTCTTTCTGCGCAGCGCCGCCCGTACTTCGTGGTCGGTGAAGATGGTCCCATCGGCGCGCTCGGCGGACTCATCCAGTTCGATCGTGTAGTTTTCGATGGCGGCGGTCTTGAGCTGCTCGGCGATGCGCTGCTTCACGTCGCGCGTGGTCTGCCCCACCTTGAGCAACCCTTTGTGCGCGTCGTCGTGGATGGCGTAGGCGTAGATGCGCGGCCTTGCTTCCGGCTTGGGCGCGAGAATCTCCGCGATGGTCTTACTCATCGTCACCCTCTGGCATCAGCCGGATCACGTTTTCGATGAACGCGATCTCGCTTTGCGTAAGTCTGTACTTCTTATACAGGGCTTCATCGGTCCATTCGCAGTCCATCGGAAGCCGTGGAACGAAGGCGAATCGCTCGCTGTACAAGTGCTGCGTGTTCGTTCGGAGCGAAACGAAAAATCGAACAAACCTCGTGCGGAGATAAGCACGAAAGTTCGTAGCTTCAGCCTCGGTGTCGAATCGGCCTGCGACAAGATACGTTTCAGTGCAAGCTGTCCCAGGTTTGCCGATCAAAATCAAAGAAAAGACTCGCCGGGTACCATTCTTGTCTGCCTGTCCACCGTGTTCGGCTGAGGTTCCAGACAGAAACACCTTCCACTGATCGACCCACTCAGCGTTTCGCGGAATCGCACCGCGCTCGATGAAACTGGTGCCGCCGTTCTGGTAGAGGAGCACTGGGTTGACCATCCCGTCGCTACTGGTTTCACCGCGATAATTCGTTCGGATGCTAAAAGGCTGAATCGGTGCAACTTGACTCGACAAGCTTTCAAATGCACCATCAGAAGTTGAGCAGAGAACCTTTTCAAGTATTGGGATCGCTTCGTTGTAGCGGACAAGGATGTCGTACTCGTCCAAGTGGCGACTGAGCGGCGGGCTGGCGATGCTGCCGTAAATGTTGGTAACGGCGCACTTACCGTTCCAAGACGAGTCCCACAGAAAATAGGAAACCCCACCAGCGATATCGACGCCCGCAAAAACCTCTCGTGAGTCCGGGTAGTCGATCAAGCAACGTAAACGCCGATCAGAAAGCATCTCCCGCCTGAATTCCTCAAGTCCACGGCCGCCCGCGAACCAGCGTGAGGGGGTGACCATCACCACATATCGCGGGTCAAGGCTCTTGGCGACCTCAACGAACTTTTGATAGATCGGCATCGCAAAACGGCCTACAGAGTCCCCGCCGCTCTGCCCAGTTGGTAAGGTGGGTTGCCGATGATGACATCGAACTGCATGTCCCCTCCGAATATCTCGGCCAGCCGCGATTTAGGATCGTCAGTGTGTAGCAGCGCGTAGGCGTGAGACTCCAGGCCGTCACCCCGCTCGTAGTCGCGCTCGTTGGCCCCGCAATAGCGGCACTTTTCGCCTTGCCAGGTGTGTTCGACCCGCTCGAACCAGACGTTGCCGGCGTCAGTGGTGAATGACTTTGCAACGGAGTGCTTACCGTTTGCGTGCTTTGAGCAGTACAGACTGCGCCGCGCGAGCAAGCTCGTCAGGTGCGTAATGGCGATGCCGAATACCTGCTTCGTCAGGACGTGATCGACGCGCGCTTGTAGGTTTGGGATTAACCCTTCTAAACCCTTGATGAGTCGACTAGCGATTTCGCGCAGGAAAACGCCGCTTTTGGTGAACGGGTCGAGGAATCGAACCTTCGGGTCGGCCCACAGGATTGCGCCGTTGTGGTCTGACGCCCAGGCCGCTTCCAGGGTGTCGAGCATCTGGTTGGCGAACGTAGGCGGAGTAAACACCTCGTCATTGGAGAGGTTCGCGATGCACGTCAGCACGTCCGGGTTGCGGCCCTTTAGCCCGAAGTCGACTTGTATGCTCATACGGCCCTCTTCGCCGTAACGCCGTAGGCAATTGCTAGTTCGCCTACGGTTGTTGGTGGGTACGTCTTATCAGGTGTAAAAATCTCGTGCTTGCCGAGGTCGGCGAAGAGCGAACCTTCCGCGCTGAAGGTCGAGGACTGTGTGAGGAAATCGAAGTGGAAATCGCGCCGCTGGAACTTCCCCTTGCCCAGGTAGCCCCACTCGGCGAACGTGATCGGCTGCTCGTCGCGGGCGCGCATCGTGAGTGCGTCCTCGTGGACGAGGTTTTGCGACAGAACGAAGAACGCGGCGCGGTAGAGTTTATAGTGGACCCCGAAAACTGGACCGCCGGTTAAGCTATACCGGAGGCCCAGGAAAGGGGAACCCATGGCGGGCAAGCGGAAGAGTCACTCGGCGGCGTTCAAGGCCCAGGTCGCGCTGGCGGCCCTCAAGGGCGACAAGACCATCAACGAACTGGCGAGTCAGCACGGCGTCCACCCGACCCTGATTCATGGGTGGAAGAAGCAGTTGCTCACCGGGGCCGAGGCCGTGTTCGCCTCGGGGGCGAAGGGCACCGGCCCCCCGGAAGACAAGACGACCGAGTTGTACGAGCAGATCGGCCGCCTCAAGGTGGAACTCGACTGGGTGAAAAAAAAATCGGCCGCCCTCGGCTGAGGCCAAGCGTGCCCGGATCGAGGCCGAGCACCCGGAGCTGAGCGTCCGGCGCCAGTGCGAGCTGATCGGATTGAACCGCTCGACGGTGTACTACGAGCCGACCCCGGAGAGCGCGGAGAACCTGACGCTGATGCGGTTGATCGACGAGCAGTACACGACGTGCCCGTTCTACGGGAGCCGGCGCCTGGCCGCGTGGCTGGGCACCCAGGGCCACGAGGTGAACCGCAAGCGGGTGCAGCGGCTGTTGCGGATCATGGGGTTGGAGGCCCTGTACCCCAAGCCCAAGCTGTCGGTCGGGTCCGGGCACAAGGTGTACCCGTACCTGTTGCGGGGCGTGGCCATCGACCGGGTCCATCAGGTGTGGAGCACGGACATCACGTACATCCCGATGCCCACCGGGTTCATGTACCTGGCCGCAACGATGGACTGGTTCAGCCGGTACGTGGTGGCCTGGCGACTGTCCAACACGTTGGACGGGTCATTCTGCCAGGACATGCTGGAGGAGGCCTTGGGCCGGGGCAAGCCGGAGGTGTTCAACACGGACCAGGGAGTCCAGTTCACGGCCGCCGCGTGGGTCGGGCGATTGGAGCGGGCCGGGGTCGCGGTGAGCATGGACGGGCGGGGCCGGTGCCTGGACAACGTGTTCGTGGAGCGCCTGTGGCGGAGCGTCAAGTACGAGGACGTGTACCTCAAGGGTTACGAGTCGGTGCCGGCCCTGGAGAGTGGGCTCCGGGCGTACTTCGGGTTCTACAACACCGAGCGGTTACACCAGTCCCTGGACTACCGCACCCCGGCTCAGGTGTATGGCGTCGGAGCCACGAAGGCCCCGACGAAACAGTAGCGAAGGATAGCAACTTTTTGGTCTAGACAATGGGGTCCACTGTAGTTCGTCCGACGCGGTCAGGCCCAAGTACTCTGCGAAGACTTCCAGCAAGTTCGCGCGGCACTCGGCGATGTTATCCGCGAGCAACTCGATGCCGTAGATACACATCAGCCCGAGTATCGCGTAGTGCCGCCGCTCGAAGTCAGACTTCGCGTACTTGAGTTCCACGGCCGCGAGTTTGCGCCGCAGCACCGGAACAAGGAAGTTGCCGCTTCCGCACGCCGGTTCGAGGAAGCGCGAATCAATGCGCTCGGTCTCATCCTTTACCAGATCGAGCATCGCGTCCACGAGCCACGCCGGGGTGAACACCTCCCCGTGGTCGGCGACGCGGTCTTTGGACTTCACCAAGTTCACGTGCGAACATCCTTGAAGGTCATCGATCACCACGCGGCCGAAGGCCCCTCAGGTGCGATCTCTTTCGCGAGGGTAACGGCGACCGCCACGCAGGTCAACAGTTACGCATTCGTCGCGTTCCATCGGCTACGAATTGCGAGTGTGGTAAGCGCTCCCCGCGGGACTCACGGGCGCAACCGCCCGACTTGCCCCTTCGCTCCAAGTCGGGCAAAAGTGCGTGGTGCAGCCTGATGTCGGGCACGATGTTCGTGTCAATGAGGCGGAAGGCCACGGCTATTCCTTGCCCCGCGATTCGCGTACGAGTTGTTGGAACCGCTCGAATTCCTCTTCCGACGCCCACAGGTGCGCACCGGCCCCGAGCAGCGCTTCGAACGTCGCTTTGCCGAGGGTGGCTTGTTTCTCGGCGATCGCGCGGAGCTTCTCGGCGGCGCCCGCGATCGGCGGGATCGGCCTCGCGCCGCCCGCAGTCGGCGGCGGGGTTTGGATGTCGGCGCTCATTTTCAGGACCCCTCGCGTGCAAAGCCGTACTGACAGCACACCCGCGCGAGCGGCGGTCAGGAGTGTGCGGTAACGGGATCGCCGAGCGAGCCGCACCCGGCGCAGAGGTTCCGGTAGGTACGGTTACGCTCTGACTACACCTCGGCCGGCTCGTCCCGTTGCGCATCGTAACGGCCTGACGCCCGCGCTCGGTAACGCCGCCTGCTACCGCGGCACGGCTACCCGGACCGCGGTGCGGTCGCTCCGCGGGATCAGGCGAGATCCTTCCCGCGAATCTGAGCTTTCAGCGTTTCTTTCAGTCGCGCCTCGACCTTCTCGTGCGCCTTGGCAATCTCTTTCTCGCCGAGGGTGCGGTCGGGCGCCCGGTAGGTCAGCGCGAACGCGAGGCTCTTGCTCCCCTCCGGCAGGCCCGCGCCGCGGTACACGTCGAACAGGCTCGCGTCGGTCAGCAGGTCGCCGCCCGCGGTCCGGATCTCCGTCAGCACCGCCTCCGCCGGGGTGGCGTCCGCGACCACCACGGCCACGTCCCGCTTGGCGGGCGGGAACGTGCTGAACGGCTTGTACCCGTACCGCGCGGGCACCGCGGCCAAGACCGCTTCCAGATCGAGTTCGGCGACCTGAACGGCGCGCTCGCCGAGGAGGAACGCCTCCGCCACCTTTGGGTGCAACTCGCCGAACGTTCCGACCGCCGCGCCGTTCACGCGGAGTTCGGCGGCGCGCATCGGGTGCAACCACGGCACGTCGCGCGTCGGTGCGAACGACACGCCGGGAATGTGCAGGTCGCCCGTCAGCCCTTCCACCACGCCCTTGAGGTCGTAGAAGTCGTACTTCGCGGGGCTGACGCCTTGCGGATCGTCCCACGCCGCGCCGGTCCGCCGACCGCACAGCACGACCGCCAGCTTCCGCGGCTCCGCCGGCAACCGCTCGCCCGGCTTCGGCAGGTACACGAACCCGAGTTCGTACAGCGCGACGCTGTCCGCCGCTTCGAGGTTCTTTTGTGCCACCTGGAGCAACCCGGGGAGCAGCACCCGGCGCATCACCGCCCGCTCCGGCGACAGCGGGTTGAGGAGCGCGACGAAGCCGCTTCCCGCTTGCCCTTCGGCCGCAGGCTGCGGCGCGGCGGGCTGGAGCTTCGCTTCCGCGTCCGCGCTGCTGAGCGAGTACGTGATCGCCTCGTTCAACCCCTGGTCGGCGAGCAGGTCGCGCACCCGGTCTTCGAGTTCGAGCGCCCGGTTGCCCTTCGGCTCGGGCAGCTCCAGCGGGAGCAGCCGCTCGGGCAGGTTGTCGTACCCGTACACGCGCGCCAGCTCTTCCACCAGGTCCGCGACCCCGGCCTGAATGTCGAGCCGCGTTTCCGGGGTGGTGACCACCCACGCGTCCTCGCCGTTCGGCTCCACCTGGAACTGAAGGGCGGTCAAGACGCGGGCCACTTCCGCGGGCGGAATGCTGAACCCGAGCAGCCGCTCGATGTCGCCTGCGTTGAGGTCGATGACCTGGCGCGGGACCGGCGCGGGGTAGCTGTCGACGACGCCGGCCAGCACCTCGCCGCCGGCGTGGTCGTGGAACAGTTGCGCGGCGCGGACGGCCGCGGTGCCGGCAAGCGCGGGGTGAACGCCGCGGCTGAACCGCGTGCTGGCCTCGCTGAACAGGTTGAACTGCCGCGCCGTCTTGCGCACGCTGACGAAGTCGAAGCTCGCGCTTTCGAGCAGGAGCGTTTTCGTGGCGGCGGACACTTCCGTTTCGGCCCCGCCCATCACGCCCGCGAGCGCGATCACGCCGGCGGCGTCCGCGATCACGAGGTTGTCCGGCGACAGCTCGCGGTCCTGTCCGTCGAGGGTTTTGAGCGTTTCGCCGGCTTTGGCAGATCGCACGGTGATCGTGGGGGCCTTGCCGCCCGCGCGGGCCACGAGCACGTCGTAGTCGAACGCGTGCAGCGGCTGGCCGTGTTCGAGCATCACGTAGTTGGTGATGTCCACGGCGTTGTTGATGGGGCGCATCCCGGCGGCGTGCAGGCGCGACCGCATCCACCGCGGCGCGTCCTTCACCGTGACGTTGCGGACGACGGTCGCGGTGTACCGGCCGCACAGCTTCGGGTCGGCGATCTCGACGTGAACCTTACCCTCCACCTTCTCGTGGCTGACGGGGACGACCGGGGTCGGGATGGTCGCGGCGACGCCGGTGAGCGCCGCGACCTCGCGGGCGATCCCGTGCATCGACAGGCAGCGGGCCATGTTGGGCAGGATGTCGAGTTCGACGACGACCTCGCCGAGCACGTCCTGAACCGGCGTGCCGGGTTCGGCGTCGGCGTCGTCGAGGATGATGATGCCCTCGCTCTCCTCGGCGATCCCCAGCTCGAAGTCCGACATGCACATGGCGTCGTTGTCGATGCCGCGGAGCGCCTTCGGCTCGAGGGTCATGACGGTCTTCTTGCCGTCCTTGCCGGTGAAGAAGTACCGCGAGCCGCGCAGCCCGAGGACGATCTTCATCCCGCTCTGACCGGGGGCGATGTTCTCCGCGCCGGTGATGACGGTTTTGGGCTCGCCGGCGCCGTAGTTGAGTTTGACGAGCTTGAGGGAGTCGGCGTTGGGGTGCTTGGTGATCTCGAGCACCTGCGCGACGACCAGCTTGTCGCGCTCCCAGACGAGCCCGGCGTCCTCGGGCTTGACGCGCAAGGTGCCGGCGGCCGGCACCCCGAACAGCTTCACGCCGGACGACTCGAGCCCCGCGATGGTGAGCCGCTCCACAAGGGCGCCGGGGTCGGCGGGGAGGGGCACGTAGTCTTTGAGCCAGGACAGCGGAACGAGCATGGCGTCGGCCTTGTACTTCACGGAGTGCGAATGCCTGACATGTTACGGGACAGCCCGCGGGCCGGCAGTGGTTCGCGGCCCGGTCGGAATCAGCATGTGGGGGAAACGATCGCGCCCGCAAACCGCCGCCGCGCGGTGCGGAATGCGGGCAATGGGGCCGATCGAAGAGATGTCCTGCGCATCCGCACCGAAGGCCCCGGCACCCCGAACCGTAATTGCCGGCCGAACGAAGGCGGGCCACGGGCCCCGCGGCAATCTACCATTGCCGCGGGGCCCGTGGCCCGGACCGATTTTCGCTTTCAGATCACGGCGCCGGCGGGGCCGGGTCACCAACGCCCACGTTATTGAGGTACGGGACGGTCGCCTGGTTGATCCGGTCGTCGGCCACAT
This sequence comes from Gemmata obscuriglobus, assembly GCF_008065095.1. Lineage (NCBI taxonomy): Bacteria > Pseudomonadati > Planctomycetota > Planctomycetia > Gemmatales > Gemmataceae > Gemmata > Gemmata obscuriglobus. The sequence goes on along the minus strand of NZ_CP042911.1, from coordinate 4,812,505 downwards.
CAAGGCGGAACTTGAAGCCCATGCGGCCGAAGAAGTCACGGAAGTTAACGGCGGTCACGCCTTTTTGTTTGGTCTCGTTGATGGCCGCGCTCATGGTGTTGAGCAGCTTGGTCTTCTCGTCGCGGTTGGGGTCGGTGGCCGAGTTGATCGGGTAGTACCCCTCGACCACGTACCGGGTGCGCTCGGTCACCTGGCCCACCCACACGCGCTTCTTCATGTCGAAGTACGCGTCCACCGGGATGCCCATCTTGGTCAGGTCGCGGACCACCGTTTCGATGTCATCAATGCCGTCGCCGTTGATATCGAAGATGCCCACCAGCGCGACACGATCCGCCACACCCTTGCGCCACACGGAGTTGAACAGGAGGTCGCCGACCACGATGCCGTCGCGGACCGGGTCCAACTCGGCCCCGTAGGGGCTGTTCTGCGGGTCCGCGGACCGCTGGAACCGGGCCAAAGACAGGTTCGGCCCGAGCACCTCGTACACCTCGACCGCCCCGCGCGGGATGAACTTGTCGACCGACTTGAACCCGCCCTTCGGGTCGGGCACCCGCACGGACCGCATCCGCGACTCGCGGCCCTTCTCCTGGAAGTCGCGGGGCTGCACCGTGAACGTGAGCCCCGGGCGCACGTTCGCCGCCGAACCCAGGTTGATCTCGTACACGCCGTCGGGCAATTTCCGCAGAATCTTACCCTGCGGCTCGTCGAAGCTGAACGTGTCGCGGTCGCCCTTGTTCACCTCTTGCGCGAGGCGCTGGTTGTCCTGTTGCAGATCCTTAATGTTGGCGGTGGCCCGTCTCAGTTCGCGAGCGGCCAACTCACGAGCGTCATTGGCGTCGGTGAGATCCTTGCTCGCTTTGGCCATATCTTTTTGGTACGTCTCGGTCCGTTTGTCGAATGCGGCCACCACGTCGGCCACCTGCTTCTTCACATCGGCCGGGAACTTGTCCGACGCCTCTTTCAGTGCCGCCGCAGCGGCCTGGAGCCTCTTGGCGTCGTCGACCATCGACTGAGCCAGCTTCTGGTAGTTCGCCAGCGCCTTCTCGATGGACTCGTACAGGGTGTCCTTTCGGTTTAGCTTGGCCACCTGACCGATCAGCCCCTCGGGCGGCGGGGTGCCGACCTTGCCGTTCGCGTCGATCGCCCACAGCTCGATCTCCTTCGGCAGCCCCGCAGCGTCCGCGACGCCCGACTTCTTGATCAGGGTGTCGTTGAACTGCTTCACCTCGACCGCGATCTTGTCGTTCGGCTTGGCCTCGGTGGTGACCACCTGCACGTCGTCGTCCCGGGAGACGCCCGCAAGGATGCGGTACACGCGGGCGAGGCGCTCGGCCTCGTCCTTCGAGGTCCGCATCGCGGCGAGGTCCTTCTCCGCGTTCTTCTTGTTGTTCACGTGCGTGTCCATCTCGGAGTACGAGAGGTACCACATCACGCCGAACGCGATGGTCGTGAGCACAAAGAACACCACCGCGCAGATCAGCGGGGTGCTCGCCTCTTTGGTCTTGGCCATGAGTTTCCTCGTCGCGGTGGCCGAAGGTGCGGTCTCAAGGGTTCATGGCGCGCGGCGGGCCGCACCTTTCACTCTTTACTTGAACTTAAACGGTGGGGTGGGGGTGTCAACCGGAAACGAACCGTAACCCCGCGCCGGGCGACGAGATGTATCGAGGGCGCCGGTCGCGCCATGAACGCCATGCGAAATTGTACGCGGACCGATGTGTCCGAAGGGCGCCGAACACGCACCAGGTGGCCCCGGGGCGGTACAAGCATCCGGCAGACGCGGTGCGTTCAATCACACTCGCAAGGTTAAGGTGTAGTCAGGACAGCCGGTGTGAATTGCTCCGTGTCGCCCGCGCGTTGCGAGCGGTAGGAGACGACCGGAGCGGTCCTGGCGGCTGTCACGAGCCCCCGTGGAATTGTTCGTATTCAGCCGCGTCCCACCGGTAGTCCACGAAGATCTGCTCGCCCTCCTGAATGTCCCGGAGCGCCCGGAACACGATGTCGTTGCGCGACATCCGCGGTTTGAACCGGGCGTTCGGCTCCGGCGAGTGGTTATACAGCGACCCGTACCCGAGCGCGATGGCCAGTTCACCGGTGCCCGCGTCCCACTCGAACACGTAGTGCTCGAGTGCCTTCCCCCCGGGGCCTTTGGGGTGCGTCGGAATCCGGACGACCGGACACTCCTCGATCACCTCGCCCGCACGGTAGGCGCGGCCGGCGAACACGCCGCGGCCCATACCGCGGACCTTTCGGACGTACAGGGCGGGCGGTTCGTTCGTGGTACTCATGCTTCGGCGCGGGTGCTCAGGTTCGATCGGCGTGCTGTGGCCTTTGGCCACATCGATTCGCCGGTGCCGGCGGCTTGAGGACTAAACGGGGGCGGACCGCGAATCCGTGGCCGGTGCCGATGGCACGCCCGGAGCGATCCGCGCGTTCGCACAGTTCGGGTCAGCCGAACGAATCGATCCCATGTGCGACAGCAGACGCAGGCCGCCGCGCGGTCGTCACGGCGACCGCGCAGAGAGGACCGGACGGGCTGCTGGCGGCGACACGGCCGCGGCCGCACGTAAACTGACCCCGGGCGAGCGGATCGGCGTTAGAGCGCTGACGGCGTGGCGCCGGGGAGCAGAGGGATGGAAGAGATCTACGTCAGCACCGATGTCGAGACGGACGGGCCGATCCCCGGCCCGCACTCGATGCTCAGCTTCGGGTCGGCTGCGTTCACCGCCGGTGGGAAGGTCCTCGGGACGTTCGAGGCCAACTTGCGCACCCTGTCCGGCGCCTACGGGCACCCCGAGACGATGGCCTGGTGGAGGACGCAACCGCACGCTTGGGACGCGTGCCGCGAGGGGACGCGGGAGCCCGCCGACGTGCTGCCCGAGTACGTCACGTGGGTGAAGGGCCTGCCCGGCAAGCCGGTGTTCGTCGCGTACCCCGCCGGGTTCGATTTCCTGTTCATGTACTGGTACCTGATCCGGTTCGCCGGCGAGTCGCCGTTCTCGTTCTCGGCGCTGGACATGAAGACGCTCGCGATGGTGGCGCTCGGGTGCGACTACCGCAACGCGACGAAGAGCAACATGCCCCGCGGGTGGTTCTCGGACCGGCCGCACACCCACCGGGCGCTCGACGACGCGCTCGGCCAGGGGGAGCTGTTCTGCAACATGCTCGCGGCGGCCCGCAAAAGGCAATGACCCCGCTCGACTGCCCGCGTCACGGCAGCCACCGTGCTGAAATCGCCGGGGTGGTAATGTCGCGGGCGAAGCGTTCTTGAGCGGGCCGAGTTGACTACAAGGCTCGTTGGCCTCGCCCTTGCGGTAGGCTCGATAACTGCTGCCGGATCGTTCCACGGGGCTTGTTGACGACGGCGAAGATGGCCGAGGTGGCGGACGCGATTCTGGCGCCGACTGGTTTCGAGACGACGGCCGGACTGCACGCGTCGTATGCACTTAGCTCGACTGATGCCGAATCTGTGACGCTTATCCGGCGGGTGCGAGCGTGGTAAGCAAGAGCTCGCGTACGGGCTCCGGGAGTTTATCAAGACCCATGGTTTGCCCGGCCTGTGGCAAAAGTGCCTCGGCCCAGAGCCACCGCCGGACCGCCGCCAACGCATCGGAGAAGGTTGTGACGGTCTTGCCCGGCCATTCCACGGCCCCGGTTCGCTTCGATGCGGGCAGGGTGTGGAACAGGACGGCCACCACGGTGTACAACCCGAACAGGCACGGGGCCGCCCGCAACACGGTCTTCTCGCGCCACCCGCGGGTCGTCTCCAGGCCCAGTTCCGCGCGCATCTCTTGGAACGTGGTCTCAATATTCCAACGGCCGCAGTAGATCGCGATGACCGCCGACACGGTCAGGCCGAGGTCCGTGGTGAAGAAGTACTCGTCCCGGTGTGTGCCCGTCGTGTCCCGGACGAATACCCAGCGGATCGGCACCAGGCTGTACTTTCCGCGAATCAGCCGTGCTCACGCGGCCAAGTCCAAGCACCGGTAGGCGAGGTCGCGGATTTTCGTGTGGTCGTGGTGCTCGCCCACAACGGCCCGAATCTCCTCGGCCAACAGCTCGTGTTGCCAGGCCCGGCGCTTGTCCGCGTGACTCGGGCGCCGGCTCGGATCGTCCCACGGGGACGCGGACCGGTGCCCCACCAACTCGTCCGCGTTCCGAGCCCAGGCCCACACCTCGGTCAGGGTGTGCGCCCATGCACACAGGTGGAAGCACCCGACGTTCGACGGCACCCCGCGCACCTGTTGCTGGCCCGTCCCGGCGACTTGTTTGAGATCCCGGAAGCACGTCTCCAGGGTGAACCGGTCGGCCACCCGTTCCAAGATGTCGGTCACCGTCGCGCCCGGGTCGGTGCTGAAGAACGCGACCCATCCGTGGGGCTCGTCCACCAGCACCACCCGGATCGCCCCACCGGCCGGGCGCCAGGTGGCCACGAACGTCTTGTACCGCTTCTCGACGGTCTTCCCATACACGGTGAACGTGCCGGTGCTCCACCCGCCGTTGTGCCCGGCCCGCTTGGCCAACGAGATCCGTGCCGTTCCGTACACCCGCGGGCGCCCGCGCAGCCCGGGCTCCCGCGCGGGCGGTAACGAGCACAGGGCCGCATCCCGGCGGAGCCGGCTCACCACCGTCACCCCGAGCTTCCGCAGCGGCTTCAGCACCGGCCCCTGGGCGTACGCCCCGTCGGCCACCACCCACACCGCCATGCCCCACATCTTCAGCCATCCGTGCGCCCACCGCACCAGGTCAACGGCCATCGCCAGCTTGGTGGCGAACCGGGGCCGATCGGTCGCCCGCACCGCGCCCAGGTTCGCCTTCCGGATGTACAACCGGGCCAACAGGGGCAGAGCCACGACCCCACCCAGTGGATGCGCCACCAGCAACCCGAGCACCACCCACACGTGCCCGTACACGAATGCGCTCCCGGCCGGCCCGGGTGTCGGGTTGTGATGCACCCCGGCCCCTTGTACCTTCGGTCCGTACCGGGCGGTCGGTGTGTCGTCCAACGCCAGCACCACCCGCGGCCCGGTCACCAGGGGCTTGAGGATCTCGACCAACAACCGGGTCGCGATGCGCTCGACCCGGCGCCCGACCGCGGCCGCGGTGGGGTAACAGCGGCGGTATTGGGACGATAATCCGGCCGCCCGAATCCAGCAACTCAGGGCGTGCCGCCCGCGGGCCAGCAGCACACCCAGGAACAGGGCCGCCAACCGCCGACCCGAGCGCCGATCCAGTGCCCCGGCCAGAACCGAAAACCAGTGGCAACGCGGGGACGGAGTATGCGCAGATGGCATGGCCGTGTCCGTTCGGGGTGGCTGGTCGTGTGGTAACGCCATCCTCCCGGACGGGCCGGCACTCGTCTACTCCGAACCCACCATCACCTCCCGACCTACAAATTCGCGGAAAGTACAGACCAGGCCGTGACCCGCTTTATACCAGTGCCCGGTTCCGGTGAGCGTATCGACCTGCCTCTGGCCGCCCCCGTACCATCCCACCTTCAACGGGGCCAACGCCGGGGCCGCATCGACCACCTGACGCGGCTTGGGCACGGGCGCGCCCTTGACCCGAGGCCGGCCGTGGCCCGAGTACGGGGGCGGGGGCTCGAACAGGTTGGCCTTGGGGTGCAACTTGCTCACCAGGGTGAGTCGGTCCCGGTGACGCTGGGCGAACCGGGCGACCTCATGGGTCCCGTACCCGGCATCCCCGGCCAATACGAACGTGCGGTTCGGGAATCGGATCAGCAGGGCCCGCACGAGCACGCACATGATCCGCGCCGGTGTCCGGTGCGGCCGGTTCCGCTAAGTGACTGTCCCATATGTGGCGGTTGGGTGGGTAGAATGGTCCATGCGAACCCAATCCTACCCGAGCGACGTGACCGACGAGCAGTGGGGGCTCATCGAGCCACACATCCCCGTGTACCCCGGCGGCCGTCCCCGCACCACCGCCCTGCGGGACGTCACCGACGCGGTCTTCTACGTGCTGCGGACCGGTTGCCAGTGGCGGTACCGGCCCAAGGACTTCCCGCCCAAGTCCACGGTCGGGCGGTACTTCGACGAGTGGCGACACAACGGCACCCGCGACACGATCCATGACCTTCTCCGCAAAAAGGTCCGCACCGCCGAGAGGCCGTACTCGCCCCGGACGACCGCGAGCGTGGATAGCCAGTCGGTGGACACGACCTCCGGCGGCGAGGAGCGGGGCCGGGACAACGCCAAGAACGTGGACGGGCGGAAGCGGCACATCCTCGTGGATTCCATGGGGTTGCTGCTGGCCGTGCTGGTGACGGCCGCGAGCGTCGATGATGCCAAGGCGGCGGCCGAACTGTTCGGCCGGCTGGACGAGCAACCGATGGGGAAGGTGCGCCGGGTGTTCGCCGACCGCAAGTACCACAACTACGCCCTGTACGAGTGGGTCGAGACGAACGCCCGGTGGGAGCTGGTCATCGTCCGCCGCCCGGACGGGGCCAAGGGGTGGGTGAAGTTACCGCGGCGGTGGACGGTGGAGCGGACGTTCGCCTGGCTGGGGACGTGCCGGCGGTTGTCCAAGGACCGGGAGAAGACGGTGCGGTCGTCGGAGGCGTTCGTCAAGTTGGCCATGATCCACCTGATGCTCAACCGGCTTGAGCCGAAAGGGGGCGACGCCGAGTTTCAATACCACACGGTGGCATAAATCTCACATATGGGACAGTCACTTACGGTCGTCTTCTTGAGACCGGTACAGGTCGATGAGAATGGGCAGCGCCCACGGGCGGGTGGCGAACGGGAACTTGACGAGCACGGCGAGCACCACCCACTTGTGCCCGTACCGCCACGCGGTGTAGGCGTGGGACGATCGTACGTGGTCGCGGTGCCGGGCCTTGCCGTACACGCACCGACCCGGGTGCCCATCGACCGTGTCGTCGCCGACCAGCATCACGGGGCCCGCAGGGACCACGTGGTCCAGCAGGAACCGCATCACGGCGCACCCAACCGCGAGCCCGGACCACGGCGCGCGTGAGAGCACCCGTTGGTAATCGGTCCGGTGCCCCGGTGTCAGGTGCCGGAGCGTGCGCAACAGGTTGGCCACGGTCCGTCGCCCGGTCGTGACCAGGGCCCCGACCAGGAGCGTCGAGAACCGTTGGTATGTGGGGTTGGTGAAATGCAGCGCCAGAACCTGCACCAGGTCGTGCGCCTCGGGTGGTAGAATCATGGCAGCCGTCCGTGGGCGAGGGCCATGGGAGCTTCAGCAACCCTCATGTTACCTCACCACGGACGGCCCCAGAATCGGCATCAGTCGAGCTTAGGGACTCGGCAAAAAATAACTATCCCAATTCTCGTATCGTAGGATGACCTTCTCGGTGGTACCCGCAGGAGGTCGCTGTGATTCCGTTCGGCGAGACACTCACGCCCGCGTTGATCGAGGCGGCGAACGATCTGCGCGGGGCGCAACGACGGTTGTTCATGGCCCGGGTGGTGCGTGCGTTGGGTCCCGGCGGTCAACGCCGAGCCGAAGAGGCGTTCGGGTGGAACCGGGTCACCATCCGCAAGGGCATGCGGGAACTGAACTCGGGCGTCGTGGCCCGCGACGCGTTCTCGGCGCGAGGCCGGCACCGTGCCGAGGACCGATTGCCCGACCTGCTGGCCGACATCCGGGACCTCGTCACCAGCCAGAGCCAGGCGGACCCGCGGTTCCGCACCCTGCGCCTGTATACCCGGCTGACGGCCGAAGAAGTGCGGCGTCAGCTGGTCGCCACGAAGGGGTACCGCGCGGACCAGTTGCCCCAGGCGCGAACCCTCCGCACCAAGCTCAACGACCTCGGGTTCCACCCGACCAAGGTTCTCAAGTGCGTGCCCAAAAAAAGATCCCCCAGACCGATGCCATCTTCGCACGGCTGAAGGAGATCAACCCGCAGGCCGACGCTAGTGCCGACACGCTGCGGCTGTCGCTGGACGCGAAAGCCGGTGTTCAGGTGGGGGCGTACTCGCGCAAGGGCAAGAACCGAGTACGAACGAAGGCCGCGGACCACGACTTCCGGGCCGAAGAGGTCCTGACACCCTACGGGCTGTTGCTGCCGCGTGACAGCGACCTGTGGCTGTACTTCACGACGTCGCGGGTGACGAGCGATTTCATCGTGGACATCCTGGACCGCTGGTGGGTACAGCACCAGCCGCGCTTCCCGCGGGTCCGGACACTGGTCATCAACCAAGACAACGGGCCGGAGAACAAAGGCCGGCGAACCCAGTTCCTCAAGAGGATGGTGGCCTTGGCGCGTCAGCGGAGGCGGCTCGTGCGGCTGGCGTATTACCCGCCCTACCACAGCAAGTACAACCCGATCGAGCACTGCTGGGGGGTACTCGAGAACCACTGGGGCGGAGATCTGTTAGACACCCGCGAAGCGGTCCTCGGGTTCGCCCGGTCGATGACCTGGGGCGGCAAGCATCCCACCGTTGAGGTACTGACCGATGCCTACCCGAAGGGCGTCCGCTTGACGAAAAAGGAAATGGCGCAGGTCGAAGACGAGGTTCATCGGCTGCCGGATCTCAACGATTGGTTCGTGGACATCCCTGGCCACGAACTGCCTCCGTTGGGATAGTTATTTTTTGCCGAGTCCCTTACGCGGCTGAAGCCCTGAGTCGCGTGACGCGCTCTCACAACAACTGCCGCGGCGCCCATTGCTCAGGGCGCTGCGGCGGTTTCATTACCGAAGGGGCGATCAGTAGCTGCGGGAGTACCCGTTGCGGCTGGCGCCGCTTCGCGATCCGCCGGACGAGCCGCCCTCGCGGGGCTTGGCTTCGTTCACCGTCAGGCTGCGGCCGCCGAACTGGGCCTGGTTCAGACCCTGGACCGCTTCGTCGGCCCCCTCCGCCAGTTCAACGAACGCGAACCCGCGGCTGTTACCGGTGTCGCGGTCCGTGCAAATGGTCGCGCTCAGCACGCGGCCGAACGCGGAGAACATCTCGCGCAGTTCGTCGGCGGTTGCGTTGAACGGCAGGTTACCAACGTAGAGCTTCTTCAAAACGCACTCTCTTCTGGGCTTTCGGCCCGGGAAACGGACGGCGCACGGCTGGAGCAGCCGTGACCGGGTCAGGAGCCGCGTTGCGGCGGAGCAGTCCTGGGTGCTGTGAGTGGACGGCACAGGGCGGGCAATCCAAGATGAGCTGGCGCGAGCGGAACGATAAAGCATCATCTCCTGACGGGCGGACTGGTTGTCCGCGTGAGGACATTATACCCGATGCGGGGCGCCGCGCGAATGCCGATTCCGACTTTCGCGTCAGGGCTCACGGACGCGTTCCGCGTTTCACGGCGAGCGCCGTCATGCGCCCTCCGAAGCATTGCGCGGAACGGTCCGAGGTTAAACCCGACTCACGCTGAACGGGCGAATACGTCCCTTGCCCACTCGTTTAAACACAAGTGGGTCGCGCGTCGGGCGTCGCCACTTACAGGTCGTTGAGGCTGAAGACCTGACCATCGGCGCGGTTGCATGCCGCCTGGAGCGCGCTAGTGGTCACCCCGTAGCGCACGTTCCGAACCGAGCCGTCGCAGAACGCGCTTTGGAAGCCGCTCGAATGCGCCGAGCCGTACCGGTGCCCGTAACTGCCCCAATCGGTCGTGACGATATCTTGAGCGGGTGGGTTGGTCAGGAACCGGACCGAGTCCCAACCCCACCCCGAGTAGTAGCCGGTGTTGTCCCCCCACATCCCGCCCGTGTATACGTCCTTGGACACGAACTTCTCGGCAAAGACGATCGTGTTGGACGTTCCGTCGGCGATTGTCTGAAGCTGGATGACGCCGGCGTTGAACCGAACGACCACGCCGTTGTGCGGTTCGACGTTCTCGCCGGTCGTTCCGCCGTTGGCCACGTAATCGCTGAGCATCCCGCCGTTGTAAATGGTCGGCGCCCGCCGGGACGGGCAAGAGAACATCTTCAACGCCGTGCCCTTGACGGTGGCGTCGGTCGCGTTCCGCCACAGGTTGTCCTGCTCGATGTACGGCAGGATCTGGTAGCCCCACCCCCACGTTTGGCTCGTCGCCTGTGTGGCGCTGGCGGTGGCGTAGCTCCCGTTACTCCCCAGACGCGCGGAGTAATACCGGTCGCCGCCCTGGGGGAAGTACCCGAGGGTGTCGTGGTGGTTGTGGCACGCGAGCGCGAGCTGCTTGAGGTTGTTGGCGCACGACATTCGTGCGGCGGCCTCGCGGACCTTTTGGACGGCGGGCAGCAAGAGCCCGATCAGGATCGCAATAATCGCGATCACCACGAGCAGTTCAATCAGCGTGAACCCGCGCCGACCGGCGCGGCGGGCGGAGAGAGGGTGGGAGAACACGTACGACCTCCGGCAAAGTAACGGAAGGAGTGAGACACGATCCGGCCGCGGCGCGAACGCGTCACGGCTTTTTGTGATCCGCGGGAAAACGGAGCTTCTCGAACTCGGACGCGGAAAACGGACGCACGCTGAGCCGTGAATCGACAACGTACCGCGTGCCGCCCGAGCCGACCTGCTCGTAGGCAAGCACATTGACCGCGTCCGATGCCCCGAGCTCGCGCACGTTCACGCCGGCCACAATTACGAACGGCTTCTGGTCGTTCGGGGACACCAGAACGCTGGCCGGATCGGTCCCGGGCACGTCCGGCAGGAACCGCTTGAGTTCCTCCGCGCTCCGGGGCGGGCGTTTGAGCCCGTCCGACGCCCGCCCGTAAGCGGTGCCGATCGCGCGAAGGCGCTCTTCTGTCGGGTTCGCGGTCGTCTGAACGGAATCGCTCGAACAGCCCGCGAGAGCAACGAGAGCAAACGCCGCCAACGCCCACCGTGGCCAGGTGTGGCGCGTTAACTGGTCCGGAGAGGGGGACCGGGACATAAGGGCCTCACAGCAGGATGATGACCGAAAAGGAGAGTGGCTACTTTTGACAGAACGCAACGCAGGCGTGCGATCGCCCGCGACGACACGAGGATACCCACTCCGGAGTTGCGTGCAAGCGCTTTCTAAGGGTTCCTAACTAAATCACTCAGGCGGCCGAAGGAGAGGCTTGGCAGGCGATCGTGACGGCCGTGCCAACCACTGTGTGGTTTGATGTGTGAATGTCGGGCTGGCGGATGCGGCTTTCGTGCGTGCTGTAGTCGGAAATGGGGCATAACGCGACTGATGCGCGTTCAAATGACCCGGCGTCAGGGTAACATGGGTGCGTGTGCTCCCGAGGTCGGCCGCGCCTCCTTTTCGTTCGACTTGGCGCGGACCCTGCCGCGGCGTTCCCTTGGAGCGATGACGGTTCCGAGCCGGGTGTCGAGTCGTAATGTGAAGATGCTGCCCTATTTGGAGATCATTGCGTGCTGCGATCCCTTCTCATCGTTGCTCTCCCCGCGCTCGTTCCACCGCCCACTGCCCACGCGGCAGACAAACCCATCCCCCCGCGACTCGTCGTACTCGTGTACTTCGATCAGTTCCGGGGCGATTACCTCGCCCGCTGGAAGTCACAGTTTGGCGAGGGCGGATTCAAGCGAATTACGGACGAGGGGGCCTGGTTCGATAACTGCCATTATCCCTACGCGTACACCGTCACCGCCGCGGGGCATTCGTCGGTCGCGACCGGGTGCGGTCCGGCCGAGCACGGGGTCGTTGGCAACGACTGGTTCGATCGGGGCGTGGGCAAGTCGGTCAACTGCGTTGGTTCCGAGCGCCATGAACAGGTGCCATTGCGGACACTCGCCGGCACCGACGAGGACGAGAAGAAGGGGGCGAAGGGCGGTGTATCACCCAATCGACTCCTGAAGCCGACGATTGCCGACGCGCTTAAGCTCGGCACCGTTGGGAAGGGTAAAGTGGTCGCGCTTTCGCTCAAGAACCGCGGTGCGGCGCTGCCGGGCGGCAAATCGCCCGACGCGGTGTATTGGATGGACGGTGGAACCGGACAGTTCGTCACGTCCACATTTTATCGCGACGCCGTTCACCCGTGGGTTGCGGACTTTAACAAGATCAAGCCGGCCGAGCGGTGGCGCGGCAAGACCTGGGACCGGTTCCGGGCCGACCTCGACTACGCGAAACTGAGCGGCCCCGACGACGTGAGCGGTGAGAGTAAAGGTGCTGCCGGGCAGGGGCGTGTGTTTCCGCACCCGTTCGAGCCGGCCGACCCGAAAACCAAACCCGCTTACCTGAACGCAATCTACACGTCGCCATTCGGTAACGATTTACTGCTCGAACTCGCTGAAACCGCGGTCACCGCAGAGAAACTGGGGGCCGACGACGTTCCCGACCTGCTGTCGCTCAGTTTCTCGTCAAACGACGCGGTCGGTCATGCATGGGGGCCGGATTCGCAAGAGGTGCTTGATGTGACGCTTCGCTCCGACCGGATCATGAAGCGCCTACTCGACACGCTCGATTCCAAAGTGGGGAAGGGCAAGTACGTTCTTGTGATGACCGCCGACCACGGCATCTGTCCGTTACCGGAGGTGAGTCGCAAAGAAGGGCGTGACGCGGCGCGCGTTCAACCGGCCACTGCATCCAAGATCGAGGCGTTCCTAACAGAGAAATACGCCAA